>CAYLIE010000011.1:0-68640 GCA_964383935.1 uncultured Anaerolineales bacterium | reverse complement strand
GGAGTGTGTTTATAGTGCGGGTACCGATGGGGGGGTGAGGATGGGGGGAGTGATATTGATCATCGATGATGAAGAGACCTTAAGTTATTTCTTAAGGGAATCTTTGAGCGAGGAGGGGTATGAGGTCCTTCTAGCCCGGACCGGTGGCGAAGGGCTGAAACTCCTGGATGAAAACGAGGTTGATCTAGTCCTTCTGGACCTGAAGTTGCCGGATATCGAGGGGTCAGAAGTCTTGAAGGAGATAAAAGCCTCTGGTGGGGAGATGCCGGTGATGATGCTCACCGGGTACGGGACGATAGACAGCGCCGTGGAGGCGATGAAGTTGGGGGCCTATGATTATATAGAGAAGCCTCCGGACTTGACCGCTCTCAAACTCATCGTAGCCCGGGCTCTGGAATCGTGGGCTCTGCGGCAGGAGATCCGAAGGCTGCGTACTCAAAAGGAGCAGGAATTGACCTGGATAGTGGGGCAGAGCCTGGAGATGAAGAGCATCGCCCGGTTGGTGGAGAGGATAGCCCCTAGCAAGGCTACGGTTCTGATCCAGGGGGAGAGCGGGACGGGCAAGGAGGTGATCGCCCGGGCGATCCACCGCCAGAGTGACCGAAGAGACAAGCCTTTCGTAGCCATCAACTGCGCGGCTATCCCCGAGGCGCTCTTGGAGAGCGAACTCTTCGGCTATGAAGCGGGAGCCTTCACCGATGCCAAGCGTCGGAAGAAGGGGATCTTCGAGATGGCAGATGGCGGAGCCCTCTTTTTAGATGAGATATCGGGTATGCGGTTGGAGATGCAGGCTAAACTGCTGCGGGTTCTGGAATGGGAGAGCCTGAGGCGTCTGGGGGGGACGAAGGATATCAAGGTGGATTTGCGGATCATCGCCGCCACCAATCGAGATATCAAAGGGCTCATAGAAGAGGGGGGTTTTCGCGAGGACCTTTTCTATCGCTTAAGCGTGGTGGTCATCGGCGTCCCACCCCTGCGGGAGAGGGTGAAAGATATAGACCTCTTCGTGGCAGCCTTTGTGGCGGAGTTTTCCGAATCTATGGGAAAGAGCGTAAGGGGGATCTCCGAAGAGGCTATGCGCCTCTTGCGAGGGTACGGCTGGCCGGGCAACGTCCGCGAGTTGAGAAATGTGATAGAGCGAGCGGTAATCCTCTGCGAAGGGGAGGAGATAGAGCCCCGATACCTCCCGGCGGAGATAGTAGAGAGGCAAAGAATCCCTCGCCTGGTTCCCAGCCTAGAAGTCTCCCTGGATGAGGAGGGGATAGACCTCAAGAGGACGGTAGCCGAGTTCGAGGAGCGGATGATAGAGGAGGCTCTGCGGAAGACCGGCGGAAATCAGAGCCAGGCCGCTAGACTCCTGGGGATAAGCCGGGATATTCTAAGATACTCCTTGCAGAAGTATGATCTGGGTTAAGGCTTACAAAGGTGGCGGCAGAAGTAGCTTCTGTCAGCCACGTAGGGGAGGCCCTGGTGGTTTCCCGTCTTTCGGGCGGGGACAAGCCCTTCGACAAGTCTCAGGATAAATCCCTCCCCTACAATTACTATGCTCGGTACTAACACGTCGCAGACAAGCTACGACTCTACAGATAACAAGTTCTCCATGCTGGCAGGAGTTACCTCCCTCGGCCCCTGGCACGCCCTGTCCCCTGGCCCTAGTCGTACCAGGACGGGCCGAACCCGACAGGATCTAGGGATGGCAGGCCAGGGGAGCAGGCTGCCAACCAAATGGGAGGGGGCAAGTCCCCCTCCCATCTATTATAGCGAAGCAACACGTAACGTCCGAGCCTGTCCTGAGCGTTTAGCGAAGGGTTCACCTCGGACGAAGAACGTCGCAGTAAACTGCGACGCTACATGCTGGTGTAGGGTTTGAAATCCAGCACTAGTGGTTATGGGGGCCGATTTTTCGGTCCTGATTTGTGCAAAATTCCCCATTAAGGAAAAACCCCCAAACTATCCCCGCCGTTTCCAGCCTCTGTGGGTCTACTAGTAGACGCCTCCCTTTGCTGCTTCCAACTTTAACGAGTTCGGCAACGCTTCTACTACGCTAGACCTTAGCCCTACTCGCGCTTAAGCCACAATATGTTGTGTAACCTCCTAGCCGCTGGTCTCTTTGTGAGAGCCAGCGGCTCCTTCGTCCTTTCGTAAATGCGGGTTTCAAGACCTGGCACGCTTCTTGCAAGAATATATAGGTGGAAGGAGTGGTAGGCATGAATGGGGGGAGGGCCTGGAAGGATGAACCCTAAACCGATACGGATATTAGTCGCTGATGATGAGAGGACCCTTTCCTTTTTCTTGCAGAAGAGCCTGGAGGCGGACGACCCTTGCTACTGTGTGGAGACGAGCCATTCGGGGGCCGAGGCTCTGGTGAAGATAGTTCGGGCCCCCTTCGATCTGGTCATCGCCGACTTGAGGATGCCGGGGCTGGATGGCCTCCAACTGGTGAAGCATGCCCGGAACCTTAACTCTTCGACCCAGGCTATTCTCATGACCGCCTACGGCTCCGATGGCGCCGAGGCGGCAGCCAAAGAGATGGGCGTGGGATATATCGCTAAGCCTTTCGCTATGGAGGATATGAAAAGACTGGTCCGCAAGGCTATGCGGGCCCAAAGAAAGGAGAGAGAAAGATGATGAGCCTTGCAGAGATCAAACTAGCCATGACCGCGACCCTCTTCCTCATCGGTGTGGCGGCCAGTATCTCCGGCCTCTGGATCATCATGGCTAAAGAGTACCATAAGGCCATGCGCCAGCTCTCCAACCAGTCGATCAGGATCAGTGGCCGAGCCGTGACCCAGGACGCCGTGGCTCCGGTCATCGACTCCGCTGCCCGGCTGGTGGAAGCGATAAGCCAACTGATCCGCACGGCGGCCGGCATCGGAGCCTTCCTCTGCATAGCGGGGGTCGGGATCTGCGTCGTTGCCTTCTGGATGACAACTAGACTGTGAGGTGGCCAAGTGGCCGAATATAAGGGAGACGGCGAGCCGAGAGAAGCAACAGCCGTCGAAGAGGTTGCCCCTATCTTGAGGCGGTACCGGAAGGCCGTCCAAGACGAATTGAGGGGGGTGATGGAAGGGTACGTCCCTCTCCGACTAGTGGAGGTGATTCCCGACGGGGAGGCTATTGCTCCCAGGGGGATGGAGGCGCTAGAGGCCAGCGAGAGGTCGGTTATCCTAGGAGCGCCAGGCTCCGGGAAGAGCACTCTTCTTGCCTACTTGGCCTACGAGCACGCTCGTCAGGACGAGAACTCCTTCTTCCTGGATCTCTCACTTTTGGCCCCGGGTGAGGGGTTGAGAGAGATGGTGACCAGGGCTCTAGCCGACTACGGTTTGGAGGCCTCTTCCTCCATCATGGACTATCTCCTAGAGGAACCGCATCTTCTCCTCTTGGATAACCTAGATCAGGTCACCAATAATTACTGTTTAGAGGAACTGGAGCGACTACTGAGTGCGGCGAAGGGTTTCGTCCTCGCCTGTCGAGAGGGGGATTACCCGGCCTATGCCCGCTGGCTGGAGAAGGTGAAGACGCTAGAGATCCAACGCTTCTCCGATGAGGATATCCGCCGCTATCTCTCCCTTCAGTTACCCGAGAGTATGATCCTAGAGGTGGAGAGGAGACTCCGTACAAAACCGGAACTTTGGGATCTGGTTCATACCCCTCTCTTCCTGCGTGGTTTGCGGGAACTCCTAGCCGATCCGGCAGCCGAGGGGGATTGGTGGAACGCCACCCGTATCATCGAGAGAGCCGTCTGCGCTCTTTTGGCCAAATATAAGGAAGATGAAATCGAAGAAGTAGAAGAAGCCCTCTCTCGTGGAGCCATGAGGGCTCTCAAATCGGGCGAGTCCAAGGTGGATAGAGGAGCCCTTGAGGGTGGCTCTGGTCGGCAGCCGATGGTGGCTAGGCTTATGGTTAGCGGTCTCTTGGTGCGTACCCCTGATCGGGAAGGAGTGCAGTTTCTCCACTCTTTGGTGCAAGAGTATTTCGCCGCCCGGGCCTTGGCTGGGAATGGCTGGAAAGGGAATACCCAGGAGTGGGAGGGAGCCATTGTCCAGGCTTATAATTTCGCTCCCGATCGCCTGGCCTACCTGCGCCGTCTTCTTTCTAACGGCAACGGTTCCTCTTTGGTGGCTCTCTGTCTGGCCCGGAATGAGAGCCCAGACGGCTCCCTCTCGCTCCTCAAATCTCTCCTCCCGGAGATAGATGAAGGGACCTCTTATCAGTTGGGCTTGGCCTTCAAGAAGGTGGGGCGGTACACCGATGCTTCCTTCTGCCTGGAACGGGCTCTTGACGGATCGCTTGATCTATTGGGTTTCGCTGAGAAGTACGGCCCCAAGGAGAGCGACCGTCCGAAGCCAGAGCAGACGATCCTCAAGCGGAATAAAGGGGTGGTCTACCGGGAGATGCAACAACTGGACCAAGCGGTCCAGGAGTTGGAGGGGGCTCTAGAAGCCGCCGGGGTCACCTATGTGGACACCTATCACGAGTTGGGATTGGCCTACGAGGGACAGGGCAGGTACGAGGAGGCTCTTACCGCCTTCCGCCAGGCGATAGCCCTTGAGCCCGAGGTGGCTATCTACCATTATGCCGCGGGAAGAGCCTTGAGCCGTCTAGGGCGATACGGGGAGGCCCAGGAGAGGCTGGAGCAGGCCAGGTTCCTTGATGATAGGCATGCCCCCACCCCCTATGAGTTAGGCTTGGTTTACGAGAAGCAGGGTTGGCTAGATGAGGCCCTAGCGGCCTACGAGGAAGGGGCCAGGCTCGATCCCCAGGAAGGGGCCTGCCTTTGTGGGAAAGGAAGGGTTCTCTTCCGCCAGGGGAGGAAAGAAGCGGCGTTGGAGAGCCTGAGAGAGGCTTTGGCTCTCTCTCCTCAAAGGGCCGATTGGCATCACGAGTTGGGCAGCATGTTGGAGAGTCTGAGGCGGTGGGAAGAGGCAGCCGACGAGTACCACCAGGCGACCCGACTCGACCCGCAAGCAGAATACTATCACTCTTTGGGGTCCCTGGCCGCTCGTCTGGGGCGAGGAGAGGAGGCTCTATCTTGTCTCAGGAAGGCGACTGGACTCCTTCCCCAGGAAGCGGCTTGGCATGGCGAGCTGGCCGAAATCCTTTCCCGCCAAGGCCACTACGAGGAGGCTCTAGCGGAGTGTCAAAAAGCCCAAGAGTTGGCCCCCCGGGAACCCAACTATCTGGAGATGGGAGCCCGCATCTATCGACGAGGAAAGCGGTATGAGCAGGCGGCAGCGGAGGTGGAGAAGGCTTTGGCTATAGCGCCAGATCGAGCCTCGGCGCACTATGAGTTGGGACGCATCTACGAGGAGCAAGGGAGGTACGAGAAAGCCCTGGAGGAGTATGCCAAGGCTCGGGATCTTGCCCCCGAGGAGGTTGAATACCTCTCCTCGCTGGGCGCTACCTATCACAGCCTGGGCGAAGAGGGACGAAGTGTCAAAGAGTTGCAAGAGGCAACTCGATTGAACCCTCATTCTCATCTGGCTCATGATCGGCTAGGAGCCGCTTATGAGAGCCTAGGAGAGAGGGAGGAGGCCCTGGCCGCCTACAGAAAGGCCATAGATCTCGCGCCCCGGGAGGCGACCTATCGGCTCCACGCTGGGAGGTTGTTCCTACGCTTCGGGCGGCTGCATGAGGCGGAGCAGGAATTAAAGGAGACTATCCGCCTCGTACCCCGGCAGGCGGAGGCTCATGGCCAGTTGGCTAGGGTGCTTGAAGAGCAAAGTAGGTACGAGGAGGCGATTGGGGAGTACCGAAGGGCGATTCGCCTCGCTCCCCAGGAAGCGGATTATCGCCGTCGACTGGCCGTAGTGGCCCAAAGGTTAGGGAGGCTCAACGAGGCCAAGAGCGAGATCTTAAGGGCCATGGAACTCGACCCTTCAGATGCTACCCTTTACGCCCGGCTGGGAGCCCTTGCTGAGAGCGATGAGCGGTATGACGAGGCATTAAGCGAGTACCGTCGGGCCTTGGATCTCGCCCCCCAAGAGTCGGGGTTGCGGGTGAAGGCTGTGGCTGTCTACCGGAGGTTGGGAGAGTATGAGCGAGCCTTGGAGGAACTGGATGATCTTTTGGCCCAGGGTTATGACTCCGGTGAACTGCACGCCGAGAGGGGCCAGATCTACGAGCTCCAAGGGAGGCTTGAAGAAGCCAAGCAGGAATACGAGGCTGCCATCCGCTTGGAGCCGGAGGTTCCTCGCTATCATCGCCTCAAAGGCGTCCTCCTCTACCGCCGGGGGAGGATAGAAGAAGCCCAACGAGAGTTGGAGAAAGCGTTGGACTCCGATGCCGAGGCCTATCATCAACTAGGGATCATATGCGAGGCGAAAGGAGATATAGAGGAGGCCGTTCGCCTCTACCGCCAGGCGGTAGCTCTCTCCCCGGAGAATGCGGCTTTCCACTCCAGCCTGGGTTTGGCTTTGCGAAACCAGAACGATCTGGCCGGTGCCAGGGCCGTTCTGGAGAAGGCCGTGGCTTTGGCTCCTCAGGAGGCGGAGTTGCATTACCAGTTGGCGAGCCTCTACAAGGAAGAGGGGGAGAAGGAGAAGGCGTTGTCCCAGTATCGAGAGGCTGTGGAGTTGGCTCCTTATGAGTCTCGGTACTATCAATGGTTGGGACGGGCCCTCTGGGAGGCAGGTCGCCAGGATGAGGCTATCGCCGTCTTGGAAGAGGCGGTCAGCGTCGCTCCAGATGATCCCTCGCTGCGCGGCGAGTTGGCACGTCTCTTCGAGGCGCGGGGTTGGGATGAGGAGGCTTTGGAACAGCATGAGCGCGTGGCTGAGGCTGAGCCGGAACATTATGGCCGCTTGGGACAGATTTTGAGTCGACTGGGCAAGAAAGATCGAGCCCGGGCTTGCTTGGAAAAGGCGGTGGCTTTGAGACCTGATGATCCAAAAGCCCATCTTAACCTGGCTAAGATCCTCGAATTAGAAGGGAGAAGCCAAGAGGCTCTGGAGGAGGCGGGGAAGGCAGTGAGTTTGACCCCCCGGGATCCCCAGTGTCACCGTCAGCGGGGGCTTCTCCTCCTAGGAATGGAGAGGTATCAGGAGGCTAAGAAAGCGTTGGAGAGAGCGATAACCCTCGATCCCCAGGATGCCCAGACTCACCACGCCTTGGGGACCCTATATCAGCGACAAGGCCGCCGGGAAGAGGCGTTAGCCCCCTACCAGAAGGCGGCCACCCTGGCTCCCAACCGCTCTACTTGCTATCTTTCCCTGGTTGCCCTCCTCCTAGAGTTGGGGCGGGAGGATGAGGCCCTTGCTACTTTGAAGAAGGCGGTCTCTCTCGACCCCCAAGAAGCGGAGGCCCATTATCAACTGGGGGAGATCTATGGGGGACAGAAGCGGTATCAGGAGGCCGCGGCTCAGTATGAGAAGGCGGCTACCCTGAAGCCGGACCAGGCAGCCTATCACCGTTCCCTGGGTGGCATCCTCGTTCCTTTGGGCCGCTGGGATGGGGCTCTAGTGGCTCTCCGAAAGGCGACCGCTCTCGACCCTGGGGAGGATGAGGGCTGGTACCTGTTGGGCATGGCGCAGGAGGGGAAAAGGTGCTATGAGGAGGCCGCGGTGGCCTATCAGCGGGCGGCAACCATCGCCCCTAAAAAGTCGATATATCAACGCAGCCTGGGGAAGGCGCTTATGGAGGCGGGACGTCCCCAGGAGGCCTCTTCCGCTCTGGAGCAGGCTTTGGCCCTCGACCCCGAGGATCTCGATCTCTCCTTCTACTTGGGGCAGGTATACGAGGTCGGTGGAAGACTAGAAGATGCCTACTCGAAATATGAGGAAGTGGCGAGAGTGACCCGCAGCCCTGAACATTGGTTCCAGGCAGGAACCGTAGCCCGGAAGTTAGGTTGGTACGCTAAAGCCGCCTTTGCCTTTCAGGAAGTGCTGGCTCTCCGGCCTGACTTCGCGGCTGCTCACGGCGAGTTGGGGATCGTCTATGCCCTGAAAGGGGAGCACACTAACGCTATAAAAGAGTGCCAGAAGGCGTTGGAGTTGCAGCCTCGGAGCGCCGCTCACCGTCGCCGTCTGGGGGTTGCCTATCGGGAGATGGGGAGAGATGAAGAGGCTTTGAGAGAACTCCAGACCGCTCAGGCCCTGGCCCCTCAGGAGGCGAGCACTCAATATGAGCTGGGACGGACTTATGAGAAGATGGGTCGGTGGGATAGGGCTCTGGCGGCCTTCGAGGAGGCCACAGAATTGGCTCCTCAGGAGGGCCTCTATCTTTACGCTCTAGGCGTGGCGCATAAGAGGATGCAAAACTACCCTCAAGCCATATCCGCTTTGGAGAGGGCGGTGGAGATGGCCCCTCAGGTGGCGGAATGGCGGGACGCTTGGGGCGAACTTTACGAGATCGATGGGAGGTTCCAGTCGGCCCTGGAGCAGTATCTCAAGGCTGTGGATTTGGCACCCCAGAGGGCGGAATACCACCACCATGCCGCTTCAGCCTATCGCCAGATGAGACGCTACGATAAGGTCTTGGAGCACCTAAAGAGAGCTATTCAGTTACAGCCGGGAGACAGCCGCCTATACGCCGAACTGGGCGATGCTTATGAGCGGCAAAAGCGGTACGAGGAAGCAGAAGAAGCCTACCGGCGGGTTCTGGAACTGGACTCCCAGGAGCCTATGCACTGGATAAACCTGGGAGCGATCCAGGAGAAGCAGGGACACAAGCGGGAAGCGATCACCAGTTTCCAAGAGGCTCTGAGATTAGGCGGGGCCTATGTCCCGGCCTATGAGCATCTAGGGGGGCTCTATGAGAACTCTGGTAGGCTCACCGAGGCACTGGAAAACTATAAGCGGGCTGTAGAGGTCACGCCCCAGAACGCCAACTACCGGTATCGGGTGGGTGTGATTCGAGGAAAATTGGGACAATATCACGAAGCGATAGAGGAACTTAGGAAGGCTGTGGAACTCTCGCCAGAGTTCTCGCCCGCCTATGACGCCATGGCCGAGATCTATAAGGCGCAGAACCGGTATGAGGAGGCGCTCCGAGCCTATCATCAGGCCATCGAGGCGGCGCCCGAAGAGGGGATCTATCATAAGAAGATCGGCAACCTATGCCGTGAGTTGGGACATGCAGAAAAGGCGATGGCCCACTTCAAGAAGATGATCGAGTTGCGGCCCACCAGTGGCGCGGCTCACAACGAGTTGGGTAGGCTCTATGAGGAGCAAGGGGGGTATGACCAGGCTTTGGAGGAGTACCTGCGGGCCACTCAGGCCGATCCTCAAAATGGAGACTATTTCTACAACGCCGGACTGCTATACAAGCAACTGAAGCAGTACCCAGAGGCGGCATCGATGTTCCGAGAGGCGGTGCGACTCCAGCCCAACAACGCCGCTGCCTATAAGCAGTTGGCGGCCACCAGCGCCCTGGCCTGGGTAAATGGAGCCCTGCAGACCGCATGAAGAGAGGGATCATGAAAGCCAGAGAACTCATAGGCATCGCCCGGCTTAGCCTGAGTCTGGGGGACAGTCGGTATGCTATCGCTATCTTACGCCATCTCCTTGCTCATCTCCCCTACCATCTGGAGGCACGGCTCCTCTTGGGCAACCTTTTGGCCGAGAGAGGGGAACTGGAGGAAGCGCGCCGACAAGGTGAGGTTGTCCTGGCTGTCGATCCGGCGAATTACGAGGCTTTGCAGGGACTTCGGCTCTTATCCCGCTTGCCGGCCAGGGTCTGCCCTGGCACGCAGCAGCCTGCCCCGGTACTCGCCAGCCCGTCCTGGTACCCCGGCCTGGCACGTCTTGGGGCAGGCGACTTGAGCCAGGGGCCGGGAGCCGGGAAAGCCACGACGGAGATGAACCCTCTTCCCGGTGGGGGAGAGGGGCTGAGACATACGTTGGTTTTGGCCGAGGCTTTGTGGAGGGGTGCGCGTTGGAGAGAAGCGAAGCGGATCCTGGCCAGTTTAGAAGAACGCCACCCCTCCTGCCTCCCGGCCAAATTGATGCTGGCCGATATCCTCCTTCGAGAGGGAAGCGAGATGAAAGGTGCCTCTTTGCTCCATGAGGCCCAGACACTGGATCCCAGCATGAAGGTGGCGAGAGAGCTCTTTGGGGGTCTCCACTCGGATTTCCTGGAGATGGATGCGGAGATCCCTCTCCCAGAGGGCTTACCCCCTGGTCCTGAGGAACTCCAGGTTCTTCTGGGAGGTGAGGGGTATCGTAAGGAGGAGATAGATGTCGAAGGGGGCAAAAAAGAGGTTCCGGCCGGCCTCCTGGCTGGAGAGGAGGCGGATCAGATACCTGATGTTGAGGAAGAGATCGGGCCCGAAGCGGCTGTGACGCCTCTTGAGGGACGGCCCGATCAAGTGGTCGCCGAAGAGGACGAGCCGGTGGAAGTTGTAGACCCCTTGGCCACTGAGGAGTGGCCCCACCAACTACCTATTGATGAGGGGCAAACCGAATCAGAAGAGGCTCCAGGAGAGAGCGTAGAAGAGAGCGAGACGATAGTGATTCCCTCCTTGAGGGAGGATACCCCCTCGCTTAGGCCCTTGGAGCTCATCGTCACTAGCAAGTCCAGGCTGGCGGAGAAGTATGGGCCCGATGGCTTTATACGTCTCGAAGAGAGACTAGCGGAGTTGGAGAGGGCAACCAAGGGCCTCCAGGTGAAGAGGGTCTATGTGGATGAAGGTAGCACCCTTGATGGTCTAGAGCCCGTGGACCCCACTGATCCCTGGGCCGTTAAAGCCCTCATCGATGAGATCGACGAGAGGTTGCAAGCCGAAGGAAGGGAAGCGAAGTTCCTGCTCCTTGTGGGGGGCGATGATATCATCCCCTTCTGCCGCTTACCTAACCCGGCTGACGATGGGGAGTCGGAGGTATGGACCGATAACCCCTACGCCTCGCGGGACGACAACTTCCTCCTTCCTCAGAGGGCGGTGGGGAGGATACCCGATGGGAAGAAGGAAGATATTTTGCTTTCGCTCTTGGATGTGGCCATCGAGGGCCATGGGGAAGCCTCAAAAGGGAGGCTAGCCGGAATGGTGGCCGGGGTAATAAGAGGGCTGCGTCGAAGCCCCTCTAGCCTTGGCCTCTCGGCGGAGATATGGCAGGAGGCCTCTCAGACGGTCTTTGAGGCCATCGGCAACTCCAAAGGGTTGGAGATATCCCCTCCTTTCACCGACCAGGAGTTCCTGGAGCGACATACCCAGGTTCCTCCTCTGGCCTATTTCAACCTCCACGGGGTGAAAGAGGCTGCTTACTGGTATGGTCATTCATCTTCAGGCGAGGAAGTCGACTTTCCCATCGCCTTGACCCCCTTAAACCTGGCTTGGGCGGAGGTCTCCGGGGCGGTGGTCTACAGCGAGGCTTGTTACGGGGCCCACCTGCGAGAGGGCAGCACCGATTCCTCTATCCCCCTCGCTTTCCTGGCTAAGGGAGCCAAGGCGGTGATAGGCTCCACGGGAATGGCCTATGGGGCCCTTGTACCTCCTCTCTCCGGGGCCGATCTTTTGGGGCGAAACCTTTGGCTGGGGCTGAAGCGGGGCTTCAGCATAGGAGAGGCTCTCCTGAGGGCCAAGTTAGGTCTGGTGGAGGAGATGGCTGAACGGCAGGGCTTCCTCGATGGCGAAGATCAAAAGACTATTTTGAGTTTCGTGCTCTATGGAGACCCGAGCCTAAAAGCCTCCATCGTCGCTTCCCCTTCAAAGCAGATCTCACAGGGGGAGATCTCTTGTCCTTCCGTGGTTTGTGGGATGAGGGTCCAGGATAGCGTAGAGGTGGATGAAGAGGTGGTGGTCAAGGTGCGCAAACATCTCGCAGAAAAGGCCCCCTTCATGGCCAGGTTGGAGCTGAAAGTGTCCTCCCAGAGCCTCTGCGCAAAGGATTGTAACTGCGATGGGGGTTGCTTTCTGCGCCAGGCGCCCTTAGGGGTGAAGAGGGTACCGCCTAATCTGGTCTTCACCTCCGAGCAATCTGCTCCCCTCGCTGGAGACGGGACGTTGAAACAGATATTCAGAGTCACCACCGACCAGGGGGGCAACGTGTTGAAGGTAGCGATCTCTAAGTAGGGTAACGATGAGGCTAGAGGAGTATCCAAGACCGAAAAGCGATACCGGCATCGGCTTTCGCTACTATAGAGACCCCCGTCACTATGGGGAGGACGATCTGGACTTCTGGATCCCGGAACTGAAAGCGATGGGGGTCAGTTGGCTGATCTTGCTATCGGATTGTGCCCACCCTATCCCTCGGTTCTTCATCCAGGAGCTTCAACTCAACGATATCGAGCCGGTTATCGGCCTCCATCCCCCCAAGATCAAGCCCTTCAATCAGGATACGCTCAGGAGCGTCATAGAGGCGTACGCTCAAGTAGGTATTCGCTATCTCTACGCTTACTATGAGCCCAATATGATGGGCCAATGGAGTTGGAATGATTGGAGCCAGCTGGAATTAGTCAAACGGTTCATGGAAATGCTTATCCCTTGTCTCGAACGGATGCAAGAAGCCGGGCTTTGCCCCTCGCTTCCCCCCCTGCGATCGGGAGGGAACTACCAAGACTCGGCCTTTCTGAGAGAGATGTTGAAAGCGATTCGCTCTCAGAAAGAGTTCCTCTTCGAGACCCTGGTGGTCTGCGTGCAGGCACCTCCTTTCGGGGAAGGACAGGGTCTCTATACGTTTGAGCGATACGACCGGATCATCAATGAAGAGGTGGGGCGGTCTCTACCCCTCTTGGTGACGGACGACGAGCCCCGAGAGCAGGATGAAGTTAATGCGGAAGGGATCGTAGCCTCGGCTGCCAGGCTTCAAGAAGGGCTTCCCAGACACCTGCTTAGTACCTCCTTCGGCTTGCTGGCGTCGCAGGAGGGCTCCCCTAAGGCTTGGTATAAGCCTGATGGAGGTAGAGTCCTGGCTGTCCAGGCTCTCAAGGAGTTCTGGCAGCGGTCTTTACAAGATGAGCCCGCCCCACTTCTCCAGAAACTCTCCAGCGGAGAGAGGAAGGGTATATATCACTATCTTCTCTTCCCTCGCTGGGAATGGGGGGTCTCGGAGCGGTATTGGCAGGTGACCTTCAACTACGTGAAGCGGTTTTTGCCCACTTGTGGCTTCGATCCTCAAGAGGCCGCCTCCGCTCACTATGTGACCATCATCGGCAACTCCCAGGGCGTCGATGAGGCTGTGGAGGCTGATCTCCGAGCCAACGGTTGTCGGGTGGAGCGGGTCTCGGGCCTGGATGGGGAAGAGATCAAGCGGATCTTGGACGGGTTAGCCCACGCGGGCAAACGGTTCCGGAACCTTTGAGGGGGTGGAAATGGAAAGAGTTGTCAAAAGTGTGCCTCTGGGAAAGGGAGCGGCGAGGGTCGAGGGACGACAGGTGGTCTTAGGGAAACTGATAGACGAACTGGAAGGGGTGATCGCCGCGGGACTCGGCATCCCCATGACCTCCCAAGGTCTGATAGATAGGGAGAGGTGTTTGGAGTTGATCGATCTCTTACGCACTTCACTGCCCGGGGAGGTGGTGGCCGCTCGACGGATCATCGAATCAGAGGATAAGGTCCTCGCCGATGCTCAGGCGGAGGCTGTGAGGATCCGCCAGCGGGCTGAGAAGGAGGCGGCTCTGATCTTGGAAGAGAACCAACTGATGCGGATGGCAGAAATCCGCTCTCAGAGCGTCATCCAAGAGGGGGAGAGGGAGGCCGAACGGATCGTCCGGGAGGCGGAGAATCGCACCTATCAGATCTATTTGCGGTTGGAGCATGCTCTCGATCTCCTCAAAGCGGAATTGAAAGAGACGCTGGCCTCGGGGCCAAAGGGTGAACTCTTGGAGTAGGCTTCGCGATGTTTCTAGGTACATATGAAGGCGAGTGGGATGGTGAGGGGTATCTTAAGGTGCCCCCGGAACTCTGCCCCCAGTTGGCACTAGGGTTCGTGCTCACCCGGGGGTTGGGAGGATGTCTCTGGACCTACCCCCTCTCTCAGTGGCGAAGTTTGGTGGAAGAACTCCATCGACTCCCGTTCAGCCGGGCTGATGCCCGGGCTCTAGGCCGCTTTCTCTTCGCCGAGGCCCAAGAGTGTCAACTGAGCGAGAAGGGTTATCTGTTTGTTCCAGAAAGCCTAAGGAGGTATGCCCGATTGGAGGGGGAAACGCTGATTGTGGGCCTCGATTCCCATCTGGAGATATGGGACCCCCGTCTGTGGCGGGATTTGATGCTGGAGACGGAAGAGGAAGCGATCTCTATCGCCGAGAGGGTAAGCGAGCAGTTGCTCGTTTTGCAGCCTGATGGGGGGAGAAAGCGATGAGAAGGATACTTCTGGCCCTAATTTCTCTCTTTCTGATCCTTCTAGGGTTATACGCCCTTCCAAGGCCAGAAACGGTGTTGCGCCCCCAATCCCAGGGGCCGACTGTCGGAGAATGGGTCCAGACCTCGGCTTCTGATTTCCGAGAGGGAGAGAGCCTGGGAACAGAGATAACCGAGATCGATGGTGGAGAAGTTCGCCTGGCGCCAGGTGAACGCCAAGGGAGTTTCATCTCCGTGGTGAAAGAGATGCCTTTTCCTTTCAACGCCTTGGGTTCCCGTTGGATCGCCAGCCTGCCGCCAGAAACGAGTCTGAAAGTTGAGGTGAGGAGCAGCGCGGATAACTCCTCTTGGACCGATTGGATGGAGATGAGGTTGGATGAAGATCTGGCCCCAGATATGGGGGAAAGTCGCGGGGCGCTCATCATGGTTCCCCCGGGCAGGCATCTCCAATATCGAGTCTCTCTATCCACCGCCGACCCTTCGATCTCCCCTACTTTGGAGGGGATAACTCTCGTCTATATCGATTCGCGAAAAGGCCCCACCATCGAGGAGGCGAGGGCTATGGTACTGCCCCAGGAGGTGACCCCTGGAGTGCCCCAATCGCCGATCATCTCTCGGGCTGGATGGGGAGCGGACGAGTCATTGACTAACTCAGAGCCAGAGTACGAGAGGCCGCAAAAGTTCGTCGTCCACCATACGGTGACCAGCAACTTCAGCCCTGACCCTGCGGCTGCGGTGCGGGCGGTCTTCTACTACCATGCGGTAACTTTGGGTTGGGGAGACATAGGGTATAACTTCCTCGTAGATTGGCAGGGGAACATATACGAGGGAAGAAGAGGGGGCGACGGTGTGGTGGGGGCCCACGCCCGCCGGTACAACTACGGCAGCATCGGCATCGCTCTCCTGGGAGATTTCACCAGCACCGATATCACCCCTCAGATGGAGCAGGCCCTGGCCGATCTAATAGCCTGGGAGGCGGACCGGTACGGTATCGATCCCCGAAAAGAGTCTTATTTCATCGACCGGGAGATCCCCAATATCGTGGGGCATCGAGATCTACTCCAAACCTCCTGCCCGGGAGAGCGACTCTATCAGCAAATATCCCGTATCCGGGAACTCACCTGGCAGAAACTTCTAGCCCACGACCCCAGGTTGACCCTAGAGAGCCCCGGAGAGGGAGAGATGGTAAGGGGTGAGGTTACGGTACGGGTGACAAGCACCAGCCCCAGCACCATCGGGTTGGCGATACATATAGATGGAGAGCCGGTAGCCGAAGGCACCTCCCCCTTAGAGTGGTCTTGGGATACAAGAGAGTATCCTGAGGGGGAGCATCTGCTTCTGGCCCTGGCTCAGGGTGCTGGCGGGAGGAGCACGGAGGTGAGCCACTCCTTGCAGGTGGACAATACCCCTCCCACGGGCACGCTGGCCATAGAAGAGGGACTGGATTTCACCTCTCAGCCTACGGTGACCCTCACTCTGAAGTCCGAAGATGAGGGGAGCGGCGTGGAGGAGATGCGCTTCACTCAGGATGGAGCGGAGCGGTTCACTCCTTGGGAAGAGTTCGCTTCCCTCAAAGAGTGGGCTCTCTCTCCCGGGGAAGGGATGAAGACGGTAGGGGTCCGGTTCCGCGATGGGATGGGGAACCGCTCTCCCGTTTACACGGACACCATAGTTTTGGATATGACCCCTCCTGGCGGATGGTCAGGCTTTGAGGCCTGGAGCCAATCCCAGGCCCTGGTTGAGGTCTCCGATGGGCTCTCGGGGCTGGATAAGGAGAGCGCCGAGTACTCCCTGTCGGAAGATGATGAAAGTTGGGGGGAGTGGCAGACTGCGTTAGTTAGCAGCGAAGGGTTCATCACCGCCCGAGGATCGTTCGGTCAAGGCTGGATACGGTTCCGAATCAAGGATCTGGCGGGGAACGAAGGGGTAAGCCCAGCCTATCTTCTCCCCGAAGCGATCCAGACGACGCCTACGCCTGAGACGACGCCTACGCCTGAGGCCCAGGGGTTGCCAGATCTAGTGGTAGAGGGCCTCTCCCTCCTCCCTGAGGAGCCGAAGTCGGGGGAGCCGGTCACCATCACCGTGGCCATAGCCAACGTAGGCCAGGCTCCGACGGGAGAGGGGTTTTGGACGGGGTTGTATATCGACCCGCAAGAGCCGCCTTTCGTCAACTCCATGAGCATGGAACTGGGGAGCGGGCTCTTCTGGTATATCCCCGGGCTGGAAGCCGGCGAGGCTGTTACCCTCACCGCGCAAGAGGCGGAATATAGCGATTTTGTGGGCGCTTTTGCGCCGGGTAGCCATGAATTCTACCTCTATGTGGATGCTTACAACGCTGGAGTTGAGGAGGGGCTGGTGGTGGAGAGCGAGGAGGGGAACAACCTCTTAGGTCCGATAGGGATAGAGGTGGGCGGGGGGGAGAGATTGCCCCAGGAGGAAAACCTGCTAGGGGATGCTCTCCGCGCTCTCCTCAAAGAGTTGTTGGAGATCTTGGGGCAGTGGTTCGCTAGTCTGGGTGAGCGACTGATGTTAGAGGCCAAGTCCCTGGAGTAGCCTTATGAAGAACGGAACTCTCATCAAAGTGATAGGGATCGGCGGGGGCGGCTCGAACGCCGTGGACCGGATGATCCAGGTGGGGATCGCCGGGGTGGAGTTCATAGCCGCCAACACCGACGCCCAGGCCCTTTACCTCTCGGAGGCGCCCTGCAAGATCCTGTTGGGCCCCGATTGTGCCCGGGGTCTGGGGACGGGCGGAGATCCGGCCCTAGGAGCCCAAGCCACCGGGGAGAGCAAGGACGACCTCATCCAGGCGCTTGGGGGGGCGGAGATCATCTTCATCGCTGCGGGGCTGGGGGGAGGGACGGGAAGCGGTGGCGCTCCTCTGGTGGCCGAGATAGCGCGCCAAGAGGGGGCCTTAGCCATCGTCGTAGTGACGAAGCCTTTCGCCTTCGAGGGGAAGTTGCGGATGAGGGTGGCCCAAGAAGCGCTGGAGGCCCTGCAGGAGAGGGCAGATGCCGTGATCGCTATCCCCAACGATCGCTTGGTGGAGTTGATCGACGCCACCATATCGCTGGATATCGCCTTCCGCATCGCCGATGACGTCTTAAGACAGGGGGTGCAGGGGATCTCCGAATTGGTGACCAGCCCAGGGCTCATCAACTTGGACTTCGCCCATATCAGGAGCATCCTCCACGGTGCTGGGGTGGCGCTCATGTCTATCGGCCATGGTCGGGGGGAGGGTAGAGCGGTGGCCGCAGCCGAGGCGGCAGTGGTGAGCCCACTCACCGATATCCGCTCCATCGCCGGAGCCGAGGGTCTCCTCATCAACGTGACCGGGGGGAACGATCTTGCCCTTTGGGATATCGACCAGGCTGTGGAAGCGATAGCCCAGGCGGCTCATCCGGGGGCTAATATCTTCGTGGGGGCTACGGTTGATCCCAAACTAACAGGGCGTATCCAGGTGACCCTTATCGCTGTGGGTATGGAAGGGGATGAATGGGCTTATGAGCCGCTCCAGATCCTCGTCGATGAAAAGCGGGGGTCGCCCTCATGGTTCGTGGAGACCTCAGAACTGGTAGAGCCAGCCACACAACGCCCCTTCGTGGCCGAGACCGATCTAGATATCCCAGCTTTCATCCGACGGAAGAGGGCTGGATCTTGGTTCAAGGAGTAGCGATGTCTAAGGGGAGAGCGTCGAAGGTAAAAGGGTATATCTACAGCCAGTTTCCGGAGATGAAGGATGTGCAACCCAAGGTTTCCGCTTCTCAGGGGAGGTACGTTTATACCTTTAGGAAGAGGCTCCCTGTGGCTGGGGGAGGCGATCTTCTGCAGGTGGTGCGGGTTGTCGCCGATAAGGACGGCGAAGTCCTCAAAGTCTCCGTTTCGAGGTGAAGGGAAGGATGGTTGCCTTATTCTTTTGGAGAGTTTTGGCCTTCATGACCCAGAGGGTGCTCGGGGTACGTCCTTTGCTCCTCTTCCTAGTTTGTTCCTATCTTTTGGGGTGCCTGTTGGGTTTTCTCTTCGCCGGAGGGGGTGTGCGATGAGGGGTGGAATAGCGGCTCTCATTTTGGCCTTCGGCTTGACTACGATTGCCCTGCCGGTTATGGGCGCTCCAGGTGAGATAGCCGGGCCCACTATCTATATCGTACAGTGGGGAGATACGCTTTTCTCCATCGCTAACCGCTTCGGGACGACTGTAGAGGCCCTGATGGCAGCCAACGGTTTGACCAGTCCTCTCATCTATGTAGGGCAGAGGCTAACCATCCCCTCTTCAACCTCTATCGTTACCCAGGAGCGGTCAACTGATTGCCTCGTCCGATACGGGGATACCCTCTATACCATCTCTAGGAGGTTCGAAGTTTCGGTGGAGGCGTTGATGCGGGCTAACGGCCTCTCTAACCCCCACTTCATATACGTAGGTCAAAAGTTAACTATCCCGGACTCGACCACTATCTCCGAAGTTTATGCTCGCTCATCTGCTCTTCCGATTGCCTCGGAGACAGCCACCTTGGAGTATGGTGTGGGGTTGTCAGCCTGGGGGGAGAAGAGCCATGAGCAGGCTCGGTTGGCCAGGGAGGCGGGATTTATCTGGGTGAGGCAAGGTTTTCCCTGGCGGGAGATGGAGGTGGGGAAGGGGATATTCGACTGGAGGGTGGCCGATGGGGTGGTGGAGGCTCTGGGGGGATTTTCTATTATCGCCTTGGTCGATTCTCCGCCCTCTTGGGCTCAGACCGAGGGGCCAGCCGACTCCCCTCCAGAGAACTACCGTGACTTCGGCGACTTCCTTTACGCCCTGGCCAGTCGCTATCGAGGGAGGATAGAAGCCTACCAGATCTGGAGGGAGCCGAACCTAGCCTCTCGATGGGGACGTCCAAACGCGGCGGAATATGTGGCTCTCTTGCGAGTGGCCTATCTGAATATCAAGGCCGCGGATCCCGAAGCCTTGGTCATCTCCGCGGGCCTCGCACCCACGGGGACTGGATTGCCAGTAGCCATCCCCGACGATCTCTTCTTGCGCCAGATCTACCAAGCGGGGGGAAGGCGGTATTTCGATCTCTTAGGGGTGAGCGCGTCAGGCTTTGGAGCTCCGCCTGAGGTGAGCCCCGAACAGGTGGCCAAAAGCCCCCTTTGGGGAGAGCACCGGGCTTTCTGTTTCCGTCGGGTTGAGGATCTACGCCACATCATGGTGGAAAACGGCGATGAGGCAAAGAAGGTGGCGGTCACAGAGTTCGGATGGAGCACCGATAAGCATAGATGGCACGCTGTCACCGAGGAAGAGCAAGCCGACTACCTGGTGAGGGCTTATAGGTGGGCTAGGGACAACTGGTCGAGGTGGGCGAAGATGATGGTGGCCCCTCCTCTGGCTGATCCCGGCTGGACGGAGAGCGATGAAGGGTACTTTTTAACCTACCCCGATGGCTCGTTGCGTCCCGCCTACGAGGCTCTAAAAGCGATGCAGAAGTGGGGAAGGTGAGGATGCAGTGGAAGAGATCGATCTGGAGACTACTTTCGGCAATCGGTATTGAACGGCGGAAGAGCATCCCCGGACGATGGGCATATCCGGAGAGGAGACTATCGAAAAGCATGGGCTTTTCTGAACAGGTCTAATCCAGCCGAATGAGCAAGAGTTCATACCTTGGCGAGACAGGATCGTCTTGAGTGGGAGAACAGAGGCGCGCCGCGTTGCGCCCCACCTACGAGGCCCTAAAAACGACGCAGAAGTGGAGGAGATGAAGATGAAAAGAAGACTGGTGTTACTGCTGATACTACTGGGGTTTGGCTGTTCACGGGCCAGGCCTATCCCGCCCACTCCCACACCTACTCCAACCTCTAGCCTGCCTACGCCCACTTTGGCCCCAACCTTCACGCCTACGCTACCACCATACATCACCTATACGGTAGAGGAGGGGGATAACCCATGGTCTATCGCCCTAGAGTTTGGGGTAACGGTGGAGGCTCTCCTGGAGGTCAACGGCCTCTCCGAGGATGTCATCTTAGATGTGGGGCAGGAGTTGCTCATTCCCCTGGCTCTTGAAGAAGCCACACCTCAGCCTACCTCTTCTCCCCAGGGCATCATCTATTATACGGTGGTGCCTGGCGATACCCTTTGGAGCATCGCCCTAGAGTTTGGGGTAACGGTGGAAGCCCTTATGGAGGCTAACGGTCTCTCCGAGGATACGATTCTCGATATTGGACAAGAGTTGATCATCCCGCAGGATTGACGAGGAGGGGATAGTGCGTATACGAGACTACCCAAGACCGAGAGAGGATACAGGGATCGGGTTCCACTGGTTCCCTGATTTTCACCATTACGACGACCGTTATCTCGACACCTTCCTGCCCTTGCTGAAAAGCATGGGCGCCAGTTGGCTGGTGCTCCCCTCCCACCCCCGCAGATCGATACCGGCCTCATTCATAAGGGGGCTCTTGGAGCAAGATATAGAGCCCGTTGTGCAGATATCCATTCCCTACATAACCTTCCTCAAGCAGGATGAGTTGCGGGACCTTTGCGAAAAGTACGCCTCCTGGGGGGTTCACTATATCTCTCCCTTTAAGGAGCCTAATCTGATCCCCAGATGGCCCCAATGGGAGGAGGATCTGCCGGAGCACTTCATGGACCTCTTGATCCCTTGCCTGGAGACGATGCATGAGGTGGAGGGGATAGTTCCCCTCTTCCCGCCCTTGAGCCCCGGGGGAGATTTTTGGGATACGGTTTTTCTGGAAGCCTGTCTTGATATCTTGAACCGTCGGAAGAAGAGAGGTCTCTATGGGAAGATGGCGGTAGCCATCGAGAATTACGCCTTCAATAAACCCTTGACCTGGGGGAAGGGGGGCAAGATCCAGTGGTCTTGTGCCCAGCCCTACCAGAGTCTCCCTGGCTGCGAGGACCATCGCGGTTTTTACCTCTTCCAATGGTACGACGAGATCATCCGCCAGAAGGTGGGCCGCTCGCTTCCCCTCATAGGGGCGGCAAACGGCCTGCTTTTGGGCGATCGTTCCTCCTCCGATTTTCCTCCCATCGACGAGGCCACCCACGCTCAGCGCAGCGCCCAGATCTCTCAGATGATGATGCGAGGGGAGGTGCCCAACTACTTCTTTAATAACGCCTTCTGGCTCTTAGCGGCTGAGGATGCTAACCCCGTCGCCCAACAACGCTGGTGCCGGCCTGATGGAGAACTGGTGCTTAAAGCCTCCATAACCGCTCTTCAAGAGATGTCCAAAGAAAGCCGCCGATTCCGGGTCGATCTCCCGGAGAAGATCAGGGTGTTCTGCGAAGTATCCGAAGGAGAGGATGGCGGGGTCGAGGTGATGGACCTGGAGGAGTATTTGAAGGGTGTTCTACCCCGAGAGATGGGCAAGAACGCTCCTCTGGAGGCTCTGAAGGCCCAGGCTGTGGCCGCCCGCTGCTATGCTGCCAACGCGGTGAAATATCCTCGCCATAGGGAGAGGGGTGCCGACATCTGCACTACCACCCACTGTCAGGTCTGGTCTCCCACCCACCATGAAAGGACAGACCGAGCCGTGGAGGAGACCAAAGACATCGTGGCCACCTATGACGATGAGATCATCGGTGCCTTCTACTTCGGACACTGCGATGGGAGGACGAGGAACAGCGAAGATGTGTGGGTACACGCCCTTCCCTACTGCCGTTCCGTGACTTGTATCTGTGGATACAAATCTATGTATGGGCACGGGGTGGGGATGTGTCAGAGAGGGGCGATGAAGATGGCCGAAGAGGGGGCTACCTATGAGGAGATCCTGCGACATTATTATCCCGGGATCGAAACCTTGGCTCAGGGGAGCACCTATGAGTTACCGGTGGTCGATCTCTCCCCCGAGATCCTTCATATGGGGCTCTGGGAATGGCCGAGACCGCCGGAGGATAACGGCTTAGGGATACACCTGGGCCTTGACTTCCGCGAGGAGGCTCTGGCGGAAGATGTGAGTCGGGTTAAAGATTTAGGCCTCAAGTGGGTGCTGCTCGTTCCCCAAGATGAGATACAACTGAAGAGGGCCATCCGGCTTTTCTGGCCCCAGGGGATCATGCCAGTGGTGAGACCGTATACTCTCATAGATCGAGGGTACGATTTTGTGCGGGATGTAAGGGTCCTGCAGGATTGCGGTGTTCCCCCCTATATCCAGATCTACAACGAGCCCTCGGATGATCGGGAATGGTCCGATGGACAGCCCGATCTCCCCCTCTTCGTCGGCAAGTGGGTGAATAACGCCCTCGCTGTATACGACGCTGGAGGCTATCCGGGGCTGCAGGTTTTGGATGTAGGTCTATTGCGGGAGGTGATTGCCGAGACGAGGCGGCGGGGCGTGATGCATCTCTGGGGGCGGGCTTGGTTCTGTCCCCACAACTATGGCCTCAACCACCCCCCCAATTACCCCTACGATGGCGTCAACCAAGAGGGCATCCCGGTCCAACACCCCGAGTGGGAGTTCGTGGCTCCCATCGAAGAGGTGAATCGGTGGCGAGAGGAGGGGAAGAACCCTGGCCAGACCATCCACGACGATTATAACGGAGTCCTGGGGTTTCTGGCTTTCGCCAAGGTCTTCGAGGAGGAGTTGGGCTTTGTTCTCCCTATGATCTGCGGGGAGAGTGGTTGGCAATATCGTTCATCCCAGGATAGGCGGTACGCCATAATCGGCGACTATCTCCATGCTCGCTATCACCAGCAGATGTTCGCCTGGTTCAAGACCGGTCGCCTCTCCAACGGGACCCCCCTTCCGGATTATCTTTTCACCGTCTGCCCTTGGATCCTCTCCGGGTTGGACGCTGATGCTTGGTACAGTAAAACCATGGGTACCAGGGAGGAGACCATCGCTCTGGTGAAGGGACTACTCCCCTTCCTGAGAGCTCTTCCTGCTCCTCCAGACGATCCAGAGGAGCCGCCGGACCCTGAGGAAGATAGAGAGTGGACCATGACCGTGCGGCGGGAGGTGCGCGCCGACCTGCGAGGGATCGCTGGCAATTTCCCGCGCGCAGGGATTAGCCTTACCATTACCGACCCCTGGGGGAATTCGGTGGTGACCACCAGCGGCTCCAAGACCGAGTACGGCCCTGGGGGCTTCGAAGTACCGGTATGGGCTAACGGCCTCTATACCCTAAACTTCTTGGATCAACGCTTCCAAGTGATGGTCCAGGGTGATTTCCTTTTTCTCACCTTCACTCAGATCTCTCCAGAGACTTCCTCCCTGGCTCGACTGGCCTCCGATTGGGTGGAGCAGGGCGAGGCGGAGGCTCTCTGGAGAAACCTAGAAGGTGATGAAAGGTACGAAGGGCTCTTTCTCCTCGACGAGGAGGGAAGTTGACAAGAATGAACTTAGGATGGAAAGGAGGTTCTTATGATCGCGGCTAGAGAGAATCGGGTCTTCGCCATATCGACCATGGTCCTAGCGGGACTTTTGGTCCTAGGGCTGGTGGGTCTCGGTGGCTTCTTTGGGTTAAGGTGGCTGCGAGGGGGCGAGCCTGCTCCCCTCCCCGCTCCCACCAAAACGCTGCCGGTTCTATCGACTCCTACACCCACGAAGGCGTTAATTCCTACCGCCACTCCTAGCTTAGTGGTGGCGGCGACTACGCCCACACCTACTACTAGCCAAGCCACACCTACCGCTGTCCCCTCAGGGGGTGGAGAGCTCCCGGCCAGCGGCTGGGGAGGCCTCGACTCATTGCTCCTAGGGGTAGGCTTGGTATCGCTGATGATAGCCGCCAGGCTGGCGAGGGATAGAACTTCATAAGATCGGTCCGACTACGGAGGGACTAAGTGGCGAGCCTGCATCGCCGACATCACCGTGCGCCTTGGCTGCGCGCCCTTCTCTGGTGCACCTTGTTCGCCGCCTTTCTTCTAACCGGTTTTCAGACCGGTTACCGAGCACACACCTATCTAGGTGATCTCTTAGCGGTGGTCAGGATCTCCCCAGGGAGGATCGCCTTTTCCCCACCCTCCACCCTCCTCACCACTGGGCATCCAGGGGAGGGTCAAGAGGGGCTTCCCCAATGGGGTGGAAAGGGGAGAGTCAATATCCTGATCTTGGGCACCGACCGAAGGAACGAGGGGGAGAGGGCAGCGCGCACCGATACTATGATGGTAGCCTCCCTTGACCCTGTGGCTGGGAGGGCGGTCATCCTCTCCATCCCCAGAGATCTCTGGGTGTTCATCCCCGGCTATGGAGAGGGGCGGATCAATACGGCTCATTTCTATGGGGAATTGAACGGCGGCCAGGGCCCTGCTGTGGTCAAAGAGACGGTGGAGGCCAATCTAGGGATCCCCATCGATTATTACGTACGCCTCGATTTCGAGGGTTTCAAAGAGGTAGTGAACACCCTCGGGGGGGTAACCATCGATGTAGAGGCTCCCATCCGCGATGATATGTTCCCTGATGATAATTACGGCTATCAAAGCATCTACATCCCCGCTGGGAGGCAAGAGATGGATGGGGAGATGCTCCTCCAGTATGTGCGCACCCGCCATGGGAGAAACGACTTCGAGAGGATGAGGAGACAGCAACAAGCGCTTCGAGCCCTGGCTCGGCGAGCCCTTGATTTGAACCTCTTGCCTCGCCTCCCGGCTTTGATCAACACCGCTCTTGACGCCATCTCCACCGATATTCAGCCCTTGGAGATTTTAGCCCTTGCCAACTTGGGGAGCCAGATAGGTCTGGATGGCCTAGAGATGAAGGCCATCGACGAATCGTTAACCACCCCCTTCGTGACTCTGGATGGGGCTCAGATCCTCCTGCCCAACAAAGCGGGGATAGAGGCTATGTTGGAAGAACTCTTCGCCCCATCTATACCTCTAGCCAGCCTGGAGAACAAAGGCCAAGAGGTGAGGATAGTCATAAGGAATGACACGACGCAGGTTGGATTGGCGGAGGAGGTGGCCGATCTCCTCTATCGACGGGGTTACGATGTTCAGAAATACATCGATCTGGAAGCGCCCCAGTTTGAGGAGACGGCATTAACCAGCCGTGAGGAGAGTATGGAATTGGCTCGGAACCTAGCAGGCCTTCTAGGTATCGACCGAGTGTTCCTCACTGCCTTCGAAGGCGAAGATGCGGATATCACCATCCTCTTAGGGCGAGATTTCGCCCTCCCCTAAGGGTTGGAGCCATACCCCAGCGGACCAACCCTCTAACCCCTCATAGGTTAGCTGCCACCAGCGGTAGCCATTCGCTTCTACCGGCCCCCCTATGACCTTGACCAAGGTACCCTCTGGCAGAAGATAAACTGTGGCGAAGGCAAAGCCAGGTCCCTCTCGTAACTGGAGCCCTTCTCCCTTAGTGCCTCTCACCCTCATATAGTCCCTCTCAGACCCCTGGGGGAGGAGAGAGGTTGGGGTGACCTCCTCTATGGTGGGTTCAACTGGTGCCCGAAGTGCCGGATCCAATCCGCGTGCCTGAAAATATTCCTTGCCCAAGAGGCCTAGTTGGACACGCTTCTTATCGGGATGCCACTCCATGCGGGCCCGCTGGAGATATTGGACGATGAGACCACTCTCTAAAAATGGCTCGGTGATGGGGTAGCCGAAGACCTCCTCCCCTCCTTGGGCCTCGTAATAATCGAGGAAGGCGAAGGAGAGAGCATGGCCCGTTTGGGGGTAGTAGCGGTAAGGGAAGTGATATGTGGGCTTGAATGGCGGGCTCCGGTGCCCCAAGAGTTCGCCCAGGGGAGCAAGTCTCACCTCGTGGCTTCCGGGCGCTATCTTCCCGCGGGATCCTGTAAGGACCAGGCGAGTCCTCTGGAAGTATTGAACTAAGAAGCCGTCTTCTTGAAACTTCTCGGTTATAGGGTAGCCAAAGATCTCCAAGCCCCCTTTTTCTTGAAAGTAGTTGAAGAAAGCCCCTTGCAGATTATGGCCCGTCTCCGGGAAGTACCTGGTTCCCCTCTCTTGGGCGTAGCCTGAGGAGTCGAGAAGGTACAACCCCTCTGCCGTCAGGGCTATGAGGAGCAGGAGAAGCAACGCTCTTTTCACAGTCTTCTCGAACCTCCCTCTACCATCCTCTTTATATTATAGAGCCTGGTTGAGAAGTGTCAACATCGAAGAATGTTGAAAAACACCTCCTCGTTTAGCATAGTGGGAAAGAAATCGCATCCGCAGTAAGTCCTTCTATTTTTCTGTCCCTACAATCATTCAAATTCTGACGGTTTGGGGGAGAGATTATCGATTGTCAAAGGAATCTATCCCACCTTTTCAACAGTCTCAACATCCAAGGAGTTGACAGGAGATGATTTTGGTAGTATATTATCAATAACGTAAAATAACATAGTAACCTTGGATTCATATAAATTATTGTCTAGGGGGAGGAGGCTGATCGGAAAGATCAGCGGAACAGGATGCGAAAGAAGCCCCCTCTACTACAGGCGCAAGGGGAGGAGAGGCTAGAGGCGATCCTAGATAGCAAGACTGTGGGATCGTCGTCACTGATGCCCAGTGCCGAATCATTAGTCTCCATGGGCCGTTTTTGTGGGGATATCTTCCAGCCATCCTCCTGGGTTGAGGGGTGGGATAGCGGTGCATTAGGTGAGCGGTTTTCTGCCCCAGTAACATGAGATTCGATGAAAAAAGGATCTTACCCGTAGGGAGCGACTTGGCCCCCTTGAAACGTCTAGAAGAGGTTCTCCCGGGGAGGGGATATAGGGTAGAAAAGACCTATTCTCTAGACCAGGCTCTCTGGCAACTTCTCCCTTATTCTCCCCAATTGGTGGTCATTCAAGGGGATACCACATCTTCTCCTTTAAAGGGGCCGGAGGCCTGCCACCGCATAGGGGAGGTCTCTCAGGTGCCCATCAT
Organism: uncultured Anaerolineales bacterium; assembly: GCA_964383935.1. Classification (GTDB taxonomy): domain Bacteria; phylum Chloroflexota; class Anaerolineae; order UBA7937; family UBA7937; genus UBA7937. Next base: position 41,610 of record CAYLIE010000011.1, on the reverse strand, counting down.
AACCCTCTCTTCTAACAGAGAAGAGAAACTGAATATTTCCCGACTACGAAGAAAGATAGAGGCAGACCTCGCCCTTCCCAGCCTCATCGTTACCCACCGGGGGTTAGGATATTCTTTCTCCCCACAGGGCGACTGGGAGGGTGGATCTTGAGGGGACAGTAACTAGGTCCCCGTTTCCTCGCTCTCTGGGCCGGGTTGGAGGCTCCACGGAGATGAACGCCATCCTCTCCTATAACCTGGCCCAGAGTATTTTTCTCTTACCCTTCTAGCCTGGTTTTCCCGTTTTGACCATATTTTGACCATATTTTGACCTCCTTTTGACTTGCTTATGGTATAGTTATTCTCTAGGGCAGCCCATATATTCACAAGGAGGCACAAAAATGCTATCTGATCTAGAAATCGCTCAAGCGGCGAAATTACGACCTATCTTGGAGATCGCCGAGGAACTGGGACTGGTGGAGGATGACCTGGACCTCTACGGCAAATATAAGGCTAAGGTCCATCTGGATGTCCTGGAAGGACTCAAGGATCGGCCCAACGGCAGATACATCGATGTCACGGCCATCACTCCGACCCCTCTGGGTGAAGGAAAGACCGTGACCACCATTGGTGTAAGCCAGGGTCTGAACTACATCGGCAAGAAGGTATTCACCGTTATCCGGCAACCTTCTCAGGGTCCCACTTTCGGCATCAAGGGTGGGGCGGCCGGTGGCGGCTACTCCCAGATAGTTCCCATGGAGGATTTCAACCTCCACCTCACCGGCGACATCCACGCCGTGGGGGCAGCCCACAACCTTCTGGCAGCGGCTATCGACGCCCGGATAATGCACGAAGATTGGCAGACCGATGAGCAGTTAGCCAAGAGAGGACTCACTCGGCTGGACATCGACCCCTATAGCATCACCTGGAACCGAGTGGTGGATGTCAACGACCGAGCCCTGCGTAATGTAATCGTGGGCCTGGGAACCAAGTGGGATGGTCGTCCTCGCCAGTCCGGCTTCGATATCACCGTCGCTTCGGAAGTAATGGCTATCCTGGCCCTGACCACCGGGTTGTTCGATCTGCGGGAGCGGCTGGGCAGAATCGTCATCGGCACCGACAGGAAGAGGAACCCTGTCACGGCCGAGGCCTTGGGTGTGGCTGGCGCGATGGCTGTGCTGATGAAAGACGCCCTCATGCCCAACCTGATGCAGACTCTGGAACACAGTCCGGCTTTCGTCCATGCTGGCCCCTTCGCCAACATAGCCCATGGTAACTCTTCCATCATCGCCGACATGATCGGGCTGAAACTGGTTCCTGATGGCTATCTGGTCACCGAGTCCGGCTTCGGCGCCGACTGCGGCATGGAGAAGTTCTTCGACATCAAGTGCCGCTATAGCGGATTGATCCCTAACTGCGTGGTCATGGCGGCCACGGTTAGAGCCTTGAAGATGCATGGAGGCGGACCAAAAGTGGTGGCTGGCAGGCCCTTGGATCCGGCATATCAGGAAGAGAACCTGGAACTGCTGGAAAAGGGGTTGGACAATCTGAGGGCCAACATCGGGATCGTTAAGCAGTTCGGTATCCCCGTGGTCGTCGCCGTCAACAGATTTACTTCTGACACCGATGCTGAGATCGAGGTGGTCAGGCAGGCGGCGCTGGATGCTGGCGCGGAGGACGCGGTGGAGAGCAACGTCTGGGCCAAGGGCGGCGAAGGTGGTGCTGCCCTGGCTGAGGCGGTGGTGAAGGCTTGCGAAAAGCCCAGCGACTTCAAGTTCCTCTATCCTTTGGATATCCCCATCAAGGAGAAGATCGAGACCATCGCCACCAAGGTCTATGGGGCTGAGGGCGTAGATTACAATCAGGTGGCGGAGGGCAAGATCAACCTCTACACCAAGTTAGGATACGATAAGTTGCCTCTCAATATGGCTAAGACCCACCTCTCCCTCTCTCACGACCCTAACTGGAAAGGGGTGCCCAAGGGTTATAGACTGCCCATCCCCGATATCAGGGCTTCGGTAGGGGCCGGTTTCCTCTACCCCCTGTGTGGCGAGATGAGGACCATGCCTGGCCTGCCCACCTACCCGGCCTTCATGAATGTGGATATCGATGAGGAGGGGAAGACGGTGGGGCTTTTCTAAAGCCTCTCCCTTGGAGGGGGTGCGAGAGTACCCCCTCCTCCTTTTGACCTAACTCTACCTTAATTATCCATTTTGACAGGAGAGTCGGTTGGAGGCATAATTAAGGTAGGACCTTTTCTCTGGCATCTAGTTCACAATTGAGGAGGTGAAAATTGGCGGAGCGGGTCACCTATGAAGTGCCTTCTCTCTATGCCGATCACCATGTGGTGGCGGTGCGAAAGGCGTTGGCTGATTTGGAGGGGGTGGCGGAGATCGAGGTTAGCGCTGCCTTCCAGGAGGTGAGGGTCTCTTACGACCCTAAGAAGGGTTCGCCCTCGGCCATCGAGGAGCGGCTCAAGGAGGCGGGTTATCCCCCCGGCGAGGAGGAGATAAGCCTCCCGTTCCAGAGCGAGAGGGGGGATCCAGCCTGGAAGAGCCTTGGCCTGCGCGAGATCCATACCAACCCCATCGATCTAGAGATGTCAGGCGAATTCCGGCTATACTAGGATATAGGTTTGTCGGCGAGTTGATAGCCCTCTATGGAGGAGAATAGTATGAGTGATAAGAGAAGCATGGACCCCGCGGCGGTAGAGATATTGCAGAGAGCGGAGGAGATGCACCTCTCCACCGCCTTTAGCCGCGCGGAAGAGATGAGACCTTGCCCTATCGGCAGTAAGGGTCAATGCTGTAAGATCTGTAACATGGGTCCCTGTCGGTTGGTGAAGGAGGGTCAAACGGGGATCTGCGGAGCCACACTGGAGACGGTGGCCGCCCGGAACTTGGCTCGGGCCATAGCCGCTGGTGCATCAGCCCACTCGGACCATGGGCGGGATATGGCCTTCGCCCTCATCGCTGTGGCTAAGGGCGAGGCCCCTGGCTATGAGGTTAAGGATGTAGGGAAACTTTTGGCCGTGGCTCGGGATATGGGGCTCGAGACCGAGGGGCGGGAGGTGGAGGATCTAGCGCTAGAAGTGGGGCAGGTGGCGCTCTCTCAGTTCGGCCAGCAGCGAGGGGAGTTGATCTACCTATCCCGTGCTCCTGAGCCCCGCCAGGAGATCTGGCGCAAGCTAAAACTGGCCCCCCGGGGGGTAGACCGGGAGGTGGTGGATATCCTCCACCGGACACATATGGGGGATGACCAGGATGCGGAGCATATCCTCCACCAGGCGCTGCGCTGTTCCTTAGCCGACGGCTGGGGGGGGTCCATGATCGCCACCGACGTCTCTGATATCCTCTTTGGCACCCCCAGTCCCTTGGTCACCAAGGTGAATCTGGGCGTTCTCAAGGAAGACGAGGTCAACGTTGTGATCCATGGTCATGAACCCACCCTATCCATGGCTGTGGTCGATGCTACCCGGGACCCTGAATTGATCGAGTACGCCAAATCGAAGGGCGCAAAGGGGATAAACATAGCCGGCATCTGTTGCACCTCTAACGAGACGCTGATGCGCCAGGGAGTGCCTTCGGCGGGGAACTTTCTCAATCAAGAGTTAGCTATCATCACCGGTGCCGTTGAAGCAATGGTGGTGGATGTGCAATGCATCATGCAAGCCCTCTCCGACCTATCGGATAAGTTCCACAGCAGGTTGGTTACCACCTCTCCCAAGGTGAAGATCAAAGGGGCCACCCATATCGAATTCGACGAGCATCGAGCCCCTGAGGTAGCGAAGGAGATCGTGCGCCTGGCTATCGACAACTATCCAAATCGGGGGGAGGTACATATCCCCGAGGTGCTTGCCGATCTGGTTCCTGGCTTCTCCCACGAGTATATCCGATATATGCAAGGAGGCTATTACCGGGCCTCCTTCCGGCCTCTCAACGATGCTGTTATCGCTGGGAGACTAAGGGGCGCGGCCGGTGTGGTGGGCTGCAACAACCCCCGGGTCTGCCAGGATGAGGCCCATCACTATATTGTCACCGAACTGTTGAAGAACGATGTCTTGGTGGTCCAGACCGGTTGTGGAGCCATCGCCAACGCCAAGTATGGACTATTGCAGGGTGAAGCCGCTTGGGGGTACGCCGGCCCTGGCCTGCGGGAGGTGTGCGAAGCCATCGGCATCCCGCCGGTCTTGCACATGGGCTCCTGCGTGGATAATACCCGCATCCTTACCGTCCTCACGGAGATGGCTACCGAGGGCGGCTTGGGCAGCGATATCTCCGATCTCCCCGGCGTGGGGATCGCACCCGAATGGATGAGCGAGAAGGCGTTGGCCATAGGCGCTTACTTTGTGGCTTCAGGCGTATATGTTCTCTTCGGTGTGGGCTCTCCGGTGGAGGGGAGCGAAGAGGTGGCGAGGCTGATTAGCCAGGGTTGGGAGGAGAAAGTTGGGGGGAAATTGGAGTTTGAGCCCGACCCTGGCAAGATCGTGGAGAAGTCGCTGGAGCATATAGACAAGAAGAGAAAGGCCTTGGGCCTAGCAGAATACGATCCCGGTCGCTTCGGTCGCAGCGGCGATCGCCGTCTGCAGAAGTGGCTGGAGCGACGAAAGAAGGGTGAGCCGGTGAGCCTTTACGAAGAGGCTGCATCCTAGATTTTGGGAGGAAGTTATGTCTAGATTTATAGCCACCAGAGCGATTCGAGGGGCGAACCATATCGTCCAGGAGGCTGAAGATCTCTTGGAGAGGGCTTTGACTAAGCATGGTTCCGATACCAAGGTCGCCTTCCCCAATACGGCTTACTATCTCCCCGTCATTTATGGCTTGACAGGTGTTGAGGTTGCAACCCTGGGAGATCTGAAGCCGGTCTTGGGGCAGGCCAGGTCCCTCTTGCACCCTGTGCCACGAGACCAACTGTGGACCCCCTATCTGGGGGAGGCGCTGGATTGTGGGATCGCTACCCTCTTTGCCGAGGAGGCGATCATGAGCATCCGCTTCGTCTATGACGAGCAACCAGAGCGGATGCCTGGGTTCCGTATGGCTGGAGGGGCCTTCACCAGTCCCGATGAGGCCGGGGAATGGGGTATAGAGGGGCGGCTCAACGGCCCCATCGATGATGTGCAACTGAGGGCCTGGGGTATCCAGTTGGTCGATGGCCGGATGCCCGGCTTCGCGGCCATCGTGGGCGCTGCCAAGTCCAACGAGGTGGCGGTGAAGATCACGCGGGAGTTACAGCGGCGTAATATCCTGGTCTTCCTCTGCGGCAACGTTAACGGCCGGAGCATCATCCATCAACTGATGGAAGAAGGGGTGGAGTTGGGCTATGACACCTATATCGTCCCCTTCGGCACCGATACCATCTCCGCCATCTACCCCTTGGGCTTCGCCACCCGTTCGGCCCTCACCTTCGGGGGGAAGAAAGGCGGCCAGGCGAGGGAGATCTTGCTTTACAACAAGTACCGCGTCTTCGCCTTCGTTTTGGCCCTAGGTGAGGTGGATGATCTGAAGTACGCCACGGCGGCGGGAGCCATAAGTTACGGCTTCCCAGCCATAGCCGACACGGTCATTCCTGAGGTCCTTCCCACCGGCGTCACCCAATACGAACATGTCATCTCCATGCCCTTCGACAGCATAGAGGGGAAAGACGATCTGGAACGGGCGGAGAGGCTGGTCCAGCGATGTATCGAGGTGCGCGGGGTCAAGGTGAAGGTCGCTGAGATCCCCATCCCTGTGCCCTACGGCTCGGCCTTTGAGGGGGAGCGGGTTAAGAGGGCCGATATGCGGATCGAGTTCGGGGGTAAGTACTCCCGAACCTTCGAGTACCTGCGGATGAGAGAGTTAGATGAGGTGGAGGATGGGAAGATAGAGGTCGTGGGCTCAGGCTTCGAAGATGTGGAGGAGGGCGGGTCTATGGACCTGGGTATCGTGGTAGAGGTGGCCGGCCGGAAGATGCAGGAGGATTTCGAGCCTGTCCTGGAGCGACAGATCCACTACTTTATCAACGGAGCCTCAGGTATCCAGCACATAGGTCAGAGAGATATCGCCTGGATTCGGGTGAGCAAAGCCGCTTCCGACAAAGGGTTCAACCTCAGACACTTTGGCGACATCCTCTACGCCAGATTTCACTCCGACTTCGGGGCTATCGTGGACAAGGTGCAAGTCACTATCTATACCGAGCCGGAGGAGTTGAAGAAGTGGCTGGAGATAGCCCGAGCGGCTTATGATGTGCGGAACAAGCGCTTGGTGGCCATGACCGATGAGTCGGTGGATCTCTTCTACTCCTGTACCCTCTGTCAATCTTTCGCCCCCAACCATGTTTGCATTATCTCCCCGGAGAGGTTAGGGCTGTGTGGAGCCTACAACTGGCTGGACTGCAAGGCCTCACATCAGATCAACCCTACCGGCCCCAACCAGCCTGTTGCCAAGGGGGAGCCGATAGACCCTGAGAATGGCTATTGGAAAGGCCCTCAAGAATTCGTCTATGAGACCTCCCACCAATCGGTGGAGAAGGTCTCCATGTACTCCATCATGAAAGATCCCATGACCGCCTGTGGTTGCTTCGAGTGTATCGCCATGGTGATACCCGAGGCGAACGGGATCATGGTAGTCTCCCGGGAGGATACGAGCATGACCCCCGCGGGGATGACCTTCTCCACTTTGGCCGGGATGGCTGGAGGGGGGTTGCAGACCCCCGGAGTGATGGGGGTGGGCAAGTATTACCTCGCTAGCAAGAAGTTCATCAAGCCCGATGGGGGCTTCAAGCGGGTGGTCTGGATGTCCTCTTTCCTGAAGGAGAGTATGGCTGAGGAACTGAAGGCCGTAGCCGAGAGAGAGGGGGATCTAGACCTCATCGATAGGATCGCCGACGAGCGGTATGTAACCACCGTAGAGGAACTGCTCCCCTGGCTGGAGGAGCACGACCACCCTGCTTTGAAGATGCCGCCCATATTTTAAGCAAAAGAAAGGGGTTAAGGAAGTCGGAGTCCGTGGCTATAAGGGGGCGCGCTTTCGGTGGAGGTGAGGCCCCCTTGTCCCCTGACCGATAAAGGAGTGCTATATGGCAGAGAAAGTCGAGATCCCGGTTCAAAAGTGGAGTGGTAGGGTGCGCGAGGTCATCTTGGGGGCTATCCAGGAGGAGGGCGGAACCCGCACCCGAACCGTGACCGTGGGGGGGGAGGCGACTTTGCCCTTTCTCCATTTCGAGGGGGAACTCCCCCATTCGCCTCGCATCGCCATAGAGATACAAGACAAGAAGCCTGAGGAGTGGTCGCCTCTTCTGCTTAAGGCGTGGGAGGAGGTGAGCGATGATCCCGCCTTTTGGGCCAAGAAGGCCGAGGAGAGGGGCGCAGATCTCATACTCCTAAGACTTAGCCTCAACGATGCCCAGGGGGAAGAGAACACGCCGGAGAAGGCCAAAAGTACGGTGAGAAAGGTGCTTTCGGCTACTGGACTGCCCCTCTTAGTCTTCGGGCCAGGCCAGGTGGATAAGGATAACGAACTCTTGGTGTCCGTGGCCGAGGAGGCAGCGGGGGAGAGGGTGGTTTTGGGGGTCTGCGAGGAGAAGAACTACCGCACCATCGTGGCCGCAGCCTTGGCCCATGGCCATCTGGTCGATTCTCGTACCCCTATGGATGTGAATCTAGCCAAGCAACTGATCATCCTCATTCACGACATGGGCCTGCCCTTGGATCGCATCTTGATGGACCCCTCCACCGGAGCTCTGGGATATGGGATCGAGTATGGATACTCGGTGATGGAGCGGCTTCGCTTGGCGGCCCTCCAAGGCGATACCATGACCCAGCAGCCGATCCTAGTGACCCCTGGTGAGGAAGCCTGGCGAGCCAAGGAGGCCAAGGTGGGGGAGGATGTCCCTGAGGCCTGGGGTGCTTGGGAGGAGCGGGCCATCATGTGGGAGACGATGACCACCACCGCTCTCATCGAGGCGGGCGCCGATGTAGTAGTGATGCGCCATCCGGGGTCGGTTTGCCTAGTCAAAGGGGCGATTGATAAACTGTGGGTGAAGGAGGGGTGAGGGATGGCTCTCACGGGTTTGGATATCTATAAACTTTTACCCAAGACCAATTGTAAGGAATGCGGGTACCCTACTTGCTTGGCCTTCGCCATGAAGTTGGCGGCCAAGCAGGCGGAACTGGCAGCCTGCCCTTATGTGACTGAGGAGGCGAAAGCAAAACTGGCTGCCGCAGCCGCCCCTCCTATCCGCTTGGTGACCATAGGCAGGGGCGAGAGGAAGGTAGAGGTAGGGAATGAGACGGTACTCTTCCGCCATGATAAGACCTTCTTCCACCCTCCGGGGCTCATGGTGCGAGTCAAGGATACCCAGCCCATGGATATGATCGAAAAGAGGGCTCGGGAGGTGGCCGATTACTCCGTGGAGTATGTGGGCCTGGAACTCCGCTTTGACGGCTTAGCGGTGGAGAACGCCTCGGGTGAAGCCTCCGCCTTCGCTTCGGCGGTAGAGAGGGTGAAGGAGATGGGCCTGTCTCTGATCCTCATCTCTTCTGACCCCGAGGCCATGGAGGTGGCTCTAGCCAAGAGCGATGGCACAAACCCCCTTATCTGCGCCGCCGATGAAGAGAACTGGGAGGCTATGAGCGAGTTAGCCAAGGGACACCAGACCCCTTTGGTGGTTCGGGCTTCTGGGCTGGAATCGCTGGTAGAGTTGGTGGAGAAAGTAAGAGGTGCTGGCGTAGAAGATCTGGTCTTAGATCCAGGTTGCCGAGGTCTTAACGATTGTTTGGCGACCTTCACCCATATCCGCCGTTTGGCCCTGCAAAAGAACTTTAGGCCCCTTGGCTTCCCTCTTATCGCTTTCCCTGGCGAGGGGGCGAACTCTCCAGAGGAGGAGGCTATCCTGGCCGGCCAGCATATCGCCAAGTATGCGGGTTTCGTGGTAGTGGACAAATTCGACCCTGCTCTGGCCTACCCCCTCCTCACTCTACGGCAGAACATCTACACCGACCCTCGAGAGCCGATCCAAGTTACCCCGGGCATCTACGAGTTCGGGAAGCCGGCCCCCGATTCCCCGCTCCTGATCACCACTAATTTCTCCATCACTTACTTCAGTGTAGCCAACGAGGTGGAGGGGAGTGGTATACCCTCCTGGCTTCTGGTGGCCGACTCTGAGGGGATGAGTGTCCTCACCGGCTGGGCGGCCGGCAAGTTCGACGCCGATAAGATCGCCAAGACGGTCAGGACTACGGGCATCGAGGAGAAGGTAAGCCATAGGAAACTGACTATCCCTGGCGCTGTGGCCGTGCTATCCGGCGAACTAGAGGATGAACTCCCCGGCTGGGAGATCTTGGTAGGGCCTCGTGAGGCGGTGGACCTCCCCCCTTACCTCAAGATCTGGAAGCCCTAAGATGAGAGGGACTCTTCTAGCGTAGGGCCATCTTTTGGTACTGGCCGTGCTTGGAGCACCGATAAGGAGGTAGGAGTAAGATGGAAATAGTGGGTGAGTGCGTCCATATCATCTCCTCCAAAGTGAAAAACGCCATCGCCAATAGGGACCAGGGTTACATCCAAGAACTGGCCCTCCGCCAGGCGAAAGCAGGGGCCCAGGCCTTGGAACTGAATATAGGTCCCCAGAAGAAGGCTGGCCCCGAGGTGATGGAGTGGATGGTAGATACCGTCCAAGAGATAGTCGATCTCCCTCTCTCCTTGGATACCACCAACGTAGCGGCCATGGAGGCCGGCCTAAAGCGAGCTAAGAGGCGGGCTATCGTCAACTCCGCTTCGGCGGCCCCTGAGCGACTGGAGAGTATACCACCCTTGGCCGCCAAGTATAACGCTCGACTCATCGCCTTGACCATGGGCAAGAATATCCCTCCCTCAGCCGAGGCGCGGATCGAGATCGCCATGGAGACCTTGATGCCCCGTATCCTGGAGGTGGGTCTCTCCATGGAGGATGTCTACTTCGACCCTCTCATCCTCACCGTCTGCGGCATGCAGCAGTACGTGATGCAAGGGGTGGAGACGGTCCGCTTCTTGAAGCAGATCGCCGAGCCACCGCCCAAGACGATAGTGGGGCTCTCCAACGTCTCTAACGGTGTCCCTCACGAAGGGCGGAACCTTATCAACCGCACCTATCTGGTGATGCTCATGGCTGCCGGTCTGGATGCGGCCATCGCCGACCCCTTGGATCCCAGGCTTTGGGAGTTCATACGCATTGTGGAGGAGGGGGATGATTCGACCCCGGTGGGGCGGCTGCTTCTGCGCCTCTACGACGCCGTAGCCTCCATGGGGGAACTGAGCCCTGATGATGTGGATATGAGTGATCCAGAGCAGGTGACTATCTATAAGACGGTGCAGATCCTAGAAAACAAGGTGATCTACGCCGATTCCTATCTGAGAGTGTAGAGATGTTTACTAAAGAGGAACTTTTGGCTAGAGCGAAGAAGCCGGCCCAGGATGCCATGCGGTTGCACCCCTACTATAAGGGGAAGATCGAGATGGTCTCCAAGTGCGTGGTACGCGATTTTAACGATTTTGCCATCTGGTATACCCCTGGTGTGGCTGCGCCCTGTCGGGCTATCGCCGAGGATCAGGAGTTGGTCTACGAGTATACCAACAAATGGAACACCGTGGCTGTGGTTAGCGACGGGACACGGGTTCTGGGCCTGGGAGACATAGGGCCTGAGGCGGGGTTGCCGGTGATGGAAGGGAAGGCGCTCCTCTTCAAATATTTGGGAGGGGTGGATGCTATCCCTATCTGTCTCGATACGAAGGAGCCTGAGGAGATCATCACCGCTGTCAAATGGCTGCAGCCCTCCTTCGGAGGCATAAATCTGGAGGATATCGCCCAGCCCAAGTGTTTCCATATCTTGGACACCCTGCGGCGAGAGATGGATATCCCGGTCTGGCATGACGATCAGCAAGGGACGGCAGCGGTTACCCTGGCGGGGCTAATCAACGGGCTGAAGTTCGTGGACAAGAAGATCGACCAGGTGAAGGTGGCTATGATCGGCGCTGGAGCCGCTAATATCGCTGTCGCTAGGGTGATAATGGCCGCAGGGGTCGACCCCCAGAAGATCATCATGTGCGACAGCAAAGGGACGCTTCATAAAGGGAGAAGGGAACTGAAGGAGACCCACAAAGAGAAGTGGGAGATATGCCTCCAGACTAATGCAGAGGATATCGTGGGTGGGATCCCCGAAGCGATGAAGGGGTCCGATGTGGTTATCGCCCTCTCCAAGCCGGGGCCGGATGCCATCGAGAAGGAATGGGTCGCCGAGATGGCGCTTGATCCTATCGTCTTCGCCTGCGCCAACCCCATCCCCGAGATCTGGCCCTGGGAGGCGAAGGAGGCAGGAGCCAAGGTGGTGGCTACCGGTCGCTCCGACTTCCCTAACCAGGTGAACAACTCTTTGGGCTTCCCCGGCATCTTCCGGGGCACTCTGGATGTGAGGGCCCGGACCATCACCGATGAGATGTGTATCGCCGCGGCTTACGAGTTGGCCAAGACCGCTGAGGATAGGGGGATCACCGAGGATTACCTCATCCCCACCATGGACGATTGGGAGGTCTTCCCTCGAGAGGCGGTGGCCGTGGCTATGAAGGCCCAGGAGCAAGGGGTGGCGCGGCTGAAACTGAGCGAAGAGGAACTCTACGAGCGAGCCTTAACCCTCATAAAGCGAGCCCGGGAGGAGACCCAACTTTTGATGAAAGAGGGGTTTATCCCTCCGGCTCCAGAGGAGTAACAGATGAGGCTGTCGGTCTGTTGGGGGTGGTCGCGTGGCAGATAGGACAGGCGCCATCATGGTGGTGGGTGGTGGCATCGGTGGCATACAGGCCGCCTTGGATTTGGCCGCGGCCCGCTTCAAGGTTTATCTCATCGAGGCCAAGCCGGCCATCGGAGGCCACATGGCACAACTGGATAAGACCTTCCCCACCAATGACTGCTCCATGTGTATCCTCTCCCCTAAACTGGTGGAGTGTGGTCGCCATCGGGATATCGAGATCCTCACTAATGCGGAACTGGTGGGCTTGGAGGGTCAGGCCGGCAACTTCGAGGCCAAAGTGGTCGTCCATCCCCGCTATGTGGATATGGAGAAGTGCACCGGCTGTGGGGAGTGCGCTCGCGTTTGCGTCCGAAGGACGGTGATCCCTTCGGAGTTCGAAGAGGGGTTAGGGAAGCGGGGAGCCATCTATATCCCCTACCCTCAAGCGGTGCCCCTAAAGGCGACCGTTGATCCGGAGACCTGCCTCTATCTTAAGCGGGGCAAATGCACCTTGGCCTGTGTGGAGGCTTGTCAGCCCAAGGCTATCGATTTTGACCAGAAACCCCAGGAACTGTTACTCGGCGTGGGGGCTGTGATTCTGGCGCCAGGCTATGAGCCCTACGATGCCCGAAAGTCGGCCGAGTTCGGCTTCGGTCGCTACCCCAATGTAGTAACCAGCCTCCAATTCGAGCGGATGCTTTCCGCCTCTGGGCCCACAGGTGGCCATATCCAGTGCCCCTCCGACGGAAGGAGGCCGAAGAAGATAGCCTTCTTGCAATGCATCGGCTCCCGAGATCAGAATCACGACTACTGCTCCAGTGTCTGTTGCATGTACGCTACCAAAGAGGCGATCATGGCCAAGGAGCATGGGCCAGAGACCGAGATCCAGATCTTCATGATGGATATGCGGGCCTTCAGCAAGGGGTATGAGGAGTACTACCATCGGGCCCAAGAGAGGTACGGGGTGAAATACATCCGTTGTCGTATCTCCTCTCTCAAGGAGGAGCCAAAAACAAAGGATCTCATCGTTAGATACGAGGCCGAGGATGGGACACTCCTGGAGGAGGGGTATGATCTAGTTGTCCTTTCCGTGGGGATGGAGATCTCGGAGAGGAGCAAAGAGTTAGGGCAGAAATTAGGTCTAGCCCTCGATGAGTATGGCTTCTGCCTGACCCCTACCTTCGATCCGCTGGTTACCAGTCGTCTGGGCGTTTATGCCTGTGGCCCCTTTGTGGAGCCTAAGGATATTCCGGAAACGGTAACGGAGGCCAGCGCTGCTGCGGCCAAGGCAGGGGAACTCCTCTCCACCGCTCGAGGTACCCTCACCATGGAGCCCACATACCCTCCTGAGAGGGAGGTCGAAGGAGAGGAGCCCCGCATCGGGGTGTTCGTCTGTCATTGTGGCTCCAATATAGCGGGCTTCCTCGATGTATCTGAGGTCACAGCCTATGCCGAGAGCCTCCCTTATGTAGTCTATGCCGAGGATAACCTCTATACCTGCTCCCAGGATTCGGCGGAGATCATCAAAGAGAGGATAAAGGAGCAGCGCTTAAATCGAGTCGTCGTGGCCGCTTGTACCCCCCGCACCCACGAGCCTATCTTCCAGGAGACTATCCGCCAAGCGGGGCTTAACCCCTATCTTTTCCAGATGGCCAATATCCGTAACCAGTGCTCCTGGGTACACTCCCATGACTGGGAGGGGGCCACGGAGAAAGCAAAGGAGTTGGTGCGCATGTCGGTGGCTCGGGCTGCGGCTCTGGAACCCCTCCATTGTACGGAGTTACCCCTAGAGCGGTCAGCCTTGGTGATCGGGGGGGGAGTGGCTGGGCTAAACGCTGCCCTCTCCTTGGCAGAGCAGGGTTTCCCGGTGCATCTGGTGGAGTCGAACGATAGGCTGGGAGGGAACCTTCGCCGCGTCCACTATGACATCTACGGCTCTGACCCTCAGGCTTACCTGCAAGATCTCGTCTCCCGCGTGGAGAACCGTGACCTGATAACCATCCACAAGGAGACGAGGTTGGCGGAGACCACGGGGGTCATCGGCAATTTTTCCTCCCGGCTGGAGACTAAGGGGAAGATAGACGTTATTCATCATGGAGCGATCATCGTGACCACCGGGGGTCGCGATTATCGGGGGAGTGAGTATCTCTACGGCCGAGATGAAAGGGTGCTGACTCAGGGGGAACTAGAAGAGTTGATAGTACAGGAGCCGGGGAAGGTAGCCCAGATCAAGGAAGTAGTGATGATCCAGTGTGTCCCCTCTCTGGCGCAAATAGGGTACTGTAGCCGTATCTGCTGCGCCGTGGCTGTGGAGAACGCCCTGCAGATAAAGGAATTGAACCCTTCCGCCAAGGTTTATATCCTCCATAAGGATCTACGCACCTACGGCTTTCTGGAACGAGAGTACGAGAAGGCTAGGAGGAAAGGGGTCATCTTCCTGAGGTATGATGATGAGAGGGAGCCTCGGTTACAAAACGAGGGTGGCGATCTTAAGGTCACCCACTACGAGGAGGCTTTGGAAGAGGAGATCGTTCTCCACCCTGATCTCGTGGTTCTCAGCACAGCCACCCTCCCTTCCGAGGGGGTCAAAGAGTTGGCCTCAATCCTGAAGGTGCCCTTGGACCTTGACGGCTTCTTCCTAGAAGCCCATGTCAAGTTGAGACCTTTGGATTTCGCCACCGATGGCATCTTTCTGGCCGGCGCAGCCCATTATCCCACACTGGTAAGCGAGGCTATCGTCCAGGCCCAGGGAGCGGCGGGCCGAGCAGCCACCATACTCTCCCAGGAGACCCTTCGGGTGGGGGGGATGGTGGCTGTGGTGGAGAGCGATAGATGCACCGCTTGTCTCACTTGTGTACGCATCTGTCCCTTCGACGTGCCGCAACTGAACCGGGAAGCGATGGGCGCGGGAGCGATCAGGGGCGTGGTGGAGATCGAGGCCGCTCGTTGTCGAGGATGCGGGATATGCGTGGCCGAGTGTCCTGCCAAAGCGATACAGTTGATGCATTGTAGAGACGCTCAGGTGAGGGCTGAAGAGAAGGCGCTCTTCCGGGAGGTGGTAACCGCATAATGGGGGTGGAGAGGGGGAACGGCTTTGAGCCCAAGATCGTGGCTTTCTGTTGCCACTATTGTGCCTACGCGGCGGCGGATTTGGCCGGCTCTTTACGCCTGCAATATCCCACCAATATCAGAATAGTGAAGATCCCTTGTAGTGGCCGCTTGGATGCGCAGCATGTTCTAGATGCCTTACAGGGGGGGGCTGACGGGGTGATGGTAGCCGGTTGCCTGGAGGGGGATTGTCATTTTCAGACCGGGAACCTGCACGCTAAGCGTCGAGTCCGTTGGCTTCAGGGGCTCTTAAAGGAGATAGGTCTCGACGGGGAACGACTCCGGATGTATAACATGTCCTCGGCCATGGGGGGAGAGTTCGTAGAGGCTGCTACGGAGATGACGGAGAGGATAAAGGAACTGGGCCCCAGCCCTCTGCGGAAATCTTAGGAGTAGCTGCTTCGGTTGCTAGGTTTGGGGAAGAACAGCATGATCGAGATTGGACGGGTGGAACTGACCGAAAGAGAATTGGAGGCCCTGCTCAAGGAGAACTCGGACCTCATTGAAGAGGGGTTGAAGTTTATCGATAATCGGATAGCGGCTGGTCGCGGGTCTGTGGACATAGTGGCGGTAGGTAGTGGCGACGCTGGTGGAGAGGCGTCTGGCAATGAGCCGCTTACCACTGACAGGGGGCACGAACCATGATCGTCGGAGAGCAGAAGCCCTTAGATGAGATCAAGAATATGATCGCCGGCCATAAGAAGGTCCTCATCGTCGGTTGTGGAACCTGCGTGACTGTCTGTTTCGCCGGAGGGGAGAAGGAGGTGGGCATCCTCGCCTCGGCTCTGCGGATGAAAAGCAAACTGGATAACGAAGAGATCACCATCGATGAGGCCACGGTGCAACGCCAGTGCGAGTGGGAGTATCTCGATGCTATCGGGGGGGAGATAGAGGTTTATGATCTGGTGCTCTCTTTGGGTTGTGGAATCGGGGTCCAGGCTATCGCTGAGCGGTTCCCCAACGCTCGTGTGGTGCCGGGGCTCAACACTTCGTTTTTGGGCCTGCCGGAAAAAGAGGGGGTTTGGGCCGAGCGGTGCGCCGCTTGCGGAAACTGCATCCTGGATAAGACAGCCGGGATCTGCCCCATCGCCCGCTGTGCCAAGAGCCTGCTCAATGGCCCCTGTGGCGGCTCCCAGGGGGGTAGATGTGAGATCGATCCCCAGGTGGAGTGTGCTTGGCAACTGATCTACGATCGGTTGCAGGCCAGAGGGGAATTGGAACTCTTGGAGGAGATCATCCCCCCCAGAGATTGGTCCACGAACCGCGACGGTGGCCCGCGAAGGATCATCAGAGAGGATCTGCGGTTCGAAGAATAGAGGTCTTGATCTCCTGTGGGGTGGAGAAGGGAGAAAGATATGTCGGACCTAGAGACCGTGGAATACCCCGTCATCTGGTTGCAGGCTGCGGGCTGCACTGGCTGTTCGGTCTCCGTTTTGAACTCTGTCAGTCCGACCATCAAGAACCTCTTGGTCGATGAGATCCTGCCGGGTAAACATATCGATATGCGGTTCCATCCCACGGTGATGGCTGGCTCGGGCGAGGCGGTCATCGGTGAGTTGGAACGGGTTGGACAAGGGGATAGAGGTAGTTACGTTCTAGTTGTGGAGGGTGCTATACCCTTAGCCCAGGAGGGCAGTTACTGCCTTCTGGGGGAGAAGGAAGGCCAAGGCGTGCCCATCTTCCATTGGGTGGAGTCCCTAGGCAGGGATGCTCTAGTGGTCATCGCCTTGGGCACCTGCGCCTCCTTCGGGGGCATCCCCGCGGCCGCTGGAAACCCCACTAACTCTGTGGGGGTCAAGGATTTCTTCGCTTCTCGCCAGATCACTACCTCTCTCATCAATCTCCCTGGCTGTCCGCCCCACCCCGACTGGTTCATAGGGACGTTAGCTAGCGTTCTACTTTTCGGGTTGCCTAAGCCAAACGACCTGGATGTGTTCGGTCGGCCCAAAGCCTTCTATGGGGGGTTGGTCCATGAGAACTGCCCTCGCCGGGCCTACTTCGATGAGGGTAAATTCGCCAAGAGCCTGAGCGACGAGGGGTGTCTCTACGAGTTGGGCTGCAAGGGGCCGGTAACCCACGCCGATTGTCCCACTCGCCTCTGGAACCAGGGGACGAACTGGTGTGTGGGTTGCGGCGGTCTGTGTATCGGTTGTGTGGAACCCACTTTTCCCGATCTCCTCTCGCCCCTCTATGAGAGGATCGCGGATGAAGATATGCCTGGCATCGGGGAGCAGCAGGTTGTTAAGGGATGAGGAGCGGTGGTTGCCAGTCGAACTCTGAAAAGGTTTCAGATCTTTGAAGAGCTAACCGATAGTCAGTTGGAGAGGATAGCGGAACTCTGCCGAGAGGAGGCCTATCCCGCTGGTGTCACTATCTTCGAAGAAGGCGGCCGGGCGGAGAACCTCTACCTCCTTTGGCAGGGGACAGTGGCCTTGGAGATGGAGATCCAGGCTTGGCCCCAGGAACCGGCTAGGAGGATGGTCATAGATGTGATAATCAGAGGGGAGCCTTTCGGCTGGTCGGCTCTAGCCGAGCCCCATACCCTCACCCTTTCAGCGAAGACCTTGGAGCACTCTAGGGTGATCGTAGTCAAGGGGAGTGACCTTTACCAACTTTTCGAGAGAGACCATCGTATGGGTTATCTGGTGATGGAGAGGCTCACTAACGTCGTCGGCGGACGGCTAAGGGACACTACACAGAAGTTGACCCAGATGCTGAAAGAAGCGGAGGTGGCGCGAGCCTATGCGCCTGAAGAGTCGACCCTAGTGCGGGGGGTAGAAGATTTCATCCGCTTCAGGTGGGTAGCGGTCGTGGGGGTGATAGTTATCGCTTTTCTGGCCCAGGCGGTCTTCCAGGTTGATTTCCCCTCTCTGCCCATATTTGCCGTGGCTGGGGGTATCGCTTTCTATAACCTCCTCTTCTGGCTCTACGCCAGGGGTCTAGTGGGCGAGGAAGCCCTCTCCCTAGCCACCAAGGCCAGAAGGTTGGCCTATGCACAATCGATCACTGACCTAGTGGCCATCACTATCCTTATACATTATACCGGGGGGATAGAAAACCCCTTTATCTTCTACTACGTCTTTCATGTCATCATCGCCAGCGTGCTCCTTTCCCCGGAGGTTGCCTATTCATTGGCCACCTTTGCCCTTCTTCTTCTTTCCTCCTTGGTGGGACTGGAATACCTCGACTTCCTCCCCCATGTCCATCTAGAGGGGTTCGTCTCTCCCCACCTTTATCAACAGGGTTCCTTCGTCTTAGCCGTCCTCTTGGCCTTCGTCACTACGCTCTATGTGAGTTGCTACTTGACTGTTAACATCAGCGGGGAGTTGAGGAGGAGACAGGGGGAGATAGTGGCTCTGAAGGATCGCCTCCTGGCTGAGGCGCGGGAACTGGAAGAGACGAATAGGGAACTGGTCAGATTGGATAGGCTGAAGACCTACTTTTTGGCCATCGCCTCCCACGATTTGAAGACCCCTCTAGCGGCGGTGGAAAGTTACCTGCAGGTGATCTTAGGCGGCTTCGTGGGGGAGATCACGGAGCGGCAAAGGCATATGATGGAGAGGAGCAGCCTGAGGATTAAGGAACTGATCGGCATGATCAATCGCTTTCTGGACTTGGCTCATATAGAGAGGGGCGAGATCGTTCAGAAGATGGAGATGACTTCCTTGGATGAGGTTGTAGATCGATGTGTGGAGGAGATGCAGATCCTGGCCTTGGAGAAGGGTCAAACTCTAACCGTGGAAAAGCCTCCCTCTCTGCCGGTGATCTACGCCTCTCCCAGTCACTTGCACCAAGTTTTGACCAACCTTTTGAGCAACGCGGTCAAATTCACCCCCGAAGGGGGTTCGATAACCTTGAGGGTAGAAGAGGTGGGTGATAATATCCAGGTAACAGTGACCGATACGGGGGCGGGCATAGACCCCGAGGATATGCCCCGCATATTTGAGGACTTCTACCGGGGCAGAAGCGTGGGGGGAGTGGGAACGGGCTTGGGGTTATCTATAGCCAAGAGGATCGTGGAAGCCCATCGAGGGAAGATTTGGGCCCAGTCGCCCTACGCTGAGGGTCAACCGGGGAGCAGATTCACCTTCGTCATCCCCAAGGACTCGAGGAAGTGATATTCTTCCGGTGTTGGGGGGTGGTAGTATGAAAGGCGGTAGCAATCTGGAGCGGGTCCTTGAGGAGGGCCACTTCGCCGTGACCGCGGAACTAGGGCCTCCTAAAGGTACTAGCGCGGAGTTCGTTCGCCGAAAGGCCGAACTTTTGAAGCCCTGTTGCGATGCGGTGAACATCACCGATAACCAGACCGCGGTAGTCCGCATGTCCAGCGTGGCGGCTTGTGCCTTGGTGAAACAAGAAGGGCTGGACCCGGTGATGCAGATGACCTGCCGGGATAGGAATAGGATCGCCATCCAGAGCGATATCTTGGGGGCGGTGGCCTTGGGCATACGGAACCTCCTTTGTCTCTCTGGCGACCATCAGAAGTTCGGCAACCACCCAGGATCGAAGAACGTCCACGACTTGGACTCCATTCAATTGATCGGGGTGGTAAGAGAGATGCGAGACGAGGCCCAATTCATGAGCGGGGACAAGATATCGGGAGGGGTGCCCCTTTTCATCGGCGCTGCCGCCAACCCCTACGCAGACCCCTTCGAATTCAGAGTGCTCCGCTTGGCCAAGAAGGTTAAGGCAGGGGCGGATTTCATTCAAACCCAGGCGGTCTTCGATGTGGAGCGGTTCGCCAGGTGGATGGAGATGGTGCGAGATAAGGGGCTAGACCAGAAGGTCCATATCCTGGCAGGACTCATACCCATAAAGTCGGTCGGTATGGCTCGCTATATGCGGGATTACGTCTCTGGTCTAATGGTTCCCGATGAGTTGGTCGTTAGGATGGAGAATGCCAAGGATGCCAAGGAGGAAGGGGTGCAGATCGCCTTGGAGATCGTCGAACAGATAAGGGATATCCCGGGCGTTCACGGGCTCCATATCATGGCTGTGGCCTGGGAGGAGGTCGTTCCCCCCATCGCCGAGAGGGCGGGGCTTCTGCCCAGGCCGATAGTCTAGCATCCTGGCTAGATGGGAGGGGATGATGGAGCGGCAACCCAAGATATTGGTAGTCGATGACGATCCGGATATCAGAGAGGCGATAACCACCATCCTTTCCACTCAGCCCTATGAGGTGGCGGAAGCCAGGGATGGGGTGGAATGCCTGGAGAGGATCAGGGAGGGGGTGCCAGATCTTTTGATCCTAGACCTCCTCATGCCTCGGAAAGACGGCTTCGCCGTAGTCCGGGAACTGAGGGAGAACCCCAAGTACGCCAAGTTGCCCATCTTGATCCTGACCGCGGTGCGGGAGGATGCCAGCCGCCGACGGTACGAGTTGGAGACCGGTTTGGCTCTCGACGTCCAGGATTACGTGGAGAAGCCGATTCCCCCAGCCGATCTCTTACACCGGGTGAGCAAGCTCCTGGGGAAAGCGACATAGTTTTCTTTCCAGAGAGTTTTGGAGACGGAGGAGAGAGGTGACGAAGATACTGCTTGTTGACGACGACCCGGATTTCGTGGAGGCCACGAAGACCGTTTTGGAAAGCGCACCCTACCAGGTAGAGGTGGCCTACAACGGGACGGAGGCCCTGGCTAAGGTACACGAGGAGAAGCCGGACCTGATCATTCTAGACATCATCATGCCGGAACAGGATGGCTTCAAGGTCTGTAGGGCGCTCAAAGAGGACCCCGAACTTTCGAAGATCCCTATCATCATGTTGACCAGCCTTTCGGAGCGGATGGGGGAGACGGTCTATTCGGTGAGCGATGGCCTCATGTTGGAGGCCGAGGACTATGTGGACAAGCCGGTGACCCCCGCTGAACTGTTGGCCCGGGTGGCCAAATTCCTGGAGAGGTGACAATCATAGCGGTCTTTATATATAGCCCTGATAGTATCGGAGGTTCTCTATGTTGCTCTCTGAGCAGAAGCCTTTAGAGGAGATCCTGCGCTCCTTAGAGGGAGAGGATAGGGTCTTTCTTCTAGGCTGTTGTGGATGTGCGGAGGCGTGCCAGACCGGCGGCGAGCAAGAGGTTCTGGCCATGAAAGAGGCGCTGGAAGAGGCAGGAAAAGAGATCGCCGGCTGGACGGCCTTGGATTTCCTCTGTCAGAAGGGTCTGGTTAAGACGGGACTCTACCCTTTTGAGGATCAGATCGTCTCCGCCGATTCGATCTTGACTATGTGTTGTGGTATCGGGGTTCAGGTTGCCTCATCGGTGGTGGGGAAGGTGACCCATCCGGCCTGCAATACTATCTCCCTCGGCGGTTCACGAGGCGAATGGTGGGGCAACGAAAGGTGTCTAGAGTGTGGCGATTGTCTCCTAGACTTGACGGGAGGGATCTGCCCTCTCACCGCCTGCACCAAGAGCCTGATTAACGGCCCCTGCGGTGGCGCGAGGGATGGGAGGTGCGAATTCGAACCCGAGGTGCGGGAGTGCGGATGGCAACTTATATACGAGCGGTTGAAGAAACTGGACCGGCTTCATAAGTTGCGGGAGATATCCCTCCCCAAGAACTTCGCACGCATGCAGCCGCCCAAGGATCTACGGGGTACCGCTTTCTGGAGCCTGGGACAGCGAGAAGAGGAGCGAATCGGGGATGAAACTCTCGGAACTCTTTAACGATGGCAAGTTCGTCATCACCGCCGAGGCTGGCCCACCAAAGGGCGTCGATGTGGGGCAGATGCTGGAGGATGTGGAACTCTTGCGCGACAGGGTGGACGCCTTCAATGTCACCGATCAGCAGAGTTCGGTGATGAGGCTCGGTTCGTTGGCCGCGAGTCATCTCCTCAAAAAGAGGGGTGCGGAGCCCATCTACCAAGTCACCTGTCGAGATCGCAACCGGATCGCCCTCCAGTCAGATCTCTTGAGCGCCTACGCCTTGGGCATCGAAAACGTCCTCTGTCTCACCGGCGATTACGTATCTTTGGGCGATCATCCCGAAGCCAAGCCGGTCTTCGATCTCGACTCCGTCTCCCTTCTTCTGACCGCATCCAGGTTGCAGGAGGGGTACGATTTGGCGGGCAGGGAACTTGCGGGCAGCCCCAGTTTCTGTCTGGGGGCGGTGGTCAACCCTGGGGCTAACCCCTTGGAGCCCCAGATCATCAAGATGGAGAAGAAGGTCGAAGCGGGCGCCTGTTTCTTCCAGACCCAGGCGGTCTATGAGCCAGAGAAGTTTACGGCGTTTATGAAGCAAGTGGAGGGTTTGGGCGTTCCGGTCATGGTGGGGATCATCCTCCTTAAGTCCGCCGGCATGGCTCGCTTTATGAACCGGAACGTCGCCGGTATCCACGTGCCAGATCACCTCATCTCCGAGATGGAGGAGGCGAAAGACAGGGTGGAGACGAGCGTGGAGATAGCGGGCCGGCTGGTCAGGGAGATGAAGGGCCTCTGTCAAGGGGTGCATATTATGGCTTTGGGTTGGGAGAAGTATGTGTCCGCCGTCCTGGATGCGGCAGGGCTATAGGGATGAGGGTTCTTATCTTCTCTGATCTACATGCCAATTGGGAGGCTCTTTTGGCCATGCAGGCCGCGGAGCGAAAGCCGGACGCCATCCTCTTCCTGGGCGACGCGGTCGATTTCGGACCGGATCCTAAGGCTTGTCTCTCTTGGCTTTGTTGGAGCGCCATTCACGCTGTGCGGGGGAACCACGATAACGCTTTGGTCACAGGGATGGATTGTCTCTGCGGGGAGGAGTATCGCGACCTGGCCCTCGCCACTAGAGAGTATACCGCTCGCATGTTGGGCCCAGAGGAGATATCCTATTTAGAGGAGTGGCCTTTGGAGGTCTATCTTAACCTAGGAGGGGCGCGCCTCTACCTCACCCACGCCGCTCCTTCCAACCATCTCTTCAAATACCTTAATGTGGCCACGGCCAGGGAAGAGGAGTTGCGGGAGGAGATAGCCGGCATCGAGGCAGATCTCATCTTCTTGGGTCATACCCATATCCCGGCTATAAGGAAGGTGAAAGATACCTATCTGGTCAACCCTGGCAGCCTAGGGCAGCCTCGCCATGGGACGCCTAGCGGCACTTACGCCCTCTGGGAGGATGGGGAGTTGGCCATCAGACATGTGGACTACAACTGGGCTGAGACCCAAAGGAAACTGGCGCTCCTTCCCCTGGAACCGGAAGAGATAGAGCGGTTGCAAGATATCTTGGAACGAGGAGGCGGATGAAGATAGCGATCACCGGGAAAGGCGGAGTGGGCAAGACTACCCTGGCCAGCCTACTGGCCCATATATATGCTCAGGAGGGGGAGAAGGTCCTGGCTATCGACGCTGACCCTAGCCCCAATCTGGCCTCTGCCCTCGGTTTTCCTCCCAACCTGGTGGCTGATATCGTTCCCATCGCCCAGATGGGAGATCTCATCGCCGAGCGGACGGGTGTTAAGCCGGGCACGATGGGCGGGTTTTTTACCCTGAACCCTCGAGTCGATGATATCCCCGAGCGCTTCAGCGCCTTCCATCGAGGCATCAGGCTCCTTCAGATGGGTGGCCTCAAGAAGGGGGGGAGCGGCTGCCTCTGTCCCGAGAACGCGCTTCTGAAGAGCCTGACGGCCCATCTCTTATTGGACCGCTCGGAGGTGGTGATCCTCGATATGGAGGCCGGAGTGGAGCATTTGGGGAGAGGGACGGCCAAAGCGGTGGACGCTTTCCTTATCGTGGTGGAGCCTGGACAGCGAAGTCTCCAGACCGCTCGATTGATCCGGGATTTAGCTTCCCATCTGGGCGTTCCAGGACTTTACCTGGTGGGCAACAAGGTTCGCCATGAGGAGGATCGAGGGTTCATCGATAGAAACAGCCTCGGACTTCCCCTCTTGGGTTACCTCTCCGCCGACCCGAAGGTGATCGAGGCCGATCTCAAGGGGATGGCGGTCTTCGACGCTGCGCCAAAAGTGGTGGAGGAAGCCCGAGATATCTGGCAGAGGTTAAAGAGAGGGGAACCCGCCTCCACCTCAGGGGAGGGGTGAGCAGAGATGGCGATAACTAAAGATCTCACCTTGGCTCAACTGATAGAAGAGGAGACGGGCAACAACATCTACTTATGCTACCAGTGCAAGAAGTGCACCAGCGGCTGTCCCTTATCTGAGCATTTCGACTTGGAGCCCCACCGGATCATGCGAGCCCTTCAGTTGGGGCGAGAGGGGTTAGCCCTTTCCTCGGCCACTATCTGGCTCTGCGCTTGCTGTCAAACCTGTACCACCCGTTGCCCTGAGGGACTGGATGTGGCTCGCATCATGGATCGGTTGAAGATGGTAGCCCTGGATCGGGGGATGAAGCCCCAGGTTCCGGAGGTAGCCCTCTTCAATAGAGCCTTCCTGCGCGGGGTGAAGTTTCTGGGGCGCTCCTACGAACTGGGTCTGGCGGCGGAACTTAACCTCCGTACCGGCCAGCCCTTCAAAGATCTCTCCTGGGGCCTCGCACTCCTGCGCAAGGGCAAAGTGGGAGTTGTGCCTCCCTTCGTCCGTCAGCCACGCCGTGTGGCTCCCAGAGCGAAGCCCGACCAGGTAGCCTATTACCCTGGCTGTTCCTTACACTCCGTCTCCGCGGAGTTCGATATCTCGACGCGAGCGGTCTTCAATGAGTTGGGGGTAGAGTTGGTGGAACCCAGGGGATGGACCTGTTGCGGAAGTACCCCTGCTCACAGCACCGATCATCTGCTGGCTATGCGCCTCTCCTTGAACAATCTGACTCTTATAGAGAGGGAGGGGTTCTCCCAGGTAGTTGCCCCTTGCGCTTCCTGCTTCTCCCGCTTCAAGTCTGCCCTGTGGGATATGGGGCAGGAGCCGCAACTGAAGGAGCGATTAGATCAGGAGAGGGGCTACGACTTTCGAGGAGCGGTGGAAGTTAAGCATATCCTTCAACTTCTCGAAGAATGGCAGGACGAGATATCAGGGAGGGTGAAGGTGCCCCTCGAGGGGCTGAAGGTGGTGAGTTACTACGGCTGCCTCTTGACCCGTCCCCCTCAGGTAACCCAGGCTCAGGAGCCGGAGTACCCCATGGTCATGGACCATATGATGGAGGCGTTAGACGCCACCGGTCTCGATTGGTCATATAAGACTGACTGTTGCGGCGCTACCCTCTCCCTCTCTAAAACGGAGTTGGCTCTTGAACTTTCAGCCAAGATCCTACGGGATGCGAAGGCCGTAGGGGCCGATTTAGTGGCCGTGGCTTGTCCCCTCTGCCATACCAATTTAGATTCTCGGCAAGAGCAGATGGGTTTGGAGTTCCAAATGCCTATCCTCTACATCACCCAACTCGTGGGCCTCAGTATGGGGATCAAAAGGCTAGGTCTAGGGAAGCATCTGGTAGATCCCCGTGGGGTGTTGCGGGACAGAGGGCTCTTAGGCTAGAAACCTTGCAGGAGATGAAGGAGGAGTATAGATGAGCGCCAAAATTATCGATGGCCAGGCGATAGCCAACGAGATGCGCCGGGAGATCGCCGCGGAGGTGGAGCAACTGAGGGCGGAGCATGGGCTCACGCCGGGGCTAGCCACCGTCTTGGTGGGCGAGAACCCGGCCAGTCAGTCGTATGTCCGCATGAAGAGACGCGCCTGCGAGAAAGCCGGCATCCTCTCCTTCGGACACTACCTGCCCGAGGAGGCTACTCAGGAGGAGGTAGAGGGGTTAATCCGCGACCTGAGCACCGACCCTACCGTCCATGGTATCCTGGTCCAACTGCCCTTGCCCAGGCATCTGGACGAGGAGGCTATATTGGGCTCTGTGGCCTTGGAGAAGGACGTGGACGGGTTTCACCCCATAAACATCGGTCGCTTAGCGATGAAGGGTCGAGAGCCCCTCTTTATCCCTTGCACCCCTTACGGCTGCATGGTGCTTTTGGAGAGGGCCGGTGCCCAGATCGAGGGCGCGGAAGCGGTAGTCTTGGGCCGAAGCAACATCGTGGGCTTGCCCGTGGCTATGCTCCTCGTGCACGCCAACGCCACGGTGACCATCTGCCACTCACGGACTAAGGATTTGCCCGCTGTCTGCCGCAAAGCGGACATCCTCGTCGCGGCCGTTGGTCGGTCGGAGATGGTCAAGGCCGACTGGGTGAAACCCGGCGCCTACGTCATTGATGTCGGTTCCAACAAGGTAGATGACCCGACCGCGGAGAAGGGGTATCGTTGGGTAGGGGATGTCGCCTTTGACGAGGTGAAAGAGGTTGCCGGCGCCATCACCCCCTCGCCGGGCGGCGTGGGCCCCATGACCATCACCATGCTCCTCAAGAACACGGTAACCGCCGCGAAGGGGACGCTGGCTGGTTAGAAGCAACGGGGTTCAAGGAGGGCCGCCGGCAAAGGATGCAGGCTTAGCCTTCATCTGTAGGCTCTTTTTGACTTCAGGGTAGAGGCATAAGGTAGGGATCGATTGGTAGGGGAGGAGGTGTGGCCCATGGACGATACCAGCCAGGCGATAAAAGATTTACAACAGGAACTGCAAGCCAAATCTCTGATGTTGGCTGACTTGGAACTGATCATAGAGGATTATGAGCGGGAGAGATCTGAACTTCTAAAGGAACTCATCTCTCTCAAGGAAAGGCTGTGGGATCTCGCTGAACAAGAACAGCGTGGTCTTCGGCCCGCGAAAACGATCAAGGCCAAGTAAATATGAGAAATTTCTCTGGCTTAGTCGGGGTGGTCTACATAGTCCCCCTCATAATGGGTGTTTCACTTCTTCTCACCTATTACTATCGCGCTCGCCAGGGGGCGGTATATCGCTCATGGAAATATTCTCTCGTGGCCGCTTTCCTCTTCGCCCTAGCCCAAGCCGCAGGGGTCATGGCTATATTAGCCTCAGGATACGATTGGTTCCTATGGGGGTTAGCGGCTCTTGCTTTTTGGTCGGTGGCTCTGCGCTTGCTTCTGGAGGGGGAGCGGGATCGGAGGAAAGGTCATGTCACGCGAGAGCGGATAAGCCTTCTCTCCCAGTCCGTAACCAACCTAGATCTACTACTGGACGGGCTGCTGGAGGTCTTACAAGATTCTATGGGGGTGACGGGCTGTTCGATGATGCTTCTGGATGAGGGAGGTTTTCGCTTCGCGGCCGCCAAGGGGTTGGGTTCCGATCTGTCTGGCATGCAAGGTTGCACTCTTTCCCCTCAAGACGAGGCCGTTCAGGAGATAATGGCCGCCAGGGAGCCCATCTGTATAACCGAGGCCGCCTCTTGGCTTCCCGATAAACACCCCTTTTTCTTCTCCCTGCCCCTGGTTTCAGGGGGTGAAGTGGTGGGGTTAATCAATCTCCACCATGCTGATCTGAAGCGGCTAGATCTTGGCCAGGCTGAACTCCTGAAGGCTTTCGCCTGCCAAGCGGCCCTGGTTATCGAAAAAGCGAGGCTCCGGGAAGTGACCCGCCAAGCGGAGGCCGTTTCTATCTTTCTTCGGGAGATGCACCACCGCATCAAGAACAGTCTCCAGATGGTGGCTGATCTTCTCTATCTAGAGGTGAAGAAGTGCGAGTCCCGTTCCGCGGTGCGGAGTCTCTTGGCTAGCATAACCCGAATTAAGAGCGTCGCGGCGGTACACGAGATCCTCTCCACCGAACCCCCTACCTTAACCGATGCCAAGAGGTTAGCGGAGCGGTTGGCTCGTGTCTCCTGCGATAGTTTGGTGGGGCCGGACAGTCGCATCGATATAACCGTGGAGGGGGAGAGCCTCCTTTTATCCTCTAGACAGACCATGGCGCTGGCTCTGGTTATGAATGAACTGGTGTCCAACTGCCTGAGGCATGCCTTCATCGACCGGGAGATGGGAGAGGTGACCATCCGGTTGGACGATAGACCCTCCGAGGTTATAGTCACTGTGCAGGATAACGGGGTCGGGCTCCCCGAAGGGTTTGACCTTCACACCTCCTCGGGGATGGGTCTGCAGATAGTTAGGGCTCTGGTGGAGGGCGATCTAAGGGGAGGGTTCGATCTGGCGAGCGAAGAGGGGGTAAGAGCCACCGTGAGGTTCGCCAAGTAGGAGGCAAAGGGTGGAGAGTCTGCGGATACTCTTGGCTGACGATGAGAGCATCTCCCTCGTGGGGTTGAAAGCCAAATTGGAAAGCCTCGGGCATCAGGTGGTGGCTGAGGGAGCCACGGGGAGCGAAGCCGTGGCTCTCGCCCAGGAGACGAAGCCAGACCTAGCCATCTTGGATATCAAGATGCCAGATATGGATGGTATTGAGGCTTCTCGAAAGATCATGGAAGAGGAGCCTATTCCCATTATCCTCCTCACGGGCTACGGCCAGGAGGAGTTGGCCAAGAGGGCGGTAGAGGCTGGGGTGTTCGGTTACCTTTTGAAGCCTATAGGCGAGGAGGATCTGGTGCCCGCTATCACCTTAGCCATCGCTCGTTTCGAGGAGTTTCGGGCTCTCCAAGCGGAAGTTGAAAATCTCAGAGAGGCCTTGGAGACCAGGAAATTGGTGGAGAGGGCCAAAGGCATCCTCATGCGCCGCCTCAATCTGGGCGAGGAGGAGGCTTTCCGCCGGCTGCAACAGCGTAGCCAAGATGGGAACAGGAAGATGGGGGAGATCGCCCAAGCGATAATCACGGCCGACGAGATGTTCGAAAAGCAGATTTGACATGACAGGGGAGTGGAGAGATAATTAAGGACGCTCATGGGGGGGCGTTTGTAGCGGGAGGTGATGAGTGCCTCTCTCCGCCAGATCGGGGCGAGGCATTTCGTTGTCTTGGAGAGCCTAGAGGGAGGCGGGTAGAATCTACTGGGGGTTGAATAGAAGTGATCGATCTAGGATATCTGGCTCTTCTTCTTGCTTTGGTGATCTCTGTCTATGCGGCTTTGGCTGCCTTCTTGGGCAAGCGGTTCAACTACCCCCAATTTCTGGCCAGTGCTAGGAACGGTGTCTATGCTGTAGGGGGGCTCCTTACGGTGGTTGCGTTGGCCCTCATCTACGCCTTGGTTACCCACGATTTCCAGGTGGAATATGTGGCTAGCTATACCAGCCTGGATCTTCCCCTCTTCTATGCCCTCTCCGCTTTTTGGGCCGGGCAGGCGGGATCGCTGCTCCTTTGGGCTTGGCTTCTAGCCCTCTTCAGCGTCATCGTGGTACTCCAAAATCGACGAGACCGGGGGCTCTTGCCCTATGTTATCTCCATACTCATGGGCATCGAGATCTTCTTCCTAGTGCTGATGACCATGACCACTAACCCCCTCCACCGTCTCGATTTCGTGCCTTCCGACGGGCAGGGTATGAACCCCCTCTTGCAGAATCCGGGGATGATCTTCCACCCTCCCGCTACCTATCTGGGTTATGTGGGGTTCGCTGTGCCCTTCGCCTTCGCAATGGCCGCTCTCATCAGTGGCCGTCTCGATGAGGTTTGGATTCACACCACTCGCCGCTGGACCCTTTTATCTTGGCTTTTCCTTTCCATCGGTATCGGGCTGGGAGCCCAGTGGGCCTACGTAGAGTTGGGTTGGGGTGGCTATTGGGCCTGGGACCCGGTGGAGAACGCCTCGCTTTTGCCCTGGCTGACTGGGACCGCCTTCCTCCACTCGGCCATGATCCAGGAACGGAGGGGGATGCTCAAGGTTTGGAACCTGGCGCTTGTGGCCTTGACCTTTCTCCTCTCCATCTTCGGCACCTTTATCACCCGCAGCGGCATCGTCGAGTCGGTACACTCCTTCGGGGTCTCCACTCTGGGCCCCTATTTTTTGGCTTTCTTGGGCTTGGTGACCGTGGCTTTCCTCTTTCTTCTTTTCGATCGCTTGCCAAGTCTGCGGAGCGAAAACACGCTGGATTCACTGCTCTCTCGAGAGTCGACCTTCCTTTTGAACAACCTCATCCTTCTGGGGGCTGCCTTCGCTATCTTCTGGGGAACCATCTTTCCCCTCGTTTCCGAGGCGGTAACCGGAAACAAGGTCACCGTAGGCGCGCCCTTCTACAACCAAGTGAACGGCCCTATCTTCCTGACCCTCGTCCTTTTAGTGGGCGTCTGTCCCCTCATCAGTTGGCGGCGAGCCTCGAAAGAGAACCTGCTACGGAATTTCTCGTACCCCCTGGTCGTCGGTCTCGCCTTTGCCGGGTTCCTTTTCCTTTCAGGGGTGAGGGAGTGGTATGCCCTTCTCTCCTTTGCTGTCTGCGCTTTCGTTATGGTCACCATACTGTCAGAATTCTATCGGGGCCTGCGAGCGCGGCGCAGGCTATACGGTGAGAACTATTTCCTGGCCTTGATAAACCTTTTGCGGAGGAATCGACGCCGTTATGGGGGGTACATCGTACATCTGGGGGTGGTTCTTTTGACCATCGGCGTCGTCGGTTCAACCCTCTATAAGGCGGAGATAGAGGCTCACCTCGACCCTGGCGAGAGGGTCAGCCTGAAGGGTTACTCCCTGGAGTTCCAAGGGCTCAGCCAGTACGCTACTCGGAATCGGATGGTTCTGGCGGCGAACCTCGAACTATATCAAGGCGATCGCCTCCTGGGCACCATGGCCCCAGAGCGGGCTTTCTATCGGAACACTCCGGAGCCCACCACCGAGGTAGATATACGCACCACTCTGAAGGAGGATCTATACCTCATCTTAGCAGGGGTCAGTGAGGATGGCTCTGCTACTTTCAAGGTGATCATAAACCCTCTAGTGGCTTGGATATGGGTGGGGGGGATGGTGCTTATCGGCGGGACGGTTATCGCTGTCTGGCCTGACCCCAGGGAGGAGAGGCTCTGGGCTCCCCGGTTTGCGAGGGAGGTGGTAACCAGTGAGGCTTAGGGTTATTATAGCCTTTGTACTAGTTCTTTGGGCATTCTACCCCCTGCCGCCGGTGGCAGCCCAAGGGATCATAGACGAGAACCTTATCTGTCCCTGCGGCTGCACCATGGTGTTGAATTCCTGTGAATGTGCCACCGCTGAAGAGATGCGTACGGTGATCCAAGAAAGGCTAGATCAAGGCCAATCATCTCTCCAGATCGTCCGCTACTTTGTCGATCTATACGGCGAAAGGGTTTTGGCCGCCCCTCCCAAGCAAGGCTTTAACCTCACGGCTTGGGTTCTTCCCTTTATCCTCTTGGCCCTTGGAGGTGGAGGGGTAGCCGTTCTCATGAGGAGATGGGTCGTCGAGGCGGAGGCTCCTCAGCCAGAATACTCTGATGGGTATGAGGCCCGTGTGGAGCGAGAGTTGAGGGAGTGGGATTTATGATGATTTTGGCGGTGATTATGACCATCCTTGCAGCGGGCTTCGTGGTGTATCCTCTCTTTCAACGTTCAGAGGGAGAGCCGGTTTCAGTGGGGAGGGAGGAGTTAGAGGCGCTTCTCTGGGAAAAGCAGGCTACCTACTTAGCTCTGAAGGATCTGGAATTCGACCGAAGCATGGGCAAACTCTCGGAAGCCGACTATCAAGAGCTAAGCCAGAGATATAAAGGTAAGGCCATCTCTATCCTGAAAAGGCTAGACGAGCGGGAAGCGGAGATCGAGGCGGAGGTAGCCAAGATCCGGACTCGGAGGGGATCTATAACCTGCTCCCGTTGCGGAGCGACCCTCAGACCCGAGGCTAACTTCTGTCCAGCCTGTGGTTCCTCACTCTTGGTTTGTGACCGTTGTGGCGCTCCCTATAAGGAGGGAGATAGGTTCTGTGTTCGATGCGGCCAGGAACTCTCAACGGGGTAGATTTCCCTTAAAAGCCAAGGTGTTGATCCTCCTCTTTCTTTTCGCTCTGGCGCCTGTTGTGAGGGCCCAGGGGGTCTTGGAGGGGCAGGTTATAAATGGGACCCAGGGGGCTCCCAGCGATAGCGTGGCCGGGTTGACGGTGACCCTCTACCTCGTTGCCCAGGAGGGTGAGGAGACTAGCCTCACCAGTGTAACCGACGAAGAGGGTCGTTTCCGTTTCTCGGACCTTACTTTTGAAGAGGGGACAAATTATTGGCTTCTAGTAGAGTATGAGGGGATCACTTACGGTAGCGGGGCCGAGAGCCTAGAGGGGATATCTGAACCTTTTTTGCTGACCGTCTATGAGACTACAAAGAGCGACGAGACTATAAAAGTGGCTCTCGATCACCTCGTTGTCAGTTTCGAGCCCGGGGCTCTGGCGGTGGAGGAGTATTATCTCTTTACTAACACCGGAGATAGAGTCTATATAGGCCAGGAGGATGGCACGACCCTCCGGTTTCCCCTCCCGCCTGGGGCCGACAACATCGAGTTCGCCAGCCAACGGGTACAAGCCAACGCCCTTCTCTGGGAAGAAGGTGTGGCTTCCACCCTCCCTGTGGCTCCAGGAGAGAGCGAGGTTTCGCTCACCTATTCTTTGCCTCTAGGGGGTCCTGACTATTCTTTCGTGCGAGGGTTGGCCTACTCCACGGAGAGTTTCGTTCTCTTGCTCGAGGATATAGGCGCGGGGGTGCAAAGCGATC
Source organism: uncultured Anaerolineales bacterium (assembly GCA_964383935.1). Lineage (GTDB taxonomy): Bacteria > Chloroflexota > Anaerolineae > UBA7937 > UBA7937 > UBA7937. Next base: position 9,406 of record CAYLIE010000011.1, on the reverse strand, counting down.
AACTGACCCGGGAGGAATCCGGCCAGGGATATATCCTCCTTGCGGGGGAGGCCCTTGTGGGAGAAGAAGTGCGAGTGGAGATTGCCAACATCCCCCAGGAAACCGCTCGCCCTGCTCCATCGTCATCGCCCAGCCTAGGGTTACAGGGAGTCTCCCTTTGGCTCATCCTGGCTCCTGCAGCCTTGGGCCTAGCCCTCATCTCGGGATTTGGCCTGACCCGGGGTAGAGCCATGCCTCTGCCAGCGGAGCCCAACCTGGCGCTAAAGGAGGAACGGGCCAGGTTGTTGAAGACCATAGCGGAACTAGATGACGCTTATGCTCACGAAGCCGTCCCAGAGGAGGAGTATCGCGCTCAGCGGGCTGAGAAGAAAGCCAGACTGTTGGAGATATGGAGGAGTGAATAGTAGCACCAGCTTGTCGTTAGAAAGGAAGCCGCTATGAACGAGAAGCGAGAATTGTGGGAGAAGAGGGGGTACATTACAGCCACTAAGGCTTTAGGCTTAGGCGCGGGGATAGTCTTGCTCATCGCACTCTTCTTAGCCCTCTTCTGGACACCGTCGGCACGCGACGCCGATACCGGGGCTATCGTGGGTCCCTACCATCGCATAATGTATTTCCATATCCCCTCCGCTTGGGTGGCCTTCCTCGCTTTCTTTGTGGTATTTTGGGCCAGCATCCTCTATCTTTGGAAAAGAACGAGGCTCTGGGACATCCTTGCTCTCTCCTCCGCGGAGATCGGAGTGCTTTTCGCCACCCTCGTGCTCCTCACTGGGCCCATCTGGGCCAAGGCCGCTTGGGGGATCTGGTGGACCTGGGATGCTCGCCTCACCACCACTCTCATCCTCTGGCTCATCTATGTGGCCTATCTCATGCTCCGTTCTTACGCTCAGGAGGGCTCCCGGGGGGCTACCTTCGCTGCTGTATTGGGGATCGTAGGCTTTCTCGATGTGCCCCTTATCTTCCTTTCGGTGGAGTGGTGGCGCACCCAACATCCGGAACTGATCGTGATCAAAGGTGGTGGCTTGGGTCCGGAGATGCTTCGCACCCTTATGACCGCTCTCCTTTCCTTCACCCTTCTCTATTTCTATCTCTTGATGCAGCGGGTTCGTGTGGAGGGGCTTAAGGAGAGGCTGAGTTGGCTCAAGGACACCTTTAGGATCCTGTAAGGACATCGGTGAGGTGAATGATGGCCAATCTGGTTGCCGCTTATCTGGTCATTGGCATACTGATTTCGGGTTATCTCCTTAGCCTGTGGCGTAGGGAGAGGCTCCTCCAGCGAGAGATCGAGACCTTAGAGGAAGCCCGAGGCTCGAAAGAGGGTTAGATGCCCGCAGGCTTGACATCACCCTTGACGTCTCCCCTGAAGTTGCGATATAATTCACATGAGGACTAGTCCTTTAAGGCTAGTATTTTGTGTGGCGTACTGAGGATGGTACGCCTGAGTATAGGGTGATGAGTGCCCGTTGTGTCGAGGAGATCTAGCACGCAGGCTCTTTCTTTTTTGGGTCAGACGCTTTCCCTCGGCGCAGAATCAAGTGAGGCGTTTTCGTCAATGGAGGGGTGAGCATGGCGGAGATCAGAGGAGAAGGCGAGAAGCGGAGGTTGGGCAGGCGGCGTTTCTTACAATACGCGCTAGGGTTCTCTTTCTTCGCCACTCTGGCGGGGGTGCTGACTCCCATTATAGGCTACCTCTGGCCCCCCACCAGGGGTGCCGGGGCCACTGGAGGCCGGGCCCGAGTGGGCACAACTAAAGAGATCCCGGCCGGCGAAGGGAAAGTCGTGTCTGTAAGTGGCGAACCGGTGATCCTTATCAACTTAGCGGGAGAGATCAAGGCCTTTGACGCCATCTGCACCCATTTTAGTTGTATTGTGGAATGGGAAGTAGCGGGGCAATATATCCTTTGCCCTTGTCACGACGGACGCTTCAACCCCGTCACCGGGGCGGTCATCTCCGGGCCGCCACCTGCTCCTCTGCCGTCGGTGGAGGTATTCATCGAAGGCGAGGATATCTACATAGAGGCGTAAGATGGAAAAGCAGATCTGGAGCCAGCGAGTCCTCGATTGGTTGGATGAGAGGTTTGACGTAAAGACGCCTCTGGAGAAATTCCTCCGAAAACCGGTGCCCGCTCACGCCTCCCACTGGATGTATTGCCTGGGCGGGGCCACTGCCTTCTTTGCCCTTGTGCAAGGGATCACGGGGGTTTTGCTAGCCCTCTACTATAGACCCACCCCAGAAGAGGCGTATGATAGCGTCCTTCTCATCATGAACGAGGTTCGTTTCGGTTGGTTGATCAGGAGTATGCATTCCTGGTCGGCCACTCTCATGGTCGTCTTCGGTTTTCTGCACCTGCTACGGGTCTATCTCACAGGTTCCTATAAACCGCCTCGGGAACTTAACTGGATAGCGGGGGTTCTTCTGGGTATCGCCACCCTGGCTTTTAGTTTTACAGGTTATCTTCTACCTTGGGATCAGCGAGCCTATTGGGCCACCACTATAGGGACAGATATGGCCGGTACGGTGCCCTTGGTAGGGGGTATCCTCTTGCGGCTTCTACGAGGTGGTTCGGAGATCACGGCGCTAACCTTGACCCGTTTCTACGACGCTCATATACTCATCCTTCCCGTGGTTTTCGTCTTGCTTGTGGGGGCCCACTTCATCATGATCCGTCGTCAGGGGATCTCAGCCCCCCTCTAGAGAGCCTGGGTTGCCAGGCGGTTTCTTGCGGGTGTAAGAGGGATGTCTTTCCAAGATAAGAACGAAGAAAAAGAGGAAAAGATCAATATGCCCTGGTTCCCTAACTTCGTCATCTCCGAAGTCGTGGTGACCTACATTCTACTAGGCTTGCTCATCGTTCTTGCCTCCATCTTCCCCGCTGGCCTGGAGGCGCGGCCTGACCCCTTGAGGACTCCACCTCATATCAAGCCCGAGTGGTATTTTCTTTTCCTCTACCAGTTCGTGAAGAAAGTCCCGCCCCTGGTAGGGGTTTCGGCTCCTTTTGCAGGCATCTTCGTCCTAATTCTGCTGCCCTTCTTAGATCGCAATGCAGAGCGGCATCCTAGGAAGAGGATGATGGCCATAACTGTAGGCACGGTGGCGGTGATAGCCCTCTTGGGCCTCACCGTCTGGGGCTATCTTAGTTAAGGGGAGGAGAAGGGTGTCTTTTCGTTGGCGAGCGATGATCGTGGCCCTGGTTGTGGTCTTGGCCACTCCTCTTCTGATCTACGCTAGGCCCTTGGGTCAACCCCCCATCCCCCATCTCTTAGAGGGGAGGGAGGCTTGTCTCGCCTGCCATGAGACGGGTGTAGGAGGGGCGGCTCAGATCCCTACGGATCACGTTGGCCGCCCCAACGAGAGTTGCACAACCTGCCACTCCCCCGCACCGGCCGAAGAGCCAAGCCCCACGCGAGTGGTGCCCACCCCGATAACCTTTCCCCAGAGGGGAGCGGTGAACACGTGCTTTGAGTGTCATAGATCCTTGGGAGGAAAGCACGAGGAGATCACTACCGCTTGGGAGGCAGGTATCCATTCCGGCAGAGGTGTGGGTTGCGCTCACTGCCATGGGGGCGATCCAGGGGCTACCGACATCGCAACCTCTATGTCCCCTGAGGCGGGCTATATCGGGGTGCCCGCCAAGGCGGATATTCCAGCTCTATGCGCCTCCTGCCATTCCAATGTAGACCTGATGCGTCAGTACAACCTTCCCACCGACCAGTGGGCCAAATTCCAGGAATCCATTCACGGGCAGCGGTTGGAAGAAGGCGACACCAAGGTGACCACCTGTTTCGATTGCCATGGTGGCCACGGGATGAACCCCGCCAACGAGCCCTCCTCGAGCGTCTACCCTACCAATATCCCCGCCATGTGTGACCGTTGTCACTCCGATGCTGAATACATGAGGCCCTATGATCTTCCCATCGATCAGGATGAGTTGTACAGAAAGAGCGTTCATGGAGTGGCCTTGCTGGAAAAACAAGATCTCCGCGCCCCCAACTGTGCTACCTGTCACGGGAAACATGGGGCCGCTCCCCCCGGTTTCACGGAGGTGGCCAACGTCTGCGGCCAGTGTCATTCCGCCACTCAGAACTATTTTGCGCAGGGAGCACACGCCCGTGCTCCTACGGGAGCGGTCGGGGTCCCTAAATGCGTCACTTGCCATGGGCACCACGATGTCGCCTTGCCCACGGAAGAACTATTTCTAGGCGATGAACCACGACGTTGTGGCCACTGTCATGAAGAAGGCTCTCCGGAGGCAGAGATAGCGGCAAGGATGTATGAGGCCCTCAACGAGGCGGCCCAATCCTTGGCTGAGGCCGAGGAGGTGATCGAGAGGGCCTCAGGCAGTGGTTTGATCGTCGTTGCACAGAGATCAAGGTTGCACGAGGCGACAACCTCGCTGATCGAGGCCAGGGCGGCTCAACACGATGTCCAACTGGTCACTTTAACAGGGATGACAGACGAGGTTCGCTCCATCTCCCAAGAGGTGGAGGAAGATGCGGAGAAAGGCATCGCCCAGACTGTCATTCGGCGTCGGGCTATGGTGGTAGCGGTAGCGGGAGTCGGGCTGACTATAGTAGCCCTCTATCTCATCAAGAGGGAGTTGGATCAGGAGTGGCTCTTGCGGAGATCGTCATGATACACTCTCCCATGCCAGGGACAAGTGAAAGACGGAGGTATGCATCGCCTCCGTCTTTCTGTTTGAACCACTAGGGGAAAGCTACGGATAGGGTACTTCGGCCCTCAATCCGGCCCAGAGAAGTACTCCCAGGATAGAGAGGATGACCAGACCCGTGACTCCCGATAGGACAATCGCGGTCCAAGAGACCTCTGGCTCAGCGGGGGGAACCCGAGAGACCTCTGGCCCTGCGGCGGGAGCCTCTTCAGGAGCGGCCTTCATCAGGCTGGCGTACTCGAGAGGGTGCTCCTCTCGTAGTCGCCTTTCTGATATCTTGCCGGTAATCATAGACAGGCCCATAGATATATCTATGAGGAACGTGGTGGGGTTGAGGTGAGCGTTATATAGGTGCCAAACTACTATGGCCAAAAGAGCCAGTAGCGCTTCGCCGCTGTGGGCTGCTTTGGCCACGGGGATCATCCAGCCCGGCAGGAAGCGGGCTGCCGGAACGGGGAACCAGAGGATAAACCCCGAGCCCCCCATGATGGTGAGGCCCCAGACCACAGCCCAATACTCGAATTTCTGCCGAAAGTCGAAACGGTCGAACTGAGATGGTCCTTTGGCGAGGCCGAAGAAGTACTTCAAGGTGTCTATGAGGTCTCTTATGTCCTTCTGACGGGGAAGCATGGCAAATGGTTCTCTTTTCACAAGAAGACGGTACAACCCATCAACCAGGTGGTAGAGAGCGGCCAGTCCCAGCAAAATCGCGGAAACGCGATGGATATTGCGCGCGAACTCGACCCCCCCCATCGCCGTGATGAGCCTTTCGGCCCAGGCGGCGTTATGAAACTTTTGGGGGATGCCCGTCACCACAAGTAGAGCAAAGGTGAGAAGCAAGACCAGGTGCTCCACTCGCCGTCCTAGGGTGAAACGTACAAACTCTTTCCCCTCTTCATTCATTGTCTCGGGCCCCTTCTCTTTATCTTGTCTAACACCAGCCGACCGTAGTCCAGCACGACAAACCCCATGAGGGCCGGTATGAGGGAAGCGGTCAAGACGATGTAGAAGAGATTTACGTAGTAGACCGGACGCACTTTCTCAGGGCTGGGGATATAGTGACCCACCCATGCGGCGGGGAAATTCGCCGTGGCATCGGGGTGGCATTTGCGGCAGGTCTCCAGCAGGTTCTCCATAACCACACTGGATTCCGGGTCATCGCTGGGGCGGATATCGTGGGCCCCGTGACAGTCGAAACATACGGCCTCGTTGGGTCTCGTGTCAGGCTGGTTCTCGAATAGTTGAACCGATGTGCCATGGAAATCGGCAACGTACGTCCGGAAGACAGCGGTGGAGAGACCATACTTGGCCATCAGTGTCTCATCCGCGTGACAACTGCCGCAGAGCCGTGGCGAATAGGTGCGGAACGCAGGAACATCAGGGCCCCACACGTTGTGCACCCGGTGGCAGTCGGTGCAGACCGGCACGTCAGGGTTGCTCTCCTCGAACAGAGCCGCCCCGTGGACGCTTTCCAGATATTCTTGGTAAACGCCGTCGTGGCATGAGGCGCAAGTCTGCGAGATACGCTGGCGAGGCTGGTGCGGATCTACTACGGCGTGAGCGCCATGACAATCGGTACATACGGCGGCTTCGCGAACGCCCCTGGCCAGGGCAAGGGCATGCATGCTGTCCAACGTTCTTTCGTACTCGTGCGGATGGCATTGCTTACAAGCGGTGTAGGCCTCCAGGGAGAAGTCGCGAAGGTCGTGGGCACGTACCGCGGGGTGGGCCCCTGGCTCGAAATCACGATGGCAGGCGGTACATAGGAGTTCGCGTCCATGAACACTGGCTGCGTAGGCTTGCTCATCCACGTAGAGAGAGAGCACCTCTCCGCTGGGAAGGGTTAGGCTCAGGTCTGGGTTGCCATGACAGGCCAGACAATCTTCGTCGGCAGCGGCTTCTATGCTCACCTCCGTTGGCCCAGCATGGCAATTCGAGCAGGTGTCGTTGGCCTGCCCCTCATGATTGGCGGGGGCGGGCTTTAACCCATCAGCCCTGTGGCAAGCCCAGCAATCCTCGCGCCCCACCAACTCGTGGGGCACGGGGGGTTGGGCCTGGGGAGAAGCCCTGGTGATGGCCGGCCAGAGGAGAATGACTACAAGCATGGCCAAGAGGACTGCTCTCAAGCAAGGACGCGTTGATCTAGCGACTCTATTTTCCATAATTCGACCGTACTATTTTCGATACGTTGTAAGCGGAACTAATTCATGAGAACTGGTTCCGCATGTGAACCCTATCAGAACTTTGGGGGCCTGTCAAGGGTACAGAAGGGTCGAGCATCTCCTGAAGCAAAAGAGGGCCGGGCAATGTTTCATGCCCGGCCCTTGTATCTGACCTGCAAGGGATCAGGATTCCCTATTAGGGTCGGACCATTCCTGTCATATCCACGGTCACCTTAGCGCCCAGGTCTGCCAGGGAGTCGTACAGGGCCTGGATGATGTACTTGGCATTGTGGGCGAACGCGCCGGGATCCTTCATGGTGTATTGGTAGTTGTAGGCCGCCTTGAGCAAGCGCGGCGTCCAGGTGGTGTACCTTTCTTCGGTCTCGGTGAACCAGTAGGGGTAGGCGTGTGCATTGTAGACGATGGGGGTCCCGACCACGTTCGTAGCGTACTCCTGAATGGCGGCGTAGAGGGCTTCACGCATGGTGTCGATTTCGCCAGCGATGCCTTCGCTCGCATCGCCGTCGCCATCGTAGTCCGTGGTGGCCATGCGGATGGAGTGAAGGTCCTCCTCGCTCTCAACGCCTGCGTGGCATCCACCGCAGGCTTCCACCCTCACCTCAAGGGCGTGAGTGTCGTGGCACTGCGTGCAGTTGCTGTAAGACTCTACGTGCGCGTTACGACCGACGTAAGACTTCCCCTCGTACTCGTAGGCCCCTTGGGCTTCCGTGCCGAAGAGGGTCGCGCCGGCGGCGAAGTAGTGGACGTTCAGGAAGCGTACCTTTTCGGATACGGTATCGTCGTCCAGTCCTGCGATCAACTTATCGACGCTGACCTTGGACTCGCGCCCCTGGTGGCAGTTCAGGCATAGGTTGGAATCCACCCCCTCGCCAAGGCTAAGCATGGCGCCGCTGGGGAACTCCACCTCCTCCACGGCATACCGGGTAAACTCAGGCAGGGAGTCGTGGCAGGTGGAGCACAGGAACCCGTTGGCCAGGGGCTCGGATACGCTGACCCCCTCCTTCAGGAAGGCGGGCAGACCGGTGGCTGAGTGGCACTTGCTGCAGGAGCCGGAGACTTCTCCGTCCTCATCCCAGTGCCGGAACGCTTCTTCAGACCCGGCAAAGTGCCCAGGGTCGATCCGATGAAGGCCCGTCACAAGGTCAGGGTTCAGGTCTTCGATGGAGTCGTAGAGGAGCTGGATGATGTACTTGCCGCCATGGGCATACGCGCCAGGGTCCTTGATGGAGACCTGGTAGTTGTAGGCCGCTTTCAGCAGGCGCGGCGTCCAGGCGTTGTACCTGTCGCCAGCGTCTGTGAACCAGTAGGGATGGGCGTGCGCATCGTACACGATGGGTGTCCCGGACACTTCGCTGCCGTAGGCCTGGATGGCCTGGTAGAGCGTCTCTTGGAGGCCCTCGATCTCGTGGTAGATCCCTTCGGTGGTGTCCCCATCTCCATCGTAATCGACCAGTGAGCCCAGCAGGCGAATATCTTTCAGGTCTTCTTCATCAGCTACGCCCGCGTGGCATTGGCCACAGTCGTCCAACTTGAGTTCCAGGGTATGGACGTTATGGCACTTGATACACGCGTCGAAACCCTCGACATGGGCGAACTTGGCGTCGTAGGATCTCCCTTCGTACTGGTAGCCGCCCATGGCCACGGTGCCGTACTGGGTAGCCGCCGCAGCGTAGTAATGGATGTTCGCGAAACCTAGTTCTTCGCTGACTGTGTCCTCGTCGACGCCGACTTCGGCGATGGCCTCGTTGACGCTAACGGTGGAGTGGCGTCCCTGGTGGCATTGCATGCAGCGGGCCTCCCGGCCGAGACCGGTGATTTCCACGCCCGAAGGCATGACCACACTGGTCATGGCGAGGGTCGCCTCATTGTGACAGGCGACGCACGTGACCACCGTGCCAATTGGCGCGGCGTTGTCAACCACACCAGCAGCGGTCCCGTCTATGCCCAGGAAGTCCTGGTACCCAGGGGTGCTGTGGCACTTGGCGCAACTAGTGGGGACCTCCGGTGGGTCGTCCTCGTCCCAGTGTCTGAAGGCCTCGGCCAATGCGTCGGCGTGTCCCGACGCGGCCCACTCGTCCTCGAAGGGGATCTCGAGGGTCACTTCCGGGGTCGGGGTCTCGATCGGCGGCACCTCTGTGGGTGTAGCGGTCGGTTCCGGAGTTGGAGGAGGGCCCGCACATGCGGCCAAGGCCACTACCCCCAATAGGAGCAAGGCCACAAGGATAAACAGCACCCACCTCTCAAGAAGAGCTTGGGTCATCTTTGTCCTACCTCCTTCTCCTCCTGTGAGGATGTTGAAGCGCTCATTCGATCTGCGCTACCTCCTTTCTTAGCGGCAGAATAAGAAATGCCCTGCCACCCAAAGATTTGACCGCAGGGCATTCATCACCCTAGTTGGAGCGCACCATCCTCAGTACGCCGCAGGTGTGAACTAATTCATCAGAACTAGTTCTCCATGTGCATTTTATCACAACTTTTGGGGGCTGTCAAGGGTTCGAATTGAGGTCTCTGAAAAAGTAGACTTTGGGTGGAAGCAGTAAGTGACGTGGCAGC
>CAYLIE010000010.1:0-68738 GCA_964383935.1 uncultured Anaerolineales bacterium | reverse complement strand
TTATCTTTTGATGGAACGATGTCTGTTCGGTGATATTATCAATTGACTTGACACGCGAGATCACGAGGGGCCTCGACTTCACGGCTAACCAGGCCTGCTTCGTTCTCTCCAGTTCTTCTAGCGAGGAGGCTGATTCAGGGTAGACAGATAGTCGAAAGGCTGGGGAGAGAAATCGAACCCTTTGATCTGGTTCCTTGCACCTCTTCCCATCTTTTTGCCATCGGCTCGCAAACTCCTGCCTATACAGCCAGTCCCAAGGGCTGAGGTTCAGCCCCTTGCTCCCCCAGACTAGTTGGTATAGAATTCGCCAGGCCAAGGGAGGAGAAATTCCCATGCCCCATCACCGCCCTGAATCGGCGCCCACCCCAGCCATCTGGAGGTTCGCCCCTTTCGCCGAACTCAGCCGCGACAACCGATTGATCGCCCTCTCCATGTTCCTCTGGGGGACCTCTGAAGGGCTGTGGTTCTATGTTTACCCTCTCTATATCAAAAGCCTAGGTGCGGATCCAGAAGAGATAGGCTTCGTCATCTCCGTAGCGATGATGGGGATGGCAGCCACCTTCATCCCCGCTGGGCTTTTAGCCGATCGTTATAGCCGGAAGAAGATCATGCTGGTGGGCTATCTACTGGGCCTTTTCTCCATAATCTCGGTAGCCGTAGCCCCAGATTGGCGCGGGTTGCTTCCCGGTTTTCTCCTCTATTACATGTCGGCCTTTATCGGGCCAGCCGAGAACAGTTATATCGCCCATGCTAGCGAGGGACAAGATCTAAATCGAGCCTTTACCATGGTGACCGCCGCATATTCAGCGGGCTTCATCTTCTCTCCCGCCTTAGGAGGGTGGCTGGGCGAAAGGGTAGGGATGCGAAACGTCTTCCTTCTCTCCGCTTCCCTCATCGTCCTCTCTACCTTGGCTATCTTGCCCCTTAAGGAACAGCCTATATCTTATCAGTCAGCGGCTTTGAGGATAAAACCTCTCTTGAGGCACCGTCTATTTTGGGAGTTGTGTTTGATGGTGGCTTTCATCTACTTGGTGACCTATCTGGGGTGGCCTTTGATCCCCAATTTCTTGCAGGAGGTGCGAGGCTTGCACCTTTCCCTTATCGGCACCCTAGCCACCGCTCAATCCCTAGGTGCGGTCTTCATAACCATCCTCTTGGGCCGGGTCTCACGGGGTACGCGGGGGGTGGTTGCCGCTGCACTCCTCATCTGGGCCTCTTATGGCCTATTGCTTCTCTTTCCCTTCCCCTTTGCCATAGCCTGCGCCTATTTTCTGCGAGGCTCCTTCTCTGCCTTGGCCTCGCTTTCTTCGGCCCAGGTGGGGAAGATATTAGAAAGCCCCTCCATGGGGCTAGGTTTTGGCCTCTTCGCTACCCTGCGCAGCCTGGCCTTGGTGCCAGGGCCCTACATCGCGGGCTACCTCTACGCTATGCGCCCGGCTCTGCCCTTCCTAGCCTCTCTCTTCCTGGTGCCTTTGTCCATCTTTTTAACTTTGGTCCTACGAAGGCGAAACGTTGAATGGTAACCCTCGGTCGCGATAACCGACTGATCCTTATCTCCCTCTTCCTCTGGGGAAGCGGCGAGGGGTTATGGATCTATATACAGCCCCTCTAGATCAAGAGCCTCGGTGCCAGCCCCGTAGAGATCGGTTTGGTCTTGTCCATCGCTGCCGTGGCTATGATGGCTACCTTTATCCCTGCCGGCTTCCTCGCTGACCGGTATAGCCGGCGAAAGACGATGCTGGGAGGGTATCTTTTTGGGCCCTTGGCCGCTCTCCTTCTGGCCTTGGCTCAGGATTGGCATCAATCGATACCCGGTTTCCTCCTCTACTACGCCTCTGGCTATTGTATACCCATTGTCAATAGTTATGTGGCTGATGCCGGTGCAGGCCAGGATTTGAATCGGGTCTTCACCGTCGTTTTCTCCGGCTACTCTTTGGGTTTGACCCTTTCCCCCGCTTTGGGTGGGTGGCTGGGGGAAGCGCTGGGATTGCGCTCCATCTTTTGGATATCGGCTTTTTTCTTCGCTTCTGCTACCTGTGTGGTCTTCTTCGTGGCGGAACAGCCGGTTGTCTCCCGCTCAGTGCCCCTTGATTATAGAGGGCTCCTCTCCAACCGTTCCTTTCTCCTCCTTTCCGTTCTTCTCTTCTTGCTCTTTCTGACCCTCTATCTGGGCCAGCCGTTGGCACCCAATTATCTACAGGAGGTTCTGGGCTTGGACCTCCCGTGGATCGGGCTCTTTGGCTCCGCTCATTCCTTGGGTGCAGCGCTCTTGGCCTTCTGGTTAGGAAGACTCAGAGGAGGTTGGGGGCTCATCCTCGCGCAGGGATTGGTGTTCCTTTCCCTCATCCTTCTCCTTCAGGCCCCTCTCTTGCCCCTACTTGTCGTTTCTTTTTTCCTGCGAGGAGCCTTCACCGCATCCCGCTCCCTCTCCTCAGCGTTGGTGGGAAAAGTGGCGGGGAAAGGCAGTTTGGGTCTGGCCTTCGGTATCCTCAGTACGGTCAATAGCCTAGCCCTAGTCGTGGCTCCCTATCTCGCTGGCTACCTCTACGCTATGCGCCCTGACCTCCCTTTTCTGGCCTCGATAGCCTCCATACCTGCGGTGATGTTACTGACGATGATAGTTCTGAGAAGATGGCTCTAGAGATCTTTGGCTCATCTTAACCCATTCCCCGTGGCAGCCTCTCGTCTAGTATAACCCTGGGCACGAAATTGTGAGCAACCACTAATAGGGAGATGGACCGTTTTTGGCCCTGTAGAGTGGTCCCCATGGTCAAACAGAGGCAGTCAGTGAGGCTCTCCTTTGGCCCGCCAGGAGGAGAGACCGCTCTCCCCGCGGTCAGGATTTGCAGCCCTTTTATGAAGAGCGGCAGGCTTGGTTAACGCCTGCCGCCCTTGAAGACTCCTATCCCCTCAAATGTCCCTCAGATGACCCCCAGTTCCTTTCCTACCTTCTCGAAGATGGAAAGGCCCTTATCTAAATCTTCCCGGCTGTGGGAGGCGGAGTTCATCACTCGAATGCGGGCCAGGCCTTGGGGGACAGTGGGGTAGCCGATAGCCATAGCGAAGATCCCTTCCTCGAAGAGACGCCGGGAGAACTCTTGGGCCAGGGGCGCCTCTCCCAACATCACCGGGGTGATGGGGGTCTCGCTCTTGCCGGTGTCGAACCCCAGGATTTTCATCTCCTCTTTGAAATAGCGGGTGTTATCCCACAGTTTGTCCACCAGTTCGGTGGAGGAGTCCAGAAGATCGAGGGCCGCGACGCAGGCGGCGGTATCGGCAGGGGTGACGGCGCTGGAGAAGATGAAGGGGCGTCCCCTTTGCCTCAGCCACTCCACGATCTTCTTTCTGCCGGCTATGTAGCCTCCGACGACGCCGAAGGCCTTGGATAAGGTCCCCATCTCGATATCTACTCTCCCGTGGAGGCCGAAATGGTCAACCACGCCTCGGCCACCACGCCCTAAGACCCCTTCGCCATGGGCGTCATCTACCATAAGAAGCAGGTTGTGCTCTTCCGCGACCTCCACCAGATCCGGCAGGGGAGCGATATCGCCATCCATAGAGAAGACACCATCGGTGAGGATTAAACCGCGACGGTAGTCCCTCTCCGCTTCCACGACCTCCCGCAGGCTCTTGGCATCCCGATGGGCGAAGCGGGCGATCTTGGCCCGAGATAGGCGACAGCCGTCGATGATGCTAGCGTGGTTCAACTCATCGGAGAAGATGACATCTTCTCTCCCCACTAAAGCGGGGATGGTGGCTAGGTTGGCGCAGAAGCCCGATTGCAAGGAGATGGCTGCCTCCACCCCTTTGAACTCGGCCAGCCTCTTCTCCAACTTCAGGTGGAGGTTCATCGTCCCGGCGATGCTCCGCACCGCTCCTGGCCCCACGCCGTACTTCTCCAGGGCCTTTTGGGCTGCCTCCTTAAGTTGGGGGTGGTTGCAGAGACCCAAATAGTTGTTGGCGCAAAAGTTGAGCACCCGCTTCCCATCTACAGTGATCCACGCCCCCTGGGGCGACTCGATAGTCCGGATCACGTTATAGAGCCCTTGCTCTTTCAACTCCTCTATCTGCTCATCGAGGAAAGCCAGTTTATCCTTGGCCATCTTATCTCCTTTCTAGGGAAATAGTACCACCTTCCCGCACTGGCCCGATCGCATCAGTTCCATCCCCCTCTTGAAATCCTCCAGGGGTAGCCTGTGAGTGATGATAGGGCTCACATCTACAGCGCCGGAACTCAGAAGGGCCCGAGTACGGTACCAGGTCTCATAGATCAACCGGCCGACTACGCCGTAGACCGTTACCCCCTTGAAGATGATCTCCTCGGCTAGGTCTATCTCTAAAGGCCGGGAAGGTATGCCCAGAAGAGCGGCATGGCCGCCGTTTCTTAACGCTTTCAGCCCTTGATGGATGGCCGAGGGGTGGCCAGACATCTCCAGGAGAAGATCCACCCCCTCGTCATCGGTGGCGGCCCAGATTTCCTCTGCTACATCGACCTTGGTGGCATCGAAGACCAGGTCTGCCTTCATACGGCGAGCCAGATCTAGGCGATAGGGGATAACTTCGCTGGCGTAGACAGCGGCTGCACCCGCTGCCTTGGCGATGCCGATAGCCATGAGGCCGATGGGCCCACAGCCGGTTATAAGCACTCTCTGGCCCGTAAGAGGGTAGGAGAAGGCGGCGTGGACAGCGTTGCCGAAGGGCTCCTGGATGGAGGCTACCTCCAAAGGGAGATCAGGGGGGTTGAGCCAGGCGTTTTCCGCGGGAAGGGCTACGTATTCGGCGAAACTACCAGATCTATCCACGCCGATGATGGAGCAGTTTCGGCAGATATGCGACTGGCCGGTGCGGCACTGGTAACAGACGCCACAGACGATATGGGTCTCGGCGGAGACCGAATCTCCCACCTTGAGGGTCTCCACCTCTTCCCCCAAGGCTACTACCTCGCCCGCGAATTCGTGCCCCATGATAAGGGGAGGCTTAACCCTCCCCTCCGCCCAGGGGTCCCAATTGTAGATATGGAGGTCGGAGCCACATATAGAGGTGGCCCTGACCCTGACCAGCACATCTTTGGGCCCTATCTGAGGGATCTCTACGGCGATCAATGCAGCCCCGGGCCCAGGCTTGGTCTTGACCACCGCCCTCATCTTCTCTGGCATCTTTGCCCTTTTGTTTATGATTTCACAACGGTCATAGTAGCACGGTGTACACCTCCCGTCAACCCTTGATATGCGGGAAGGAAAGTAATAGAATAGAGGGTGATAGATATGGATGGCGAAGCGGGAGCCATTGGGGGTAGTGAGGGATGAGAAGGAAGGTGACTATCGTTTTGGCTTTGGGGCTCGTTCTTCTCGTCGTTTTGAGCGTGTACTTGACTGTGGGAAGGGACAAGGTGAAGGGGGAAGAGGTAGCGGTTTTTCCCTCCCCTTCGCCCTCGCCCACAGCATCGGAGACCCCACCGGAGCCAAGGGCCACGTTGGAGCGGGACCCCTTCGCTGCCTATCGAGACCAGATGGTGCGCTCGCAAATTGAGGCGCGAGGGGTGAGGGACCCCCAAGTCTTGGAAACCATGAGGAGGATCCCCCGCCACGAGTTCGTGCCTTCAGAATATCAGGATTACTCCTACGCCGACCAGCCTCTGCCCATAGGCTATGGCCAGACCATCTCTCAACCCTATATGGTGGCCCGGATGACAGAACTGTTGGAGATAGAAGAGGGGGATAAGGTTTTGGAGGTGGGCACCGGCTCCGGCTATCAGGCAGCCATATTGACGGAGATAACCGATCAGGTCTACTCGGTGGAGATAATCCCTGAGTTGGCGGAGTCGGCGGCAGCCAGGCTGAAAAGGCTGGGCTATGAGGAGGTGAAGGTGGCCAACCTAGACGGCTATTACGGCTGGGACGAGTACGCTCCTTACGATGGTATCATCGTCACCTGCGCCCCGGATCACATGCCCTCGCCCCTCCTCGAGCAACTGAAGGATGGCGGCCGTCTGGTTATCCCCGTGGGCCCTCCTGGTGCCTACCAGACCCTCTGGCTGGTCAGAAGAGAGGGAGACGAGTTCCTCTACAAGAATGTGATGGAGTGGATCCGTTTCGTGCCCCTTACCGGCGAACATTAACTATTTGCCTCTCTTAGTCAAAGGGTAGAAAACCGCTAGTCCAACCAGGTAGGCTCCCCCCGCGCAAGCCAGAACCCAGGAGAAGCCGAAGGTGAGCGCTCCCATGGAGGCCAAAATAGAGGAGAGGACCGAGGCGCAGCCGTTGATCCCCCAGGCCCAAGGGATGAAGGCGGGCGCTAAGCGGCTGGTTACCGCTATCCCCTTGGGGAAGGGGAGGCCCATGAGAAAGCCCAAGGGGGCCAAGATGAGGATGGAAGATAGAAGGCGGAGCCCTAGCCCTAGCCCCAAGAGCGATCTGAAGAGAAGGGGCAGAAGAAAGGGGTAGAGAAAGATCATGGCTCCCAGAAGGATGATCCCCCGGCCCAGGGGGAGCCTGGGGGAGGAGAGGCTGCCCAGGCCGGAGAAGGTGAGGAGAGCCAACAGAACAGCGCCCAAGGCGTAGACGGGGTGGCCGAGAAAGAGGATGAACCTCTGGATAAGGGGGATCTCCACGAAGAGATAGCCGATGCCCAAGAGGAAGAAGTAAAGAAATACCCGGCCCCTTATCCCTCTACCTCCTACCTCCCTCAGAGAGGAGAGAGGGAGGATGATCAAGACCAACGACGCTAGGAGGGCCAGGATGAGGAGTGCCCAGAGGACTAGGTATCCGCTCCCTCCGAAAGGCTGCCATATCTTCCCCAGGCTCTCCAGAATGGCAGGGATCTGTTTCCAGGTGAAAAAGTGGAAGAAGAAAGGCCTATCATCGGAGGGAGGGGAGACGTCGAAGGGGTAAGCGCGATAGAACTCCGCTCTATCCTGGGCCCTCAGAAGATCCTGACAAGCGAGGTAATATTCCGGCTTCTCTAAGAGATAGATCTTGTTCGCCTCCTCGATGGGCATGCCTGGATAGTAGACTAGGTCGAGTTGCCTTTCAGAGGCAAACTCTCTTATGTTATCGATCTCCTGGGGGGTAAATTGGCTCCGCTTCACCAGAAGAAGCATGGTGGAGAAAGAGCGCAGGGCGGCGATATGCTGGCCGGGCTCTATCCCTGCCCTCTCCAAGGCTGTAACCGCCAGGGCTAGGGCCCGCAGCCCCTCCGAGGGGGGTATCTGGAGCCATCGGTGGACCATCAATATCCCCTGGGGTGAGAGGTGCTCCCAATATTCCATGAACGCTTCCTCGGTGTAGATATAATTCTCTTGGAGGCTGTAGGCCCCTGAGGTCACGGGCCGAAAACTATCAGACAAAGATAGTTGAACAAGGTCAAACTGGGCATCAGTGCGCTTAAGATAACTTCTTCCGATCTCGTTTACTACCGTCACCCGCTGATCTTGGAATATCCCCCCCGCGAAATCACCATATAGGTCTCTTGCCACGTAGGTTACCAGGGGGTTCGCTTCCACAGCCACCACCTCTGGAGCCCCCTTTCGCAAAGCGACTAGGAGATCCAAACCCCCTCCGGGCTCTAGTATGAGAACCCGGGGCTCAGTGAGCAACAGGTAGGGGAGGGAGACAGGCAGATAATCTAGGAAGGAAAGATCGATGTTGGGGGCGGCGGAGGTGAGGGGCCGCAGATTGTCCCCATCGGTGGTGATACCCAACTGGGTGGGGAGCGGGCCAAAGTAGGAGGGGCTGAGTCCCGGTGCAGCATGAACCCCGGGGCTCTTGACCACATCCACCTGCGAGAAAGCGTTCCAACGGCGAAGGAGGAGTTCCGCTCCCTTGTACCGCAAAGAGTTGCTGAGAGGCTTGTAGGGCGACATCTTAATGGTGAAATAGACCGGCGGTCGGAGGAGAATCAAGAGCCATACAATCAGTACGGCGATGGAAGTGGCTATTCTGCCTGGCGAGCGACCATAAGCCAGGAGCAGGGCGGCTAGAGTGCCCCCCAGGGAAGCCAAGACCACCGTTCCCTCCCCGCCCACAAGAGAGAGCGAAACCAAAGCCACGATGCACCCCAGGCCCGAACCCGCCAGGTTAAAGAAGTATATACGGCTCTCCTGGCCTACTAGGAGAGCCAGAGGAGCCCCGATGGTTAGTCCAGCCAGGAAGAAAGGAACAGCCAAGGAGAGGTAATATATAGCCAAGTATAAGATCTGCCGGCGGTCCCAGGTGATCTGATAGGAGTCGAAAGGTACGTAGTTGCTGATAAGGTAGCAAGTCGGGAGGCTGAAAGAGAAGAGAAGGGAGTATATAAAGAGGGAAGAAGGGAGATCCCGGCGTAGGAGTTTGGGGAAGACGGCCAAGGCGGTCCCTGAGGCCCCGAAGCCCAAGAGGGCTAGGCTCACAGCCATGAAGGCGAAATGATACCCTTGGGCCACGGAGAAGATGCGGGTGAGGGCGATCTCGAAGGTGAGAGTGGCCGCGGAGACAGAGAATATAGCCCAGTAGATGGGGGACATATGATCTTCTCCCGGGACCGATCCAGTTAGCCAATGACGAATATAACAGACCCCGATGGTCGGGTCAAGAAAGGCCCCGCTTGCTTCCCTTGTTGACAGTCTGAAATGGCGCTTGCTATAATGGCCGCAGCGATGGGAAGGGAGGAGGAGATGATAAAGTTCGCTACCGATGAATGGATCAAGGCCCTGATGGAGGTGATCAACAAGAGCGAGGCCTACGCCCAGGCGGCCCGCAACTGGGAGGGAGATTTCTACTTCATCGTTGACGCAGGCGATGGGATCGAGGAGCCGGTCTATCTCTATATGGATCTCTGGCACGGTGAATGTCGAGAGGCGTTCGCTACCACTGAGCCTAGCGTCAAGGACCCCGTCTTCAGGATGAGCGGCCCCTTGGGCAAGTGGCGTAAGGTGATCGAGAAGAAACTAGACCCCATCCAAGGGCTCTTAACCCGTCAGTTCAAACTGAAGGGTGATATGGTGATGATCATGAAGAACGTGAAAGCAGCCCAAGAACTGGTGAACTGCACCACCCTGGTTCCCACTCAGTTTCCGGAGTGATAAGGAGGTAGGAAGATGGCTAGGTTTATGGTGATCCATATGACACCCGAAAAGGTGACCCAAGACGAGATCGTTGAAGGTGGCCGAAAGGTAGTTGCCTCCCAAGTCAGGGGAGCGAGATGGCTGAACTCCTGGGTGGCAGGAGAGGCAGAGAAACTGTTTTGCGAGTGGGAGGCTCCCGACGCGGATGCGGTGCGAGCCTCGCTTGAACCTGCAAAGGAGATCTTCCCCATTGAGGCCCTCCACGAGGTGCAATGGGTCAACCCTGAGTGGTACAAGTAGTCTAACGAGAGTCTGACCTTAAGCCTTGCTGCCTTCCTCGTTGGGAGGAGAAGAGTACCATGTGGTTTTTCCGTAGTCCGGAGATCGCCTTTGGCGAGGGGGCCCTTTCCCGCTTGGAGGAGATCAGAGGGAGGAGGGCTTTCATCGTCACCGATGAGACCCTGGTGGGTTTAGGCTTCGCTGACCTGATAGGCAGCCACCTGAAAGAAGCCAGACTAGAATACAAGGTCTATTCTCAGGTCGAGCCCGAGCCTTCCCTGGAGACGGTGCGCCGAGGTGCCGAGGCCCTGGGGGGTTACGAGCCAGATTGGGTCATCGGTTTGGGTGGTGGTTCCTGCATGGACGCAGCCAAGGCGATGTGGGTTCTCTACGAGCGGCCCGATATAGAACCAGAGGGGATCAACCCCTTTGAAACTCTGGGTTTGCGCCAGAAGGCCCGGCTCATAACCATCCCCACCACCTCGGGCACGGGGGCTGAGGTGAACTGGCTCATCGTCCTCACCAACCCCGAAGAGCAGCGGAAACAGGTGCTAGGCTCCCACGAGAATTTGGCCGATATAGCCATCGTCGATCCGGTCTTTGTGAAGGGACTCCCGCCGCGCATCGTGGCCGGGCCGGGGCTAGACGCTCTCACCCATGCTATCGAAGCCTATACCTCCACCTGGAGGAACGACTATGCCGATGGGCTATGTCTCAAAGCCATTCAGTTGGTCTTCCAGTATCTGGCCCGCTCCTACGAGGTAGGCGATAGTGAGGCCCGGGAGATGATGCACTATGCGGCCACCATCGCCGGGCTGGCGATGAGTAACTCCCAGGGCGCTCTGGCCCACGCCTTGGGCCATCCTCTGGGGGCGGTTTTCCATATCCCTCATGGTCGGGCAGTGGGGCTCTTCCTTCCTTATACTATCGAGTTCACTGTTGAGGCAGGGGAGACGCGGTACGCGGACATCGCTCATCTCTTGGGTTGGGAAGCGACCTACGAAAAAGAGGGCGCTAGAAGCCTGGTGAGGGGGATCCGGGAGTTGGCGAAGCGTATCGAGGAGCCTCTATCCATACAAGAGTTGGGGATCGAGCGCCAGAAGTATGAGGCCAGTCTCTTGAAGATGATCGAGACCGGTGAGAACGATACCGTCTCCAGCCAACGGATCCCTGGCCGCGAGGAGATGAGAAAACTCTTCCTCTACGCCTATGAGGGGAAGGGGATAGACTTTTGACCCCCTAGGTTCTTATGAGATGAGCTTACTCTCTACTATTACCCTTCCCTCCGAAAGTATCTCCTTCTATCTCGGCATATCACACCATCTCTAACAGGAGGTTCATCTTGAACGGCTACCGGGGTAAACTCCTCATCGTCGATCTGACAAGCGGCGAGATCAGGGATGAACCCCTAAACGCGGAATATACTCAGAAGTTCATCGGAGGAAGCGGTTTGGCTTGCCGTTACCTCTACGACCTCATCGATGCGGATACCGACCCCCTGGGCCCGGAGAACCCTTTGGTCTTCATGACCGGGCCTCTGGTGGGGACACGAGCCCCCTCTTGCGGTCGATATCTCATCTGTGCCCGTTCCCCCCAGACGGGATTCTGGGGGGAGAGCAATATCGGGGGCTTTCTGGGCCCCGAACTCCGCTTTGCAGGCTACGATGGGATAGTGATCCGAGGCCAGGCTCCGGTGCCGACCTATCTTTTCATCAAAGATAGACAGGCTGAACTCCGCTCGGCTTCCCACCTCTGGGGGCAAGATAGTTACAAGACGCAAGAGATGATTAAGGAGGAACTAAGAGATAGGCGGGTGCGAGTGGCCTGCATCGGAGAGGCGGGGGAGAACCTGGTCAAGTACGCGGCGGTGATGGCCGATGCGGGGCGAGCGGCTGGGCGCACGGGGATGGGGGCGGTGATGGGAGTCAAAGGACTCAAGGCTGTGGCTTGCCGAGGGAGGGAGCCTGTCCCCTTGACCAACAGAGAGGCTTTCCATGAAATAGCCCGGGCAGCCCTCCATGAGGTCAAAGATGATATAACTACCCAGATCCTTCGCCAGACGGGCACCGCAGGCAGCGCAGACTATTTCGCGCTCTTAGGACTTATGCCCAACCGCTACTTCACCCAAGGCAGTTTCCCCGAGGTGGAAAAGATTAGCGGTGGGGCCATGGCGGAGACGATCTTGAAAGGGGTTAGCGGCTGCTTCGGTTGTGCCGCCCAATGTGGACGCCAGGTGGAGATCAAGGAGTATAAATTGGGGGAGACCGATGGCCCGGAATACGAGACCGTGGCTTCCCTGGGCTCGCTCCTTCTCATCAGCGATCTGGAGGCCGTTTCTTACCTCGATTATCTTTGTGACGCCTATGGCCTGGATACCATTAGCACCGGCGTGACTATCGCCTTCGTTCACTATCTATATCAAGAAGGGATCATAAGTGAGCAGGAGACCGGCGGTCTGAAACCCCGGTGGGGTGACCCTGATCCTGTCATCCAACTGGTGAAAATGATCGCTCACCGGCAAGGCTTTGGCGACCTTCTGGCTCAGGGTGCACTTGCCGTGGCGAAGCAATACGGGGTGGAAGATTGGGCAGCCCAAGTGCAGGGGCTGGAGGTAGCGATGCACGACCCTCGCGCCAGTGCTGGGGTGGCTCTCTCCTATTTGACCTCCCCCCGAGGAGCCTGTCACAATAAGAGCGATATCTACTGGGTAGATGTAGGGCGGATCATCGAGGAGATAGGTGTGGCAGCCATGGATCGCTTCCAGGAAGAGGGGAAGGCGGAGGTTGTGGCCCGCCACCAGAACTGGCGAAGCGTTTGCGACGCCCTCATCACCTGCATCCTCATGAACGTCCCGGTACAGGGGTTGGTCGATATGCTGAATGCGGCCACCGGCTGGGACGTCGACCTAGAAGAGATGATGACTATAGGGGAGCGGATCTTCAACCTGAAGCGAGCCCTCAACATCAAGTTGGGTTGGAGCCCGGAAGGGGAGAGGTTGCCCTCTCTTCTCCTGCAGCCTTTAGAGGAGGGAGGCACTGGAGGGTATGTGCCTGATGTGGAGAGGTTATTGCTCGATTATTATCGAGTCCGAGGCTGGGACAGGGAGACAGGGAAGCCAACCGCGGAGCATCTTCGAAGAGTGGGCTTGGAAGGTATAGCCAGGAATCTATGGGAGAGTGAGTAGCCTCTTGACGGCGCCAGGCTCCCTTCGATAGAATGACCGAAACCAGACTTGCCGTCGATCAGAGTCAGAGAAGGAGGTTAATGAGATGGAGAAAACGGCCCATCCTCGAGGTCTCTACTTTGAAGAGTTCGAGGTCGGTCAGGAGCTCATAAGCCCCGGACGCACGGTAACGGAAACGGATATCGTCCTCTTCGCTGGTCTCTCTGGGGACTATAATCAACTGCATACCGATGCCGAGTTCGCTAAGGAGACCCCTTTCGGCCAGCGAGTGGCCCACGGGCTTTTGGGCTTGACTATGGCGGAGGGTTTGGTTTGCCGCCTGGGGTTCATCGAAGGGACCGCTGAAGCGTTCCTGGGCCTCACCTGGGAGTTCAAAGCCCCCATCTTCATCGGCGATACCATCTCTCTTAGGGCCAAGGTGACCCGCAAGAAGGCCCTTCGCCGTCTAGGTGGGGGGATAATAGTGTTGGATTTGGTCTTGGTCAACCAGAGGGGGGAGAAGGTACAAGAGGGAGAGTGGAGGGCCTTGATCAAAGGGAAGGAGTCCCAGGGGTAACTAGAAGGTAGGTTAGGGGGACACCTCCTTCCCTCTGCGAAAAGCCTAGGCCCCTTTTCCCACCTTCCTCTCGGAGACGAGGTCGATATCTGGGACTTTTACGTTGCACCATTTAGAGTTATCCCACGGCTCTGGCGGTGAAGCGAAGGGATGGTGTAACTGGGCCTGACCGAGGAGGTGTGCCTGGGGGGAAGGAGAAGTGTGGAAGAGATGGTTCTCTTCTGCAGCGGGTGGAACTATCCATCCGCTCTTTTTTGTCGGTCTCCTTTGAGGAATATTTGCCCTCGCGGCCTCTCTGTGGTATACTTTGTCTCGTTTTTAGAAAATTCTCTCCTTTGTGGAGAGCGCATAGAATAGAAAGGATGTGCAGACAACAACATGGCAGAGGAGATAACTATTACCCTGGAGAAGCCAGAGTCAGAGATGACCTTGGATGAAAAGGTAGAGAAGTCTAAGGAGATCATCAAGAAGACCATCGAACACTGGAAGCCCCATATCGGGCTGGCTTTCAGCGGCGGGAAGGACTCCACCGTTATCCTTAGCCTTATCCGGGAGATTTACGGCCGGGTCCCCATTCCGGTCATGACCAACGACACAGGGGTGAAGTTCCAGGAGACTTACGAGTTCAGAAATCGGCTGAAAGAGGAGTGGGGCCTGGATATGATAGTAGCCCGCCCCAGGAAAAGTTACGAGGAGGTCAAGGGGGAGCGAGAGAGGTGTTGCTATTGGTTGAAGATCGAGCCCTCAGAACGGACGATGGAGGAACGGGGGTGGAAGGCCTGCTTCGTGGGCATCCGACATGATGAGCATGTGGCCCGCTCTCGGGAGAAATTTATCAGCGAGAGGGAGAACGGCATCTACCGCGTGCACCCCATCCTCCATTGGACGGAGGCGGATATCTGGGAGTATATCCACAGGAACAACATCCCTTACAATCCCCTCTACGACAGAGGGTTCCGGAGCATCGGCTGCGAGCCTTGCACCGTTCCTACATCTGAGGGGGATGCGGAGAGGTCGGGAAGGGACCAAGACAAAGAGGAGGTCATGGAGAGGTTGCGAGGATGGGGCTACTGGTAGAGAGGTTTCCCTACGAGACCCCTGTGGGAAGGGAGGGAAGGGTTTGAAAACCCTAATCACCGGGGGAGCAGGGTTCATCGGGAGTAACCTGGCCCATAGACTCCTCGCCAAGGGCCAGGAGGTGATAATATACGACAATCTGGCGCGGAGAGGAACGGAGAAGAACGTCACCTGGCTCCGCGAGAGTCATGGAGAGGCTTTTCAACTTGTGAGGGGCGACGTCAGGGATGCGCAGAGGCTAGAGAAGGTGGTAGGTGAGGTAGATCTCGTCTACCACCTCGCTGCACAGGTGGCGGTTACTACTTCGGTCCTCGACCCCAGAGAGGATTTCGAAATCAATACCCTGGGCACCCTCAACGTTCTGGAGGCAGCGAGGAGATGCAAGAACGAACCGATCGTCGTCTTCACCTCTACCAATAAGGTGTACGGTGCTCTGGAGGGTGTGGAGATCGTGGACAAGGGCAGTCGGTACGACTTCGCAGATATACAAGGGGTTTCTGAGTTCTACCCCTTGGATTTCCACTCCCCGTATGGCTGTTCCAAGGGGGCGGCTGATCAATACGTCAGAGACTACGCGCGCATCTATGGCCTCCCTACCGTCGTCTTCCGCATGTCTTGCATCTATGGCCCCCGCCAGTTCGGTAACGAGGATCAGGGGTGGCTGGCTCACTTCTTGATCTCTTCCCTTTTGGGACGCCCTATCACCATCTACGGCGACGGCAAGCAGGTAAGGGATATCCTCTATGTCGATGATCTCCTGGCGGCTTGTGAATCGGCGGTGGAACGAGTCGAGGCGGCGAGGGGTCAGGTCTACAACATCGGAGGAGGGCGAGAGAATACGATCTCCGTATGGGTGGAGTTCAAGGAGATACTGGCCGAACTCCTGGGACGCTCGGTGGAGGCGGAGTTCAGCGACTGGCGGCCAGGCGATCAGCAGGTCTATATCAGCGATATAAGTAAGGCTCACCAGGAGTTGGCTTGGACCCCTCAGGTATCGGTGAAAGAGGGCACCAAGAGGCTATTCGATTGGGTCGTCAGCCAGAGAACCCTCTTCGAATAAGGTGGCTCAAGAGCACCCGTCAGATCGCTTCCCTTCGGATGATCACCTGGCCCCATGAGGTGTTGGCCCACAACTAGGGGTCCTATCACTCTCAGATCTGCCTCCGGCGGATTAGCATCTAGTTGTGGGCATATACTTTCCATCTGCGGGAGAGAAGTAGCAAAGGACAGCATCTCCTAGCAGTGTTCAGGTGGTCTGCATGACCTCTAACCCTCGTATTAGATCCATTATCTCCTCCTTGGTACCACTTTCCTATTGCGAACCTAATACCCTCCCGTTACAATGAGGGCATGAAAGCCTCACCGCCTAGTTATAGGGCTTTATTCCCTAGAGGATGGAGGTTGCCTCCCTATTTTGCCCCTCTGGTTGCCTTTTTGGCTCTTCTTCCTTTCGTGTTCCTCCCCGCCACCCCCTCTGAGGCTGTACCCCAGACTCATCTGGGCTACGGAGCCGACATCGCTGCGTTGGGCGATACAGATATCTTAAGCGGGATGGGCTTCGGCTGGTTTGTCCATTACTTGGACTGGGCTGGCGCTGAGCCCAGCAAAGGGAACTATAACTGGGCCGATCTCGATAATATCATTGACGCAGCACAGAGTTCGGGGATGAAGGCCATCTTGCGGGTGGAACTCACGCCCGACTGGGCCTGGGCCGGCAATGGTGATACCACTGGCCCACCGGACGATATGAACGACTTCGGCGATTTCATGGAGGCCTTAGCCACCTATGCCCGAGGTAAGATAGCGGGGTATGTGATCTGGAACGAGCCTAATCTGCCTTACGAATGGGGTGAAAACAACCCCAATCCGGCTCAATATGTCCAGATGCTCCAGGTGGTCTACCCGCGCATCAAGGCTGCCGACCCTGAGGCTTTGGTGATCACCGCGGGGATGGCTACAACCGGGGGCGGGGGCGGAGCGGCCTGTGGCGTGGGAACGGGCATCGTCCTTCAAGAGGTCAGCCCCTTCACTCAGGAGTTATACGCGGCTGGGGTGATGTCCGATTTAGATTTCATCTGTGGGATATACCTGAACGGGGGCAAAGACTATTTCGATCTCCTCGGTTCTCACCCTTATGGCTTCTCGGCAGCCTTTGATCAGTTACCCGCTACCGGCTTGGCCTTCCGGCGAGTGGAACAGCAGAGAGCGGTGATGGAGGCGATGGGGGACGGCGATAAGCAGATCTGGGCTATAGAGTTCGGCTGGGTCCTTCATCCCGGCGATTCCTGTCGCAACGAGTGGGATTGGCCCGAGCGCTGGTGGCAGATAGTCTCCGAAGCGGAGCAAGCCACCAACCTAGTAGGTGCTTATCAATACGCCTATCATAACTGGCCCTGGATGGGGGTGATGAACTTCTTCAATTTGGACTTCGCCACCGTCCCCTGGTATGACGATTGCCAGCCTATGCGCTGGTACTCCGTCGTCTATCGGGATACGCCGGGGGTGGGTCCACTCAACTACCGGCTGGCCTACTATGCGCTGCGGGATATGGTCAAGCCCCCTTCCGGCCCGTACAAAGTCTATTTTCCTTTTGTCCACAAAGGCTCTTAGCCTCTTTGTCTCCTCTCATTTACTATGATAAGATAGCGACATCTAGAGGAGCGTCGCTATTTCTATGTCTCAAACCACGGAGCGAGCGGAGAGAGGCATCTCTGGCCAGCATCTAGCCATCTTCCTGCTCATACTTCTGGTAGGCTTCGCCCTTCGTCTCTACCACCTAGGTTATGAGAGCCTCTGGTACGATGAGACGGTGAGTGTCCTTCTAGCCCGAAAGAGCCTTCCCGCTCTTACCGCTCATACGGCGGGAGATATCCACCCTCCCCTCTACTACTACCTCCTGCACTTCTGGATCCGCCTAGCAGGCTCCAGTGAGTTCTCCTTGACTTTCTTATCCCTCGCCTTCGGTGTTCTCCTCATCCCTCTCTTGTTCTACCTGGGTCGGAGGCTCTATGGGGCAAAAATCGGCCTTCTGGGAGCGTTGCTTTTGACCCTCTCCCCCTTCAACCTCTGGTACTCCCAGGAGGTGAGGATGTATACCCTAGGGGCTTCCTTGGGTCTCATCTCTCTCCTCTTCTTGTTGCGCCTGATAAAGAGCCAGGCTCGGCTCCAGAGAGGGTATGGGGCAGGGTATATCTTGGCCTCAGCCTTGGGCCTATACACCCTCTATTATTTTGCCTTCCTTCTCCTGGCTCAGAACCTGATGGTCATCGGCTGGTGGCTTGCCAGGTGGGTCAAGGAGAAGCAAAGGCTCTCACTTCTGCCCTGGGTCTCTTCTCAGATCGGTACTCTTCTTCTCTACCTTCCTTGGCTTCCCATCGCCTTCCGCCAGGCTACTAACCCCCCGGTTCCCCCTTGGCGAACTTTTACCGGCTTCGCCCAGGTGTGGGTAGAGTCGTGGTCGGCGCTATCTTTCGGCCAATCGGTGGAGCCAAAGAGCGTTTGGCCTCTTCTCCTTCTGGCTCTCGCCCTTTTCGCTCTGGGGCTATTCAGTCTTTTCCGCGCTCAGGTGTCCGGTTCATGGTTTGTGCCTCTCTCTCTGGCCGGGCACACGCTTCTCCCCATCCTCCTCATCTATCTCTTCTCCTTGATCGTCCCCCTCTTCCACATACGGTACGTTTTCACCTACTCGCCGCCTTTCTACCTCCTTTTGGCGGTTGGTTTGGTCAGGCTAAAGAGAAAACCCCTGATCACCTTGAGCCTGCTTTTCATCCTTGGTACCTCGGCCTACTCCATCTATAGCTTCCATTTTGACCCCCACTACGCCCCAGATGACCACCGAGGGGCGGTGGGATACTTGGAGGAACGGTTGCGGTCTGGAGACGCGGTTCTCATCAATGCGGGATACGCTTACCCCGCTTTCCTCTACTATTATGAGGGGTCCATCGCCTGGCGGGGGAGGCTGGTGAACTATCAAGATGCGACCGATGTGGGAGAGGGGGCAGTGGTTCTGCAGACCGGTTCCATCGGTGGTCAACCGACTCTAGGTTGGGGAACCCCCAACTCCGATTTCTACGCCACCGCTGAAGAGGAGACAGCCCGCTCTCTAGAAGAGATTTTCTCTCGCCACCCTCGGGTTTGGGTTTTCCGCATCTACGACACGGTGACAGACCCCCAGGGGTTCATCCGTGAATGGTTAGAGGAGCATGGTCGGAGATTCGAGGACCAACTATTCGCCGGGCAAAGTTTCATGCGAGTGCAGGGCTTTCTCACTCACCCTGGCCCCATCTATGAGGTCTCAGATCTTCCTCATCCGGTGGGCGTGGAGTTGGGGGGGCGGGTGAGGCTGGAGGGTTTCGAGAGTGGAACGGCTCCAGTACGAGCCGGTGAGGCCCTTGACCTGGCCCTCTACTGGCGGGCTACTCACCGGCTGGATATCGACTATCACGTGGTCCTCTATCTGGTGGATAGCCAGGGGCAAGTCTGGGCCCAAACCGACGAGATGCCCCTGGGTTCCCTCTATCTCACCTCCCGATGGAAAGAGGGCGAGGTGTTGCGAGAGCCTATGCGTTTGGAGATCCCTAAAGGTACGCCAGGGGGAGAGTATACCCTCCAGGTAGCCATCTATGACCTAGCCAGCGGGCGGTTTTTATCGGTGGAGGACGAACGGTGGCGGGTAGATGGGGAGCGGGTCGGATTGGGATCGGTGGTTTACGTAAGGTATCCCTGAGGGAATCGAGCCTTTCTAGTGCCGCTCCAGATAGACCAAGAGCACGGAAATATCAGCCGGGTTAACTCCCTGAATGCGGGAAGCCTGTCCCACTGTAGCCGGGCGGAAGCGCTTCAGTTTCTCTTGGGCTTCTTTCCGCATCCCCACGATGGTTTCATAGTCAAAATCATCGGGGATCCTCCGCTCCTCTAACCGCTTGGCTCGCTCCACCTCCCGGCGCTGCCTCTCGATGTAGCCTGCATATTTGGCCACGATAGCCACCTCTTGTATCGCATCAGGGGACAAGGGTTGAGGGCTGGGGATCAGGGCCTCGATCATAGCATAGGTGGTTTCGGGGCGACGCAGGAACTGCAGGGCGTTTACCCCCTCCTCTAAGGGGTCTAAGCCCCATTGAGAGAGCCTATCGTTGGCGGAGGGTTTGAGCCAGATACGCTGGAGCCTTTCCAGTTCTTCGTTGATAGCCTTCCTCTTCTTTTCCACAGCCTCGTATCTCGCCGGGTCCAGGAGCCTCACTTCATAGCCCAGAGGAGAGAGGCGGAGGTCAGCGTTATCCTGGCGCAAAAGCAGCCGGTACTCAGCCCGGGAGGTCATGAGACGGTACGGCTCGTTGATCTCCTTGGTCACCAGGTCATCGATGAGGACACCTATATAGGCTTGATCGCGCCGCAAGATGAGCGGTTTCTCACCCCGCACGGCAAGCGCAGCGTTGATACCGGCTATGATCCCCTGGGCGGCCGCCTCCTCGTAGCCGGAGGTGCCGTTGATCTGGCCGGCCAAGAAAAGCCCCTCTATCGGTTTTGTCTCTAGGGTAGCCCTTATCTGGTTGGGGGGCACGTAGTCATACTCCACGGCGTACCCCACCCGGGTTATCTCCACCCCCCTTAAAGCGGGGATGCTCTTTAACATAGCCAGTTGCACATCTTCGGGAAGGCTGGTATTCCCCCCTTGGACGTACACCTCCGTCGTATGCCAACCCTCTGGTTCCAAGAAGAGTTGGTGCGATTCCTTGTGGGCGAAGCGAACCACCTTGTCTTCGATGCTGGGGCAGTAACGAGGGCCGATCCCCTCAATGAGACCGGTATAGAGGGGAGAGCGGTCTAGGTTTGACCTTATGATCTCATGGGTCTTCTCATTGGTATGGACGAGGTAGCAAGGAAGTTGCGGCCGCCAATCGGTATCTTTGGGCCGCGGGTAGATAGGGTTCGGCTTCCCATGGATTACAGGCTCCGAGAAGAGGATTCCGGCCTCAGGATAGGAGAAACTGAAATAGAGCGGGGTCTCGCTCCCCATCTGTACCTCTGTCTTGGAGAAGTCGATGGTCCGAGCGTCGATGCGAGGCGGGGTCCCGGTTTTGAGCCGTCCCAAGGTGAAGCCCAACTCAGCGAGGGAGTTGGAGAGGCCAACCGCTGGGCTCTCCCCGGCCCTTCCACCGGGTCGAGTCTGAAGACCGGTGATCAGCCTTCCGTTGAGGAAGGTGCCGGTGGTGAGGGCTACCGCCGGGCTAAAATATTGCCAGCCGATGCTCGTTTCCACCCCTATCGCCCTTCCTCCCTTTACCAGGATCCGCTCTACAGTGGCCTGTTTCAAATCGAGGTGTGGGGTGCTCTCCAGGGTGTGCTTCATGGTTAGGGAGTAGAGCCTCTTGTCGGCTTGGGCCCTGAGGGCCTGAACCGCTGGCCCTTTGCTGACGTTGAGCAGCCTTATCTGGATGAGGGTGCGATCGATATTCCGGGCCATCTCTCCACCGAGGGCCGCTATCTCCCGGACCAGATGTCCCTTGGCTGGCCCTCCTATGCTGGGGTTACAAGGCATCTGGGCCAAAAGATCCAGGTTCGTGGTGAGAAGGAGCGTACGACATCCCATCCGTGCCGCTGCCAAGGCGGCTTCGCACCCCGCGTGGCCGGCCCCTACTACGATGACTTCGTATCGAGAATCGCTGGCTTTCTCCAAATCAGCCCCCTTAGTATCAGTATATTCCACTCCTTCCAGCCGCGCAACGTCCTTGACAAGGAGAATCAACTGTTATATAGTGCCTTTCGTTCCTCTCCGAAGGGGATAATTTTACCTTCGGAGATAATTATGGTATAATTAGAGTAAGTTAGTCCTCAATTGTCATCTGCAGGCCGCTTTCCTTTGTGAAAAGATCTAGAATCTAGAAAAGAAGGCGAAGGGTGATGAGGGTCGGGCTTTCGCTCAGGGAAACGAGGGGCGAGTTCGTAAAGAGGGTGGAGGAGATCAGCGGGCAGGAGATATTGGCCTGTAATCAATGCGGTAAGTGCTCCGCTGGTTGCCCTGCGGCTATGGCTATGGACCTCCTCCCCAGCCAGGTGATAAGATTGGTACAACTTGGCTTGGAGGAGGCGTTGGCTTCCGAAACCATCTGGCTTTGCGCTTCCTGTCTTACCTGTCTCTCCCGCTGTCCAAAAGGGGTAGATCTTCCTCGGATAATGGAGGCTCTGCGGCAACTGGTGTTGCGCAAGGAAGGTGATCGCCTAGAACTCTCCGCTCTCCAGGCCGATTTTCTGAGCGAAGCCCCCCAGTTAGCCATCATCGCTGGTTCGCGAAAGTATCTCTCTTAGAATAAAGAAGATGCGGTACCTCTATTTTCCTGGCTGCACCCTCGCTACCAAGGCTAAAGGGTTCGCTACCTCGGGCGAAGCCTCGGCTAGAACCCTGGGCATAGATCTCGCTGAACTCTCGCAATGGAACTGCTGCGGCGCTACCTTCCCCCTGGCCACTGACAACCTCCTGGCCCTAGTAGCCCCTACGCGCATCTTGCTCAACGCTCAAAAGGAAGGGGATCACCTAGTTGCCTTCTGTTCTATCTGTTACCATGTCCTAAAGAGAACCAATAGACTCTTGGGGGAAGAGGCGGATAAACGGGAGAAGATCAACCTCTTCATAGGGGAGGAATATAGGGGGGAAGTCCAGGTCTTCCACCTCTTGGAACTGCTGCGAGACGAGGTAGGGTTCGAAGCCTTAAGCGAACGGGTGCAGAAGAGGCTCCAGGGGCTAAAAGTGGCCCCCTATTACGGCTGTCTTCTCCTGCGTCCCTTCCAGGAGATCGGCTTGGATGATCCCGAGGAGCCAAGGATCTTAGATGACCTTCTTGCGAGCCTCGGTTGTGAGGTGGTGGAGTTCCCCCACAAGAGCGAATGCTGTGGCTCCTATCTAGCCATGAACTCCAGCGAGGTGACCAGGGAACTCTCGTATGCCATATTGCGCTCCGCCCTGGCTAGCGGAGCCCAGGTTGTGGTGACCAGTTGCCCTTTGTGCCAGTTCAATCTGGATTACAGACAGGGGGAGATGGCGGCACACTATCCAGGCTTCGCCCGGATACCGGTCCTTTACTTCACCCAACTTCTAGGCATTGCTCTGGGTATAGAGAGTGACACCTTCGGACTGGCTGATCATCATGTCGACCCTCGTCCCCTATTGGTTAGCAGGGGTTTGAAGTGAGTGATAGAAGGGCTATGGTCATCGGAGGTGGGATCAGCGGCATCCAGGCCGCCCTGGATGTCGCCAACAGCGGTTACGAGGTGGTCCTAGTGGAGAGGCTCCCCTCCATCGGCGGCCACATGGCCCAACTCTCGGAGACCTTCCCCACCTTGGATTGCTCTCAATGTATCCTCACCCCCCGCACGGTGGAGGTAGGCCATCACGAGAAGATAAAACTTGCCACCTACTCAGAGGTAGAGGAAGTTAGAGGACATTTGGGCGGCTTCAGAGTGAAAGTAAGGCGAAAGCCCGCCTATGTCGACTGGGAAAGGTGCACAGGCTGCGGCCTATGCCAGGAGAAATGTCCTTGGCGGATTACCTCCGACTTCGAGAGGGGGATGGGGAAACGGAAGGCTATCTATACCCTCTCACCCCAGGCGGTGCCCAACAAGCCGGTGATCGATAGGGAGCATTGTGTCTATTTCCAGAAGGGGGGCAAGTGCGGCGCTTGCGCCAAGTTCTGCCCGGTAGAGGCTATCGATTTCCAGCAAAAGGAAGAGATATGGGAAGAGCAGGTAGGGGCCATCGTGGTGGCCACAGGCTACGACCTTTACCCTATGGAGCGTCTGGTTGAGTATGGCGGGGGACGTTACCCCGATGTGATCGATAGCCTTCAGTTTGAGCGGTTGCTTTCCGCATCTGGCCCCACCGGCGGCGAGATACGCCGTCCCTCCGATGGGGCGGTACCGCAAGAGGTGGTCTTCGTCCAATGCGCCGGCTCCCGAGACCCAGAGCGCGGAGTGGCCTACTGCTCCCAGATCTGTTGCATGTATACGGCCAAGCAAGCGCTCCTCTACAAGCACAAGGTTCATGAGGGGCAGGCTTACGTCTTCTACATCGACATCCGCGCCGGGGGCAAGGGTTATGAGGAGTTCGTACAGCGAGCCATGGAGGAGGAGCGAGTCCTCTACCTTCGGGGCAAAGTATCGAAGATCTTCCCCCAGAACGGCAAGGTCATGGTCTGGGGGGCGGATACTTTGAGCGGAAAGAGGGTGGAGGTGGTAGCGGATCTGGTGGTCCTTGCCACCGCCATCCTCCCCAGTCAAGGCACCTCAGATTTGACGGACAAGTTGGGGATAAAGATCGACGAGAGTGGTTTCTATGAGGAGGCTCAACCCCAGGTGCGGCCCGTAGAGAGCGGAGTCCCGGGGATCTACCTCGCCGGAGCCGGACAGGGGCCCAAGGACATCCCCGAGGCGGTGGCCCAGGGGAGTGCCGCCGCGGCGAAGGTGCTAGCCATCTTCGCTCCAGAGGTTTCACCATGAGGAAAGTTGGGGTTTTCATCTGTCATTGCGGCAAGAATATCGCCGGTACAGTAGATGTGGAGCGAGTCACGGAGGACGTGCGCTCTTATCCGGGAGTTGCCTACTCCATCGATTACCTCTATATGTGTTCCGACCCCGGGCAAGACCTCATAAAAGGGGCGATCGCCAGGGAAGATCTAGACGGGGTAGTGGTAGCCGCCTGCTCTCCCGCCATGCATGAGACCACTTTTCGCCGCACGGCGGTGGCCGCGGGGCTCAACCCCTATCTGTGTGAAGTGGCCAACATCCGAGAGCAATGCAGTTGGGTTCACCGTGACGATATGGAGCGGGCCACTCTAAAGGCTACTCGGATCATCGAGACCATCGTAGAGAAGGTCCGTCATAATGAGCCCCTTGTTCCGCTCACGATGCCCATTGTAAGGCGGGCTCTAATCATCGGGGGAGGGATAGCGGGATTGCAAGCAGCCTCGGATATCGCTGCCGCGGGCTATGCGGTGATCTTGGTGGAGCGGGAGGAGAGGCTGGGAGGGCGGATGGCCCGACTTTCGGGCACCTACCTGAACTTCGACTCTACCGTGGATCTCCTGAGCGAAAAGATAGAGGCGGTCACCACAAACCCCCGTATCACCGTTCTAACCAGGGCCCAGGTAGAGGAGTTGGGCGGTTACCTGGGCGATTTCAAGGTCAAGGTGCGCCAGCCAGGGAATGATGAGGAGTACGAGGTAGGAGCCATCGTGGTGGCCACAGGTTACGACCTTTATCCCCAGGAGCGGCTGAGCGAGTATGGCGGAGAACGGTATCCAGATCTCATAGATGGGCTGGAGGTCGAACGGATGCTCTCGCCCACGGGCCCTACAGGGGGAGAGATACGGTGTCCCTCCGATGGCCGAGTGCCCCAGGAGGTGGTCTTCATTCAGTGCGCGGGCTCCCGGGATCCGGAGCGGGGGGTATCCTACTGCTCCAAGATCTGCTGCATGTACACGGCTAAACAGGCGATGATCTATAAGATGCAGGTGCCCCAGGGACAGGCCTACGTCTTCTATATCGATATCCGAGCCTTGGGGAAGGGGTATGAGGAGTTCACCCAGAGGGCTATGGAGGAGCATCGAGTTCTTTACCTCCGAGGCCAGGTCTCAAAGGTCTTCCCCCAAGATGGGAAGATGATAGTCTGGGGAGCGGACACTCTAAGCGGCAAGAGGGTGGAGGTGGCCGCTGATCTGGTGGTTCTGGCTACCCCTATGATACCTAGCGCGGGCGCTTTCGAGTTAGCCCAGAAGTTGAGGGTGGCCATCGATGAGCATGGCTTCTTCGGCGAGGCCCACCCTAAGTTGCGGCCGGTGGAGAGCCTCACAGCAGGGGTCTATCTGGCCGGGGCATGTCAAGCCCCTAAGGATATCCCCGAGGCGGTGACCCAGGGGAGTGCCGCCGCGGCCAAAGTGCTCTCCCTCTTCTCCCAGGAGAAGATAACCCATGACCCTATAGTGGCCGTTGTGGACCTGGAACTCTGCGCTGGCTGTGGCATCTGTGTAGAGGTTTGCCCTTACGAGGCGCGGGAGATCCATCCCCTTACTAAGATTGCTGTAGTGAAAGAGATCCTCTGCCAGGGTTGTGGGGCTTGCCTGGTGGCTTGTCCCAATAAGGCTTCGCATCTTCGCAACTTCGCTCCGGCCCAAATAATGGCTATGATCGAGGCTTTAGAGGGAGGATAGATGGAACTTGGAGAAGGGGCCCTCAAGGTAGACTCACCATTTCTTGGGGTGGTGAACCAGCGGAGCGGGCAGTTGGTTCAACTCTGCTATCATTGCCATAAATGCACCGCTGGCTGCCCTATAGCCTTCGCTATGGATTATGGCCCTGATAGGGTATTGAGGATGATCCAGTTCGGGTTGAAGGATCAGGTGCTTAAAAGTTCCGACATCTGGATCTGTGCTTCCTGCGAGACCTGTGGAACGAGATGCCCTAACGAGATCGATATCGCCCGTGTCATGGACGCACTGCGGCAGATAGCGGTGGAGGAAGGGCTTCCGACGAAGGAGAGAAACGTGCTCCTCTTCCATAACCTATTCCTCTCCATAGTTAAGAGGCTGGGGAGGATGCATGAGGCTTCTTTGATGGGGCTCTATATACCGCTTTCACGGGATCTCCCCGTTGACATCCCGAAGGGACTGAAGGTGATCCTCAAGGGGAAGATCCCGCTGCTCCCCCATCGAATCGAGGGGAGCGACGAGGTGGAAAAGATCTTTGAGAGGAGCGGCTAGTGCGGTTTTCCTACTACCCTGGTTGCAGTCTCCAGGCCACGGCCGTCGAGTACGACCTATCAACCAGGGCCGTCCTCCAGCGGCTGGGCGTGGAGTTGATAGAGATTCCGGATTGGAACTGTTGTGGCGCTTCCTCGGCCCATAGCCTAAACGAGACCCTAGCCCTAGCCCTGCCAGCCAGGAACCTGGCCTTAGCGCAGAAAGAAGGAGTTGATCTCATAGCCCCCTGCGCGGCTTGCTTCAACCGACTAAAGACGGCGGAAAAGGTTCTCAGAGAGGATCCCATCAAGGGGGGGAAGATCGAGAAGGTCGTGGGGTTCAAATACGAAGGTGGCTTTGAGGTACGCCCCCCGCTAGATCTGATCGGCAACCTGATCGGCGTGGAGCGACTCCATAACATGGTTCAGAAGCCGCTTTCAGGGCTGAGGCTTGTCGCCTACTACGGTTGCCTTCTGGTGCGGCCACCAGAGGTCGTTCAATTCGAGGATCCGGAGAACCCACAACTTTTGAACCGGTTGCTTCAGGCTTTGGGGGCTGAACCCCTAGAGTGGTCTTACGCCACCGACTGCTGTGGGGGCGGCCTCGCTTTGACCCGCGGCGACCTGGCCAAAATCCTGGTGATGAAACTGGCGTCCAAGGCTCAGGAGGCGGGAGCCCAGGCGATGGTGACCACTTGCCCTCTCTGCCAGGTGAACTTGGAGATGAGACAGGAAGAGATGCCCATATTCTATTTCACTGAACTCATAGGCTTGGCTTTGGGGATCGAGGAGAACTGGTGGGGTAAGCATCTGATAGACCCTCGCCCCCTGTTGCGAACCTTGGGTTTAACCGATTGACACAAGAGGCGGATAGATGACCAAGAAGGATACCGTTCTCATCGTAGGTGCTGGCATAGGGGGGATGCAAGCGGCTCTCCTCCTGGCGGAGGCGGGGTATAAGGTTCATCTTCTGGATCGTGCCCCCGCCTTGGGGGGCTCGATGCCTCTCTTGGATCGCACCTTCCCCAACAATAGTTGCGGCCTCTGCTTCATGTCCCCGGACCTCCCCGCCTACTGTCCCTTTATCGAATGCGAGCGGCATCCGAATATAGAATTACTCCCTTATGCTGAGGTGGGAAACCTGGAGGGGGAAGCGGGTGATTTCCGCGTCTCTATCCTGAGAAAGGCTAGATATGTGGACCCTGAGCGGTGCACAGGGTGCGGGGATTGTGCTTTGGTCTGTCCCGTGGAGGTGCCCCGCGATTTGGGGGAAGGGTTAGAGAAACGGAAGGCGATATATCGCCCCTACCCTCAGGCCATCCCTAGCGCTTATCTTATCGATAGGGAGGCCTGCACCGAATGCGGGGAGTGTCTCAGGGTCTGTAAGGCCGAAGCCGTCGATTTGGAGATGGAAGATGAGCATCTTCAATTGGCGGTCGGGGCGGTGATTCTTACCCCTGGTTTTCAACCCTTCCCGGCGGAATTGAAAGGCGAGTTCGGATACGGTCGATACCCCAATGTGGTCACTGGCTTCCAGTTCGAGCGGATGTTGAGCCTCACTAGCCCTTCTCGTGGGCTCCCCCAGCGTCCCTCCGATGGCCAATCCCCTAAACGTATAGCCTTCATCCAATGTGTCGGCTCTCGCGATCCTTCCCAAGGCCGCGGCTACTGCTCTTCGGTCTGCTGCATGTACGCCACCAAACAGGCGATCTTGGCTAAGGAGAGGGCACTCGAAAGCGAGATTACCCTCTTCTATATGGATCTGCGAACTTTCGGCAAGGGTTACGACCGGTACTTGGAGCAAGCCAGAAAGGGATACGGCATCAACTATCAGCGGAGCATGGTCTCAGCGGTCAAGCAGGAGCCAAGGAGCAGGAACCTCTTCCTCTCTTATGTGGGTGAGGATGGCCGACCCCAGGAGGAAGAGTTTGACTTGGCGGTGCTCTCCACAGGCTTTGTGCCGCCACCAGGGGCCAAGGAGTTGGCACAACGGGTGGGCATCACCCTCAACGAATATGGCTTCTGCCAAACGGCCGAGTTCGCCCCCGCCGAGACCTCCCGGCCTGGGGTTTTTATGGCCGGTTGCTTTGGCGAGCCCAAGGATATCGCTGAGACCGTGGCCGAGGCGGCTAGCGCGGCGGCCGGTGCCGCCCGCCTTTTGGGAAGGAGCCGTATCTCGCTGCCCAAGGAATACCCCCCCGAAAGAGAGGTGGCCGAGGAGGAGCCCCGGGTGGGGGTATTCATTTGTCGCTGTGGGGAAGAGATGGCGGAAGCGTTGGATCTGGACGCCTTAGCGGAGTATGCTCGGGGGTTGAAAGAAGTAGCCCAGGTGGAGGAACTCCCCTATTCTTGCACGCCAGAAGGGTTAGAGGAGATCAAGCGAACTGTTAGGGAGGTGGGGCTCAACCGGGTAGTGGTGGCGGGCTGCACCCATCGTCTCTATGAAGCCCCTTTGCAGGGAGCGCTCAGGGAGGTGGGGCTCAACCCCTACCTTCTGGAGCGAGCGAACCTGCGGGAGGAGTGCGCTTGGGCGCATAGGAATCAGCCCCGAGAGGCCACAGCCAAAGCCAAGAGCCTTCTGGAGATGGCGGTGGCCAAGGCCCGATCGCTGAGACCCTTAAAGAAGGCCAGACACGAGGTGACCCCCGGCGTTCTTGTCCTCGGAGGCGGTTTGGCGGGGATGACCGCGGCGTTGGGTTTGGCCGAACAGGGTTTCCAGGTCTATCTAGTGGAGAAAGAGAAGGAATTAGGCGGCAACCTGCGCTATCTCCATTCCACCCTTGAGGGTTCAGATCCGCAAGCGTTGTTGCGCTCTCTGGTAGAGAAGGTAGAGAGCCATCGCCATATCAAACTCTTGAAGGAGACAGAGATCATCTCCTGCGAGGGCTCAGTGGGCCGCTTCCACTCTACTCTCCTGACCGGCGATGAGGAATCGATCGTTGAGCATGGCACCGTCATCGTAGCCACAGGGGGGCAAGAGGTAAGACCTATCGAATATCTCTACAGCCAAGATCGGCGGGTGGTCACCCAGCGGGAACTGGAGGCTCGCCTCGCGAGAAACGAGGGTCTAGAAGAGTTGACTATGGTGGTGATGATCCAATGCGTCGGCTCCCGAGAGGAGGGGTGTCCCTACTGTAGCCAGGTCTGTTGCTCCCAGGCTATCAAGAACGCCCTTCACATTAAGGAGAGGAAACCAGAAACGAAGGTCTTTGTCCTTTATCGGGATATGATGACCTACGGCTTCCAGGAGGAGTATTACCGTCAGGCAAGGGAGGCGGGAGTGATTTTTATCCCTTACGAAAAGAAGCCCCAGGTTACATCTGGAGATGGTGGATTGCGAGTCCGGGTGGAAGACCCCCTCCTGAAGCAAGAATTGGAGCTGGAAGCCGACTTAGTGGGCTTGAGCCCTGGGATAGCTCCCTCCGAGAACGGGAGGCTGGCCCAGATCCTGGGTATCACCCTAGACGACGATGGGTTCTTCCAGGAAGCGAACCCCAAGGTAGCCCCCATGGATTCGGGCGTGGCTGGGATATTCCTCTGTGGCCTAGCCCAGGGGCCGAAACCCATCTCCCATTGTATCTCCCAAGCCAAGGGGGTCGCCTTGAAGGTCGCCTCTCTCTTGGCTAAGGAGCGGCTAGTGGGCAAGGTTACCCTCCCTACCGTCAACGAGAGGCTCTGTAGCGGCTGTGGCCTCTGCGTCTCCCTCTGCCCTTATGACGCCCGGAGGCTCAATGAGGAGACTCGAGTGGCGGAGGTGATAGAGGTCCTCTGCCAGGGCTGTGGCCTCTGCGCCATGGCTTGCCCCAACGGTGCCACCCAGCAGAATCTCTACGAGATGAAACAGGTTATGGCCGTGATGGATGCCGCGCTATAAGAGAGGTCAAAGATGAACGAAGATTTCGAGCCCAAGATCGTGGCTTTCCTCTGCAATTGGTGTGCCTATATGGGGGCGGACCTGGCGGGTACCTCCCGGATTCAATACCCACCCAACGTGAGGATCATCCGCATGATGTGCAGCGGGGCCGTGGATCCGGTCTATGTCATCAAACCCTTGCTCGATGGGGCCGATGGCGTCCTCATAGGAGGTTGCCATCCTGGCGATTGCCACTATCAAGAGGGGAACTATAAGGCTCGGCGGCGGGTGGCTATCCTCAAGAATATCCTCCGCCAGATGGGGTTCGATGAGGAGCGGGTCTGGCTCCGCTGGATCAGCGCCAGCGAAGGGCAGGTCTTCGCCGAGACGGTGACGGAGATGGTGGAAGCCCTCAAAGAGAAGGGCCCTAACCCCCTCAGGGAACTTTGGGGAACCTAAAGATAAAGTCATAAAGGACGAGACCGATGAAGGTGAAAAAGTTCTTGGAAGTCAAAGAGGGCGACACCTTGTCGACCCTGCGGAGTCTCTTGCAAAGGTTGCTGGAGAGGGGGATCGTCGAGGCGTTGCTCGTTCCTCTTGAGGCCCCTTCTGGTGATACCGTTATGCCCGCCTTAGTGAAGGAGCCTGCCCGCTTGGAGAAGGCCAACCCCCTGGCCCCGGTGATGCCGGTGAACGCGGCCAGATTCGTCTCTTCCTTGACCATCGGCAAACCCCGGGAGAAGATCGGGGTCCTCTTGCGCTCCTGTGAGATAAGGGCTCTTATCGAACTGGTCAAGTTACAACAGGCCCATCTGGAAAACCTTATGATTCTAGGTATCGATTGCCTGGGCACCTACGAGGTGACCGATTACGCCAAACTCATCTCCGAGGATGGGTCTCCGACGATGGAACTGATGCGAGGGGCTAAAGAAGGCGCTCTCTCCCCTCATGAGGGGTACCAGTTCCGATCCGCATGCCGGATTTGCGAGTATCCCATCCCCCAAAACACTGCCCTGACCATCGGCCTCCTGGGCGTCGATGGTAAGAGGATCCTCATCGAGGCCCAGGAGGAGTTGGCCGAGAGGCTAGAGTTGATAGAGGGAGAAGCCGCTAGCCGAGAGGAGGCTATCAAGAAATTGGTGGAGGCTAGGATCGAGGAGCGAGATGGGCTCTTCGCCCAGTTCCGAGAGAGGGTGGCCGATATACCGAGCCTCTTGGCCCAGTTTTCCACCTGTATCCGCTGCTATAACTGCACGGTGGCTTGCCCCATCTGTTACTGTAAAGAGTGTCTCTTCAGGACATCCACCTTCGAGCACGAATCCGATAGATACCTGAGGTGGGCGCAGCGGAAGGGAGCCATTCAGATGCCCACCGATACCCTTCTTTTCCAGTTGACCCGGCTGAATCATATGGTCACCTCCTGTGTGGGCTGTGGGATGTGCGAAAGCGCCTGCCCCAGCGATATCCCTTTGACCACTATTTTCCGGGCGGTGGGACAGGAGGTACAAGCCATCTTCGATTACCTGCCTGGGAGGAGCCTGGAGGATGAGTTGCCCTTGGCTACCTTCCAGGAGGATGAACTGACGGAGTTGGGGGCAAGGTAGCCTCCCCCATAGAGGTGGCATAAAGTTGGAACCTGAGCGCAAAGGCTTAAAGCCGGTGGCTTTGGTGATAGGAGGGGGGATCGCAGGGATGCAAGCCTCCCTCGACATCGCCGATGCCGGTTTCTTGGTCTATCTGGTGGAGAGGGAGCCCAGCATCGGAGGGCATATGGCTCAACTAGATAAGACCTTTCCCACTCTCGATTGCTCATCCTGCATCCTGACTCCTAAGATGGTGGATGTGGCTCGCCACCCTAATATCCAGTTGCTTAGCTATGCGGAGGTGGTGGGTGTAGATGGTGGGGTGGGCTGTTTCAAGGTAAGGGTGAAGCAGAAGCCCAGGTATGTGGATGTAGATAGATGTACCGGCTGTGGCCTCTGCGTGGAGGCTTGTCGACTAAAAGAGAGAATAACCAGCGAATTCGATGTGGGGGTGGGCAAGAGAGGAGCGGTATATATACCTTTCCCCCAGGCGGTACCTTTGAAGGCGACCATAGACCCCGAACGCTGTGTCTTTATAACCAGAGGTGTCTGCGGGAAGGCCCCCGCTTGTAAGGAGGCTTGTCCAGCGGAGGCTATCGATTTCGAGCAAAAAGGGGAGATAATAAAACTAGAGGTGGGGGCTATCATCGTGGCTACCGGCTTCGATCCCTTCGATGCCCATCTCAAGCCGGAGTTGGGCTATGGCCGCTACCCCAACGTCATCACCGGTCTCCAGTTCGAGCGGCTTTCTTCGGCCTCCGGCCCCACCAGGGGAAAGATAACGCTGAACGGGCAGGAGCCAAGGAAGGTGGTTTTTATTCAATGTGTGGGGTCGAGGGACAAAAGTGTGGAGGTGGAGTATTGTTCCCGGGTATGTTGCATGTACACGGCCAAGCAAGCCCATCTGGTGAAGGAGAAGGTACCAGATGCGGAGGTGACGGTTTTATATATCGATGTGAGGGCTTTCGGGAAGGGGTTTGAGGAGTTCTGCGACCGGGTGAGGGGCGAAGGGGTGATATACCGGAGAGGGAACGCTTCGGAGATATACAAAAAGGGAGAGAGGCTCATCGTTAGGGCTGAGGATACTCTCCTAGGCGAATCTGTTCAGTTGGAGGCGGATCTCGTGGTCTTGGCTATCGGGATCGTTCCTCGGGGAGATGCCCGAGATTTGGCCACTCAATTGAGGCTATCCTCTTCGCCCGACGGCTTTTTCCAGGAAGCACACCCCAAGTTGAGGCCGGTGGAGACAGAAAGGGAGGGGGTATATCTGGCCGGTTGTTGTCAGGGGCCCAAGGATATACCCGATGCCGTGGCCCAGGCCAAGGCTGCTGCTTCCTCCGCCATAATCGCCTTGAGGAATTGTATGGAGGTCTCATAGATGGAGGGGCAGAATCTCGCCCAAGTGTATAGGCTCTTCGAGTGCATCCAGTGTGGCCGGTGTACCGGCGGCTGTCCCATGTCGCTAAAGACCCGTTTCAACGTCAGACGACTGATCTATGAGGCTCTCGTTGGTGAAGAGATGGATCTTCAGAGCAAAGAGGTGCTATGGGATTGTAGCACCTGTGCCACTTGTACCCTCCGCTGTCCCAAGGGGTTGGACCCCACCGATATGGTGATCGGCATGCGGAGCATCCTAGTAGATGGGGGGCGGATTCCCCCCACTCTCAGAGATGCGCTGAAAAGCCTGGCTATCCGGGGGAACCCTTTGACCATGGCCAGGGAGGAGAGGTCGAACTGGGCGGAGGGGTTGGGAGTAAGGGAGATCTCTGAGGGCGCGAAGGTTCTCTACTTTGTGGGTTGCAGTCCTTCTTATGATCCTCGGGTTCAGAAGGTAGCGAAAGCCTTGGTCCAAGCCTTCAAGAAGGCAGACGTAGAGTTCGGGATCCTGGGCAACGAGGAGGTCTGTTGCGGGAGCGAGGCCCGTCGGGTGGGAGAGACGGGTCTCTTCGAGATGCTTCGGGAGCTGAACTTAGAGACCTTGGAGCCATATCCTGTGGAACTGATGGTCACCACCTCTCCCCATTGCTACAACACCTTCAAGAACGAATACCAAGGCCTAGATTTCAAGGTGCAGCACTACACCCAATTCGTAGCTGGGCTTATCGATGAGGGGAATTTGCCCCTCTCCAAAGAGGTGAAGAGGGTCGTTACCTACCAAGATCCTTGCTTCTTGGGAAAGCAGAACAAAATCTTCGAAGAGCCGCGAAAGATACTCAGGAGCATCCCTGGCTTGGAACTGAGGGAACTCGATAGATCGAGGGAGAGGAGCCTCTGCTGTGAAGGGGGAGGGGGTAGGATGTGGGCGGAGGGCACCAACCCTGAGGAGAGGTTAGCCCACACCCGCGTGCAGGAGGCGATGGATCTAGGCGCTGAGGTACTAGCCACCGCTTGTCCCTTCTGTCTCCTCACCTTAGAGGATGCAGCCAAGACCGTTGCCGGCGAAGGCGGGATTCAGGTGATGGATATCATGGAGTTGGTGGTGGAGGCTCTTTAAGTGGGTCCCAGGATCGGTGTCTATATATGTCACTGTGGAGTGAATATCGCCGCCACCGTGGATGTAGAAGCGGTGACCCGGTTCGCCCAGGGGTTGCCCTCTGTAATCATGGCCAGAGATTATACCTATATGTGCTCCGACCCTGGTCAGGCGCTGATAAAGGAGGACATCAAGGAATTCGGTCTCACCAAGGTGGTCGTGGCCTCCTGCTCGCCGATGATGCATGAACCGACATTCCGAGGTACCATCCAAGAGGCGGGCTTAAACCCCTACTGTTTGGAGATGGCAAATATAAGGGAACAGTGTAGCTGGGTCCATAGGGAAGAAGAGGAGGCCACCCGAAAGGCCATACAACTGGTAGCCGCTGCCGTGGACAAGGCTTTTCTCCTGGAGCCTCTAGAGGAGAGAAGAGCCGATGTTACCCCGGCGGCCCTGGTGATAGGAGGGGGGATCGCCGGGATGCAAGCGGCCCTCGATATCGCCAACGCTGGCTTCCAAATCCATCTGGTGGAAAAGGAACCCCACTTGGGGGGGCATCTAGCCCAACTAGATAAGACCTTCCCCACCTTGGAGTCTGTGGCTCCTCTCCTGGCGGAGGAGATCAAGGAGGTAGTGGGACATCCCAATATCGATCTTCTCACCTCCACTGAGGTGATCGGCGTAGAAGGGTATGTCGGCAACTTCAAAGTTGACGTTACCGACCGAACCACCATACGAGAGCTCAAAGTGGGGACTATCGTTGTAGCCACGGGCTATGATCTCTTCGACACTCGGTTAAAGCCAGAGTATGGCTATGGGGCCTATGAGAACGTGATCACCGGTTTGGAGTTCGAGCGGCTCGCCTCTTCATCTGGCCTTAGCTGGGTAAAGGGAAAAGAACCCCAGGATGTGCTTTTCATCCAGTGTGTGGGCTCACGAGATAAAAGCGTGGGGCAGGAGTATTGCTCCCGCATCTGCTGTATGTACACCGCCAAACAGGCCCTTCTGGTTAAGGGGATGTTGCCCCAGGCGCGGGTGACGGTCTTGTATATGGATGTAAGGGCCTATGGGAAGGGGTTCGAGGAGTTCTACGACCAGGTGAGAGGCAAGGGAGTGATCTATCGCCGGGGTAGCCCCTCCGAGATATACAAAAAGGGGGAGAGGCTCGTCATTAGGGCTGAGGATACTCTCCTAGGTGAGCCTGTTCAGTTGGAGGCTGACCTGGTGGTTCTGGCCACGGGGATAACGCCTCGCCGCGATTCGCTAAAGATCGCCAACCTTCTAAAGCTCCCCCGCTCACCGGATGGTTTCTTCATGGAAGCACACCCCAAGTTGCGTCCGGTGGATACGGTAATGGAGGGGATATATCTGGCTGGCTGTTGTCAGGGGCCCAAGGACATACCGGATAGCGTGACCCAGGCCAAGGCCGCTGCCGCCTCGGCTATGATACCCTTGTGCCAGGGCCAGGTCAAGGTGGAAGCCGTAACTTCTATCATAGATGAAGAACTCTGCTCTGGGTGTGGGATCTGCGCCGAGATATGTGTATATGATGCGCTCTCCCTGCATGAGAGGAAGGGGGTTAT
The DNA here is from genome assembly GCA_964383935.1 of uncultured Anaerolineales bacterium. Classification (GTDB taxonomy): domain Bacteria; phylum Chloroflexota; class Anaerolineae; order UBA7937; family UBA7937; genus UBA7937. Next base: position 33,385 of record CAYLIE010000010.1, on the reverse strand, counting down.
GACCATAAACGAGGTCCTATGCAAGGGGTGCGGAGCTTGCGCCGCGGCCTGTCCTTCCAAAGCCATAAAGTTGAGCCATTTCACCCCGGCGCAAATCCTAGCCCAGGTCGATGCCTTGGTGTAGAGAGGTAAAAGAATGGCCGAGAAGTTGATACCCATATACATCATGGGAAAGAAGTACGAGGTCCCTTCTAGCCTCACGATCATGAGGGCTATGGAGTGGGCGGGCTATAGACTGATAAGGGGAGCCGGTTGCCGGAGCGGCTTTTGCGGCGCTTGTGCCACCGTTTATCGCATCAAAGGCGACTACCGTCTGCGGATCGGGTTGGCCTGTCAGGCGGTGGTGGAGCCAGAGATGTACCTGGCCCAGATCCCTTTCTTCCCCGCCGAGAAGGCGATCTATAATATCGAAGAGTTAAAGCCCACGCCGGAACAACTCTTCCAGATCTACCCCGAGATTTTACGCTGCCTCAGTTGCGGGACCTGCACCAAAGCCTGTCCTCAGGAGATAGAGGTCATGGATTACATGGCTGATGCTATGAAGGGTGACATCGTTTCTGTGGCCAGCAAATCCTTTGATTGCATCATGTGCGGGCTCTGCGCGGCCCGCTGCCCCGCCGAGGAAGCCCAGTACAACGTAGCCATCCTTTGCCGGCGACTATACGGTAAGTACCTGGCTCCCAAATCGCAACACCTACGGGAGCGGATAGAGGAGATCGAGGCTGACAAGTTCGATGAAGAACTGGCCAAACTGAAAAGCATGGGCAAAGAGGAGTTGCAACAGAAGTATAAAGAGAGGGATATCGAGCCCGCTTAAGGGGGACGAAGATGTCGTACACACCTGAGATGGGGGAATCTATAAGAAAGGTAGAGGCCACCCGCCATAGAAGGCTCGAGGAAACTTACCCTCGTATGCCCTCCCAAGAGCAAGAAGAGATCCTCAAGCGGTTCCACCCCGATTATGTGGAAGGAGGGATGCGGGAACTCTTGGTAGGGCCCAATAGGGGAGATCGGACACCCAACGAGTTGGCCGATCTTTTGGAGGGCCGCAGCCATATCGACGCGGCGGCCTTCGATCTGGGTCAGGTGGACTACAAAGGCGATGTTTTGATCATCGGGGGGGGTGGTGCCGGAGCCTCAGCGGCGCTTTTGGCTCAGGAGAACGGAGCCCAGGTGATCTTGACCACCAAACTTCGCTTCGGCGACGCCAACACCATGATGGCTCAGGGAGGCATCCAGGCTGCCGACAAGCCCAACGACTCGCCTGCCATCCATTATCTGGATGTGATGGGTGGTGGCCATTTCACCAACGTCCCGGAGTTGGTGGAGGCTTTAGTGATGGATGCCCCCTCAGTTATCCAATGGCTGGAGGATCTGGGCTGCATGTTCGACAAGGAGCCCGATGGGACGATGAGGACCATCCACGGCGGCGGCACCTCCCGGAAGCGGATGCATTTCGCCCGCGACTACTCAGGGGCAGAGATCATGCGCACTCTGCGCGATGAGGTCCGCAACCGTCAGATCCCGGTTTTGGAGTTCGCTCCCGTCGTGGAGTTGGTGATGGATGATAAAGGCCAGATAGCCGGGGTTATCCTTCTGAACCTGGAGACGGGTGATTATAGCCTGGTGAAGGCTAAAACGGTGATCATCGCCACCGGCGGCGGAGGCCGCCTTCACTATCAAGGTTTTCCCACCACCAACCATTACGGAGCCATGGCCGATGGGCTGGTTCTGGCCTATCGGGTGGGGGCCAAACTCGCTTTCATCGATACTATGCAGTACCATCCTACCGGAGCAGCCTATCCTGAGCAGATCTTAGGACAACTGGTGACCGAGAAGGTGAGGGGCTTGGGAGCCCAACTGGTCAATGTGGAAGGTGAGCAGTTCGTCTATCCCCTGGAGACGCGGGACGTGGAATCGGCGGCTGTCATCCGAGAATGTGTAGAGCGAAAAAAGGGGGTGGTCACTCCTACGGGGCAGCAGGGCGTGTGGCTCGATTCCCCCATGATCGAGATCCTCAAGGGGCCAGGAACGATCCAAACTAACCTGCCGGCTATGGTCCGTCAATTCGGCCGTTTCGGCATCGACATGACCAGGGAGCCCATCCTCGTCTATCCTACCCTCCATTATCAAAACGGGGGGATAGCCATTAAGCCCGACGGTTCGACCGATATCCCTAACCTATATGTGGCTGGCGAGGTGGCAGGAGGGGTCCACGGGCGTAATCGGTTGATGGGGAATTCCCTTTTGGAGATAACCGTCTATGGGCGGCGGGCGGGCAAGGCGGCTGCTCTGCGGGCTAAGGCAGTCAAGTTAGGGGAGTTAACCTTGGAGCATTTGCGAGATTGGGAACGGCAACTTGAAGAAGCGGGCCTGAGCCCCCAGGTCGCCTCGCCCCTCCTCTTGCCGGACTACACGCGCCGTACTCGGCCAGTGTCCAAGGTGATGTGAGACCGCCTTCCCCATCTATAGCGCACTACCCTTCGAGAAGCCTTCTCCTTTGACGTTATGGAAGGCTATCGGGGGCGAGCGATTCTTAGGAGGAGCCCATGGGGGAGAAAGGCACACTCGAGTATCACCCTCGGATCAAGGATCTCCCTCCAGGTGAGCGGCCGCGGGAAAGGTTAAAGCATTATGGTGCAGGTGCCCTCTCCACCTCTGAGCTCTTAGCCATCATCCTGCGCACCGGGGTGGGTGGGGAGAACGTCATTAACTTAGCCAGCAGGCTTCTGGCCCAGTTCGAAGGACTGGGAGGTCTGTCTAAGGCGGACTTCGCCCAGATCAGCGCTCTTAAGGGGATGGGCCAGGCCAAGACGGCCCAGGTGAAAGCCGCGCTGGAGTTGGGTCGCCGCCTGCTCACCGCCTCCCTCGAGGAGCGACCTCAGGTCAAATCCCCTGACGATGTGGCTGACCTTCTCCTCTTGGAGATGGGCGCCTTGGAGCAGGAAGAGATGCGCGTCCTCTTCTTAGATGTCAAGAATCGGGTGTTGGGCGTATCCACTATCTATATGGGGAGTCTTCACACCGCTTGGCTCAGGGTCGGGGAACTCTTCCGGGAGGCGGTGCGGCGCAACTGTGCGGCGATCATCGTAGTTCATAACCACCCCTCGGGTGCGCCAAGAAGCGCATAGGCAAAGAGTTCTAGATGCGAACCCTGCAAGGAGTGTGCAGAGTGGCTAGGGAGACAGGCATGGGGACCCGAGGCAGAACCATGTCTGAAGCTCTCCCGACAATGTGGCTGATGGGAGCCTTACCTCCCAGAGAACTGCTAGCCAGAGCGTTGCCAAGGTTACGAAAGAAACTGCCGTTAGAAGCGTCGAAGGTTGGACCACCCGTTACAACGGTAGGGCTAGGGTGGAGTTATCGGATCTCCAGCTCGGTAGGCCGGAGAACAGTCTCTGATGGGCAGGAAGTCAGCACTCCACAACATCCTGACTTCCCCGATAACGAGCGAGGCAAAGAGCCGAGCCAGGCGTACAGGCAGGACCTAAAGCAACGTGCAGACGTTACCTATGTGAACTTGGGAACCACGCAAGGCTCTCCAACCTAGAGTAAGTCAGCCTGCGACCAATGTCTTGCGTGGGGCGGAGCCCCCGTAGTAGTCGGAGGTAGGGAAAGCCTGCTACATGGCGAAGGGGGGCAGTTGGGGTTCAGTGCACGTCATCTTGCGAACTAAGCCGGAGGAAGGACGTATGAGCCGAACAAAGATGGCCCAAAAGCAGAAGACACTGGCGAGAACGGCCTGTAGCGATCCGGCTCACAGGTTTACCAACCTGTATAGTCTACTGCACTGGGACTATTGGATTCGCTGCGCAGCCGATGCAGTCCTGGCACGACCCGGAAGCTCAACAGCAGGGATTGACGGCCAGACACGTGACAAGTTTAAGGCGAACTACGCAGCGCAAATAACCACACTGGTAGAGAGCCTGAAACGGAAAACGTATAAGCCGCGACCAGTACGCAGAGCGTACATCCCGAAGAGCAATGGAAGGATGAGACCTCTGGGCATACCTGTACTCAGGGATCGTATCGTACAGGAGGCCCTACGAGCCATCCTTGACCCGATATACGAATCGGACTTTCATCCACACTCGTATGGGTTCCGGAAGGGTCGTTGCACCATGGACGCCATTGCGGTCGTTATGCCCTTGTTCAACACAAGGGTGATGTCCCATAATTGGTGTAAATTCTATCTTGACGAAGTGAAAGGAGAAGGCGTAAGATGCCTCCAACCAAATCACAGAGGCTCGAGTAGCCCTCGGGCCAAAGGAGGTTCTTACGCCATGAGAAGGATACCACCAAGTAAGGTAATGAAGCAAGAGGCCAATGCCATCCTGGAGGGATATCTCGAAGAAGGGCCTCCCTTGGAAGCCCTGGCCCGCCTGGGGGCTCGCTATATGCTGCAAGTGGCCCTGGAGGAGGAAGTGACCGCCTTTCTGGGGCGGGGCCACTACCAGCATGGATCCTCCCAGCAGGCAGGCTGGCGCAACGGGTATCAGTCGGTGACCCTGCGGGGTCCGGATGGGAAGTGGGAGCTCTTCCGCCCCAAAGTGCGGGGCACAGAAGAGCCCTTCCGCTCCACCTGGGCCCGGCGCATCCGCCTCGGTCGGGAGGATCTCCAGGCCCTGGTGGCGGGGATGTACGTCCGGGGCCTTTCCACCCGAGACATCCAAGACCTCTACACTCAGGTCTTCGGCCAGCCGGTGCTCTCCAAGAGCCAGGTGAGCCGCATAGCCGCCAGGCTGGGGCCTGCCTTCGACCAGTGGCGGACGAGGGATCTCTCTCACTTGAAGGTGGTCTACCTCTTCCTCGATGGGAACTATCACGCCGTCCGCCAGGGCACCTCGGAGAAGGAGGGGATCCTTTGTGCCTACGGGATCACCGAGGAAGGGAAGAAGCTCTTCATCCACCTGGCCCTGGGGAGCCGGGAATCCTACGATGCCTGGCTGGCCTTCCTCCACGACCTCACCAGTCGTGGTTTGTCCTTACAGGATCCCTGTGGGAAAAGAGCCCCTCTTGGTCATCGCCGATGGAAACCCGGGGTTGAGGAAGGCCGTGCGCCAGGTCTTCTCCAGGGCCTACTTTCAGAGGTGTTTGGTCCATAAGATGCGCAATATCTTGGCCAAGCTCCCCAAGAGAGCTGTGGGGGCCATCAAGCCCCTCCTTCAGCAGGTATTCTATGCTGAGAATCAGGCCCTCGCCCACCGGCGGGCTCGCAGCCTGATCCGCCGTTTTCAGGGCCGCTTCCCCTCGGCCATGGAGTGTCTGAGCAAGGACTTGGAGGACTCTTTGACCTACCTTCAGTTCCCCAGGGAGCATCACCGCCACATACGAACCACCAACCTCTTGGAGCGGACCTTTGGGGAGGGGCGGAGGCGAACCAAGGTGATCCCCCGCTTTCCCACCGAGGCCAGTTGCCTCCGGCTCCTCTTCGCCGCCCTGGTGACCGCAGCGGAGAGATGGCGGGGTGTGAAGATGACCCCTCCCATTCTCCGACAACTGGATGAGTTGCGAGAGCTTCGGTTCCCACAAAGTCGAGACCGGGAAAGAGAGGAGGGCTTGTTGGTTGTCTTGGAGCATCCTACGCCTTCACCAATTTACACCGAATTTGGGACTTGACCAACACAAGAGGGAAACACCACTACGTCATAGAGGGAGACATAAAGAGCTACTTCGACACCGTACATCACCGCAAACTCCTCAGCATCCTCAAACGACGAATCGCTGACAGGGACATAATTGACCTCATCTGGAAGTTCCTCAAAGCAGGTGTGATGGAAGGTGGCCTCTTCGCACGGACAGATAGGGGCGTCCCGCAAGGGGGCATTATATCTCCACTGCTCGCCAACATCTATCTCAACGAATTCGACAAGTGGGCAGAAGAGAGATGGCACCTACCACCAAACGATCTCCGCAGGAGAAGGTATGCAGGCTCCGGCAACTACAAGATGGTCCGCTATGCGGATGACTTCGTAGTTATCAGTAATGACAGAATAGCCGGAGTCAAGCAGACCAGAGAGGAAATCAGAGACTTCCTTGAAAGAGAGTTACACCTGGTGCTGACGATGGAGAAAACCAAGATCACCCACGTCAATGAATGAAGGTTTCAACTTCCTGGGCTTCCATATCCAGAGGGTGAAATCGGAAGGACGGTGGGTCGTTCATCTCCGTCCGACGGAAGAGGCCAAACCACGAGTGAAAGCGAGAATCAAGGAGCTCACTTCCAGAAACTGGACTTGGATGGATGAGTATACGAGGCTAACAACCCTCAATGCAATCGTGCGAGGATGGGCTGAGTACTATCGATACACCAGCCTCTTCAGCGACATCGAGGACATCACTCGGCACACCTGGCACCGATACCTCCTGTGGCTGCTTAAGAAACACAAGGGAGCTCGGAAATGCCAGCTCATCAAAGCCAAAACCAGGGTAGTCCATAACAGGACACGATGGACAGCGGAGATACGCGAAAGTGAGATCACACTGACAGCGTTTCAATGGCTACCCACACGGAAAGAACTGAAGCGCGGGCGATACCCACAAAAAGGCAGGAATGGATTTCCCCATCCCTACATCTTTGAGGGAGCGCCCGCGTTCACGGACTATCCGATGGGAGAAACAGGTCCAGATGAACGGATCTACACGGCCGCAATAGGGGCGATAAGTGGCGGGGCATCCCGAAATGAGCCCCTTGAGTGGGCGGAAACTAGACTCCGGGCAAGGATACGGGACAGATTCCAGTGCGTGCGATGTGGTTCAACGCGAAATCTCCAAGTACACCACATCAAGGGCACAAAATCCTACCGCCTTGGAGACCTGGAGACACTGTGCCTGAAATGCCACCACGCTGAACACGGCTATCGCCACAATGACCCAATGGAGAGCCGGATGTGCGGAAACGCACACGTCCGGTTCGGGGAGAGGGATGGGAGAGACCGCAGAGGAGCAATCCCTGTATGGCGCTCCTGTCCCTACTCCACGTGACCCCACCCCTTCTCCGAATGATGTCAAAATCACCCAGGAGATCGCCAAAGCGGGCGAACTTTTGGGCGTGGAGGTCTTGGACCACTTAGTCATCGGCTCTCAGCGATATGTCTCCTTGAAGGAGAGAGGTTTGGGTTTCGGCTGAGACTCTTCGATATGGGCTTTTTCTAGCCTCTGGAGGAAAAATCATGTCCCAGGTCAAGGTTAGATGGGTGAAAGGAAAGCAATTCGTGGGCATGGATAGCACGAGCCACTCTCTGGTGATGTCATCCAGTGAGGAGGGCACCGGCTTAAAGCCCTCGGACCTTCTGCTCCTCGGATTAGGAGGCTGTACAGGCGTGGACGTCATCTCTATCTTGGAGAAGCAGCGTCAAAAGGTCACTGACCTGGAGATAACGATAAGCGGGGAGCAAGACCCGGAACCCCCTTGGACCTTCCGCCGCATCGATATCGAATACCTCCTTCGAGGTAAGGGGTTGAAGGAGGAAGTGGTGAGGCGAGCGATTCAACTTTCAGAGGAAAAGTACTGCTCCGTGGGGGCCACCATCTCTAGTGTGGCCGAGATCACGAGCGGTTTTCAGATCATGGAAGAGTAAATTCCCATTTCAATTGTTTATTTTTTCCCACCCAGATGAGAGCCACCCACATACAGGCAGCCTTCTTCGCGGGGTAAAGGCTACAATTAGGGTCGAATTTTGACAGAAAGGTGAAAGCGTGCTATGATTGAATTGACTTCTACCTTCCAAGAACGTGTGGGGGCAAAGGAGGAGCCATGTTGCTGAACAGGGGCGGAGATTATGCTATCCGAGCCATGGTGGACCTGGCCAGTCGGGTTGGAGAGGAGAGGACTGTCACTCAGGGCATCGCCGATCGCCAACAGATCCCCCCCGCCTTCCTGAGCAAGGTGTTGGCCAACCTGACCCAAGCAGGGCTGATACGCACTCACCGCGGAGCGGCTGGAGGGGTGGGCTTGGCACGCTCTCCCCAGGAGATCAGCCTCCTGGAGGTGGTGGAGGCGGTGCAGGGACCCATCATCCTCAACGAGTGCACCGACCCCTATCGCACCTGTCCTTTGGAGGATACCTGTACCGTCAGCCAGGCCTGGCGAGAAGCCCAGAAAAACCTGGAGGAGTTGCTAGGGAGCGCATACTTGTCGCAGTTCGCAAAGGCCGACTGAAAAGGTAGGCTTTGCACAAGCAAGAAGGGTCACCTAGTCTTATAGGTATCTTTATTTGGCGTTTTAGAGCCGCGCCTCAGGCGCGGCTCTTTGTTATCTCCCTTGCTCCTCCAAGAGGGCCATCACGGAGGGGTATTCCTCTATATGGGTGTGGGGTAGGAAGAGGGCGGAGACGAACTCTTGGGCGAAACGGTTGTCTGCACTTAACTCCATATAGGTCATCATCTGTGCGATCTTGGCTATTTCCTGCCGTGCCTGGCGGCTCAAAAGAGCCATATAGGCTCCTCGCACCGAGGTGTTACCCAGGAACTTGAACTTTTCCCAAGGCATGTCGGGCAAAAGGCCGATCTGGATCGCTCTCTCCACGTTTAGGTATTGGCCGAAGGCGCCGGCGATCAGAAACTCTTCAACCTGGGATATCTCTACATCGAGGCTTTTGGAGAGGACAGAGTAGCCAGCATGGATGGCGGCCTTGGCCCGGATGAGGTTTTCGATATCCACTTGGGTGATGGCTATATCTCGGCCGTGGGCCGTCGCGGTGGCCCAGGCCACCACGTATTCCCAGCCATGCTCTCCTTTCCTCACTCTGGGCGTGTCGAGATCCTTGCGCACCCGACCTCTTTTATCTACTATTCCGGTGATGAACATCTCGGCCAGAAGGGAGATGAGGGCTGAGCCACAGAGTCCCCGGGGGGCTTCGTTCCCTATGACTCGATGGGTGGGCTCTAAGGTTTGGCCGTTGATCCACACCTCCTCGATGGCCCCCGCCGTGGCCCGCATCCCATGCTCCACTCCTGCCCCCTCGAAGGCTGGGCCCGCTGAACAGGCACAGGAGATGAGCCAATCGCAATCGCCTAGCACTATCTCGCCGTTGGTTCCTATGTCCATGAAAAGGGTCAACTTCTTGCTTTCGCAGAGGCCGGAACTTGTCACTCCGGCGGTGATGTCCGCCCCCATGTAGCTCCCCACACCGGGCAGACAATCGATGGTGGCCTCTGGGTTTATATCTATGCCGATCTCCCTCGCTTTGGCGGGCAGGGGGTAGTTTGTAGCTGTCACGTAGGGCTCCAGGCGGATCGACTCCGGCGGGATGGCCAAAAAGAGGTGGATCATGGTGCTGTTTCCCGCCGCCACCATCTTGTATATCTCACTGCTTTTTATGCCTTGCCGCCCACAGACCCTTTTTAGGAGTTTGTTTATGGTCCCCACTACCAACTCTTGAAGTTCGCGGAGGCCGTCATCTTGGCTGGCGTAAATGATACGGGAGATGATGTCTTCGCCGCGGGCGATCTGGCCGTTGTAGTCGGTGGCCATATCTCGGACCTCGCCGCTCAAAAGGTCGACTAGGTAGACCACGTTGCTGGTGGTCCCGATGTCTACCGCCACGCCCCAGGAGGTGGCCGTCCCATTCCCAGGGAGGATATCGACCAGACGCGGGGGACCATCTGGGCTGGCCCAGGTGTCTAGTTCTATGACCGCCGTCACCTGCCAGTTCGCCTCTCGCAGGACGGCCCCCACTTTTCGCAGGAGAGGCAGGTCGGCTACAAGGCCTCTGATTCCGTGCTCCTTGGTCAGGGCTCTCTTAAGACGGGAGAAATCATCGGTATTGTCATCCAGGCTGGGGGGTTCCACCGACACAAAACAGTTTTGGATGGCCTGATCCTGACGCCAATCATAGGGGAAGGGGAGGGTGATCTTAGCCGCGACCTTGGCGGTGGGGATTCTCCGTTCGATCCTCTCCTGGGGTGGGATGGTGACAACCAGATCGCTCTCGATGACCGTCTGGCAGGCCAAGGCCCAGCCCTCTTCCACCTCCTGAGCGGAGAGGCGGAGGGTGGAACGGCGACGCACCTTCCCCTCTTCCACGATGACCGCGCACCGCCCACACCGCCCCTGCCCCCCGCAGGGCATGTTTATCTCTACCCCTGCTTCTAGGGCCGCATCTTGGACGAGGCTTCCGGAAGGGACCTCGACTCTCTTATCCTCGGGCTTGAAGAGAACGGTATATTTGATGGTGTCCTCCCGGGCAAAACAGGGCTCTGGAGGGCCCAGAGTCCACACTAAATTATACACAACTTATGCCCGCGAGGTCAAACATTGACCTACATCCAGCCCTTTGGTATACTCGGTCAACTGATGCGGCCTGTGAGGTAGGACGATGCGCGTCGATTGGAAGCCGAATCTTCGAGCCACGACTTTGGGCAGCCTCCCTCATACCGATGTGGTGAAGGGGACGGCGCTCTCCTTGGCTGCCACGCCAGAGATACCGGCCTGGGTTCAGTTCCCCAGGCTCCACCTCAAAGAGGCGATGATAGTCCAGTTCACGGAGGGGATGGCTGGCCTGCGGGAAGAAGGGGGGCGCACCTTCTTCGATACTAGCGCGCCTGGCTTCGAGGATGAACTCCTGGGGTTCTACGAGCGCTATCTGGCCGTCCAGGAAGGGGACAATGAGGCGTTAGAGGCTTTCGCCCCCTCCCCGGGGTATGCGGCGGGCTTCCATGAGTTCTTGCGCCAACTCCATAAGCACCACACCCCTCTGGTGGCGGTGAAAGGGCAGGTTACCGGCCCCTTCACTTTGGGGACTAACCTCACCGACCAGGACCGTCGCCTATCTTACTACGATGAGAGGCTGCGGGATATGGTGGTGAAGAGCGTGGCTCTGAAGGCGGTGTGGCAGATTCGGAAGTTGAAGCCTTTTTGCGGGCGGGTGATCATCTTCATAGATGAGCCGGGGCTTCTGGCCTTCGGCTCCTCGACCTTCACGGCTATCAGCCGTCAAGATGTGTGGGGGGATTTGAACCAGGTAACCAGCGCCATCCACGCCGAAGGGGCCCTGGCGGGGGTGCATTGTGAAGCCAACACCGACTGGTCGATGCTCATGGAGGCCGACTTGGAGATATTGGACTTCGACGCCTACGAGCACTTCCAGGTGATGACCCTTTATCCTGGGGAGTTAGCGGCCTTCTTGGAGAGGGGAGGCATCTTGGGCTGGGGGATAGTGCCCACGCTGGACACCGACGCCGCGGCCACAGAGACAGTGGAGAGCCTGGAGGCCAAGTTCGAGGAGCAGGTGGCCGAGTTAGGGAGACGGGGACACGCGCGGGAGACCCTCCTCTCCCAGACGCTCCTCACCCCCAGTTGCGGCATGGGGACTATGAGCGAGGAGTTAGCGGAGCGGGCGCTAGGGCTGCTCAAGGAATTGTCCGGGAGGCTACGGGCAAGGTGAAAAGGCCCTTCGCATCCGCTCAGGACAAGTGAGTGGCAGGGGAAAAAACACACTCTCCCTTCAAGCGAGCGAGGTGGGGTTAAGACCCCGCCTTTTCTACTACGCGGTCTCGCGCTCATAGACCACAGGCAGGAGAGATTCCCAATCTAGGTATTTAGAGGCCGAGAGTATCTCCATTCCGACAAGTCTCTTTTCAGCGTCGAAATCCAGGGCGATATCCTCATCGATGCGGCGGGTTGTCACCTCTCTGGGGCCTTCTGCGAACTTTATATATACGATGTCGTATTTGGAGTCATAGGAGACTTTCATACCTCAGTCCTCCCACTGGCCGTAATAGACATAGACCGTTAGCACTACCAATTCCTCGTCTTCCTCGACATAAATCACTCTAACCTTTTTCTGGGGATATCTCTGGCCTTGCCAGAAGCCATCGTAGGTAAGGACTTTTTCCTTCGCCTTGCGCCCGCTCTTCGCCTCGCTGGGGGTACCTTCTTCTAAGGTTATTCTCACCTCATCCTCGGAGGTTCCCCTTTCCTGCATCCTTTCCCGAGCGTGGTCTATGATAGTGACGGGCATTATCGGAGCCCTCGGCTTTGGATAGCGCTTGTACTACATCTAAAGGATAACACGGGGAGGAGCAAAAAGCAACGGCTTCAACGAAACAGAGTGCGAACAGGCGTTCTAATCATAGCGGAAAGGAGGAGGGTTGTCAAGCGGGCGAAAAGGGGGCGGGGGTTCTCAGGGGGTATCCGAAAGGCTGAGGAAAGCAGAGTAGGTCTACGTCACGAACTTATCCGGAGTCCAGCCGTCACGCCAGATTCGGACACACTGCTGAGGGCACTATGTCAGACGTGCACTACGGCTTCGGCCGCAGTGCATTTGATTCGCTATCCACTTCCCTTCCGTGCTTGCTCTAAGTTCTCCAATGTACCACGCCTGACTATGTCGTGGCAATTTGCGCATAGTTTTATCGTTCTCTCACTTTGCGGAGCTAAGTGATGGTCGTGAAGAACTATCGGCCTGTCATTGCCACAGACGACACAAGTATTCGGAGTAGATTCTCTGGCTAGCTCCGACAAATACTTGACTTTCTCAGGCTCCCATTGTTTTTTTTGCGCCTTTTTGCCTGCCTTTCCACCACCTTCCTGACGCCTTCGCGTATAGTGTGCCTTTTTGGCAGGACTTGCGCCTTTCATTGTTTCCCAGGCCTTTTTGGCTGGACTCTTCTCGGTCATATTCTTGCCTCCTAAGACAGCATTTCACACAAGGACCCATTTGCGCAAAACCATGCGCCGCCCGAGAGAACTTGGCCCGTGTCGCATTCAGCCTGGAAATCCAGAATGCCTATTCCGCACACCTTCCCTCTATCGGACCCCACTACTCCCTAAGCCGCTGCACCCAGGAGAGTTGCCCCCTAGGGGCGGTGAGAAGCCTAACCCGCTCCTCTAGCCGTTCAACCTAGCCGCCCGCCGCTATTGCGCCCCAATGGTTTCGGCAGCCTGCTCGAACTTGTCCCCATAGGACTCGAGTAGAGCGGTAGCCTTCTTTCCATGCTCTTCGGCTTCCTCCTCGTTGACAGCGCTACAGGCAGCACAAAGCTCATCGAACGAGGCGACCAAATCCGTAAGGGCGCTCTCGAGCAGCCTATCAGCCTCTACGAAACGAGGGGCTTGGGGCCTGGGCAGAGCCCTCCACTTCCCCAATATGCCCTCTGCTCTGACTCTGGCTTCCTGGGCCGCCTGGGAGTAGGCGTCATGCTCGACAGATGGTATCAACCGATTCTCCGTCTCATCGTTGAAGGCAGTGCACTCTTGCAACAAGGCAATGCACCCACGAATCCACTCCCTGTCCGCTTGTATGCAGGTCTCGGAATCAGTCGCGTTTACTTCTCCACCCCTTTCCGCCAGCACTCCCTGAGCTGATAGGGTCTGCACTAATGAGCACCACAAGTATAGCATCAACTTGTTGTCTCCGCAAGGCTTTTCTCTTCCCTTCTTGGCTTAGCCAGGCTCTTAATGTACAATGCTAACCATGAAGGATGCTTCTTCGGTGGTAGGACAGGTTGAGCGGTTTGTGCTTGTGAAGGCGGATCCGCTGATCGCCAGTGGGGTGGGGCTGGCTACCTTTCTCCTCTATCTTCGCACTCTGGCCCCCTCGGTGGCTTGTATCTTCTGCGATAGCCTGGAGTTTCAACTGGTCACCTACAAGTTGGGCATCGCCCACCCCACCGGCTACCCTCTCTATACCCTCCTGGGCAAACTCTTCATCTTTCTCCCTCTGGGGGACGTAGCCTATCGGGTCAACCTCATGTCTGCTTTCTTTGGAGCCCTCACGGTGGCTTTCCTCTACCTGACGATGAGGTTGGCCCTTAAGTATCGGCTGCCTGCCGTTATCGGGGCCCTGGTCTTCGCCGTCTCTCCGGTCTTCTGGTCCCAAGCGGTGATCGCCGAGGTCTATACCCTTAATAGCATCTTCGTGGCTCTCACTTTGTTCTTACTTCTCCGCTGGCAAGCGGCGGTGGAGAGAGGCGATTTGAAAGGTATGAGCCTCCGCCCCCTGGCTTTGGCCTACGGTCTCAGCCTGACCCATCACCGCACCATTGTACTCTTGGCCCCGGCCATGGTCGCTTTTATCCTGATGGTTGACAAAAAGCACTTCAAGAGAGAGAGGGAGTGGGCCAGGGTGGCCTTGCTTTTTCTAGCCCCGCTCCTCCTCTACCTCTATATCCCCATACGAGGCGTCTACACGACTTCGCTTGACGGCACCTACGTGAACACCCTCTCGGGCTTCATCAAGCAGGTCACCGCTGGTGGCTACGGGGTGTTTTTGACCCAGGACCCTTTGGGGGAGAGTCGAACCCTGGCTTTCTACTTGGCCCTCTTTCGGGAACAGTTCACCCTTGTGGGTTTAGCCCTGGGGGTATGCGGTCTATTCTGGTTTTGCCGCCGGCCCAAGGTTTTGCTCCTCCTGGGCCTAGCTGGAGTGGCTAATCTCGTTTTCCTTCTTGTCTATCGGGTGTCGGACATCGAGGTCTTCTTCATACCTCTGTTTTTGCTTGGGGCCTGCTTCCTGGGCGGCGGCTTGGCCCTTCTATGGCAAGGGGTGGTTCTCCTCTGGGAACGGTTTTCGTCTTTGAAGAGGGTCCCCAGGGTCGGTTATGCAGCCTTTCTTATTTTGAGCGGGCTCTTGCCCTTCTATCTCTGGGGTGGGAACTATGACCTCGTTAATCTGGGGGGAGAGTGGGAAGCCCATGATTATGGTGTCGACATTCTATCTTTGCCCCTGGAGGGGGACGCGGTGGTGGTGGGCATCTTGGGGGAGATGACGCTTTTGCGTTACTTCCAAGAGACGGAAGGGTTGCGGCCGGAGATAACGACCATAGCGGCGGATGAGGAGGCTTTTCGGCTGGAGGCGGTGGAGGGGCAACTGGCGGCTGGCCATCCCGTCTATCTCACCCGCCCCCTCCCTGGAGCGGAAGAGAGGTGGCACCTTTCGGCTTTGGGCCCCCTGATTCGGGTACGGGAGAGGCCAGCGGAGGTAGGGGTTAGCCCTCAAGTAGATAGTAACACCTCTTTTGGGGATGATCTGCTTCTCCTGGGGTACGACTCTATGGTTCGGGAGTCTCATTCCCGTATGAGGGTGCGGGTTAACCTCTATTGGCAGGCCCTGGCGGGAACGGGGGAGTTCTGGGTTTCCTTGCGCGTGGTGGATTCCGCGGGGCATCTGGCGGGCCAGGTCGATTCGGCTCCTGTTCATGAGGCTTATCCCACTAGCGCTTGGCAGCCAGGGGAAACGATCGTCGATTCTTATGACCTGCCTGTGCTGGTGGGGGTGCCCCCGGGAGAATATTCCTTAGAGGTGGTCTTATACCGACTCCAGACCTTGGAGGAGGTAGGGAGGGCCCAACTGGGCAAGGTCGTTTTGCCCAGGTCGTTCCACTTACCAGGTGTGGCCTCCTTGGGGGTGGAGAAGGTGACCAGGGCCAACTTCGTAAACCGGCTCCGGCTAGTGGGTTACAGCCTGGGGGGAGAGGAGTTTAGACCCGGAGATGGCGTTCCGCTCACTTTCCTCTGGCAGGGCCTCGGCGACCTTGGAGAGTGCTCCCTTTCCCTTTGGTTTCAAGACGAGTCAGGGGAGAGGTGGGGAGAAAGAGCCCTTATCTTGGGCGGAGAGTACCCTAGCCCCATCTGGGAGCGAGGCCAACTGGTACGCCAGGGGCAGACTCTGCTGGTCCCTGCCGATTTGCCCGACGGTCGCTACCGGTTGCGCATGCAGGTGCTGAGAGGAGAAAAGTCCCTTTCCAGGCTCTATTGGCTCTTGCCTTTAGGCTCTACTCTCGATCTGGGCACCGTAGAGGTGAAGGGGCGAGAGAGGTCTTTCACCCTGCCTCCCATCGAACACCCTTTAGAATTCCGATTGGGGGAGGTAGTGAGGCTTCTGGGCTACGACTTGGAGCCTACGGAGGTGGACTCGGGTGGCTCGGTAGATCTCACCTTATATTGGCAAGCCCTATCCACGATGGAGACCTCTTATACCGTTTTTATCCATCTCCTGGACGAGGAGGAGGATCTCCGGGGGCAGCGGGATGGCCTCCCTGGGCAGGGAACTCTTCCTACTACCGGCTGGATGAGTGGTGAAGTTATTACTGACCGTTACGATATCTCCATCGCCCCCGATGCCCCACCGGGTAGGTATAGGTTGCTGGTGGGGATGTACGAGCCGGTGAGCGGGAAGCGGTTGCCGGTCTATGATGGAATCGGAAACGAGGTGGGCGATAGCGTAACCCTCGAAGGGGTAGAGGTGGTGAGCCGTTGAGTTTCGCCGCGTGCAGTACCTTGACGGAGGAGGATGAGTGTGGTAGGGTGTCTCTAGGGGTTGCTTCGACAGGTTATAGCCACAGCATACGATTTGAAGACCGAATTCTCATCAGGGAAGCGGGGGACCCAATTGTCCATCGTTTTCGATGGAAGGGGTGAATCTCGCGCAAGCGAGTAGGGCGATTCTCCCGGTCCGAACCCGTCACTAACCTCGTAGGCCTGAGGGGAGACGTAGCCATCTAGGCCCAGGGGCGACTATGTCTTTGGGCTTTCATATCGCTTTGCTGAGGAGGTGCAAAAATGGGGGGCAAGCTACTCAGTCTTTTCCTCATGTTTCTCAAGATTAACCTTCTTACCACCTCAGGTCCCGCCTCCGTCGGCTTGCTTCATGAAGAGGCGGTGACGGGTAGTGGCTTCGTGACCGAAGAGGAATTTGTGGAGGCGGTGGGCTTTGGCAGTGTCCTGCCTGGCTCGGATGCTCTGCAGACAGCCATGTTCGTGGGCTATCGTGTGGGCGGGATCCAAGGAGCCCTAGCGGCCACCTTCGCGGCCACGCTGCCTCCTACGATACTCATGCTGGGTGCTGCCATCTTGTTGGATAGGCTGGGAAAGCAGCCTTGGCTGGAAGGCTTCGTTAGAGGCCTGCTGCCAGCCGTAGTGGTCATCTTGCTTCTCACCGCTGTCAAACTCGCAGGCTTTCTAGGAGAGACAGCCCCCTTAGATAGGACCCAGTGGATTGTGGCGGGCGTGGGAACCATAGTTGTAATCCTTGCCCTCTACGCTCTCAAATTCACACCCCTCTCTACTAAGTTCTCCGGCCTCGTGTTGGGAAGTCATCTAGATCTGCCCCAATGGGTTCTGTTAGCCGCTAGTGCTGTCGCCCTTTTTATCCTTCGGTTGGATGCTGTCTCCGTGCTTATCACCTCGGCGATTTTGGGTATCCTTTTCCTTTCCTAGGGCGTTTGGGGGGTGGATGTGCGCATACTCCTTTGTATTAACGGTTCAGAGCAAGCCCAGATAGCAGCCCGATACGGGGTGAAATTGGCCAAGATATTGGAGGCCGAGGTCACCATCTTGGGGGTCATGGAGCGAGCCGACTTGGTGATGCGGATTGACAAGGCTGTGGAGGCGGTTCGCTCCCTCTTAACAAAGGAGGGGATACCTTTTCATGCTCTCACTCGTCGAGGCAGGGCACGGGCTGAACTCGCCCGGCAGACAAGAGAAAAAGAATACGACCTAGTGGTGGTGGGTTTCTTGGGCCGGGCTTGGTGGAGTAGATTCCTAAGAGGCCCTACCTGGCGCCGCATATTAAGAGCCGTGGAGAGTTCCGCTCTAGTTGTTAGGATGGAGAGGCCCTTCTCTTTGGAAAAGGCCCTCGTCTGCAGTGGTGGGCTGAGCCACGCCGACGAGGTTGTTCGCTTTGGGGGGAAGATTCTTCAAATGGCAGGGGCTAGGGCCACCTTGTTGCACGTGGTCGATCCGCTCACTATGGAGTATCTTGCCCACAAGAAGAGGATCAGCCTGGAGGAGTTCGTACAATTGGACATCCCTCAATCCCGTCATTTCTTGATAGAGGACGAGATACTACGAGGAATGGGCATAGAGGTGGAGATCAAACTTAGACACGGGTTTGCTACCGAGGAAATCCTCCAGGAGATAGGCGAGGGGGGCTATGACCTGGTAGTGATGGGTTCCACCCAAGTTGCCAGAGGCCTGCGCCGTTACTTCGTGGGGAGCGTAACTGACAAGGTGGTAGAGAATGCCCCTTGTCCTGTCCTCGTTGTTCGCTAGCCCTACGTAGACGTGGACCGCTGGATCTCGTCATTCCAGGGCCAAGACCGTTCCACTGAGGAAGAGCACCGTCAGGGCCAAGAGCAAGGCGACATGGCTGTGATCTAGTAAGTAGAGAGATCATGCGGAGAAGAATTAACCTATTGAAGGTCGGCCTAGTGATCATCGCCATTTTTCTCTTCATCCTGGCTCTCCAGGTTTTGAAGGAAGGAGCGGGTGGGCTCAGGCCGTTGTTACAGAGGTTTGATGTGGCGGGGGTGCTCAATAGCCTGGGTTTTGGTTGGTTGGGTGCCTGCCTCGTTCTCAGCGGGTCGCCTGTGGCAGCCACGGCTTTGACCCTCTTAGCCGCTGGGGTGACCACCGATATTGAGACCTTCGCCATGATCGCTGGCTCCCGTATGGGGGCTGCCTTCGTGGTGCTTCTGGTGGGGTTTATCTACTATCTTCGAGGTCGGGGAGGTGTGACCAGCGTCTTTGTGGGGGTTTTGGGCTTTTTGGTGACGGCCACCGTTTACTTGCCAGCGCTAGTGGTGGGGTATTTGATGCTGGTCAGCGGCTGGCTCGAGGGGTTTCATCTCAATCTGCCCAGCCAGGCGAGAGATTTGATGGCCCTCACCTATGATCCCCTGGTGGAAAGGATGACCGGTTATCTTCCCGACTGGGGAAGTTTCCTTCTGGGAGTTGGTCTATTGTTGGTCAGTTTCAATATCTTCGATCGTGCTCTTCCAGAATTGGATACAGAGCATAGCCGTTTCCGAGAGATCGCCCACATCATCTATCGGCCGGCGGTGATGTTTCTATTCGGCTCAGCAATGACCATGATTGTCCCCTCCGTGTCGGTCTCCCTGGGGCTTCTGGTTCCGTTCTCGGCCCGGGGGTATGTTCGGCGAGAGAATATCATCCCCTACATCATGGGGGCTAATGTAGCCACCTTCAGCGATACCCTGGTAGCCTCTCTACTGGTGAACGCACCGCGAGCCTTCTCCATCGTCTTCCTCCAAGCGGCCAGCGTAGGTGTAATGTCCCTAGTTGTTATTTTTTTCTATGGTCCCTATCAGCGTGTAATGGAACGGGCTCTGGGGTGGCTTACCAACGACCGGCGAAGGCTGGGCCTTTTTGTGGCTGTGATTCTGATAGTGCCTCTGGTTTTGATGTTAATGTGAAGGAGGGAAGTAGACCGTGAGGATCCTCATCTGCACCGATGGCTCGAGATACGCCGAGGAGGCTATTCGCTTCGGAGGGCTCATCACCAAGGGGGCGAAGGCGCACCTCACCCTGCTGGGGGTCATTGAGGGACCCAATGAGATGGAGAGGGTACGCAAATCGCTGGAGAGGGCAAGAGATCTACTGGCTGAAGGTGTAGCGGCTTTGGAGACGAAGACCAAAATGGGCCATGCGGCAGAGGGGATTCTGAGTGAGACGGAGGAAGGGGAGTACGACCTAGTGATAGTGGGCTCGAGGGGCAGGCGGGGCATGACTCGCTTTCTTATGGGCTCCACCGCAGCCCGCATCGTCCAGCACGCCCCGATATCGGTGCTCATCGTCAAAGGGAAGCGGCCTTCTCTACGGAGGATACTGGTCTGTACCGGAGGGGAGGAGCGGGGTGAGGAGGATGTTAGATTCGGAGGTATGATAGCCCGGTTCACAGGGGCCCAGGTGACTATCTTGCATGTGATGTCCCAGTTGCCTCTCACTCCGGAAGCCCGGGTGGAAGATCTAGAAGCGACGGAGGAAGAGCTCTTACAGCGAGAGACGCCAGAAGGGGTCCATCTGAGAAAAGGGCTCCAAATCTTGAGGGAGTTAGGGGTAGCGGGGAAGGTGAAGATAAGACGAGGGCTGGTGGTGGATGAGATCTTGGCTGAGGCCGAGGAGGGGGGTTACGATCTCCTGGTCATCGGCGCCCATGCCGCTCCTGGTCTCTATCGTTTCCTTCTGGACGATCTCGCTACTCAGATAGTGCTCGGTTCCCAGCGGCCGGTGTTGGTGGTCAGGCCCAAGGGTTATGAGCATTGAAGCATTTCTGTCCTCAAGTCTCATCTTTCTCTGGGTTGTTATCATCGGCTAGTATCGGTCGCTCTCCTCTATGGGCGCTGGAGTGAGCAGGCTGCATTGATATCACACCGCTAGATTCCGCCGTTCCAGGGCCAGGAGTGACCACCTAATTTAGTGGGGCAGTTCGACCGCTTCTCTAGCCGCTTTTATGTTTATCCCTGGGGCGGTGATGGGGACGACGCAACCAGCCCCTAGGATGAGCCCTCGCCCCTCGGTTTGGGCGATAGCCTCTTTCACTTGAGCCTTCACACCCTCAGGGTTCCCGCAAACGAGAGAATGCCGGCCCAAGCCACCGACTAAGGTGCCTGAGAAGCGGCTTTGGGCTTCTTTTAGGGTAGGCGATGCAGTTCGGGTGTGCCAGTTGACCGCTTGGACGGGGTAATCAGACAAAAGGTCGAACATGATCTTTTCGCCATGGATATGGAGGAGGTTGAACCAGCCATTCGAGGCGGCTTCCAGTACCTGGAGGTCATAGGGGATGCCGCATTGGCGGTATTCGCCTTCGCTGAGGAGGTCGTAAGAGGCGTGTTGGACCGCTAGAAAGATGCCGTCGGCCCCGGCTCTGATCGCCTCTCGAGCAAAGTCGCTCATAGTCTCCCCTATGACCGAGAGAGCTCTCTTGAACTCCCGGGGGTAACGGCGTAGGTGGACGATGAAGCCTGGGCCGGCTAGGTATTTGGCTACCATCAGGGGGTTGAAGACCGTCTGGATGAGGGGGATTCGCCCCCTGATCTCCCGATGAAGGAGGCGAAGGCACTCCAGTTGCTCTCCTAAAACCCCCCTGGCTACATCGAGGGGTTTTAGCCTCTGCCAGCCCTTGACCTCCTTGATGGCGTATTCGATATATTCTCGCGTACCGTTCTGGTGGCCTTGGTATATGGTCTTCGATCCCCAATCAGCGGTGCAGAAGGCGTTGGAGGGGCTCACCTTGATGAAATCGAAGTCGAAACGCTCCTGGAAGGCTAAGGTGGCCTGGGCCAGGCTTTCGGGGTTTTGATCGTCACCGGGGAAATGGCGCCACAGGGCGATGGGAACCCGATCCACAGGTTCCCTCTTAAAGGCAGCCCGGATCCGCTCCTCCTTAGTCATCATCTGCTCTTTCCTGCTTCTAGGGTATGGCCTCGACCTTCTTAACCCCTGGCACCTCTTCTTTGAGCCGCTTCTCCACGCTCATCTGCATGGTATATTGGGAGAAGGGGCAACCACCGCAGGCTCCCAGCAGCCGAACCCGCACAACTCCGTCGTCGGTGATCTCTAGGAGTTCGATGTCTCCGCCATCGAATTGGAGATAAGGCCTGATACCCTCTAACGCCTTCTCTACTTTCTCTCTCATCAACTTCTCCTTTGCAAATATGCAAAATCCACTCTACTTAATCATATATCACATGGGAGGCGGGATGTCAATATTTGTCCCAGGATAAGAGTCGTAGTATAATTGATCTGGGAGTAATGGAAGTTGGCACGGAAGAGGCGCCAAAAACGCCCTAGAGGGCAGATAATTTTCGTCATCCTAGGTCTCTTAGTGGCTATCGGCATGGCTACCAGTTACATCTGCTCTATTTCGCCGCCACCCCCTCCACCCACGCCTACCCCCATTGTGGTCACCCCTACCCCTCCGTTGAGCCCCTCGCCGACGCCTTGATGGTAACCAGGCTCTTGCCTGTCTAGTCAGGGAAGTTCCCCCACCGGGCTAACTCCTCCGCCACCCAACCTATATCTAACTCCTCTAGCCTCTCCCGGGTGGGGATACCGGTGGCCGGATCCCAACCTGCCATTCTATAATAGGTGATTAACGCCTCTTTGAATCTCTCCTCCTCGATAGCTACCCCCTCCAAGGCAGGGGTATCGGCCCCCAGAGGCGAGAAGAAGCGGCGGGGGAGGCGATCCTCCTCTGCCGTTTGTCCTTCTCGGGCGTTGAAAGCCCGAGCCAGAACCCGACCCCGTTCTCCGACCTTGAGGAGTTCCCAGAGGCTGGTGTTCCAGCCAGTGACGGCGTTGACCAGATCTCGCACTTGGTGGTAGTCATAAGGCAGAAAGAGGCAAAGCCCTAGGCTGTTGTGAAGGAGTCGCCAGGTACTTACATAATGGTAGAGACGGACCTTGGCTGGACCGAGATCGTTCACTGGCAAGGGCTCCACGATGCCCAGAGCGCGAGCCCGTCTAAAGGTCCTTGTCTCTCTGGTGTATAGATTATCGTGCAGGTTATGGTTATGGTCGGCGCCTGTATCTGAAAGCGCGTAACCCAGCCCCAGCCCCTGTTTCCAACGGGGTTCATGCATGGGGATCTCTTGCCCCTTCACATGGAGGGCGTATTCTTCGGCTCCGGGGCCGATCCTCTCCGCGGCTCGTTTCACCCCCTCGGCTAATGTATCTCCCAGCCCCTCTCGGCGGGCGATCCTCCCCACCATCTCTATCATGGCTGGAGCGTTGCCGAAGGTTAACTCTAACCCATCGGTATCCTTGCCTGTCAGAAGCCCATTCTCATAACACTCCATGGCGAAGGCGATGGCGCTCCCCGTGGAGATGGTGTCCAGCCCATAAGCGTTGCAGAGTTCGTTCCCCTTGGCGATGGCCACTAGGTCGTCGATCCCGCAGTTGGAGCCTAAGGCGGCGACGGTCTCGTATTCAGGCCCCCCATAGGTAGGATCGACCCTGTAGGGCTCCTTAGCAGCCACTCGCCGTTTACAACGGATGGCACAGGAGAAACACCCTTTTCTTCCTACCAGGATGGTGTCGGTCATGGTGGGGCCGGCGATGGTCTCTGCTGCCTCGAAGGAGCCGGCCTGAAAGTTTCGGGTGGGGAGCCCCCCTTTCTTGTTCAGGTACTCCACGTCGCCTGCAGTGCCATCTTTATGGAGGCCACCGGACCGGTCCATGTAGTTCTCCAGGAGCCAGTGAGAGATGACGCGGAGCCCTTCCGGGTCGGCGATGGGGAGCGGTTTCCTTCCCCGCACGGCGATGGCTTTGAGGTTCTTGGAGCCCATCACCGCGCCCATGCCTGTGCGTCCAGCAAAGTGGTGGAGGTCGTTCACCACACAGGCGAAGCGGACCAGGCTCTCCCCCGCGGGGCCTATCTGGGCCACCCTGATGAGGGGGTCGCGCAGTTCACTTTGGATGGCCTCCTGGACCGGAGCGGTGAGTTGCCCCCAGAGGTGGGAGGCGTCTCGGATCTCCACTTGGTCGTCGTGGATCCAGATATAGACCGGCTTCTTCGCCCGGCCCTCCATTATTATGGCATCATATCCGGCCCTCTTGAGTTCCGCTCCCCAGTAGCCCCCCACATCCGCCTCTCCGAAGAGGCCAGTGAGGGGCGATTTACCCCCCACGGCGTTGCGACCGCTCCCCGCTATGGGGGCCCCGGTGATAGGCCCACAGGCGAAGATCAATTTGTTCTCCTCGCTGAGAGGGTCTATGCCTGGCTTTAACTCCCTGAGGAGGTAATGGGCTATGAGGGACCACCCTCCCAAGTGGCGTCGGTAAAAGATCTCTCCCGGTTCTTCTACTGCCTTATCCCCGCTGGAGAGATCGAGGCGCAAGATTCGACCGTTATACCCGTGGGGCATCAGATTCTCCCTATTAGCATGGAGCGGACCTGCCGGGCGGATGCGGGAAAACACCACTATAGGCGGATAATCTGCAGGCGTGAACGCGCATCCAAGTATCAGCTAGATAGCCCGGTCAGGTGCAGCGAGAGACTGTGTGAAAAGCGTCGGCGACCAATGTTGTGTCGCGCTCCGAAAGCGCAATGCTTATCAAAGAGTACGCAGAATGGACTATTGGCAAAACAAGAAAGAAGGAAGGCCCATCACGCCAGCGCTCCTACCATCTTCTGGACTCCCAGAACGTTGATCATCCGTTTGATGTTGTAGGCGAGTACCGTGAGACTCATCTCTGAGCGCACGTTGGCTAGCCCACGGGTGAGGAAGTAGCCTTGGTTCATACTGTGCTTCATCGTCGCGAAGGGGTGCTCCACGATGCACTTGCGCCGTTTCACCTTCTCCTGTTCTGCCCGCACCCTCCGCGCCATCTCTTCCAGCAGTGCTTCATCCACCCACCGGGTGATTCGGCGGCCTTGCTTGTTGCGGGTGCACCTGGGTTTGAGGGCACACTCCTTGCAGGCACTGGTGGCATAGTAGCGGATCTCTCGACCCAACTCCGTCGTCTGGAAGCGATAGGTCAACGCTTCTCCAGCCGGACACCAATAGCAGTCGTTGTCGGGATCGTAGCGGAAGTTCCGCTTGCCATACAGTCCCAGCTTCCTATTGGCAGACGTCTCAGGCTTGGGGATGTAAGGGGTGATCGCTTCCTCCAGGCAGGCTTTCACTTCCTTGCCATCGTAGTACCCCATGTCCGCCACAACCTCAAGCCGCTCTACTTGCAGGGCCTCCTTGGCCCGCATGGGCCATACAGCTCAGCTGGCCCTGGTCTGTCACCGCATTGGTCACCTCGTGGTCCACAATGAGATGGTGCTTGTCATCGACGCTGATCTGGACATTGTAGGCTACGTCGGTACCGCGGCGTTTGCCCACCGGCATGGAACGCGCATCGGAATCCGTCAGCGAGATCTGCGTCTCCTGGTGCGCGTCAAGCCGTTCCTGCAGCTCCTGGTACTCCTGCTTCCGTTTCTGCAGTGTCTCGATCTTCCCTCTCAGTTCTCCTACCGTGGGCCTGTAGCTGTCGAGCTCCAGTTCATCGTTTTCGTCCAGCTCCTGGAGATAGCGTTCGATCTTCTCGTCAATCCGCCGGTTCATCCGTTTCAGTTTGGGCCTGGTGAAGTTCCGCCCCCGGCTGTTGACCGCCTTGAACTTGCTGCCGTCAATGGCCACCAACTCGCCGCCAAACATGCTCAACTGCCGGCAAAGCAATGTGAACTGGCGACAGACCTCGCGGATGGCGCCGCCGTTGTGGCGGCGAAAATCGGCGATGGTCTTGAAGTCTGGTGCCAGCTTGCGCAGCAGCCACATCAACTCCACGTTCCGGTGAGCTTCCTTCTCCAGCCTACGACTGGAGCGAATCTGGTTGAGGTAGCCGTAGATGTAGAGCTTGAGGAGATCACCTGGGTCATAGGGCGGGCGCCCGGTTTCCTTGGGCACGGCACGTTCAAAGCCCAGTGTCTCCAGATCCAGGCTGTCCATGAATGCATCGATGAAACGGACCGGGTTGTCATCGCCGATGTACTCATCTAGCGATTCGGGAAAGATGATCCGCTGATTCCGATGGATACCCTCGATGAAACCTGCCATACGGCCTCCTAGCCAAGCTCGTTACGATGCTGTCCCTATTATGGCACAAGCGGGAGTTTTCACACAGTCTGGCGACGTGTTAGGCTGGCCTGGTGGTTTGCTCTCACTCTGAAATGACCTGATAACGA
Source organism: uncultured Anaerolineales bacterium (assembly GCA_964383935.1). Lineage (GTDB taxonomy): Bacteria > Chloroflexota > Anaerolineae > UBA7937 > UBA7937 > UBA7937. Next base: position 7,967 of record CAYLIE010000010.1, on the reverse strand, counting down.
AACCATACACGCCCCTCCGCTTGAACTTGGACGGAGATCAGTTTTAGCCGTGTTGGCCATTCGTCGAGTTTTAAGGCTGGCGAGTCAAACAGGGATGGCGTCTCAAAGCCGCCGATTACGGCGGGAAAGAACTCGATGTTGATCTCGTCCACAAGCCCAGCACGCAAAAGCGCGCCGTTCAACCTGCCTCCAGCGGTTGACAGTACACACGTCACGTTCAACTGGGATGCCACTTTCTCCATAGCCTGGCGAAGATCAACCCGCTCTTCCCCTGCTACCAAGTAGGGAATACTCTCACGCTGGAGATAGGCTAGATACTCAGGTGGAGTATGGTGGGCTACTAAGACTAACAGGTGCCATCCCGTCCATTCCTCTTCTGGCCATTCCTTGTAGGCCCATCGGACGCGTCCTCGACTATCCACAACCGTGAACCACCCTTGATGTTCCGGACGACGAACGACAGCGTCTGGCAGGAAGTCCTGATACAGCGACTTGGAATCACCCTCGAAAGGCGGAAGTGGCTCGGGCTCCTCGTTGTCCCTTACCAAAGAACCGCTGCCTTCGAGAAAGGCTTGTGGTTTGTGGGTGAACTTGAGCCACTCGAACAGATTGCTTGATCCCGCGATAGCCTGCCATCTTTCGTCCCCGAATAGCAGAAGGATGTCGGGCGCAAGCGTTAACCTCCCGTCTACCGAAGCACCTTGGTGGACTACTACTCGTGGTCTGTTCATGAGCACGTTCTTCCTCTCGTCATGGCGAATTGCTACAATTGTGCCCAGCGGGCTAACGAGTGCTTAGGTCTTGGAAGGCTCTCTCTAGCAATTAGCGATCGTCCCCCAGCACGATTCTTTGAGCCGCGGCCACCAGGCCAAAGCAGCCGGTGAGCATCATATCGCCGTAGGGCACGGCCATGTAGCCCAACCCTTCGGCCATCCGCCGGTGGGGCCCCGTGACGGTCACGAACTGGAAAGGGCCTTTGTAATCGGGGTGGATGAAAGCCCCGTGGCCGTGGTCTTCGTAGACCTCGTCGTTGATCAAGATCCCTTGGCGTAACCGCTCGATATGATCAACGAGTTTCTCCTTGTTCATCAATACCGTGTGGTGCTCGAAGAGCCCCCAGACTCTCTCCCCTTTCACCAGGGCGGCGAGGACGTGCTGATTGCCCACGTTGACTACGATGAGGCCCTCATCTTGTCGTGCGGCCACCACCTCATCGCAGAGAGCGCCCCATATCGCTGCCGAGCCGGTATCCATCATCAGGGCTCCTGGGGCATCCCGTTGCACAGCCTTCATCCGGCTGAGGTGGGGGGGCACCTTCCGGTAGGCTAGGTTCTCCAGTTGGCCTCCAGCCTTCACGAACCTCTCCCATTGTTGGAAGCGGAACCCCCGTTGGCTGATGCCTGGCTGTTCGCCGTGGTCCTGGACGGCGATGGCGTACTCTCTGGGAAGTTCTATGTTGAAGAGGGCCAAAGCCCTTCCTAGGGAGCGAAGATCGATGTCTCGGGTCTCGATGATTATAACCTCATCTGGAGGTTCTTCCACTATCTCCACTCCCATGGATCTAACCTCATTGAGATCGTCCCGGATGCTCTTGGCCGCCAAGGGGGTGGCAAGGATACGGTATCCTGCCCTGAGGTGGCCCTTGAGGGCGCTGACATTGGGGCCGCCTCCCATGAGGTTCCCTGTCAGGCAGATATCTTCCCCCTGGGTGGTGGCCTTTTTAATCTTCTGAGCCACGATGGTGGACATAGAGGGGAGGACCAATTTGACGCAGTTCTCCATCGGTTTGCCGCTCTCGAAGAGGAGGATATCCTGAGTCCCGGCCCCCACATCTATGGCTAGCAGGCGATCTATAGTCATGATGGCCTTTCTAAAGGAAAGCCCCAGAGGAAGCCGCTGCCGCGACCTTGGCCTTTGGGGCTCTCAACTTGACACGATTCGCCTCGCTAGGCTGCTGCACCTTGGCGAGGTTTTAGACCTTTGGCTCCTTATCCGGGTGCATCTTCTTGAACTTAGCCAGGAGTTCCTCCTGGGATTCCTCGTGAGCCGAGTCGGGAACGCAGCAGTCCACCGGACAAACCAAAGCGCATTGCGATTCGTCGTAATGACCCACGCATTGGGTGCATTTATTGGGATCTATGACGTAGATCTCCTCGCCCTCGCTAATGGCCTCATTTGGACATTCCGGCTCACAGGCCCCGCAAAGGATGCACTCCTCGGTGATCTTATAGGCCATCTATGTTACCTCCCTTTGTTGTTTTGTCTTAGAGCGGACAACATTATATCAGATTTTACTCCCTTTGTAAACCTGAAATGTGGAGGACACAGGGTATGTGTCCTCCACATACCACACCTTACAATAGAGGCCGCGGCGAGGGTCTATTCCTTTTCGAGATCTTCTAGGAGATCGGTGAAGAGTTGGTCGTGGTAGATCTCGTGGTCTCGGATGCGGCTCAGGAGCCTCTTCAGCCCGGGATCTTCGACTTCGTCGATCTGACGGGTGTACTCCTTGGTCACCTCTCGCTCCACGGCGATATCGGCTTGCAGCATATCGGTGGTCTCTTCTGAGCGGTCCACCCCGGTCTCTTCTATCTCTGGGTTGCCACCGGTTCCTGTCATCTCCTCCGCCAGCCAACCCAGGTGTTGCATCTCGTTGATAGCCTGATCTTGCAGTTCTAGACTGACCTCCTCATCGGGGGTCAGATAGGAGTGGTACAGGTACTGCAAGATGACGGTGTATTCGTGGCGGATCCCCCAGTTCAACATATCGATGGTCTTATCCCTCTTCTCGGAGAGGAGCGGACCTTCTGGGGTTATCTTCTCCCGCTCCGATTTCTCGACCATATGGCTGAACTCTCCGTGATGGGTCTCCTCGTCGGAGAGGATACGGCGTAAGAGCCGCTTTATCTTGGGGTCATCGATAGCCTCTATATGCTCCTTGTACATGGTGATGGCGTCCTCTTCGGCCTTGACGTCGCGCCGTAGCCACTCCGCTGGGGTGGTGCCTCCCAGATCCATCTCCGCCCGCTCCAGAGTGGGCTTGCCCCCTAACTCTACTACCTTCTCCGAGAGCCAATCGAGATGGCGCATCTCCTCCCTGGCGATGGCCTCGATCTCACAGGCCATCTCTCCCTCTCCCAAGGCGTAGGCGTGGCGCAGGTACTGCACGATAGCCATATGTTCGCCTTTGATATCCTCGTTGAGGAGGGCGATTATCTTTTCGCTCATAGTCTACTCCTAACCCCACTTTCCCTTGCCGATGTGGGTCTGGATCTCGGCTTTTACCCTCTGCTGGATGAGTCCGGCCGTTTCCTTGGCCTGGGTGAATATCTCCAAGCATCGGGGGTCTAGGTTGTCCTCTACCCCCTTCTGGGCCACCTCGGCCACCTCATCGAGCAGGGTGTAGAGCCTCATATGTAGGCCGTTGGAGAGGCGAGACCTCTCGATCAACTGTGCCGCCTTCTCTTCCAGTTTCTCGAACTTCTCCCGGGGTGCCCCGCAATTAGGGCATTTCTCCGGCGGGGTATCTCCATCGTAGATGTAGCCGCATACCGTGCACCTCCACTTTCGCATCGTTAATCCTCCTTTCTAGATCGCTTCTTCTCCTTACTCCTCTACTTTCTCGAACATCTCCTTCTCCGCTCCGCATTCGGGGCAGACCCAATCATCGGGCAACTCCTCAAAAGGCGTGCCCGGCGGTATCCCCCCCTCGGGATCGCCTTCCGCCGGATCGTAGATATAGCCACAGACGAGACATTCCCACTTTTCCATCTCTCCCTCCTCTTCGATGTTTAGCAGGGGTTGGCCGCCTGTGGTCAGGGGGCGAATCACAAGGCGGCCAGCCCTAGCAGTAATGATATTAGCACAATTATTCTGCCATCTCAAGATGGCAGAAGATCCGAGTCCAGGCTAGAACTTAACGTATTTCTCGCGCTTGGCGTTGCAGACCGGGCAGCGCTCAGGGGATTCTCCCTCTACCGTGTGCCCACAGACTGAGCAGATGTAGACCGGCCCTATATCCAGATCCTTCCCCGCCTCCGTGGCCTCTTTAGCCTTCGTATAGATGGCGGCATGGATCCTCTCCGCCTCTAGGGCATAACCCATGGAGCGTTGGGCTCCCCTCTCCTTCTGCAGTTGGGCCACCGCTAGGTAGGCAGGGTACATCTCCTCCACCTCCCAGGTCTCCCCATCGACGGCTACCTGGAGGTTCTGGGACGAGGCGTTGATACCTCCTAGTTCCCGATAGTGATTGGTGGCGTGGACCTGCTCGGCGAAGGCGATGGCCTTGAAGAGACGGGCTACATTAGGGTATCCCTCCCTCTCCGCCTTTTCGGAGAAGATAAGGTAGCGCATATGGGCTTGGCTCTCCCCGGCGAAGGCTGCCTTCAGGTTCTCCTCGGTCATGTGTGTCATCTTTCTTCCCTTCCTTGTAAGGTAGTTGCCTTGCTGTTAATCAGGGCGGCAGTTAGGACAAAGACCATAGAATTCCAGACGGTGATCGGTGATGAGGAAATCGGTGGCTTTTGAGGCTTGCTCCTCTAACTTGTGGGGTAGGGGCAGAGGGAGGTCGTCGATGCGGCCACAGTTGGTACAGACGATGTGGGGGTGGTTTTCCGTGTTGGCGTCGTAATGGCTGAGAGAACTACCGTAGTCGAGTCCGCGAAGGAACTCCGCTTCTTTCAATATCCCCAGGGTCCGGTAGATGGTCCCCAGGCTGACGTGAGGGATCTTCTCGCGCACCTTCTCGTAGATCCAGTTAGCATCGGGGTGGCTTTTGGTGCCCTGGAGGACCTTGAGCACCGCTAGCCTCTGCTTGGTAAGGCGGTAGCCCTTGATATTTAACCGCCGGCCTATCTCTTCCTGGTCTATGGTCATTCGGATACAACCATAATGATAATCGTTACTAATATTATAACACGAAAGGGAAATTTGTCAAGGGGTTGCAATGGGGAAGGGGGAGTGATATACTCGCCCTTGTCTTCAAAGGGGTATGAGGGTGGTCTTTTGTCTTTCTCTATTCGTCATATGGCTGTTTGCCTTCCTGGGAGTTTGGCGACTCTATGCCCAAGGACGACTGCAGAACGATTATCATCGTGATCTCCTAGTCCTAGGCGCTCTAGCCCTAGCCACGGTGGGCTTTTTCTGGCGGCTTCTCTTCACCCCGGTCTGGATGCCCGCCGATGGTGGCGATCTTCTATCTTTTCTCTTCCCCCTCTACCATTTCGCCGCCCAGAGCCTGAAGGGAGGAGAGATGCCCCTCTGGAACCCCTACCTTTATGGGGGTGCTCCCTTCGCCGCCGATATTCAAACGGGCCTTTTTTACCCTATAAACCTTCTCCTCTTCTTCCTGATGCCTAAGATCGCCTTCCGCACTCTGGAGTTGATCTCTGTTCTCCACTTCTTCTTGGCGGGGGCTTTTATGTACCTCTGCCTCCGCTTCATTAGGAAGGAGGGACGTATCGGTCGCTTGGCCTCCCTGGCTGGGGCCATAGCCTTCATGTTCTCCGATCTCTTCATCATCCATTTCGGGAACCTCAACATGATCGCTGCTGCCAGTTGGCTACCTCTGGTCTTCCTCTTCTACCATCGGGCCCTTACGGAGAGGAGAGTTAACTACGCCCTCCTGTCTGGGGTATTTCTGGGGGTGGCTATCTTGGCTGGCCATATTCAGCCCATCTTCCATATCCTCTTCTTTCTGGGCCTCTATCTTCTCTATCGCCTTTACCTTGCCTATCGAGGGGATCGTAGTAGAGCGATGCCGCTTCTTTTAGGTCTAGCAGCCCTTACCGTGGTTATCGCCTTGGGGGCTACGGCTTTTCTTCTCCTCCCCGGCTACGAAATGATGCAACTCTCGGTGCGGGCGCAGATTCCCTATGAAGAGGCGGCTAAATTCTCCCTCTCTCCAGCGCAATTGATGGGGTTCCTTAACCCCGGCTTCTTCGGCCGCGGGCCACGGCTTTCCTGGGGGCTCTGGGATAGGGTGGAGGTGGGGTATATAGGGGTTCTGCCCCTAGTTCTCGCTTCCTTGGCCCTGCTTTTCCGGCGAGATGGTTTGACCCGCTTTCTCTTGGTCTTGGCCATTATCTCCTTGCTCTTGGCCCTAGGCGATAGTGCTATCCTTCATGGTTGGCTTTATGGCTTGGTTCCCGGGTTCAAGCAACTCCGCGCTCCAGCCCGGTTCATCCTCCTCTTAGATTTCGCGCTCGCTTTCCTGGCCGCCCTGGGGCTGGATGCCATCTTGCGTCCCTTAAGGCCTGGAAAGCACGCCCTCTTTAAAGAGGTGCTCAGGCTCTCCTTTCCCGCCTTCCTAGCCATAACTCTGGTGACCCTGCCCCTCGCTTACGCGGTTCTCATCTATAGCCAGGACAAAGACCCAGTGATACTGCAGCGCATCGCCAACGCCACCCGGGGACAGGTGCTTTTTCTTCTCTTCTTGGGCGGGAGTCTCTTTCTCCTTTACATCCGAGGACATCGGTGGGCGAGGCCGCAGATGGTGGGGTTCTTGGCTATAGGTTTGATATTCGTCGATTTGGCAGCAACGGGGGCCTATGCCGATATCGGCACCACCGATCCCACGAAGGGCTTCCACCACTCGGCAGCCATAGAGTTCCTCCAAGGAGATGAGGCTTTCTACCGCCTCGAGGCCCCCCAGGAGGTATGGGGGGTCTGGCAGCCCGACTTAGCCCTCGTACATCGGCTCTTCGATATAGGGGGGATATATACCCCTCTCAAGTTGGCGGATTTCGAACGGTACCGGCAAGCGATAGAGAGCCGTTCTTCGCCTCTGTACACTTTTCTGAACGTGAAATATTCGATAACCCAGAAAGGTGCCTCCCCGGGAGAGGGTTATCTCTTGGCCTTTGATGGCGATCCCAGGGTGGATATCTACCGTACTACCGCCTTTCCCCGGGCCTTTATCGTCTATCGGAGCCAAGTAGTGGCGGATCACGAATCAGCCTGGGCCGCTATTCAGGCTCCGGGTTTTGACCCCGCCGATACCGTTGTGGTGGAGGGAGGAAAGGCCTTGGAAGGCGATGCCTCAGAAGGGAGGGCGGCTATCACCTCTTATTCCCTCAACGCGATAGGGTTAGAAGCCGAGGCCGCGAGTGAGGGGTACCTAGTCCTGAGCGAGGTCTACTATCCGGGGTGGAGGGCCTATATCGAGGGGAGCGAGGTGCCGCTGTTGAGGGCCAACTACGCCTTCCGGGCGGTATATCTTGAGCCCGGCTCCCACGAGGTTCGCCTGGTATTCGTGCCCACCTCATGGAAAGTGGGGCTTCTTGTAGGGGCTGCCACCTGGTTGGTGCTGCTTTTCTGGGGCGCGGGGCAGGTATGGAGGCGGTTGCGAGGAAGATGAATTCTTACTTTGCTCAAAACTTGAGCCCTTTCCGATTTCAAGGAAAGGGCCGGTCATAGACCGGGGCGATGAAGGAAAAAGGGCCATATAGAGGGGTGCAGGAGGACCCTAAAGCTTGGGCAATAGGGCTCAAAGTCCTGTTGTTTGGGTTGATGGTGCCTTCGTTTTGTGGTATGTTGGGGGTGAAACACACGGAGTTCAGAGTTTGGCGTCTATCTGCAAAATGTGGCAATAACTGTGGAACGCGCGCGCATTCATAAAGGAGGCGATTGAATCATGGCAGATACGAGGATAGTACTTTCAGGATTGTGGGTAGCTCTGATGTTGACCTATCTTTTAGGGAATGTGCTGCGCATATTTGCCGGCGATTTTGAGCCGGGAAAGATCTTAGGGACGCAACCAACTCAGGGAATGTGGTTGTTGATTGCAGTAATCATGTTGATTCCGATTGTTATGGTTGTGCTGACCCTGACGTTGAAGTATCCCGCGATTCGCTGGGCAAACATCGTCGTAGCCATATTCTTTGTTATTTTTAATATCTTTGGCTTGCCTTACTGCGTATTCCGGTGAAATCGTCCACCGATTCCGGGCATGTCGTCCACCAGTCGGA
>CAYLIE010000009.1:0-85904 GCA_964383935.1 uncultured Anaerolineales bacterium | reverse complement strand
TGAGCCTATCTCTTTTCCCCTCCCTTGTCAACCTCCCAAAAGTCGCACGCATCCGCCGAGAGTTGGCTTGTTGGGTAATATCCCCTGAAGTGGTAGGAAAGAAGACGTCTCAGGACAAGGGTAGAAGGGGCTCAAGTCTGGCGGAATCTATGATTCCACCGAGGGCGTTAGCAGAATGATCTCAGTGATAGCAGAAAGCAATGCCCCTGACAGCACGAAGGCGACGGAACCGGCGAGGGCGCACCAAAGTATGCATTTGGCGTCCGAGGGTGAAGGGAGAAGTGGGCTGTTTCTCATGAGACAATAGGGCCTGCCTCGCCTTGCTGCCCGCAGTTTCAGTAAGTGGTTTAGTAAGTGTCACCTGAGAAAATATATAGGATTCTTGGCAACACCCGAGGATGCGAAGTGAGGCGGATGTCATCTGTTGGCCGAGATGCCGAGTGGCATCCACTACGCTACTAATGTAAAACATGCAGATAGGGGGCAGCAGCCAGGGAAAGGATGGCACAGTGGAGGAGAAAAATTTAAGCCCGGAAGCAGTGGGGAAGCTACGCAAACTTGCCCATGGTGGTGTAGTGGGCACTGCGCACCCAAGTACTATCCGAGAACTCCAGGAAGCTGAAATTCAGAGGGTCGCGCGGGAAGTAAGGGAAATCCAAGAAATGGGTCCTGAAGCCGTGGAGAAGCTAGGCAAACTTGCCCACGGCGGTGTCATAGGAACTGCGCACCCAAGCACCATTCGAGATCTTCACGAGGCCGAAATCCTACGAAGAGCTCAGGACAAACTGGGCAAACTGGCTCATGGGGGCATAATCGGAACAGCGCACCCCGCGGTGTTGGAAGAGCTCGAAAGCGCAGAACTGAAATAGGGCAAAATAGGCTAGTCTGGCTTCAACTGCCCCCTATCTGCTGTTCACGCGGGACGGAGTTGTATGGAAGACAGAAACTGGATAGACGTTCCTGAGTTAGTGGGCTTCAACATTACAAGTAGATGCAATCTGAAGTGCAGCTATTGCTTCGAGGATGTCAGCCGCCAAGTTGCCGAAGATGCTTCTCTTGATGAAGTGCTTTCGGTCTTAAAGCAAGTCGATACCCTTGGAGTTCCTGAAATTCTACTAGAAGGCGGTGAAATATTCGCTGCACCGTTTATTGAAGAACTCCTACCTAAACTGCGAGACTATCACTTTAGAACCCACATAATCACGAATGGAACACTTATGACTGAGAAAACCGCGGATGCCGTGGCTGACCTTAATATAAGCATCGGAGTCAGTATAGATGGACCGACACCAGAGCACAATGCCTTTCGGGGAGCTACAGCATTTCATAAAGCAATATCAACTGTAGAACTACTAGTCGCAAAAGGCGCTACTACGTACGTCAATTGCACCGTTACGAAATCGAACGCCAATGCACTTGGACAGTTGGCTGAGCTATCTCACAACCTGGGCGTCTATGGATTGGTATTTCAGCAACTGCATTGCGGTGGCAGAGCGGACGCTAGCTTCTATAAAGAGAACTATCTCGCCCTATCTCAGCAACAAGCGCTTAAGGACCTCCTCCCGGCGCTTCGTGCCAAGTATCCCGACATATACTTTGTAGAATCAGAGGTTTTGGATTTCCTGAATGTGCCTGAACGCTTCACCAAAGTCTGCAATCCAGAATTCGTGTATAAGCCAAAGAAGGTGTTCAGATGCGCGGCTGGCCGAAGATTTTGCTTAATTCAGTCAAACTTGGATGTGATTCCCTGCGGGATACTCGGCGACTTTCCTTGTGGAAATCTGCGCGACCAACCCTTTGAAGATATATGGCGACACGGCGAAGGTTTTTCATTCATCCGGCGCATTTCGGAACTGAGGGTTGATCATATCCCGGGATGCAAAGATTGCATTCATAACCCGATCTGCGACGGAGGCTGTCGTGGGGATATGTTCAACTATGCCGGAGATTGGTTCGCTACACATATCTTCTGCCCCTTTGCCAAGGAAGACACTCGTGATAGGGTCTTTGTCCATACTTCTGACCGATAAGTGCAATCTACATTGCGAACACTGCATCGTCAGAGCCAGCCCAACAGGCAAGAGGGTTTTTGACGAGCAGTATGTGGAAAATATCGTGGAAAGCATGCGAGAATTCGGCCTCAAACACATTGGCATAACGGGTGGTGAACCTCTGCTACATAGGGAGCTATTGGAGCGCATTTGCAAGAGGTTTCGAGAAGCCGGCATTAGCTCATTTCTTGCCACTAATGCTCATTGGGCTTCCTCACCTCAATCGGCCGCAAAACTCATGCGTGAGCTATCGCGCTGCGGTGTAGCGAGACTCAATCTGAGCGTTGATGAGTATCATCAGAAGGGGATTCCGATCCGCAATGTTTGTAACGCGGCGATGGCTGCTGCTGAGCAAGGGATAGATTATGAAGTACATATATCAGCATTTGATACTGAAACAGCTCGTTTCTATCTTGGGGTATTGAGAAGGATGTCAATTCGTAATATCTATATAGGGGCGATCGAAAGAGCGGGAAGAGCTGCAGAGCTTGACTCAGAATCACCTGAGAAAATGGACTTGCAGGTGATCGAATGTCAAAAGGTTGAGAACCCCATTGTCCTACTTAACGGGAAAGTAGTTGCTTGTTGTGATCTTCTGGTTGCGCCCGAATACGAACCGAAAAGGCATAGCCCTTTGTGCTTGGGGAACATACGCAACGAAAGCTTGAGGGACATTCTTCATAGAGCTTCGAACAATTTGTGTCTTGCATTACTTAGGAGCTACGGACCAGATGGACTATGGAGGAAATTGACTCGGATCAACAATTGGCTTGACATTGAAAAGAAGCCATATGATGGGTGCAAATTGTGCTACTGGCTGTTTGATGATCCTCAAAGAGCTTCGGCCGTGCTCTCAACACTTGAGAGGGACTGCTTGGGATCGAGACGGAGCTTTCCGAGCCACAGGGTCGCAGGCCCTCCCGACGCAAGCCAGACAATGCTGTCCTATTCGAAGTCTTGGTCAACGGGAAACCAGAGTTCCAGAAACGGAAAGATGCAGCGAAGAGGAGAATTTCTCGATTCCTGTTCTTCGAGGCGGCAGGCTTAGTATCTCCAGAGTTCAGGACCAACGCTCTCGGGGACAACACCTTTAGTTGGGCAGTCTGGGGGGAGCCTCGATTGGTGGAGTGGACCGAGTAAAGACCAGACCTAAGTTTTCCGACAAGCAGGCACCTGAGTATGAGCCAAATCTTCTGCGGCAGGGTGGGAGGGGGAAGCCGCAGGGAATAGACATTGTAGACCTCTGAATCATTTTGCGCACGGACCTTGAGGACATCGAGATGGCCAAGATGGCGATGGAGTTGTGCGATGGCAGGCCCTCCTACGTGGAAACGCACTTGGACGCCTTCTTGGAGGGGTACTACTGCCCGTGGGGCGCCAAGTTGGTGGAGGTGCACGAGTACCGGTAGCGACAGAGTGGCCGAATCTTCTGCACCAGGGTGAGAGGGGAAGGAACAAACGAGCTGGGGTGATGAAGGGAAGGAGAGATCATATCTCTTCCTTGCGTACACGAGGCAGAACCAACCGCCCAAGTGGGCCCGACAATTGGCCTGCTACAGCACATGGAGACCTTTCATCCAGATGTACTCGAACAGCACGGCATTCGACCGCCCGATTCCGGCTGCAAGAGTGTAAACACTGAGAGCACTGAAGTGGGCACCAAGGCAGAACCAAGGGTGAAAAGGACCCTCGAAAGACGCCTGCGCCCTGGCCGTCCTAGTCGAGCGCGCTACGAAAGCGGCACACTGCCAGGCTATGAGTGTGACTGAAGCCATCAAACGGTTCTTGAGCGAATCGGCGAAAGAGGCTGAATGAGACAAAAAAGAGGGAAGAGAATCGGCCAAAAATGACAAAACGCACGCTGTTCCTTGTCATCGCTCTCATCGCTGCCTTGTTTTCGATCGCTCTCCCACGGGCGACTGCCTATCCTGCATCCTTGCGTGACGTTGTGATCTCCGAGAGTGCCTGGATGGGAACGGCAACGTCGTCCTCGGACGAGTGGATCGAGTTATACAACAATACCAGCGGCGCCATTGACCTCACAGGTTGGACACTGAACGCCGCCGACGGGACGCCCAGCATATCGCTGAGTGGCACGGTTCCCATCGGGGGTTACTTTCTCTTGGAACGTAGCAACGACGACTCAGTGCCAGGTGTAGATGCTGACCAGACATACAGCGGCGCGTTGAGCGACGATGGCGAGGACCTGGTTCTGCGTGATGACGCTCTGAGCGTCATCGACCGGGTGGACTGTAGCTCAGGATGGTTCGCCGGTCACAAAGACGGCCGCGTCCCAATGGTACGTGTGGATACCTCGGCGTATGGCAGCCTGGCCAGCAACTGGACACACAACCCTCGTTGCGGCACGGCCACCAACTCAGCAGGCGTGTCCCGAGACTGCACCCTCACCGTAACGAACATAGGCCACCCGCTCGACTACACGGTATACTTCGATGAGCGCGCAACCACGGCCACTGACACCACCACCGACCCGACTCCGATGGAGACTGCACTGTTGACCCTCATCGACGGAGCAAGCACCAGTATCGACGTCGCGCTCTATGACCTGAATCGGCAGAGCGTTGTGGAGGCCTTGATCGCGGCACATGACAGAGGCGTGACGGTACAGGTGGTCGGCGACGACGATGCCGCCACGGGGTCCTCCAGTAGCGGCTACCAAGATCTGATCGATGCTGGCATCACGGTCATTACCGATGCGGACACCAGCAAGATACAGCACAATAAGTTTATGGTGTTCGACAGCCAGGCTGTCTGGACGGGCAGCACCAACTTCACTGACACCGGCCTGACTCTGAACGCCAACAACACGATTGTAGTCACTGACACCACCCTGGCTGACACCTACACGACTGAATTTGCAGAGATGTGGGCAGGGAAGTTCCACGAGGACAAAGCTGACAACACAGCCCACCTTCTGGACTACAACGGCACCCGGCTGGAGAGCTACTTTTCGCCCACCGACTTGGTGGCCTTTGAGGTGTGGGACGAACTGGCCGCTGCTGACGAGACCATTCACTTTGCGATCTTCTTGTGGACGGACGACCTGCTCACCGACCGAGTGGTAGAGCGCCTGGGGGCGGGCGCGGAAGTCTACGGCGTGTGGGACCAACTTGGCGCGGCAAACACCTACTCGGCAGACGAAGCGCTCTGTGTTGCCGGAGCGCGTATAAAGGTAGAGGACTTTGCGGGCAAGGTGCACCACAAGTTCGCGGTGATTGACGTGGAGGGTAGCGATCCAACGGTCATCCTGGGCTCCTATAACTGGACATCATCAGGGGCCTATGACAACGACGAGAACACGCTCATCATACATGACCGCGACCTGGCGCAGGCCTATCACGCCGAGTGGCAACGGCTTTGGTCGGCGCTGGGGACAGAGACTATCTGCGAGCGGTTCCTCACCTACCTGCCTCTGACGTTGAAGAACAGTGGACAGTAGAGACACATGTTGCAAAGAGAATGTGCTAGGGACAACCTCGATTTCCGGCATCCCGCCAATGCCCAGGAGTTGACGAAGATCGCCCAACAGGTTAGTGCTCAGGTCCTCCGAGGCCTTGTGCTTCACCCGGGCCGCGAGGCAGGCCTGGATGCCGGAGATGTCGACATTGAGGAGTTCCCTATGAACTGAAGGATCAGGAAGTGGTAACCAGTCTAACCCCACTGCTCTCCAGCGTGGGGACTGAACCCAACCGTTAGCAAGAAAGGAGGATCGAAAGATGGAGGACAATCCGAGATCGAAGGAACTTGATGCCAAGAAGGAGGTCAACAAGGAGCTCATCATACGAGCGTTGACCGACCCCAGGTTCAGAAAGATGCTTGCGACTGATCCCAGAGAGGCCCTTGGTATCCAGCGGCTCTCCGCCGAAAACAAGGTGGAAGTACGGTTGGTCCTGGCTGCGGTCGAGGCGATCGAAGGTCACATCGTAGGTCTGGCCGACGAACTTCTCTGCGCCAATGGCCCGTGCGGCATTGCCTGAGTTCCTACATCAGCGGGCTGAGGTTCTCGTAGCCACAACGTGGGAATGCAACCTTCGCTGCTCTTACTGTTTTGTACAGCAACGTAGGCTGGCGAAGAGTGGTGAGCGCATGTCTCCGGAGTTGGCCGTCCGGGTCATCGATGCGCTTGACGAGGGCTTGACCCATGTGGAGTCCATCTGCGTCCACCTCTACGGTGGGGAACCGCTGATCAACCTCCCCGCTATCGAAGCCATGCTGAATCGGTCGCGCGAGAAGGAGCCCAGCCGCTTCTCCTTTGCCGTGACCACGAACGGCACATGCTTGTCTCAGGGCGTCGTCGATCTCCTCGACGCAGGGAAGTTCCAGGTCGTTCTCAGCATCGACGGACCTGCCGAGATCCACGACGAGTGTCGCCGGACAGCTGAAGGCGCCCCGACTCACGCCACAGTAATGCATTTTCTGAGAGCTCTCCGGTCACGGACGAGCTGTGGGGTCCGTGGCTCGGCCGTTGTCCGCTCGGGATGGAGTCTCTCCCAGGCGACCGAGTACCTGCGCAGCCTACCCGTTGACGTCATCAAGGCTCAGGCGGTGCGCGGGGCCGCCGGGACACCCTACGCTCTCTGCGAATCGGAGAAACAAACCTATCTGATGGACCTCGAGACCGTCGGCCGCCAGGTCATTGCCGAGTTGGAAGAGGGACAAATGCCGAAGGATGATCGCTACACCAGCCGGGTCTTGCAGTTGCTTAAAGGTGACCGGCGTGAGGCCTTCTGCGGCGCCGGTCACACGACCTTCGGCATCACCCCTTCCGGCGATGTTCTCCCCTGCGTTCTGATGGATCCCGAGGGGTGTCTTCTGGGGCACGTGAATGACGATCCGGAAACCTGGGTGCAGGCAGGCCGCCGTTGGAGAGAGTCACGACCGCTGCGGACAGAATGCGAAGCTTGTTCCTTTTTCCACCTCTGCGGCGGAGGATGTCCTGCTCTCATGCCCGTCTGTGGGGTGGATGAGTGCGAGATCACTCGCAAGAACTGCGAGGTGGCTATTGTCATCTACGAGCACTTCCGGTCCACTCCCGAGGCCCTACTGGCCTTGGCCGGTATCACCTGAGGTTGAGCTCCATGCTCGAAAACCGTCCCCCACCCGGATTCGAACCTGACGATGTGGCCCCCCCTCCCCTTGGCGAGGGACCGTGGCCTATTTCGGCTCTGGCTCTCGATGTGGCCGGGGAGTGCAACCTGGCATGTCGCTACTGTGCTGAGGCCGCCACGCAGCCTCGTCGTCGGCCCATGTCTCCAGAGATCCTTGAGGCAGCCTGGGGCTTCCTGTTCCCAGGTGGACAACCGAGGAAGGGTTTCTCGATCCGATTGGGCAGCGGTGAACCCCTTCTCGCCTTTCCCCTGCTGCGCAGACTGGCAAAGCTCGTTGCAGAGGGAGATGGATCCGCGGCGGAGGAGCAGCCCGCCGTATTCCTCACGACCAACGGCACCCTTGTTGATGGCGAAATCAGAGACTGGCTGGTCTCATCGGGTTGGCACGTGAAGATCAGCCTGGACGGCCCGAAGTCCATCCACGACAAATGGCGGGTGACCCCCAGTGGTAGGGGCACCTTCGAGCAGGTGACCGAGGCCGTCAGCGATTTGGCGCAGAGGACGCAGGATCGGTTCAGCGTGACGGCCGTGCTCTGTCGTGGGGCCGATCCGAAAGAGGTTTTTGAGGCCATTGCGAGCTTGGGAGTGCGACGTATAGAACTGGTCCCGGTGGCTCATCAGGACAGCTCTGTCTTACCTAGTCCCGCTGACATCCAGCATTATGAGCGATTCGTCAAGGACTACGCCTGCCGACACCTCGACCATGCGGAGGGGAAAAGCCCTCCCACCCTTGTCCGGTTCGTGAGTTGTGTGGTCCGGGTAATGGGCTACGACGTCGCACGGGTACCCTGCGGTGCCGGGCGGTCTTTCCTCGGTGTCGGGCCAGAGGGAGATCTCTACCCCTGTTTCCGATTCATCGGTCTGGAGCGCTATCGGCTTGGACGACTCTCCACCGGGATTGACATGAAAGCTACAAAAGCTTTCCAGCATGGTCCGGGCCGACCCTATGAGCAGCGCACATCATGTCGCAACTGCTGGGCGGCGCCTCTTTGCGGTGGACCGTGTTTTGCCTGTTCAGAGATGTTCGGGCCAGGTGATGGACTACCGCTAGGCCTTCACTGTGCCTATACACTGGCCGACGCACGGGCCGCCGTGTGGCTGGTCAACGAACTCAGACGCCGCGATCCCCAGCGTTTACTCTCCTTCCTCCCCGGTGTCGCAGAGGTATAGCGGAGCTCATATGGAGAGAAAGGTCGTTTTGGTAAAACCTCCAGAGCGCTCTCGGTTCAATTTCGGGACGTTCAGCCTGGGAGTCCTCGCGGCGGCTGTACGTCACCTGATCGATGTGTCCATCCTCGACGCCACGGACCTGCCGGTAAGCGAAGCAGCGGAAGAGGTCTGGTCTCGTCAACCTGAGCTGATTGGCGTTACGGTGATGGGCCTGGCCTCGGTGCGGCCTGCTGCCGATTTCATCCGCCAGTTGAAGGCAGCAGGGGATGACCACGGGAACTACGCCAGGTCTGCTTCCATCATCGCCGGCGGCCACGGGGCCTCTATGGTCCCCGCCATTCTCCTCCAAGCAGGCGCGGATGGCGTTGTTATCGGTGAGGGGGAGCTAACTTTTCAGCAGATCGTTGAGAAGGGGATCCGTCCGGAGGCCCCAGGCGTGGCCTGCTTGGTGGGCAACCGCGTGGTCAGCGGCCCTCCACAAAGGCTTATCGATCCCCTCGATCGTTTGACGCCACCCGCACGGGACCTCATGCCGCCTCCGCCGGATGGCATACACCTCATGGAGACCAGCCGCGGCTGTCCACATGCTTGCGCCTTCTGTGAGACCACACGGTTTTACAGGAGGCGTTGGCGGCCCCATTCACCCCAAGGGGTTGCGGCTGAGGTCAAGCGCCTCGTGGACGATTACGACGCTTGGATCATCCACTTCGCTGACGACAACTTCGCAGCCAGTCGTAGCCGGGTGCGGCGCATCTGTGAAGAACTGCAGAATCAGACACTACCTGCCTTCTTCATGGCTTCTGCTCGAGCAGATGATCTCGTTGCCGATCCGGACCTGTTGCCGGTCATGGCAGCCGCACGAATCCTACGAATAACGGTGGGTGTGGAGACCCTGGACTCGGAGATAGCTTCGGAGGTGGGCAAGCCCATCCCGCCGGAAACCTATGAGGAGGCGTTCGGACGTATGAGGGAGCTTGGCATTTTCTCAATAGCTTCCTTTATCGTAGGTCTGCCGGGAGAGGATCCTGAGGTCAGAGAAAGATCCGTGGAGCTGGCCGTGGAGGCGGGGCCGGACTCCGCTCATTTCCTTCCCTTCCTGCCGTTCCCCGGCATCCCACTAGCTTGGGGTCGGCATGGCTTTGATCCTGACCCTGCCGACATTCGGGATGCTCAGAGGTTCAATCTGGCATTCTTCCAGCACCCGACAGTTCAGGCCCGTCTGGAGGCCGCAGCAGCAAGCAGCGGTATCAGAGGTCTGCTGGCCCGTGCTACTCTGCAACGCTGTTCAGGCAAGACCTTTGCGCCGTCCTAACCAGCCCGTCCAGGAAGGGTTAGGCGACCTTTTAGTCACTAGTGACTGAGAAGAGGAGATCTGAAAATGGCAACACCCTTGGAGGTTGAGGAAGCCGCAGAAAGCATTGTTGTCCAGTGGCTGAAAGAAGCGGGCTACACCACCAAAAGGTCCGATACGCAATCACCAGGATCGACAGACATTGACGCAGCAAGCTCCAACGGCCGCATTCTTCTTGCCCGAGTGAAATCTGCAGTGCATCCGAACGAACCACCATCCTTGTCAAGCGACGAGGAAAGGAACATGGAGTCCCGAGCCAGAAGGAAGGGCGCTCATGCTTGGGAAGCACGGGTTCAATTGAGCGCAACTTTGCAGCTCATCGGCAGAATTCGGTGGAGAAAGCTGTGATAGGCTCAAGAGAAAATCTCCCTCCCAAAGCCAACGCGGCCCAGCAGTTGAGGCTTAATCCCCTGCGGCAGAGGGAGAGGGAAAGTGTACCTCCTGCTGAGGCCAGGACCATCACATTCCTGGTATATCAGACAGGATCATCGGTGACGTTGACGTGAGCCTGGCACAAACGTCTAACCATGTGGTGAAAGTGACAACTTACAAGACCAGCTCCGCACAACGTTCCAGGCACTTCAACGACGAGGACCCGGGGGCGATTGAGAGTCCACTGGACAGCTGCCCGTTGATGAAAGAAGGAGGTGTCTATGAGGTTGTCGAGGTAGAACCGCGTTTGCAGTGGGGTACGCCCAGAGCGAAAAAACTGCCTGATATCCACGGTACCGCGCCCTGACCAACTCATCTCCCATCCGAGCGGAACAAAGGAGGTCAATGAAATGAAACAACCTATTCAAGTAATGCATATATGAGACACAGCCTTACCCACCGGACTCGGTGGGAGGGTCCAACAGAGGATAATCGAGCTAGACAGACGAGCGGTGGTCGTCTACTCGTCCGCGTACTCGAATGTTATTCAAATGATATCCCAGCTGGACTTAGATGAGTCCAGCAAAGCCTTGCTTTCCGCAAGAGCTGCCATTAGGGACCTGAAAGGAACGCTGGAAGTCTGTGAAGAAAAGCTCTCTTATGAGCAAGAAAAGGAGATACCCCGAAACTACCAGGCGGCAACAAAAGAAGGGATCGGGCGGCTAAATGGTATCCTCGCTAGCCTCTCCAAACTCCTTGCAAAAGCTGAGAAGGAAGAACTACTTGGGAAAGAGGAAATCTGTTCCTTGCTTGATGACATGCATCGTCTGATCGTTGCTCCGCCCAGCCCGCGACCCGGCGCAGAGGAATAGACGAGGTTTTTAGGACCACTCACAGGAACCAGACGTTTCCATCCACTGTCCGATCAAATTGACTACATTCCGATTGGATTTTCAGCTCGTAACCGCGAGCAACATGTCTTCTTGCCGCTCCGTGCCCGCAGGCCAAAATGGCGTCTATTCGGTGGATGCTGCGCCTAGCTGAGTCAGACCATCCCAGGCCACGGTCCAGGGTAGTCTCGGTGAAGCACGCCACAGTGGAGGCTACGCCAACTCCTGTGCGGCAAGGGGGAATGGGGCAAGGCGTGAAAGGAAGAAGACCCAGAAAAGGAGCGCCTCGAAGAGAGACCGGAGGCCGTCAGGGTAACCTGGTGGTCGGAGGCCTGTCTCTCAACATCGCTGAGCGCTCCCTAACTAGGGCTGGAAAACGTGTCCACATAACGCCCAAAATGTGCGCACTCTTGCAGCTATTCATCGCCAATCGGGGAAAGGTTCTGACCCGCCAATTCCTAATGGAAGAGGTCTGGGAAACTAGCTACGTGGGAGATACGAGAACCCTGGATGTTCACATACATATGCTTCGCAAGGCACTCGGAGATGAGTCCAGCAAGCCCCGGCATCTGCATACTGTTCGGAGAGCCGGGTACCGTTTCGAGATCCCGGACGTATAGCGTCTTCAAAAGAACTTTTGCATCCCCGAAGGACGCCTTAAGCAAGGGAGGGATGCCTACCTGGGCAAAGGAGAAAGAGCCAAGAGGATGATCGAGAAGAGGCTGAGGGAAACCATCAAGCTTCGTAGTGCTCGATAGACTCTTCTGGGCACTCTTCTTGGCCGATATCGGAGCTAGCAGTTGGCTCCCCCTCTCCTAACCCAATCGTCACCTTCGCATCTACAGGTATGCCGTGGGGGTGACTATCCTGCGGGTAGCGGAGAGCGAGCTGGACTTCCACCTACGCCGGGGGTGCTCAGCTTCTGGTGGCAGAGTGGGAGAAGGAAGATGAGGGTATGGATACGGCGACTAGTTGAACGACAATTCTGACCACTGTCAATTTGAATGACCACCCAACAGAATATACGACTGTTACCTCGGTGGACATGCGAGGATTGGAGCGACAGTCGGTGGGGTTGCGGCTCAGAATAGGGATAACGCTGGTGTCTCTTCTCCCACCATCTCAATCAACTGTACGCGTGGCTGCACTAAGCATTCATGGCTCAACCTGATCACCGGAAGCAGGTGAGAGGAGTTGGCACACACGCCCCTATCGCACCTGTGGTCGGTTACCAGGGAGAAGCCATCGTGAGGGCGGAAACTAGGCAACGCATTCCCCTCAAGGCAGGTCCTCTGTAAACCCATGTGAGTCACGATCTCGTCCAAGACTATCAAGGCCAGCCTCAAATGGAGAGGGTAGTATTTTGGCGCAATGACAAGCAAGCTACCGGTTCTAGTTAAGCTTCATTTACATCTCACACGGGCAAGGCCTCATCGCGTCCACCAACATGAACTTGGTCCCGAATGTCAAGGCGGTCTGGTACTTGGGCCGACTGATGGTCACCACCCGATCCTCTATCGGCTTCCTCATCACCTCCAATACCCGATGACCAAACTAAGGTAACTCGTCTAGAAATGATATGCCATGATGGGCCAGGCTTGTCTCCGCTGGCTAATCCTATGCGAAATGTTATACTCCTCGCCTTCTCTCATGGTGTTTTAGTAAGTGGTTTGGTAAGTGCCACACTCTAGACTTTTATCGACGGGCAGAAAAGGAGGGGAAAGGCCTGTGTCCAAGGTAGAAAGGAGATCCATAATGAAACAGAATTTGAAGTATGAGGCTTGGTTGGCGTTGGCGGTATTAGTTGTTATCGCCGTCTTGGCGGCCTGTGTCCCGCCGCCCACCCCTCTTCCGTCGCCGACAGAGACACCCTTGCCTGAGGAGCCCCCCACGCCGCTGCCCGAAGCTGGGTGTTGCGCGGACATCGGGGACATTAGCCTCGACTTCCCGACCCTTCCCTTCGCACCTGGACCCCTGCCAGCTGTGTTCACCTTTGGCAATGTAGATTTCACGCGGGTTTGGAATGAGATCAAGTTCGGCCAGGGTTCGCTGTGGTGCTGGGGCTCGGAGCAGTGGCTCGGCGTATGGAACGATGCAACAGTGAAATTGGATTTCTACATGTTGCCCTGCCAAGTATGCAAGATTGTCGCCGAGGTTGATGGGCACGGCCCTGAAGCTCGGCTGGAAGGACGTCTCAGGGATGGCACGACCCAAACGGCAGTCTGTCCTGGGGACAGGCGGACTCTGACTGTGGCTACGAGCGCGGATAACCCCTTCATCTCCGCCACACTTGCAGGGCAAGAGGCTCAGTGGTTTGTCATCCGCCTGGAGTAGCCGGACTGGTCCAACGGTCGCCTAAAAAGACGGGGGTACCGACTATGCTGTGCTTCGTGGAGGTCGCCTACGAGGAGCCCACAGACATTCGGTGAAGCCTGAAAGAGGCGGGGAGATTGCCTAGGGGGTTGAATGAGTCTTCTGCGACAGTCTGAGAGGGTAGGGTAAGCGACGTCACAATGGAATCACAGGGGACGCGTACGTGACCGGCATGCAAAGAACGGTAATAGGCGGATATTGATGCCTTCCTCGCTCAAGAAGCTATGCCTGTGGTTAAGTGAGCATCGAGACCAAATTCTCACTGGTCTCATTGTAACCATCGGCGGAGGCATCGTCGTGGCGCTGTTTGGGAACTGCCTCGGCCAGCTCCCGGCTGTCCGACAAGGCTGGCTTCCTTCTCCTACATCTACCCCTTCTCCGACTGTCTCCCCCACTCCTCCTGCGACTATTTGGGATAATTGCACTCGCGATCTATACAACTGCTCGGACTTCTCCTCATGCGATCAGGTGATGGAGTATTTCCTCCGTTGCCCGAGCGATCCCTCTCGACTTGACGCGGATAACGACGGCATTCCTTGTGAGAGTTTGTGTCAATGACTCTGCACTACGTGATGGACTGCCCATGAAGGAATAGTAGGACGGCAAGGATGCCCGGGGCCTCGGTCTAGTCGTAGGGACTCAGGTGGTGAGGAGGGAGAAGGGAACAGAGATGAAAAAAACAACGGTCCTCATTCTACTTAACGTCCTCTTGGTCGCCTGTGGCGGCAGAGTCCCTACTGCAGACATCTCCGCTATCCAGACCGAAGCAGCCGAGGACGTAATAGCTACCTTCACAGCAGAGGCGCCAACCGCAAGCCCTGCGCCAACCGAGACCCCAACTGCCACGCCAACACCGATTCCAACACCGACTAGCACAGCCACCCCTACGCCTGTGCCAGCAACGCCAGTATCGCCAACGCCGACACCCATGCGACCAACGTCCACACCTCCTCCGATGGGCGCAACCGATGTGCAGATAGAGTGCATCTTCTATGACGGTCTGGTCTACCGCGTGGAAAGTGATGAGTACGTGCGGATTACCAACTTCGGCACAGCTGCCCAGGATTTGGCGGGCTGGAGGGTTGTGGACATCTCAGAAGGCTATCCTAGTCTTGTCTTCCCGCCCCATATTCTGGGACCTGGCGAGAGCATTAGGGTCTACACGAACGAGTATCATCCAGAGTGGGGTGGGTTCAGTTTTGGTCATGGGAAAGCGGTTTGGAATAACAAAGAGCCCGACGTGGCTGTCCTCTATAACGTACACGGCCAAGAGGTTTCAAGAAAGAGCTATCCCCCAGGCTGTTGGTAGGGAAATACCCCTATGATATGCCAATCGTATTTTGGTGAGTGGTTTTCGTAAGTGCAACGCTGCACACTTCAGGCGATGGCGCGTGAAGGGAGAGGACGCTTGCGCCCAACGGAGAAAGGAGGTCTATAATGGCCTATTACACAAAGAAGGACCCCACAATCTACCATGTGTGCAAGAACTGCTATGTAGGAAACAACATCGAGCGAGAGAACCTAGCCCGAGGGATACCCCCTGGAGCCAGCCTTTGTCAGGTATGCGCCCGCTTGCATCGTCAACGAGACTGCGAGGCCGGCACGCCGACTCCCGCGCGCTAAGAAATCCGGCAAAGAGCCTGAATGTATGAATCAGGCCTGGAGAATATGAGGGTGCGCGTCTCCATCTCTCCCTACGGCCTCTGCTCGCATATGCTATCGTAAATATAATCGTTGTCCCCTTTCTATGCCATTTACATTTAGGAAATTTTTCCGCATGCCGAGGTGGTGGGGTTGGATAAGGATGCCGATTGAGGTAGACTCTTCGGCGAATGGTACCTCACCACGGGAGGCATGCTATGGCACGTACCACAATTGACCGTCTGGCAGTCAAGACACTGGATCAACGATTTCGCCACGAACTCGAGACCGGATTTGAGCTGGCTCCCCGGGTCTCACAAGGCATTCTAGAGTTAGCCAAGGAAGTCTTCAGCCTCGATGCCGTTTCTGGTGATCCATCCGGCCGCCTACGGCCCGGACAGATTCGTCAAGTGATTGCCGCAGCCGGTGCGCCTCACGGCCCTCCTCTGCACCAGACCGATATGGTGGAGGTGACCTGGACGCTCGATGCCGGCGAGGAGGACCTGGCTGTGCTCAGAAGGCACAACCATATCGCCTTGCGGCGGGTGCGCATCCTGCGTCTGGTTGACGAGGCCCTGGACCAGGGGGGCGAGCCGACGCAAGAAGACCTGGCCAAGGCCCTGGGCGTGTCTGCGCGCACGATCCGCTCAGACATCGCTGTCCTTGAGGCAGAAGGCTACCGGGTGGCCACACGCGGCAAGCTGCGCGGGGTGGGCCGTGGGCAGAGCCACAAAGTGCTCATCGTGGAGCTGTACCTCAAGCGTTGCACTTACACCGAGATCATGCGCCGCACCCGCCACTCCGCTTACGCCATCAAGCGCTACCTCCAGACCTTTGGTCGGGTGGTGATGTTGAGGCGCAAGGGCCTAAAGGTGAGAGAGATCGCTTACGCCGTGGCCATCTCCGAGCGGTTGAGTCAGGAGTACCTGGATCTTTACC
The DNA here is from genome assembly GCA_964383935.1 of uncultured Anaerolineales bacterium. Classification (GTDB taxonomy): domain Bacteria; phylum Chloroflexota; class Anaerolineae; order UBA7937; family UBA7937; genus UBA7937. The sequence continues at coordinate 69,988 of CAYLIE010000009.1, read as the reverse complement.
GGCGCTACCACATCCCAGAGTATCAGGATCGGCTGGCAGAGATGGTCCAGATGGTCAGCGGCACCACCCAACACTGGGTTGCGGTGCCAAAAAGGGGGGCGTGATGAGCACGAATCACTACCACGCGGCCACCCAGCGCACTTTCCGGCAGGCCATCATGCACCTGTTGGAGAAGGAGTACAAGTTGGTGGGCAGCCACAGGGTCATCCAGATGATCGCCGATGACATCGCTGACCTGCACAGGGAGTACTACTGGGAAGCAGCCTTGGTGGGGCCGGGCCACATCGTCTGGCGAGGGACATTGGACGAAGGGCGGAAACCACGGGCCGGGCGACGCGCGGAGGAGGAACCCACCGTCACGGCAGTGCTGCCCTTGATCACTGCCGAGGATATCGCCGAGTTGGCCCAGGGCTGCCCCAAGGGCAAACACGGCCGCACTTGGGGACACGAGCGGGACATTCGCCGTGTGGTCCGCTTGGTGAAAGGGGGCCTGGAGAATCCCGGGGGGCGACTCCTGCTCTCCCTGGCTGACCTCTCCATCCTGATCAACCGCTCCATGAGCACGGTGCGCCGGTGCATCCTGGACCACTTCGAGCGAACCGGTGAGGTATTGCCACTCAAGGGCTACGTCCTCGACCAAGGCAGCAATCCGACCCACAAGGGGGTCATGCTGCGCCTGTATGAGAAAGGGGTTAGCCCTCCGGAGATCGCTCGCACCACCAGCCACAGCCTGGCAGCGGTGGATCGCTACGTCAAGGACTATGAACGTGTAAAGGTACTGTTGGGTAAGGGGCTGAACGTCACCGAAATCAGCCACGCCATTGGGCGGGGTCTATCCACTGTGCTACAATACCACGAGATCGTGCTTGAGTTCCATCCCGATCTGGCCCTTGCTGCCCAAGAGGAAAGCTGATGGATATGTCGACGACTCTCCGTGTTGCCCACAAATCCACAGCCCCTACTACGGCTTTGGCACCTCACCACCGGCAACCGGAAATATTTCCTAATTTTAGGTGAACCAATGCGAGGCTTGACCGGAATGCGTCCTGATGCTATAATTTGATTGAGGTACAACCAAGAGTTAGGGTCTAGAGGGGGGGTGAAAATAGAGTCACTGATTTGTCCTTAGTGGAAGAACATTTGGGTCTAGAGAGAGGCTTTTCGCACGTTCAAACATCAAAATCATGCGCCTGTAGCTCAACTGGAGAGAGCGACTGACTACGAATCAGTAGGTTGTGGGTTCGAGTCCCGCCAGGCGCATCAGAATACCACATGTAGCGTAAAATAGGAAGTGAGCCCTAGGCACTCAAGGCCACGCCTTGCCACTTAGAAGAAAGCGCCAGGGCTTTCTCTTCGCTATCTCATCGGCCCGGATCCCAATGCGTGGCGTGACCTCTATCCCCTCTGGCTCTGCTGCCATTGCCTCTTCGATGAAGAGGATGTCGCTGTGGCAGAGGTCAAGGCCGTTGAGACTTCGGTCGATGGCTAGGGCCTGACAGAGTTTCCCCGGCCCGTTGGTCAGTTCCCCATCTGGACGGAAGCCGCGATTTCGACGCATATATTCGACCCCTTCCTGAGGCTGGATCCCTCTGATGAGAACCGCGGCGGGAAAGCCCGCCTTATCTGTAACCACGTTTAGACAGTGGTACATCCCGTAGATGAAGTAGATATAGGCGTGGCCCGGCGGGCCGTACATTACCTCCGTGCGGGGGGTCCGCCCCCGCGAAGCGTGGCAGGCTCTATCCTCCTCCCCGATATAGGCCTCCGTCTCCACGATGACGCCGCTCAACCGCTCCCCATCTATAACTCGCACCAACCACTGGCCCAAAAGTTCCCGAGCCACCTTTAAGGTGTCACAAGCGTAAAAGTCGCCGTCCAACCTATCAGACACAACTTATCCCCCCGCCACCGGAAGAAAGATGAAGAGGGTATCCCCTTCGCTCACCGGGGTCTCCCCCACTTCATCCAACTTTATTTGGTCGTCGTTCAAGAATAGGGCGTAGGGGAGATCGATCTCCCGCTCATAGAACTCATGCCGGAACCCGGGATACCTATCGGCCAGGGAAGAGAGGAGATCGGCTATAGTTGCGCCCTCCGGCAACTCCAAGACCACCTTCCTGCTTCCCACCGCGCTTCGGAGGGGCTCCCCTACTTTCACCGTGACTCTCATCAGAGATGCTCTGGCATTATTGATAGTCGTAGAAACCTTTGCCTGTCTTCCGCCCCAGATGTCCCGCGGTGACCATGCGGCGCAAAAGGGGTGGGGCCGCATAGCGGCTATCTTTGAACTCTCCGTACATGGCGTCGGCGATGAAGAGCGTGGTATCCAGACCTAAAAGATCTAAGAGGGTGAAAGGACCCATGGGATGGTTCAAACCCAAAACCATGCTCTTGTCGATGTCCTCTTTGGTACCCACACCGTTCTCCAAGGCCCCTATGGCGTCCAAAAGGTAGGGGATCAAAAGTAAATTAACGATGAACCCCGGGGTATCCTTGGCCACCACGATCTCTTTCCCCAGAGACTCGCCGAACTTTCTCGCCCTCTCGAAGGTCTCCTCAGAGGTGAGGATAGTGCGCACTATCTCCAAAAGCCTCATCAGGGGGACAGGGTTGAAGAAGTGTAGGCCCAGTACCTTCTCCCCCCGCTTCGTTGCGGAGGCTATCTCCGTGATGCAGAGCGATGAGGTGTTGGAGGCCAGGATAGTGTGGGGCGGACATATCCCATCCAGGGAGGCAAAGATCTCCTTTTTGACCTCCATATTCTCGATGATGGCCTCGATGACCAGGTCACAATCTTTGAAATCCTGGATGTCCACCGTCCCTTGGATCCGAGCCAGCGCGGCATCCATCTCCTCCTGCGTGACCTTCTCCCTCTCCACTCCCTTGGCCAGGAACCACTTGATATTGTTCAATCCCTTCTGGAGGAGATCCTCGTTGATCTCGCTCACCACTACCTGGTAGCCGGCTTGAGCACAAACCTGGGCAATGCCAGAGCCCATAAGGCCACAGCCGACCACGCCTACTTTCTTGATCTCCATTTTTCCCTCCTTAATAACTATTATCGGCGAACGCCTGACGCAGCCCGTCGGCTAACTCCAGGCTCTTATCCGGGTCAGCCAGCCGGGTCTTCACCTCTCGCCACACTGCCGGACAACCCTCTTCCTTCACGGCCATGATTTCCCGGATGAAACTGTCGGCCCTCTTGCGGTTCTCCTTGGTATTCTCGATCCCCGCAGCAGCGAAGAGGTCACCTAAGTGCCTAGTATAGCAAGACATACCTCACCTCCGTCCACTTTGTCTCAAGCCCCAGAAAAGGTCGGTCTCCATCCCCGAGGGGAGCCCTACCCGGCTAGCGGCCAGCACGAGGTGCTCTTTCCCCCACCACTTGCGTATCTCCTCATCGGACATCTGGGCGAAGATGTTGTTGGGAGGGAGTTGGGTCTTATGGCAGGCTAGGGCCCGCTTCTTTACCTCCAAGAAGGGCACCACGTCGATAACTGTGGTGATCCGATCGTCGCAGGTGCCGGGCAGGTCCAGGGAGATGGCCCGGAAACGGCTGCGGGGGACGGCCACATAATATAACTTTTCGGCCTTATGAGGGGATAGCCCCTCCGCCATATGCTCCGAGAACCTCTCTGCCTCCCCTGCAGAGAAGAAAGCATCGGTGGTTGCCTTTCCTATGGTGATATGGTCCAGGTGTCCGGAGATCCCATCGGGGCCGAAGGTAACAACTACCTGGGGCCTCAGCTCCCGGATGGCTTGAACAACCCTCCCTTGCACCTCCTGGGGGTCATAACTGCTCATCTGGCCATCCCTGTAGCCCAAGAAACGCAACTCCTGAATGCCGATAGCCCGACAGGCACAGCGGAGTTCTTCCTCCCGCACCTGACCCAAGGTTTCAGGGGTGGCTAGGCTCGGGTCGCTGATCTCTCCAGCCTCACCATGAGTGGCGCAGATTAAGGAGACCTGCACCCCTTGGGCCACATATTTGGCTAAGGTTGCGGCTGGCCCAAAGGACTCATCATCTGGATGCGCGAAGACCGCCAAAAGGGTTAAAACCCCCTTCTTCATCTCTTCTCCTCCAAGGGTTCCGCTTCTATGACTATTTCAGGGAGCACAACCTCGTTCCTTCTGCAAGAGAGCCACGGCTCTATCCGTGAGGGTCACCCGATAGTCCAGAAGACCCCAACTGGGAGCGAGGACCGCCTCCCTTATCGGCCCCTGGAGTTCCTCCAAAGTGGCCCACCTTGCGGCCAGGATCTCCCTGGTATCTTCTGGGTTCAATTCTCCGCCCACGGCCCCGGCGGAGAAGACGTGGCTACTCCACTCTACATTTTCCTCGCCACAGATGAACCGAACCTGGATCCGAAGTAGATACCGCTCTATCTCTATCTCCAGCCCCGTCTCTTCCCGGGCCTCCCTCTTAGCCCCCTCCTCGAAGGGCTCTCCAGGGTTGAGTCCCCCGCTGGGAGCCCTAAAGACCCCCGGAGGGTGGATCGGTTTTCGAATGAGAGCCAATTTCTCTCCTTGGAAGATGAAAAGGGTGATATCATGGGCTCGGCCATGCTTCTGGCTGCTCCGCACCAAGGCCATCTCCTCAGGAGTTATCTCTTGTGTCAGGCGCAAGACCTCCGGCTGGCCGAACTTCTCCTCCATCTCCTGGATCATCGCTTCATCGACGTACAAGAGCCCACCCCTTATTTGCGCCGGTAGTCTTCGATCGCTTCACGCAAAGCCTCGAGGCCGGTGAGGGAGCATCTCACTTTCCGCTCTGGCAACCCCCCCAGACTTTGAAACAAATCTTCTTTGGTGATGGCCAAAGCCTCATCCAGGGAGCGGCTCTCGATGAGTTCGGTGAGCATGCTTGAGGCGGCGATGGCGGCCACACACCCCTGAGCCTTGAATTTCGCCTCCTCGATCTGATCATCGACTACTCTGATGGAGAGGCGCACCGTGTCGCCATCTTGAAGGTTGTGCGCCATCCCCACGCCGTCGGCCTCCCCTATCTCTCCCACGTTGCGAGGGTTCAGAAAATGATCCATAACTAGAGGGCTATATTCCATCCCTTTCCTCTTTCTTCCCTGATGTGCAAGGGCAACAAACCCTCGCTGCCCAAAACGCCCGCCGGGAGATACATGGCTCTCATCTCCTCACCGGATCGGCTGCCACCCTCAGTTCAGAGATAAGTTCCTCGTGGATGCGACCGTTGGTGGCTATGATACCCTTCCTGAAAGGGCTCCATAACCCATTCTCAAGGTCGGTCACTACCCCTCCCGCCTCCTCCACCAGAAGCCCGCCGGCCGCCCAGTCCCAAGGGCTGAGGTGCATCTCCCAGTAGCCGTCCAGCCGTCCCGCAGCCACGTAGGCCAGGTCCAAAGCCGCGGAACCTCCCCTCCTTATCCCTTGTACCCGGGTGACCAGCCGACTGAACTCTGGCACATTGTTGTCTGGGATAGCGGCCCGCTGGTAGGGGAAGCCGGTAGCCAGAAGGGAAAAGATGAGTCTATGGGTGGCGGAGACCCTGACCCCTTTATCGTTGAGGGTGGCCCCTTCTCCCTTCTGGGTATAGAAGAACTCATCCCGCAAGGGGTCGTAAACCGCCCCCAGGGTTATCTTTTCCCTCTCCTTCAGGGCGATCGATATGGCGAAGGCGGGGTAGCCATGGAGGTAGTTAATGGTGCCATCGAGAGGGTCGATGAGCCAAGTGAACTCGCTCTCCCCCTCCACGCGCGGGGCCTCCTCGGAGAGGATGCCGTGATCTGGATACCTCTCCCGGATGGCCTCCACGATGAGCCGCTGGGAAGTCAGATCAGCCTCGGTCACCAGATCTATCTCTCCCTTCCTAGTCACCTCCTTCGCTCGGCCGAACTTAGCCAAGAGGATCTCCCCCGCCTCTTTAGTCAGGATCTTCAAGAACCCCTTCGTATCCCTCACTCCAAATAATCCTCCCGATATCGGCGGTGACCGTTCTCTCCAAGGCGAAATGCCCGTGTTCGACATTGGAGAGGGTAAGATAACTGTCCCCCTTCTCCACCACAGTGGGGACGCCAGCGATAGTGACCTCATACCGCCCCTCGACCACATAAGTGATCTGCTCATAGGGATGCCGGTGAAGAGGGGCTCGAGCCCCTTTCTCGTAGGTGAACTCGGCCAAGAGGAGGCTCTGACCATGAGCCAAGGTTCTCCCAGTCACCCCGGGGAACATCTCCATCGGCTTCGCATCACTCCTCAGAAATATCACCTCGCCCTCCACTTGAATGGGAGGATGAGGGGCACTTGGTGACGGTAACCCTCGTACTCCTCCCCAAATCGGCGCCATAAGCCAGGCTCCTCGAAGAAGTTGAAGTGCAAAAGGAGAAGGACGACTATTATGAGAGGCGAGAAGAGGGTTGCAGAGACCGAACCCAGGACGATGCCCCACCCCGCCAGAAGAAAGAGAAGCCCAAGGAGCATGGGGTTTCGCGTATAACTGTAGGGGCCAACGGTGACCAATCTTTTGGTCCTCGGAGCCAGGGGAAGGCCTAACACCTCTTGGGGGTGCCCTCGGCCGATGGTGAGAAGGCTGTACCAAGACCAGATCATCCACAACAAGCCAAAGAGGATCACTAAACTTCCCAAAACGATGCTCACCATCCCGTACCGCAGGGGCTCAAAGGCAAAGAGGCGATCTAGCCAAAGGCCTATCCCTCTCCCCAGAGCAGGGAAAAGGATGCCGAAAAGGAAAAAGGAGAATAGATATGCGGAAACCAGACGCCAGGTTCGCACCCTAAATCCTTAGACCTTTCTCTTCTAGATAATAGATGCGCGACCGTGTACACATGGAACCTCTCGCCCAGGTTCCAACCTAGGCTTGACGATACATCATTTAGATCCCAGCTGACTTGCCACCCAAGGGTCCAGCCTCTTCCAGAGGTAGGAGAAGCCATCCAGGCAAAAGTGCAGACGGTCTTTCAAAGGGAGAAGACTAGGGCCGACCAGCGAAACGGAGCCGTCGGCTCACAAGGATCAGAATACCCAAGAAACTGCCTACCAGAGCCCCCTCTAAAGGTCCCCCCCCTGTCTCTGGCACCCCCTCCTTTGCCGGTGTGGGAGTAGGGGTAACCACCCGCGTGGGCGTGGGGGTGGGGACGGAAGTCGGCGTTCTAGTGGGTGTGGCAGTCGGCGCTTTAGTGGGCGTAGCAGTTGGCGCTTCAGTGGGCGTAGCAGTTGGTGTAAGTTCGGCCACCACTGTAGGGGTAGCCGGGCCCCGTAACCTAGTGAAAAAGATGAGGCCTCCGATGCCTAAAAGACCCAGGATCAAAAGACCCACCAGGCCTAGGGCGAGCATGGTGAAGATCCTGTTTTGGCCGAAGCCCGCCAAATCCCTCATCTCCTCCCTCCCTTTTAACGAGGATATCTACCGCTCTAGGCTAGAGCCCTCCAAGATTTCCAAGTTCGCCAAGGGAACGAATACCCTCCCCCCTTCTTCCAGATCCACTTCTACCCCCTCGACTTCAACGCCCCATTCAACCCTCCTCCTCTGGGGAGGAAGGCTCGCCACATAGCCCACCTTACCTAGATAGGGCTCCCGAACCAATCGCACTAACGTTCCCTCTTTCAGGGCGGGCCCTTCCCCTCTAGGAGCCTCCTCGCCTCGGAGGAAGGGGATGATCACCTGAGGGCGAAGAAGCCTCACCCCGGAGGGAACACCGCTGGTCATGCAGGCCTCACGGCCTGCATGTTGTTGAAATAGAGAGAAGAGGGGTCGGGAGATCGGGACCTCGCCAAACCCCTCCATTATCATCACCGGAAAAGAGAGCGAAGAAACAAACCCTACAAGCGAAGAGGGGAGGCTACCCAGAATCACCCCCCGCACCCCTATCTCCTCGGCTTTCCCCAATCCCTCCTTCGTGGACCAACCCTCCGCTACCACTATCGTACCATGATACCCCATATCGATCGCTTCAGGAACCAACCTGCCCTCTGGCGCCCCTCCTAACATCTTCAAGACACCAAAGCCATCTCCGCCGATGGCCCAGACCCCTTCCATAATCGCGCCGGAGGTCTCGATCACTACCCCACGGCTGGAGAATACCTGGGTCACCACACCTTTGAGATAGGCTCTCAGTTCATAGGTGAACGGAGAGATCTCTACGAGCAAACGCCCATGAGCCTCGTTCACTATCCTCCCCCCCGCTGGAGCCCGATATAGGCGACGGAAAGGCCATCTCCCCACAACCGCTATCACCTCTCCCTTCTCCACCCTCTCTCCAGGCCCTTTGAGGAGATATTTATGAAGATCCTCCTCCGCTATGGAGAGCCGCTGGGCTACGTGGAGGATGCGAATCCGGCTCGGTATATGGGCTCGGCCCACTACATCCATAGGCTCTACCCTCTGCCCCGGCTCCACCAGAACCTCCCCCGGGAAAGGCAGAACCCGTTCCAGGTTCACCCGGCCGTAGGGTACTACCTGAAACGCAGAGGGGTAGTACATGGCTAGAACCCTGCTTCCCACATCCACTTCTGCATCTTTTCCTGCTGTGCGGCCTTCTCCTGGGGGAGGGAGAGGGGTCGCCCTCGAGCGTCGATGATGACGCCCACCGTTCCACCTTCTACCTCGGTGGTGGCTCCTCCTCCTTTCCTCCCCAATCCCACGTCGAAACTCTGGGTAGGACGGAGTTCCAAAGTCGCTCTCTGACCGAAAGGCAAGGGTATCACCTCCAAAGAGCCATAGGATACCTCGCCCTCGATGGCCCCCCCTTCCGAGTAGACCATCTTGAATCGAAGGGCTACCTCCCCCTCCTGGGCTACACCCAAGGGTGCGATAACGGTCCCCAAGTTGAGAAGAGCGTCTCGCGCAAGTACCTGTGCCGCTGCCAGAGGCTCCACTATAGCCAGAGCCCCCAATTGAGGTAAAAGAGAGAACTCATCAAGGGCTAGACTGCAGACACCCGTGGGCTGCAATCCGTCCAGAAGGATGAGTGCCACCTGCCTGGGGTCGGCGAGATGGGAAAGGAGACCTCCCGTGCCTACGATCAGATCCACCGAGGCCAAGGCTCTTTCGCCTGCCCCCTCCAAAGCCCAACCCATGAGTTCTCGAGCCACCGCTTGCTCCAGAAAGAGATCCTCCCTGCTTTGGGGGAAGGTCCCCGGCCTAAACGCTTTATTGAGAATCCGATCCCCCGCCCCCTCCAAGTCGAAGGGAAGCCAACGGAGGATCTTCTCTACCCCTCTCTCCGCAAGAAAACTATCCAACCCATACCCCAATCCCACGTCGCTCGTCAAAGCGCAAAGATAACGGTCATCCCTGGCGGAGAAGAGGCCTACACTGCCCCCGCCTATGTCTACCCCCAAGACTTTCAATTCGTACTCTTGGGCCAAGTAGCGAATCGCCCAGCCCAAAGCTCTCGCGGTGGGTTGAATAGGCGCCAGGGACCATCTCTCCACGGACTCGATCCCGGGGATGAGAGCGATCTTCCCGCCCACCAAGTTCTCCAGCAACTCCTGGACACCGGCTAGGCTCTCCTCTCCCAGCCCAGGGAGGAGGTTACTCACCACCTCCAAGTCGACAACCCCCTCCAGAGCCTCAGCAAGCGAGACTCGAGCCTCCTCGTTTCCAGCGAAGATAAGACGGGGGCGTATCTCTCCTGAGGCGTAAAGTAAGGCTAAGTCTTTGGCCATCTCTACCAGGGGGAGAACAGGTCCCCCTCCGATCCCTCCAGCCACAAGGATAGCGTCCAGGTCCCCCCTTTTGAGGAGCCTTAAGAAGTCGAGCATCCCCTCGGCAGATGAGAGGCGCAACTCATCGACGGTGAAGGTGCCCTCTACGAGGGTGTAGGTGGAATGGGCAGCACGGAGAGCGCTCCTCAGACTCCAAGGCTCCGTCATCCCCGCCACCACCAACCGAAGGGGCTCCAGGGCACTGGTAGTAGCCACAAAACCGTCCACCCCACTTCCATCCCCCTCCTCAGGGGTGATGAGCCTCCTCTGGGCCAAAAGCCGCCTCTGGGCAACGGTTTCCATCTCTCCTATCGCCCCGAGAAACCCCAGGCTTACATCTTCCCAAGGAAGCAAAAGGGCAGTGGGAGCCGATCCATGAGCCACTAACCGGTATTCGCCGGCCACCTGATCTATGAGGCTCACCCGGGTGGTGAGGCTCCCCAGGTCAGCCGTGACAAACGATTCTAGGCTCATCTTTAGAGTATCCCCAACCAGTCGCCAAGGAGGAACTGTAGACGGCCCACAAGCAAGGAGACCCGAGCCGTCACCGCATTGGCGAAGAGAGCCCCCAAAGTTATCATGATGAACCACTTTCCGACAACAGACCCTAGCCTGAGGGCACCCCCTCGAAGCCCAGCCGCCTCTCGCTCTCTGCCCGCTGTAAAGTAAAAGTAGGCCAAACTCCCCAATGTGCCCACTACCAGAATCAAGTTATCTATCACCGATCCCCCATCTCCTTTGTCCGGAAGGAGAGGTAGCATAGTATCCCGCACTTGGTAAAGAAGGGAACCGACCAAAGCCCCTCCGATGGCCAAGGCAGCGCCTACTCCGAAGAGGAAACCTGCCGAGATATTCCCCAACCAAGCGGTAGAGACCCTCCCTTTGGCCAGAAGAAGTAGACCCAAAAGGAGAGGGATGAGCAGGTGCCAGTAGGCCACGGGATCCCGGGCTAGGGGGGTAAATAGGCGAGGCGATAACACATCCTGGATGGTTACCACGATGGCGTAACCTAGAGCCGATCCGACGAAGAGATGCTCAGCCAAGCGGTATAGAGGGTTGTCAGAGATCAGGTAACTGAAAACCATCAAGGTGAGAAGAGCAGCCACCCAAGTGCCTAAAAGTTCCCTCATCCCCCTCCCCTCAACCTCTCTACCAGATAGACGAAATTCCCCAAGAGGATGAAAAGGGCGATCACCAGGTGGGCAGCCGCTTGAGGGAGCATCCTAGAGAGGGCCACCCCAGGATGCTGGTTTACCCTTTCATACTCCGCCGCTCCCACCAGCCCACTAAGAAGCCCCTTTAGTTGGCCGGAGCGGTAGTAAGGACGAGCCGCAGGGTCCACCTGAGCGCTCACCCCGGCCACCATCGCCGCCTTGTAAGGGGCCTGTACCTGCTCCACCCAACGGCGAAGATGTTCCTGGCTTCCCGCCAATACTACGAGCAGATCCACATCCTCCAAGCCCCTAACCCCTTCGCCTAGAGGATAAGGAGAGAGGCGATATCCGAGGCTCTCGGCTATAAAGCGAGCCCCTACCTCGTTCCCGGCCACGTATCCCAGATTGATGTAATCTCTCCCCTGAATATAACGGTCACTAACCATGCTTTCTAGGGCGCGGTCGGCCAAAGCCTGACCTTCGGGGGTGAGGCTCAAGTGCACCATCTTGGCTCCTCGCCGCATAAGGTGATCCAGAATTGCACTAACCTGGGGAGTGATCTCCGCTGCCGTTCCAGGATCGTAATCGTGGGAGAGAAGCACCACCGAGCCCTCTTCCAGGCTCTCAATGGTTTTATAGAAATCAGCCGTAGCCTGGGTGAGGGGGAGGTTTATATTCTCGCCCACCAAGAGGATCCCCCCCACTACCGCTGCGGCCAAAATCAGGTAAAAGAGCCAAGAGATTACCTGTGTCCTCTGCGCCCTGGGCCACTCCTTCGCTGCCACAGGGGCCAAAGATTGACTGACAACGCCCTCAAATCTAGCCGCCTGGTCCGCCCCGGTCAGGAGAGAGGAAGCCACCTCCCCGATCCGATGGGGGATAGCGAAGATGGATTCCACTCTCAACGCCTCCCTTATCCCCACCAGCAAACCCTCCTTCTCCCGGGGCCCCAGGGGGGCCTCTTCAACTAAGCCTTCTAGAGCCTCAAGCCAAGGGGCGGTCTCCTCCTCTACCCCCTTCAGAACCTCTTCTGGCTCCCAAGGGGCCTCCTCCTCAGAGGGCTCTGGTGAGGTTTCCCCAGGGGGGAGCCCCTCATCGAAGGAAAGGGCCAAAAGAGAGGCTTTACACCTCACACAAGAGAAGACCCCAGGAGGGTTGAGATGGCCACATCGAGAACACTTTTGTCCTGAAGAGAAGGGCAAGGGTTCCCCACAATTGTTGCAGAACCCGCTTCCCTCTCGATTCGATGTTCCGCAATGAGGGCAATAGAGCATCTGATCTACTCGCTATAGGGGCGGTCAAACCCCACTAAAACTCGCACGCCGGTGGCCAGACTCCCTAAGGCTACACCGATCAGTATACCCCTGGCGCCCGCTGTACTCGGCACCCCCAGCACCCAGTCCTTCAAGGCGGGCAGTTGCTCCCAGAGATACCGAGCCAAAGGAGCCTGACCCACCAAAACCACTAAACAGGCCACAACCAAAAGGAAAGTCTCGAAGTTGCGCGCCCGGAAGGCTCGATAGCCGGCAGAGGCTATGTAGAAAGCCAAAAGGGAGAAGATGCTCGCTTGCAGGGGAGTTTGAACATAATCGAAAACGGTTCTCACCAAGGGCGCTCGGTAACCCTGGACACTGGTAAGGCCACCGAAGAGAACGGTTCCCGCCACTACCAATAAGGCGCTGCTGTACAGCCATCCCTCTTGGCGCTGGACGATCTTCCGAAGATGAAAGGTCATGACGTTGAGGAAGCCTAAGAAGAGAGCGAAGGCAGCGATGATCACCACCCAATTGATCAGGGTAACTCCTAGGGCGTTGAGATAACAGTTATCGAAGAAGAAATCCACCAGTACTAGGAAACCTACCGCCATAGCGGTAGCAGCGGGCAAAACCCTCTTCATCAACCTCTCCTGGTGGCTACAAAAGTAAAGTTCGTATGAGCACCCCTAATATGATAGCCAGGATGATCGCCGAGCGGAGCCAATCTTGGGCTAAGAGGCTCCCCAGATGGCTGGGCTTAGAAGAGAGATAGGCTCCCCCAGCGTATATCTCCTCTCCCAAGAGAGCCTCATCCATGGAGACGTATACGAAGGGCAAGGTCTCCGGAGAAGAAGCGCCGCCTACCTGATGGATCCCTCTCCTGGCTCCGTTCTCACCCATGAGGAGGAACTCGTCGCCAAACCCTCCTATCATGGCGTTGGCTACTACATCCTCCCGCTCCAAGACCCCCATTACCCCCGTGGCATAGGCTATCGCATCCGGGGCGATATAACGCAGATCTTCGGGGTCGTATCCTTGAGGGTAACCCCGCTGCTCATAGGCCCGCCGCAACGTATCCTGAGCGATAGGTAGAAGAGAGGGATCAGATACGGTGACCACCAGTTTAAGACCCGTGGCCACCGCCTGCTCGGTTAACCGTTCCAAGACCATAAGCCCAGCCATCGTATCGGCGGTAGATACCTCCCCGATACCCTTCGTCCCCATCGACACGTGCAGCGTCCGACCCGTCTCCACAGCCTGCCCTACCAAGCCGTCCAGAAGGGCGAAACCGGGGAGAGGACGTAAGGTGGGCCTAAAACCCAAGCGCACCCTTCTATGGGCCAGGAGTAAAAAGGAGAGAAACACCAGGAAGGCGACTAACATCAAGGCCGCCAGAGGCTCGATCTTCGAAGCCTCGAGGATATTGCGTAGAACCTCCATAGTCCGCTACCTCCGCAGCCCTTCCAGGCGGGAGAGGATCGTCTCCACGCTCTCGCGATCCTCCAAGAGCAAAGCATACTCTCTCACCACCCCTCCCAGGAACGGCTCCAAGGTTGGTTGGGAGAGGAGAAGAAACTGGCTAGCCACAAAAGATAGGGGTTTGTGAGCCTCCAAAAAGAGGATGGCTGGGGCCACCATGCCCCATTCATTCACCCGGCGAACGAGTCCCTCAATCAATTCCGCCCGTCGTCTAACGCTCAACATCACGCCTCCAAAAGATGCCCTAGTATAACACGCCTTCTAGGCCCTGACAAGGGACATGTGTATTGCTCTGCGGGGTCAATCAAATGATGGACATCTGAGGTTTGGACCACCCTCTCTGGACAAACTGGACGTTATCTAGTAAAATCCTGAAAGCGATTAGAAAGTAGGGAGGAAAGAGATGTCCCTTATAAAGTTCGTCAGGAACTATAACGATTTAAGCACCGACAACGGCTTTCAGTTCGAGTCCTTTTGCGATCACTGCAGCCATCAATGAGGCTAGGGAGAAGACCGCACTGGGGAGTGTAAGCAAGGGTTAACGAGAGGTTAGGCGAAAAGGAGTTATTATATGCCACAAGAGAGCAAACCGGTGATGGAGTGTTCGTTAGAGTATCTTCTAACCGACATAGCCGGGCAAGAAACCTCAAGCGGTGAGGGTCTCGCTAGACTTGAAGAAGAGAACCTGGCTATCCTTCCAAGGTTTGGCGAAGCGTTGTTTCTTTCGTATCGTGATATTCTGGACATCTCTGAAGGTGACTACAAAATTCGCATTACCCTGAATTCGAAGGAGGATCTTCTTCTTTCTAATCTTGGCTACCGTTATGGAGACTTCTTGAGAGTCCTGGGCAAACTCCGAAATGAACTCCTTTTAGAGGATATGCTCATGCAGGAAAATCTCAAGAAATCTGGTGTGGAGGCAGAGTTTGTTTACTGGGACGAAAGCGGCAAAGAAAGGGGAAGAGGGAAGTGCGAACCACGCTTATACGAAACCGCAATCGTAGTGATACCTGAAAGGGGAGGTTTCACAAGAATTCCTTATAGCGACCTTTTGGAAATCTCTGAAGAGGATTATAATTTGATTTTAACTACGGAATATGGCCAAAAGATAGTTCTTTCAAAGATGGGGAATCAGTTTGACCCCTTCGCGAAGGCGCTATCCGCACTGAATAACGAACTTCAACTCAAGGTTCAATCTTCCCTCAAAGAACTTCTGCCCGGGTTTGACCCACTGGTAATAAGAAAAGCAGCCAGATTTATGAAGGAGGGCAGAGCAGCCAAAAGAAGCGACATAGAATCGATATCTCCTGATCTCTGGATAGAATTAGAAAAGAGGTTAGAAGTTGCGGGGGTAAAGGAAGGATACGATTTCTTGAAAGCCCTATCACAACAAGAGAAAATCTGCATTGGCTTGAAACAGGGGCTCTTGGGGGACCTCACCGGTGAATACATTTGGTTCTTCATTCCAATCTACAGTGTGACCCGAGGCGAGCCCGGTAATGCGATGGCAATGGAAGCAACGGCTGGCGAAGGCGGGGGAAAGGCAACCTATTTCTTCAGAATAGTGAACAGGAAGGATTACCCAGAGTTCAAGGTGATAGAGAAGTTGCACAAGGAAGCGGACGACCTCATCAAAAGAATAAACCGGTGCATGCTGGATATTAACTTCAGGCGAGAGCCGATTTATTTGCCGGACGAAAAGTTGGAAGAGCCGCAATACCTCAAGTATAAATTTGCGGTACAGAGGTTGCCCGGGCTTCAAACTCTCCGTCATCTCTTCATTGGCAGGGTGATCCATACTTCGCCCGAACAGTGGAAGCAGGATGTTATGACTTTGCTGAAGTTCAATGTGAGTGCACAAGACGATACAACAAAGTGGACAAAAGGAGGTTAAAAGCATGCCAGGGTATAAACATCCCTGTCGCTACTGCGGTAAGTTGGTTCCGCCAGATTCAAATGTGTGCCCATTGTGCGGGAAGGCAAACCCGTTGGGGCCATTACGCTGTCCCAAGTGTCGTAATCCCATTGAGAAAGGATGGGAAAAGTGTAATAATTGTGGGCTCCTTTTGAGGGTGGAATGTCCGAAATGCGGGAAATTAACTTTCTTTGGAGATTACTGTGAGCATTGTGATAGCAGGCTGGTGGTCGTTTGTCCAAAATGTAAGACAGAACAACCACCATTGGGAGAAAGATGCGTCAAATGTGGTAAATCGTTAAAAGGGGGATAAGAATATAAGGAGGTAGGATAATGACACTACAACCATTTACCAGAAACTTTGCGGACAATAGCACAGAGGCTGGATTCCAGTTCACCTTCTTCTGCGACATCTGTAACGATGGGTACAAGACCAAGTTTGTAGGGTCCAAGACCTACAAGAAGGGCGGGCTCTTGCATGGCCTCGGAAGCGCAGTTTCCCTGGGAAGCTCTCTCTTGGGACTATCTGAGGTTGAGAGAGCGGTCGAAAGAGGAACAGACATCCTTACCGAACGTTTCGAAGGGATGTCTCCCCAATGGCACAAAGAACATGAAGAGGCGCTTGGACAAGCCCAGAACGAGGCTAAAGGCCACTTTCACCGTTGCCCAAGATGTACCAGATGGGTCTGCGAAAACGATTGGAACGAGCAGGAGGGGCTCTGTATCGAGGATGCGCCCCGCGTTAGCGTCGAAGTAGCCGCCGCAAAGGCTAAGGCCACTGAGGAGCAGATATGGGAGAAGGCTGCTGCTACCCAGCTCTTCACCGGTCAAATAGAAAGCAAGCAGACTATCTGTCCCCAGTGTGGTAAACCGGCTGGTGAGGGTAAGTTCTGCACTAACTGCGGCGCGCCCCTCGCATTGATAAAATGTCCAAGGTGTGGTGCTCGAAATCCAGCCGGCACTAATTTCTGTGGCGAGTGTGGAACGAAACTAGTGTGAGGGTTCCACCGTATTGCTTAACACAGCATATACACTGGGAAGTTTTCCCCTTTGCCTTCCGGCAGATCGTGTACGCCAAAAACACTGGATTATGACGCCAGAACTTGAGCAACTCTACCAAGAGATCATCGGTTGCCAGAAATGCATCCTCTCCCAATCGCGGAGAAACGCCGTGCCCGGGGAGGGGTCCGAGGAGGCGGAGATAGTCTTCATCGGGGAAGCGCCAGGCTTCCATGAGGACCAGCAGGGCCGCCCCTTCGTCGGCGCTGCGGGGAAGTTCCTGGAAGAACTCCTGGCTAGCATCGGGTTTAGGCGAGAGGATGTATATATCTGTAACGTCATTAAGTGCCGTCCCCCGGGGAATCGCGACCCTTTGCCCAACGAGATAGAGGCCTGCCAACCCTACTTGGATAGACAACTGACCTTGATAAAACCCAAGATAGTGGTTACTTTGGGCCGCTTCTCCTTGAGCCGTTTCTTCCCCAACGCCAAGATCTCGACCGTCCATGGGCGACCCCGCAAGATAGAGGGGATCATCTACTACCCCGTCTATCACCCCGCTGCGGCCTTGCACCAACCCCGATGGCGGCCGGTTGTAGAGGAGGACTTCAAGCGGATCCCGGAACTTTTGGCCCGCATAGAGAGGTTGCCCGACGAAGGGCCCCGAGAGAACGCCGAGCAGTTGAGCCTTTTTTAGTCGCCTAGAAGCGATCGACATCGGATGGGAGGGGTTATGCCTTATCCCTCTATTCGAGAGGAGACCGCGGACAAAAGTGTAATAAAGCCATCTTAGAATCTAGCATATATCTCTCTAAGACCTTGATTCGCCTCCAGAAATAGGATATAATGAGCGATGATAGATCCACCGGACAAAGGTTGTCTTCTCATCAGAAAGGAGGTGACGGATCGAGAGGAGATAGTAGGATCGGACTAGACTATCCTCAAAAAAGGAGGAGAACCTGAGATGCGAAAGGTTATGGGGTTTCTCTCTCTGCTGGCTGTCTTAAGCCTGTTGCTCTCCGCATGTGCACCAGCGGCCACACCAACACCGGAAGCGCCGAAGTTGAGGGTGGGCTTGGTGACCGATGTGGGCAAGGTGAACGACGGCACCTTTAACGAGTTCGCCTACAAGGGGATGATGCAGGCCGTGGAGGAGTTCGGGTTGGAATCGGCTTTCATCGAGACCCTGGCCCCCACCGACTACGAGAAGAACATCACCCAGTTCGCCGAAGAGGACTATGACATGATCGTCACCGTGGGCTTCATGATCGGCGATGCCACCAGGAAACTGGCCCCGGAATACCCTGACATCAAGTTCGCCGGAGTGGACCAGTTCCAGGCAGACACCATAGAGAATGTGATGGGCATGAACTTCTCCGAGGATCAGTCGGGCTTCTTGGCGGGGGCTCTGGCGGGACTGATGACCGAGTCGAAGGTAGTGGGCATCGTCTGCGGCATGGAGATCCCGCCGGTCATCAAATTCCGCCTGGGCTATGAGAACGGAGTGCATCACGTCTGCCCGGATTGCACCGTGCTGGGGCTTTATATCGACTCCTTCACCGACCCTGCCCGGGGCAAGGAAGCAGCCCTCTCCCAGATGGCCGAGGGCGCGGACGTGATCTTCGGCGCTGGTGGCCCCACCGGCTCTGGCGGCATCCTGGCGGCGGCAGCAGAGGGTGTCTGGGTCATCGGCGTGGATCAGGATGAATACCTCACCACTTTCGGTCGCGGTAGCGTAGAAGGGCACGATAAGCTGCTCTCCAGCGCTATGAAGCGGGTCGACGTATCTGTCTACACGGCGATCAAGAACTTCGTGGAAGGCACCTTCCAGGGTGGAAACGCCTTTTTCGACACCTCCAATGAGGGAGTGGGCCTAGCCCCCTTCCACGACGCTGAGGATGCCATCCCCCAGGAGGTGAAGGACACACTGGAGGAGATCTACCAGGGGCTGGCTGACGGTACCATCACCAGCGGTGTGGAGCTGTAAGGAGGGCGGCATCAGTTTGCCGGAATGGGTGCTGTGCTGATCTGGCACAGCACCCATCTTCCAAGTAGGGAGAGGAGAAGATATGGCTTTAGCCCTCTCTATGCAGGGTATATCTAAGGCGTTCCCCGGGGTGCAGGCCAACGACCAGATAGACTTCGACCTAGAGAGGGGGGAGATCCACGTCCTCCTGGGAGAGAATGGGGCCGGGAAAACCACTTTGATGAATATCCTCTATGGGCTCTACCGCGCCGATGCGGGCCAGATCTACCTCAATGGCCAGGAGGTGCACATCGCCACTCCCAGCGACGCTATCGCTGATGGCATCGGCATGGTGCACCAGCATTTTATGTTGGTCCCGGTCTTCACCGTCACCGAGAACGTCATGCTGGGGGTGGAATCAACTAGATACGGTTTCTTCCTCAGCCGGGAGCAGGCTGCACAACGGATAAGAGAGATATCAGAACAGTACGGGTTGGAGGTGGATCCCCAAGCCTACATCAAGGATATCCCCGTTGGCGTGCAGCAGAGGGTAGAGATCATCAAGGCCCTTTATCGCCAGGCCGACATCTTAATCCTCGATGAGCCCACCGCGGTGCTAACACCTCAAGAAGCGGAAGAACTCTTCCAGATAATGCGTTCCCTAAGCGCTCAAGGCAAATCGATAATCTTCATCACCCATAAGTTAAAGGAGGTTTTCGCTGTGGCCGACCGCATCACCGTCCTTCGCGATGGCCGTGTGGTGGGCACAACTACTCCCGACAAAGCCACGGAGGCCATGTTGGCAGAGATGATGGTGGGCCGCGAAGTGATCCTCACCGTAGAAAAAGAGGCTCCCAAAGCGGGAGAGGTCGTCTTGGAGGTCGAGGATCTATGGGTGCTAGACGACAGGGGACTCCCCGTCGTAAACGGCGTCTCCTTCCAAGTGAGAGCCGGGGAGATCTTGGGGATAGCCGGAGTGCAAGGCAACGGGCAAACCGAACTGGTGGAAGCCCTTACCGGCCTGCGTGCCCCAGCCAGGGGCAGGGTGAGGATCTTAGGTACCGATACCACTCACGCCTCACCTAGAGGGATATTAGAGAAGGGCGTGGGCCATATCCCCGAAGACCGTCACAAGCATGGCATGGTGCTCAGCTACCCCATCGCCGACAACTTGGTCCTCTCCACCTACTACCGGGCTCCCTTCGCTCACGGCATCGTCATCGATGGAAAGGCGATAGATGAGAATGGACGAAAATTGATCGCGGAGTTCGATATCCGGACCCCCAGCGAATACGCCTTGGCCGGCACCCTCTCTGGTGGCAATCAACAAAAACTGATCGTGGCCAGAGAGTTCTCCCGCCCCATCAAACTATTGATCTCCGCTCAGCCCACGCGGGGCCTAGATGTGGGCTCCATCGAATTCATCCACCAGAAACTCATCGAGCGCCGCGACGCTGGGACTGCAGTTCTCCTCGTCTCCGTGGAACTGGATGAGGTGATGGCCCTCTCCGACCGTATCGCCGTGATCTACGAAGGCCAGATCGTCGAGACCCTGCCTGCCGCGGAGGCTACGCGGGAGGGGCTGGGTTTGCTGATGGCCGGGGCGAGAAAGGAGGGCGCAATTGCCTGCTGAAGAAAAGAGTCCGGGACGCGCCAGAAGGTTCATCATCGCTTGGACCAGGAGCGTGTCGGAGTTTCTCGTTCCCGTCTTGGCTGTATTTACAGCATTGCTCATCGGGGCGGTGGTGATCTGGGCTTCAGGACACGATGTGCTGGCTGCCTATCGCGGCCTCTTTGAAGGGTCTCTGGGCAGCCCCAGAGCCATCGCCGAAACTTTGGTCCTCGTCACCCCCTACACCCTGGCTGGGCTTGCTGTGGCCCTGGGTTTCAGGTGCGGTCTTTTCAATATCGGGGCTGAGGGGCAATTCTATATGGGTGCCCTCCTCTCGGTGATAGTGGGCTTTGCCATCCATGGTTTGCCCCTCTATATCCATCTCCCCCTAGCTATGGTGGCCGGAGCCTTTGGGGGTGCCCTGTGGGGAGCCATCCCCGGCTTCCTAAAGGCTAAGATAGGGGCTCACGAGGTGATAAACACCATCATGATGAACTACATCGGGGTCAAGATAGTCGAGTACCTGGTCAAGAACCAACTGCTAGACCCCACCTCCACCCTGGATAGAACCCCCTACATTCTGCCCACCGCTGAGATGCCCCGTCTCATCCCCGGCTTTCGCCTTCACGCTGGCTTCATCCTGGCCATAATAGCCGTGTTCGTTGTCTTCTGGCTGCTATGGAGGACCACCACGGGCTTTGAGATCCGCGCTGTGGGGGCCAACCCCACAGCCGCAAAGGCGGCGGGCATGAGCGTTACTAAGAACTTCGTTTTGGCCATGACCTTCAGTGGCCTCCTAGCCGGCCTGGCAGGGACGGGCGAGGTGCTAGGGCTAAACCACAACCTGCCAGCGGCTTTCGTCTCCGGCTATGGCTTCGATAGCATAGCCATCGCTCTAATAGCCAAGAGCCATCCCTTCGGCGTTATGCCTGCCGCTTTCCTATGGGGGATATTGCGCAACGGAGCGGGCTTGATGCAAGTCCGGGCTGGTATCTCCGTCGACCTGATTAATATCATTCAGGCTTTGGTGATCATGTTCATCGCCGCTGATGAGATCATCCGCTGGCTCTATCGCCTCAAAGCGAAAGAGGAGATAACCGAGGTGGTCTTCACCAGAGGATGGGGGCATTAGTCACATGGTTATACCCAAACCTGCCCTTCAACTTTTTCAAGTTACCTTTCTCTGGGCGCCGTGGTTCCCAGGGCACGAGGAGGGACGATGGTAAGAACGGAGGTCAGGAGGATTACACGCGCCACGGTGCTGGGGACGATCCTGGTGCTCTTCGGCGTTTCCCTGGCGGTCCTAGCCCTAACTCGGATCGACCCTGCCGCCTCGGCCGCTTTAGGTCTTGCCACCTTGGGTAGGGTGAATCTCTCCGTACGGACGAGCCTGGCCATCATAGGCTTCCTTTGCTCCTTGGGTGGGGCCCTGGCCCTCTCCCCTAAACTCCATCGCTTCGCCCCCTTCACTTTGGTCACCGGAGCCCTCTTAGCCGTCCTAGCCATGTTGATCGCTGCCGCCAGTGGACGCAGCCTCGACCTCGTGGGTGTGATGAAGGCCAGCCTGCGCATGAGCACCCCCATCGCTCTGGGTGTCTTGGCTGGAATCTGGTGCGAGCGCTCGGCGGTGATCAACATCGCCATCGAGGGGATGATGCTCTCCTCTGCCGCTTTCGGCTTCGGCTTCTTCCTCTGGAGCGGGAATATCTGGCTGGGTGTGCTGGTGGCCATCCTCACTGGCGGCCTAATGGCTTTGTTGCACGCTGTGCTCTCCATCACCTTCAAGACAGACCAGATCATCAGCGGTACAGCGATTAACATCTTGGCTGTGGGAGCCTCAGGGTTCCTCAGACGCGCCTACTTGGTCAAAGCCTACTTCGTAGGGGAAACCCTACCCATAGTCAGGATACCCTTCCTTTCCAAGATACCGGTCATCGGCACACTCTTCTTCGAACATCAGCCCATTGTCTATTGTATGATCATCCTCCTCATCGCCACCCACATCATCCTCTTCTACACTCGCTGGGGGTTGCGCACCCGGGCCGTAGGTGAACATCCTCTCGCCGCCGACACGGTGGGCATAAATGTCATCAGAACCAGATATATCAATGTCATCATCGGCGGCCTCATCGCCGGGCTGGCTGGGGCCTGGTTCAGCCTGGAGACGGTGGGCAGTTTCGAGGATTTGATGACGCGGGGTAAGGGGTTCATCGCCTTGGCGGCCATGATCTTCGGCAACTGGAACCCCTTTGGAGGCTTCTTGGGCTCCCTGCTCTTCGCCTCGGCCGATGCCATTCAGATCAAACTGGAGATCATCGGCGTCTCCATCCCCCCTCAATTCTTCGACATGACGCCCTATATCGTGACCATGGTCGTCCTAGCCGGCCTCATCGGGCGGACCACCCCCCCGGCCGCTGATGGGCGACCTTACGAAAAGCAATAACCCCTCTCGACCCTTATGGGGTGGGCTGAGATGAGTGGGAAATTGAAACTTTGGCTACTAGAACTGCGGGCTCCCTTTTTCACCGCCTCCATCATCCCCGTCATCCTAGGGGCGGTCATCGCCTGGCAGAGAGAGGGCACCTTCCAGTGGGGGTATTTTCTCTTGACCTTCGTGGGAGGTGTGCTTCTCCACGCCGGCACCAATGTGGCCAACGACTACTTCGATCATCTAAACAGAACCGATGAAATCAACATCGAATTCGTAAGCCCCTTCACCGGGGGCAGCCGGATGATTCAAGAGGGTCTATTAACCCCCCGGGAGGTGATCACCGAGGCTCTCATCCTCTTCGCTCTGGGCAGCCTAATCGGTCTCTATCTAACCTGGGCTCGGGGACCAGCCGTCCTTGTTTTGGGGCTTATCGGCCTCTTCTCTGGCTTCTTCTATACCGCGCCCCCCATCTATCTAGCCAAGTGGGGCATCGGTGAGTTCTTCGTGGGGCTCAACTTCGGCTTTCTCATGACCTTGGGTTCTTACTATGTACAGACCCGATCCCTGGCTTGGGAGCCTGTAGTGGCCGCCATCCCCGTGGCCTGCCTGATCGCCGCCGTCTTATGGATAAACGAGTTCCAAGATGCCCCCGCCGACCACGCGGTGGGCAAAGACACTCTGGTAGCGAGACTGGGGAGAAGGAGGGCGGTAACCGGTTATATCGTTCTCATGGCCACTACATATCTCTCCATACTTTTAGCCGTAGCCTTAAGAGTTATCTCCCCCTTCACCCTTCTCGCTCTCCTTACCCTTCCTCTCGCCTGGAAGGCTATAGGCGTCGCTCGTCTCCATTACGATGACTACCAGCAACTCATTCCGGCCAACGCGACCACCATACAGATCCATATGCTGACCGGGCTCCTCCTCATCTTGGGTTACCTCCTCGATAAAGTGGTCTAGATTTTGCTGCCACGCCTTCATAAAATGCCCAAACTCTACTCCACTCCTGAAGAGAAAGCCCGCTATGTTCGCCACATGTTCGCTCGCATCACTAACCGTTACGACCTGGCTAACAGGGTGCTCTCTTGGGGGCAGGATCTGGGCTGGCGAAAAAGAGCGGCTCAGCTCGCCCTTCCACCTCCCCAAGGCAGGGTTCTCGATTTAGGCACCGGCACCGGAGAGATGGCCCTGCTCCTGGCCCAAGAGGGCTCTTATCAAGTCACGGCCTTGGATTTCTCCTCGCCCATGTTGGAGTTGGGGTGTCAAAAGGCTAAGGCTAGCGGCCTATCTATCGACTTCCTGATAGGAGATGCCTTGTCGCTGCCTTTCGCAGACCATCTTTTCGACCGCCTCGTCTCTGCTTTCGTCCTGCGCAACCTAAAGAGCATCCCCCAGGGAGTAGCCGAGATGTGCCGCGTAGTGAGGTCGGGAGGGTGTATCATCTCTCTGGAACTCTTCAAACCTCAAGGCAGGGCGATCCGCCCCCTCTACGATCTCTATCTTAATCGTCTGGCACCCCTCTTGGGCCAACTCATCACTGGTGACAGCGAGGCTTATCGGTACTTGCCCCTTTCCATCGAGGAGTTCTTAACTCCCCAGGAACTAGCCCGGGCTATGGAGAGCGCCGGCCTGGTGGAGGTGGAATATTTCCTCTCCACCTGGGGCATAGCCGCCCTCCATAGGGGATGCAAACCCTAGCCGGTTCTTGCCTTCCTCGAAGGATGTGATATAATTCTGGCAACCCTGGGAAGGAGAGGAGTTTCATGAAGAAGAGTGTTCCCCTGGCCTTGTTGATCTTGCTTGCGGTTCTGGGCTGCTCTTTCGGCAGTCTCGTGACCCAGGCCCCCACTCCAACGGTTACACCCACCCGAACGTTGAAGCCTACCTTCACCGCCATCCCCACCGAGACACCCATCTCGCTTCTTACCCCTACCCCAACGAATACCCGAGTAGTCCCTTCGGCCACACCTACGCCGACCTTCACCCCTACCTTCACTCCGGCGCCTCCTACCCCCACCTCTCCGCCTCCCACGGCCACACCGGTGCCTCCCACGCCGACGCCCCGCGCTCCCACAGCCACGCCCACGCCGGCCTATGACTACCATACGGCCAACGTGGGCTGCTACCATTCTGGCGATACCTTCATTGAGGGAACCGTCTGGGAGGGTGGCGCCCCCAAGAATGGGGTAACGGTGAGGCTCTCATGGGCTCCCGATGGGCCAGCGGCGGCAGATTATGTTACGGGTACCGATCCTGGAAGGTCTGGGTACTATCTCCACCCTCGTACAAAGGGTGAGACCGGGACCTACTATGTCTGGGTAGTGGATGCCAGCGGCAAACGGATCTCTGATATAGGTATGATCCAGTTTAATACTGAGGGACCTAATAGCCCCACGGCTTGTTGGCGGGGAGTGGTTGATTTCGTCCACTGAGACCTGGAAAAGGGCTTTCCCGATCTCTCCTTCAAGAAGGTGGTCAGCGACTTCATAAGGCAATAACGAACCCAAAGCAATTCTCTAGACAGGAAGCCGGGGTCTCCCCGGCTTCCCTGTTGCCCACTCTCGACCCGTAGGGTATAATCGGCGTACCACATCCTAAAGGAGAGAACGGCCTTGAGATCGCGAGCCTCCATCCTGGGCTACACCTTCCTCTCCATTATCTTAGCCAGCCTCTTAATGCTCTTCCTCTTTCGCGGCCCCACTCATAACTTCTTCCGCAATTGGACCGGGGAGGAGAGTTTCAAGGAACAAGTAAAGGGGCTGGGGGCTCTCCTTTTGATCCGCCTCGCCCATGCCCCTCCCGACACGGCCCCCTACGTACCCATCGCCCAGGTGAGCCTTAACCCCTATGCCGTCAACACCTTTCTAGAGCAGGAGGTGGAGGAGGCGAAGATCAGGCGGTCTCTGGAGATGATTAGGGATGCCGGCTTTCATTGGATACGCCAGCAGTTCCCCTGGGAGGATATAGAGATCCACGGAAAGGAGGATTTCGAGGACCGCCGCACCCAACCTCCCAAATCGGCCTGGGAGAAATATGACCGCATAGTGGAGTTGGCCCAGGAATACGGTTTGGAGATAATCGCCCGACTGGATAACCCCCCAGCCTGGAGCCGAGCCCAGGGGAACGAGATCGGTACTTTCGCCCCTCCGGATGATCTAAACGACTTCGGAGATTTCGTCTCCGCCGTGGTCAGCCGGTACCGAGGGGAGATTAAATATTATCAGATCTGGAACGAGCCGAACATCTACCCCGAATGGGGGGAACAGCCCGTCGATCCCGTGGCCTATACCCAACTCCTGAAGGTAGGCTACACTCGGGCCAAAGAGGCGGACCCAGAAGCGGTGATCATAAGCGCGGGGCTCGCTCCCACCACGGAGAAGGGGCCAAAAAACCTGAGCGATCTGGTCTTCCTCCAAGAGATGTACGATGCCGGAGCCAAGGGTTACTTCGATATCATGTCCGTCCAGGGGTACGGCCTTTGGACGGGGCCCGACGACCGACGGGTAGACCCCTCCCGAACTAACTTCTCCCGTCCCCTCTTAATTCGGGAGATAATGGTCAAAAACGGAGATGGGGACAAGCCCATCTGGGCAGCGGAGGTGGGATGGAACGCCTTGCCCGAGGGGTTTCCAGGCACGCCGGTCTATGGTCGTGTTAGCGAAGAGTTGCAAGCCCAGTACGCCGTCCGAGCCTATGAGCGAGCCCAGGAGGAATGGCCCTGGATGGGGATGATCTGTTACTGGTTCTTCAAGCGGGCTGACGATAGGGAGAAAGACCAACCCTTCTACTATTTCCGCCTGGTGGAGCCCGACTTCACCCCCCACCCCGTATATTGGGCTCTAAGAGGGTTAACCACCAACCAGCCAATAGTGGGGCTGGGGTACAAGCAAGAAGGCCACTGGGCTCTGACCTATGGCGGTCGTTGGGAGACTGAGTTCGACGAGAGGGCCTCCCTGGGCGCCTACCGAATCGGCTTCCCTGAAGATACCCTCTCCTTCACCTTCCGAGGCACTGACCTGTCCCTTATGGTGGTCAAGGATGAGCGCTCCGGCATCTTAGAGGCCGTCGTAGATGGCCAAAGAAGAGAATATGACCTCTCCAGCCCCCGGACACAATATCAGGCCGAGGTGCCGATAGTGAAAGCGCTGGCCGATGGCGAGCACCAAGTGGAGATCACCGTGGTCAACGACCAAGTAGCCATCGACGGCTTAATAGTCCGTCGCACCACAACCTACCTCATACGCCGCTCCCTTGGCCTCCTCACCGTTGCGGCTCTGCTTGCGATCCTAGGGTACTTATTATGGCCTCGTCCAAGAGAAATCTAGTCCTTTTATGCGCCATCCTTTTCCTGGCTCTCGCCCTCCGTTCCTTCCGACTCGATGGCCAGAGCCTCTGGTCCGATGAGGGGGTTGGCGTGGCTCTGGCCCAGCGCGATCTCGCTACCATCGCCCGGGACGCGGCCCACGATATCCACCCTCCCCTCTACTACTACCTCCTCCATCTCTGGGTTCGCCTCTTTGGGACTAGCGAGATAGCGGTGCGTTCCCTCTCGGTTCTCTGCGGACTCCTCCTCGTCTTTTTCACCTATCTATTGGGAAGAGCCCTTTTCAATAACAAGGTGGCTCTAGTTGCCTCCTTCCTCGCCGCCATCTCCCCCTTTCAGATCTACTACTCCCAAGAGACGAGGATGTATATCCTCGTGGCTCTTCAGGGAGCCATATCCCTCCTTCTCCTTCTCAAGTTCGCCAGGGCGACGAGGGAGGAAGATGTGGCCAGCCTCTGGCCGACCGTCGCTTTCTACACCTTCTTCATCACCTCAGCCCTCTACACCCATTACTTCGCCTTCGCCATCTTTCTAGTGGCTAATGTGGCCTACACTCTTTGGCTCCTCTTCGCCCCTTCCGCCCGCAAATGGCGTGCCCTTGCCCTCTGGAGCCTGAGCCAACTCCTGGTCATTCTCATCTACCTCCCCTGGCTCAACTTCGCCAAGGAGCAACTCCGCACCTGGCCGGCTATCAGCCAACCCATAAGCCTCGCTTTTCTTGCTCAAGAGGTTTTGCGCATCCTCAGCCTGGGTCCCTTCGCCCAGATGAGCCCTCTGGTCTTCGCTTTCTTGATCATCGCACTCTTAGGGCTGATCCCCGATAAAGACGAGGGCTACTCCATCTCCTTTGCCCTTATCTATCTCCTCCTCCCACCCCTACTCATGTACCTCCTCTCCCTAAGCCGTCCCCTCTATAGGCCCAAACTCCTCCTCTTAGCCACGCCAGGCTACCTTCTCCTCTTAGCCAGGGGGGTGAGCGGGGTCTGGATGGAGAAGACCCGTATCCGTAACGTGGTTACCGGCATCCTGCTCCTTTTCGTGGCCTTGGCCAGCGGCTTCTCCCTCCACGGCTACTTCTTCGACCCCCGATACGCCAGGGACGATTATCGAGGCCTGGCCCAATATGTCGCCGCCACTGGTAAGGAGGGAGACGCCATCCTTCTCAACGCCCCTGGCCAGATCGACATCTTCTCCTATTATTACAAAGGCTCGCTCTCCATCTACCCGCTTCCCGGAGAGCGGCCCCTCAATGAAAGAAAAACGGAGCGAATCCTGGAAGAGATAACGGCCAAACATCCCCGCCTTTTCGCCCTCCTCTGGGCCACTCAGGAGAGTGACCCAGCCCGCTTCATAGAGGGGTGGCTCGATAGACGGGCTTTCAAGGCCCTAGATGTTTGGTATGGGAACGTTCGTCTGGCCCTCTACGCCATCCCCCAAGCCACCCCCTCCGAAGAGATCCAATACCCAAGGGAGGTTCTCTTGGGAGATCGGATCCGATTTCTGGGTTATAACCTATTGAGTTCGGAGGTGGAGGCTGGCGACATCTTGCCTCTTACCCTCTTCTGGGAGGCCTTGGAGCCGGTGGAAGAGCGGTATAAGGTCTTCATCCATCTCCTCGACGCCCAAAACCATATCGTGGGGCAGAGGGATGCGGAACCCGGAGGGGGAGCCAAGATAACTACCACCTGGCAAGAAGGGGAGATGATGGCCGACAACCATGGGGTCCTCATCCTGCCTGGGGCCCCACCAGGAGAATACAGAGTAGAGATGGGCATGTATAGCCTTCGATCCGGCGAACGCCTACCTGCAAAAGAAGGGGCAGAGGAGCCAAACAACCGCATCCTGCTCTTGCCTATTCGAGTCCCAAAGCCCGGAACTCCACCTCCCTTGGAGGCCCTCCAGATGGAACACCGGCTGGAGATCGACTTTGGCCCCTTGAGGCTCCTGGGCTACAACCTATCGAAACTAGGCTTCGAACATGCCCCTCAAGCGCCGCTCTATCTAGGAGACACCTTACATTTGACCCTCTTCTGGCGAGCCAGGGAGAAACCAAAATCCGAGATCCTACTGACGATAGAATTGACGGACTCCCGAGGAGAGACCGTGGCTAAGCGAGAGACCTCTCCGGTAGAGGGAGGATATCCCCTTACCGCCTGGGAGCAAGGAGAGATCGTGCGGGACCAGCATTACCTCCTCATCCCCTCCCCACTGCCTCCAGGGAGATATCGACTCCTGCTTCGGGTTAAAGACGCCCAGGAGAAAGAGATGAAACCCTCGCCCCTCTTCATGGAACTCCTCTCTCTAGGGTAGAAAAAGGCTGCGAGTCGAGAAACTCGTAGCCTTAGCCTTTTCGCCTTCTTACCTACAAGTTTCGGACGAAATCAACCACACCCCGCCAACAAGCCGTGGGGCTATCAGCCCCCTCAGTATTAAAATGGATCATACCTATGTCAGAGATCCGTTTGCCGCTGGCATCCACTACCCAGACATAGTAGGTCCCGGTCTCACCCTTTGTACGAGGGTGGAGATAGTACCCAGACCTTCCAGGATCGGTACCCGTAACATAATCTGCCGCCGCTGGCCCATCGGGAGCCCATGAGAGCCTCACCGTTACCCCATTCTTGGGGGCGCCACCCTCCCAGACGGTTCCCTCAATGAAGGTATCGCCAGAATGGTAGCAGCCCACGTTGGCCGTATGGTAGTCATAGGCCGGCGTGGGCGTGGCTGTGGGAGCGCGGGGCGTCGGCGTGGGAGGCACCGGTGTGGCCGTGGGAGGCGGAGAGGTGGGGGTAGGAGGCGCCGGAGTGAAGGTAGGGGTGAAGGTCGGCGTAGGTGTGGCCGGAGGGACTACTCGAGTGCTCGTTGGGGTGGGGGTAAGAAGCGGAGTGGGTGTATCGGTGGGAAGAGGCGTGAAGGTGGGCGTCCTAGTCGGTGTAGGGGTGGCTACAGCCACCTCCGGAGGGGTCATATAGACCTGCCGGATAAGCATGGCGAGGGTGAAAAAGATGAAAGCGTTAAGGAAAACCAGAATCGCCACGATGCTCCACTGTCTTATGGTCATAGGGTTCCCTCCTCTAGGGCAGGACCAAGACCTGTCCTTCATAAATAAAATAGTAAGGGGGCTCCAACCCGTTAAGCCTGACCAAAGCCTCCCACGCAATTCCGTACATTTCCGCGATCCCGCTGGGGGTCTCACCGGCCTTCACAATATGGGTTCTCATCGCAGTCGGTGTGTTTGTCGGTACGGGCGTACTTGTAGGTGCAATGGTTGGCGTCTCGGTGGCCGTGGGAGAGGGGGCCTGGGTAGGTGTAAAGGTAGGCTTTGGTGTCCTAGTGGAGAGGGGAAGGGTCTCGCTATCTCCAATCCTTCCTCCCAACGCACTAAATATAAGGTAGTTGGAGAGGAGGAGAACGATCACTATGCTCCATTCCCGGCCTCGCAGGAAAGCCCTCTTCCCCAAAAGACGCCTCAACTTCTCCCACTCGAGAACCGACCCTGATTAGTTGCTATTATACCACCCTCCTTTAGGGGTGGCAATGGCCCAATCTTCCTACTTGAGCCGTTTGTCACCCCCGCCCCTCCAGGCTATAATTCAAGGGTAAGGTGGCTAAGATGCTCAAAGTATCCCTTATCACCACCGTCAAAAACGAAGCGGGCTCCATGGAGAGGCTTCTAGAATCTCTCCTCGCTCAATCGAGGAAGCCGGAGGAGGTGATTATCGTCGATGGGGGCTCTACCGATGGAACGGTGGAGGTTATCCGCACCTATCAGGGGAAACTCCCTCTCAAACTCATAATAGGCGAGGGGTTTAACATCTCCCAGGGGCGGAACACGGCCATCGCCCAAGCCCAGGGAGAGATCATCGCCTCCACCGACGCTGGGGTGAGGTTAGATCCGGATTGGCTCAAAGAGCTCCTCGGACCCTTTGAAGAAGATGACTCCATCGATGTGGTGAGCGGGTTCTTCCTCCCGGATCCCCAATCTGTCTTTGAGGTAACCTTAGGGGTTACTGTCTTGCCCACCCTGTCAGAGATAGACCCCCACCGGTTTCTCCCCTCCAGCCGCTCCGTCGCCTTCCGACGGGAGGCCTGGAAGGAAGTGGGAGGCTATCCCGAGTGGCTAGATTACTGCGAAGACTTGGTCTTCGACTTCAAACTACGTCACGCTGGCTTCAGATTCCTCTTCGCTCCCCAGGCAGTGGCCTATTTCCGCCCCCGTCCCCACCTAGCCGCTTTCTTCCGCCAATACTACAGATACTCCCGCGGGGACGGCAAAGCCGATCTCTGGCGGAGGCGCCACGCCATCCGCTACCTCTCCTACCTTGTTGCTGGGCCCCTGCTTGTTGCCTTGGGCTTCCTTCGCCACCCCCTCTGGTGGGGAGGGCTCCTTCTAGGAGCGGCGATCTACCTTTGGACGCCCTATAAGCGGTTACTCCCCTTGCTCCCCATGCTCAGCCCCCTCGACAAACTGAAAGCCCTACTTCTCGTCCCCCTAATACGGATTATAGGGGATATAGCCAAGATGGCCGGTTATCCGGTGGGCGTTCTTTGGCGATGGAGGTCTCGTTGACCAAAACGCGAATCTTTGCTAGAATATCTCTTGATGCTCGACCTATCTACCGTTATAGTGAACTATAACACCCGCGATCTCTTACGGGATTGTTTGCGCTCTCTCTTCGCCAGCGAGGGCGATTTCACCTACCAGGTCACCGTAGTCGATAACCACTCCCAAGACGGGAGCGTAGCCATCGTTCGCCGGGAGTTCCCTCAGGTCCATCTCCTGGAGAACCTAGAAAATGTCGGCTACGCTCAGGCCAACAATCAGGGACTCAAGAGCCGGAAGGCCCACTACTATCTTCTCCTCAACCCCGACACGGTGCTTCCCCCAGAGGCCCTAAGCGGGATGTTATCCTTCATAGAGAAACACCCCCAAGTGGGCATCGCCGGTCCCAAACTGATGATGGCCGATGGCAGGTTGGATCTGGCCTGTCGGCGTAGTTTTCCCACGCCCGAGGTCTCTTTCTACAGGCTCAGCGGTCTGAGCAGGCTCTTCCCCGAGAGCCAACGGTTCGGCCGCTATAACCTGACTTATCTAGACCCCGACCAGGTGGCCGAGGTGGACTCGGTAGTGGGAGCCTTTATGATGATCCGGGGCGAGACCATGGAAGAGGTAGGCTACCTCGATGAGGATTTCTTCCTCTACGGTGAAGATCTGGACTTCGCTTACCGAGCCAAAAAGGTGGGCTGGAAGGTCTACTATAACCCCCAGGTGACGGTACTTCATTATAAGAGGCGCTCCTCTAGCCAAAACCGAAAGAGAGCCCGATACGAATTTTACCGGGCCATGCACCTCTTCTATCGGAAGCACTATGCAAAGACGACCCCTCTTTGGCTTCACTGGTTGGTGATGGCAGGCATCCTCTTGCGAGGTGGGCCGGCGATGCTGCAAGAGGTTCTCCGACCGTCTGGCGATAGTAAGCAGGTTAGGGAGGCGGCACCGTGAAACGAAGGGCAAATCTCGCCTTCACCACCTCTCTCATCCTCATCGATCTCTTGATGATAGCCATAGCCTTCTTCTTCGCCTACCACCTGCGCTTCCGCACCGAGTATCCTCCAGCGCTGAATATCCCTCCCTTCCCTAGCTATCTAGGAGTGATGGGTATCCAGATCGTGACTGTGGTTACCGCCTTCTTCTTCTACAAACTCTATCATCGTAAGCGGGCTCTCTCCCACATCGATGAGTTCTACTCCCTCTTCACCGCTTCTTCCATTGGTACCATTATCGCCGTGGCCTTCAGTTACTTCATCTTCAAGAATAACCCTGACTACCCTCGTCTGATGATCGCCTACACCTGGGTGCTAACTATCCTTCTCACCACCCTGGGCCGTCTCACCCACGCCCGGCTACAATGGGCTCTCCAAGCCCGGGGCATCGCCGAACAGAGAGCCCTCATCGTGGGCACAGGAGAGGTGGGGCAGATGATCTTTAACGCCATCCGCCGCTCTCCCGGCCTGGGCTACCGGGTGGTGGGCTTTGTAGGGAACGACGCGCCCCCTCCAGAGGAGCTCGGCGTCCCTCTATTGGGAACGACCAAGGAACTCGCCTCCCTCATCAAGGAGCATCAGGTGGACGAGGTGATCATCGCACTGCCTGAGGCCTCTCACGACGAGATCTTGCCCCTTATCTCCGACTGCCGTCAGGAGAGGGTGACCATCAAGGTCTTTCCCGACGTCTTCCAGATCATCGCCTCTGAGGTGAGTGTGGCCGATCTGGGAGGCCTCCCCCTCCTCACCGTGCGGGACATCGCCCTGCGAGGATGGAAACTGACCCTGAAAAGGGGCATGGATCTCTTGGTCAGCGCCGTGGGCCTAGTACTACTCTCCCCCTTCATGCTCCTTCTGGCCCTCCTCATAAAGTTGGACTCTAAGGGCCCCGTCTTCTATACTCAAGAGCGGATGGGGCTCGATTCGGTGCCCTTCCAGATGATAAAGTTCCGCTCCATGAAGGTGGGCGCGGAGGATGAGACGGGACCCGTTTGGGCTACCAAAAAGGACCCTAGATGCACGAGGATAGGGGCCTTCCTCCGCCGCTTCTCTCTAGATGAGTTACCTCAAGTGATTAACATCCTTTTGGGAGAGATGAGCCTGGTAGGGCCTAGGGCCGAAAGGCCGATCTTCGTGGAGCAGTTCAAGCAACTTGTCCCCCGCTATATGGAACGGCACCAAGAGAAGGCGGGGCTGACAGGGTGGGCCCAGGTGAATGGGCTCCGAGGCGATACCTCCATCGTGGAGCGGACCAAGTACGACCTCTACTACATCGAAAACTGGTCCCTCCTCTTCGATATCAAGATAATCCTCAAAACCTTCCTCTCGATCTTCACAGATCGTAACGCCTATTAACAGGGGGCCTCAGAGGCGAGTACTTGACAGAGAGAGGAATTCGTGGTATCATTTTTTAGCACTCTAATCAAGAGAGTGCTAATTCCTTGTGGAATGTCTAAATGCTGACGGAGAGACAGAAGACTATATTGGATCTGGTAGTGAGAGGGTATATCGTTACCGCCGCTCCGGTAGGCTCCAAGGCGTTGGTAGGGCAACCGGGCTTGAATGTAAGTTCGGCTACCATTCGCCATGAGATGGCATCCCTGGAAGAGACCGGGTATCTAACTCACCCTCATACCTCAGCCGGACGGATGCCCACGGAGAAAGGGTATCGCTACTTCGTGGAGCATCTGATGGAGGAGAGGGCGCTATCCGTGGAAGAACAGCGCATGATCCGCCATCAGTTCCATCAAGCGAGAATGGATTTAGATCAATGGTTGAAACTCTCGGCCGCCATCTTGGCCCGCAGCGCGCGGAACGCGTCTCTCATCACAGCGCCCAAGGCGGCTCGCTCTCGGCTAAAGCATCTAGACCTTATCTATGTGGGCGAGTCAGTGGTTCTCTTACTCCTGGTTTTCCATGAGGGCAGCCTGAGGCAGGAGATCCTCACCTCCGTCCCACCCTTGGAGCAGAGGGAGTTGAGCCATCTAGCCAACGAACTGAACGTTAGGCTGGGCGGTCTCACAAGCGAAGAGATAAGGACCCGGATGGCTGGGGGCCAAGGCTTCAAGAGGAGGGTATTTCAACATCTGATAGAGGCGATGGAACAGGTCGACCAAAGGCGGGCCAGCGAGATATACCATGACGGGATCGCAAATATCCTGCGCCAACCCGAGTTCGCCGAGGTGGAAAGGGTGGAGAGGGTTCTGGGTATATTAGAGCGCCGCACCTTTCTCGAGTCCCTCCTAGCGGAGGTAGAACTCACCCATGGGGGGGTGCAGGTCCTCATCGGAGGAGAGGGCCGCTGGCGCGAGGTGAGGGATTGTAGCATCGTTTTGGCCCGCTACGGCGTGGTTCAGGAGGCGATGGGCATCCTAGGGGTCTTGGGCCCCATGCGTATGCCCTATGAGAGATGCATCTCCGCGGTGCGCTACATGGCGAGCCTGATGACCGATCTTTTCTCTGAATCTTACGGTCTCTCCACATAATGAGTTCTGGAGGTAGCATCGATATGCCAAAAAAGAAAGAGCCTCTACAGGAGAGGGTTGCCGAGACCGAAGAGGCTGTGGCCGAGTTGCCCGAGGGGCCTCAGACTCCAGAGGAACTCCGCACCGCCCTGGAGGAGGAAAGAGCCAGGGCGGAGGAGTACCTGGATCAGTGGAAGCGGGCCCGAGCCGAGTTCGCCAACTTCAAGAAAAGGAATGAGAAGGAACGGGAAGAACTCCTGAAGTTCGCCAACTCGGTCCTCATCGCCAAACTCCTCCCTATCCTCGATGACTTCGAGAGGGCCTTGAAGACGATACCAGACAGGATACACATCCTAACCTGGGTGGAAGGGATATTCCTCATTCACCGGAAACTCCAGGCTATTCTGGAGCAAGAAGGGGTGACTGAGATAGAGGCGGAAGTAGGAAAGGAGTTCGACCCCGCCATTCATGAGGCGGTGGTGCATGAGGAGAGCGAAGAATACAAAGAGGGCCAGATCATAGATATTTTGCAGAAGGGTTACAAGTTGCACGATAGGGTCGTGCGACCAACTCTGGTAAAGGTAGCAAAGGAGAAGAGCGTATAACAAGGCGCTCTTGAGGAGGGATAGATATGGCTAAGGTGATAGGTATAGATTTGGGAACCACCAACTCCGTGGCCGCAGTTATGGAGGGTGGAGAGCCCACGGTGATCCCTACCGCTGAAGGGTCGCGACTTTGCCCTTCGGTGGTGGCGGTGACCAAGACGGGGGAGAGGTTGGTAGGCCAGGTGGCCAAACGTCAAGCGACAACCAACCCCGAGAATACCATCTTCTCCATCAAGCGGTTCATGGGGCGCAAGTATAGGGACTCCACGGTACAGCACGATATCGAACTCGTGCCTTTCAAACTGAGCGAGGCCTCCAACGGGGATGTGCGCGTGCATATGGGGGGCAAGGAGTACTCGCCACCCGAGATATCCTCTATGATCCTCCAGAAATTGAGGAGTGACGCGGAGGCCTATCTGGGTGAGCCGGTGAGCGAGGCGGTGATCACCGTCCCCGCTTATTTCAACGACTCCCAGAGGCAGGCCACCAAGGAGGCGGGCAAGATAGCGGGACTGAACGTTTTGCGCATCATCAACGAGCCCACCGCCTCCTCCCTGGCTTATGGCCTGGATAAGAAGCAGGACGAGCGGATAGCCGTTTTCGACCTGGGGGGCGGCACCTACGATATCTCTGTCTTGGAGATAGGCGAGGGGGTCTTCGAGGTGAAATCCACCAACGGGGACACCCACCTGGGAGGCGATGATTTCGACCAGCGGGTCATCGACTGGATAGCCGACGAGTTCAAGAAGGAGCAAGGGATAGACCTGCGCGGGGATAGGATGGCCCTCCAGCGGCTGAAGGAGGCAGCGGAGAAGGCTAAGTGCGAACTCTCCACCGTGATGCAGACGGAGATCAATCTCCCCTTCATCACCGCTGACTCCTCTGGGCCCAAGCATCTCACTATGACCATTACCCGCTCTAAACTGGAGCAGTTGGTGGGGGATCTCGTGGAGAGGACTATACCCCCTATGAAGCAGGCACTGGAGGATGCGAAAGTTAAACCCTCCGATATCGATGAGGTGATCCTGGTAGGGGGGCAGACGCGGATGCCTGCCGTCCAGAAGATGGTAGCCGACTTCTTCGGCAAGGAGCCCCATAAGGGGATTAACCCCGACGAGGTGGTGGGCTTAGGGGCGGCCATCCAAGCCGGCGTTCTGAAAGGAGAGGTGAAGGATGTCCTGCTTCTGGATGTCACCCCCTTGACCCTGAGCATTGAGACTCTGGGGGGCGTGGCTACGGCCCTGATCGAGCGGAACACCACCATCCCCACCAAGAAGTCGCAGATCTTCTCCACGGCTGCCGATGGACAGACCTCGGTGGAGATCCACGTGGTGCAAGGGGAGCGGCCCATGGCCCCCGACAATAAGACCCTGGGACGCTTTATGCTGGACGGCATCCCGCCAGCACCGCGGGGCATCCCTCAGATCGAGGTTACCTTCGATATAGACGCCGACGGCATCCTCAACGTCTCGGCTCAGGATAAGGCCACGGGCAGGGAGCAACATATCACCATCACCGCTTCCTCTGGTCTCACCGACGAGGAGATCGAGCGGATGGTGAAGGAGGCCAGGGAGCACGAGGCCGATGATAAGAGGCGGAAGGAGGAGATCGAGGCCCGAAACTACGCCGATTCCGTGGCTTATACGGCGGAGAAGACCCTGCGCGACCTGGGCGACAAGGTGCCCAGCGACGTGCGGAGCGAGGTAGAGGCCAAGGTCAAGGAAGTCCGAGAGGCGATGCAGGGGAAGGACATCGCCCTCATCCGCCGGAAGACCGAGGAGTTAGGCCAGGTCTTACAGAAGATCGGCGCTCGGATGTACGAGGCCGCCGGAGGCCCCACCCCGCCCCCAGAAGGCGAAGAGAAGCCGCCAGAGGACGAGGGGACGGTGGAGGGCGAGTTCAGGGAAGTATAAAGAAAAGGGGCGGGGGCCTGAGGCTCTCGCCCCTCGCAGTAAACCGGTCAAAATAATGGCGCAAAATCTATCTGAATTAGCTAACTATTATAAAGATGTTAACAGCTCTCCCTATTATGTGACGCAACTCGTAGCACGGAGTATCGCTGAAAAACGCAAGGCTTCTCGCAAATCCATCAAATCGATTCTAAAAGAGGGGGTTACTCTTCCAAGAGACCATCTAGATGGCGCGTTTTTGTTTGAAAGCGAAGGATATCTCAAAAAAGCACTGTACCATTACCTCGCATACAAACATGTTCAATATGGCGGTTACCAATCGTGGGCAGAGGTAACAAGATACTACGGCCGTTTTTGGGGGATTGTGGCCCTTTTACGTTTAATGGGAGCGGGGGTTTTTTGGTGTGAGAACATTGGGTCATTCAAAGTTGTGCGGAACCCAAAGGGTTACATAGTAACCCGGACCAATGGCGGCGGTTCCCATCAAAATACCTGGAAGCTATTTTCTGAGACTTTTGAGAACTTCAAGGCTCCCGAAGGATATGAGATGATATGTGCCCCCTTAAGTGCAGGTGGCGTTTCCAAAAAAGGAGCTTCTTGGGAGAACGAATGGAGAAATTGGATTAATTACGATATTAAATATGGCTATGGCGAAATATACACGGCAAGGGATTCAATAATAGATGTGGAAAAACGTAAGGGCGCACGTCAATTCCTAGACTGGGAGTCTTTCAGGAGTAAATTTGCCATATCAACACCAGAAATGGAAATTTGACCTCTATCTAAGCTTTGTGCAACAGCAAGGCGATGAACGAATAGTATTTGACACCTTTTTACTCGGTCTTAAGGCACTTCAAATGATAGCTGATGCAAAGCAGGCTAAGTCTTTCAAAGCTGATCACTTCCTCTCCATCATTGAAGTCTTCACATGCGCACAAGAAATTAAAGATAGAGTGGCGAGGGAGATCGCTCAGGTGTCCCTAATTAGCCCATGAGCGCTAGACGCGATTTCTACGAGATATTGGGCGTTCCCCGGAACGCCTCGCAGAGCGAGATTAAGCGGGCCTACCGCCACCTGCGCCGGGGAGCAATATCAACTGAACCTCGCATATAATAAGTGGTGTTCTTGAGGAGGCATCAATATGTTAACCAGATATATCCGCGCGGCAATGCAAAAGGCAAGGTACGAAATCCTTCCCGATGATAATACCTTCTACGGTGAGATCCCCGGCATTCAGGGTATCTATGCTAATGCTAGCACCCTTGAAGGATGTCGCGACGAGTTGGAAGAGGCCCTAGAAGAGTGGATACTTTTCCGAATATCGCGCAACCTGCCCTTGCCAGTCGTTTTGGCAGTTAGGAGTTAGAGAGCGCGAGAGCACTGAGAGGAGATATGCGATGCAACAGTTCAAAGTAGTGGTTGAAAAACATCCCGATGGCTACATAGCATATCCGCTGGGACTGAAAGGGGTTGTTGTCGGCCAGGGGGATACGTATGAGGAGGCTCTGGCTGATGTGAAATCGGCCATCCGCTTCCATATCGAGACCTTCGGCCAAGAGATTCTTGAGACCGACTCGCCGGTCATCGAAGCCTTTGTTGCCGAGACAGGGGTCTCTATCTGATGGCCAAATGGCCAGTGGATGCGCCCAAGCGAAAGGTAGTCAAGGCTTTGGGGCTCCTCGGCTTTCGATTGGTTCGTGAAAAAGAGCACATCGCTATGGTGCGAGAGAGTCCCGATGGCACCAAAACGCCGCTAACCATGCCTAATCACCCCAAGATAAAAGGCTCAACGCTACGAGCCATCTGCACCCAAGCGGGGATATCAAGGGATGAGTTCCTGGAAGCCTACCGCGAAGCGTGAGGCTCCCTCTTAAGGAACTGGATTTATTAACTGACTTATGAGCGCTAGAGGCGATTTCTACCAGATATTGGGCGTCCCCCGGAACGCCTCGCAGAACGAGATAAAGCGGGCCTATCGCCGCCTGGCCCGCGAGTGTCACCCTGATGTGAACAAAGCCCCTGACGCCGAGGCCCGCTTCAAGGAGATAAACGAGGCCTATCAGGTGCTAAACGACCCCCAGAAGCGGGCCAACTACGACCGCTTCGGCCGCGCGGATGTGGGCGGCTTCGGAGATATGGACTGGGGCTTCGGAGGCCTGGGCGATATCTTCGGAGACCTCTTCGGCTTCGGGATGCGGCCTCGCGGTCCCCGAACCCGCGCCCAGCGGGGCTCCGACCTTCGCTATGACCTTAGGCTGGAGTTCGAGGAGGCGGTTTTCGGCTGTGAAAAGGAGATAGAGCTCTCCCGCCTGGATACCTGCCCCCGCTGCAACGGCACCGGCGCTGAGCCGGGCACCGAGCCCATCAGGTGCCCTGAGTGCAATGGCACGGGTGAGGTGCGCCATGTCCGCCAGTCCCTCTTCGGCTCCTTCGTCAACGTGGTCACCTGCCCTCGCTGTCACGGGGAAGGGGAAGTGGTCGTCACCTCCTGTCAAGAGTGTCGAGGGGATAGGCGCGTTCGGGTCACAAAGAAACTAGAGGTGACCATCCCCGCCGGTGTCGATTCCGGAGTCCGCCTCCGCCTGGATGGGGAAGGAGAGGCGGGCTTATGGAGCGGGCCGCCCGGCAATCTATATGTGTACCTCTCGGTCAAGAAGCACCGCTACTTCAAGCGCCAAAACTCCGACATCCTCCTGGAGTTGCCCATTAACATGGCCCAGGCTGCCCTGGGCGATGAGATAGAAGTGCCCACCTTGGAGGGCACGACCACCCTCACCATCCCCGCGGGCACCCAAACGGGCGAGACCTTCAGGCTGAAAAAGAGGGGTATCCCCCGCCTCAGAGACGATGGCCGCGGCGATCAGTTGGTCACCGTCTACGTGGTCACCCCCACCAACCTCACCGACGAACAGCGAGAACTCCTCAAGCGATTGTCCAAGACCCTGGGCAAAGAGGTGATCCCTCAGAGCGAAAAGGGGTTCTTGGATAGGATAAAGGATGCTTTCAACCTCTGACTTCTCCCCACGAAAGGCAGAACCTTGAACTGGCTAGAGATAAGCCTTCGGGTTGATGAAGAGAGCGCAGAGGCGATAAGTGAACTCTTCAACCAGTACGGAGAGGGAGGAGCGGTGGTGGAGGTGTCGCCTGATGACCTCCTGGTAACCGTGAAAACGTTCGTGCCCTCTCCGGACGAGAGGTTGAAGCCCCTTTACGAAGCCCTCTGG
The DNA here is from genome assembly GCA_964383935.1 of uncultured Anaerolineales bacterium. Taxonomy (GTDB): domain Bacteria; phylum Chloroflexota; class Anaerolineae; order UBA7937; family UBA7937; genus UBA7937. The sequence goes on along the minus strand of CAYLIE010000009.1, from coordinate 29,404 downwards.
CATCTGGGGCAGATAAGGCCCTTGCCCGAGCCCCTGGTGAGAGAACTGAAAGAAGAGGAGTGGGCCGAGGCGTGGAAAACCCACTACGAGCCCCAGCATATCGGTCGTCGCTTGGTGGTATCTCCTTCCTGGCAGAGGTATGCCCCCTCTGACGGTGAGGTGGTCATCACCCTCGATCCAGGGATGGCTTTCGGGACGGGGCTCCACCCCACTACCCGCATGTGCCTGGAAGCCTTAGAAGAGCACCTCTCTCGCGGGACGAAGGTCCTCGATGTCGGTACCGGCTCCGGCATCTTGGCTATCGCCGCCGCCAAACTGGGAGCAAGCGCCGTCCTGGCCCTGGACACCGACCCCTTGGCGGTGAAGATAGCGAAACAGAACGTTCTGGCTAATGGCGTCCGTAAGACGGTGAAAGTGAAAGAGGGATCGCTGGAAGCGGCGAAGGGGTCCCCCTTCGATCTGATAGTAGTGAACATCCTGGCCCGGACGATTGCCCATCTTATAGAAAAGGGGCTCCTCGATCTTCTGAAGCCAGAGGGTCTCCTCATCGCCGCCGGAATCATGGCTTCTGAAGAAAGGGAAGCAAGGAACACCTTTAGAGAGGGGGGGCTCAAGGAGTTGAGCCCTCTTCAGAAGGAAGATTGGGTCACCCTGATAGGAAGGAGAGAGGGGAAGTAAGTCGATCCCCCACCAGGATGCATCTACACCGTTTTTTTATCCCCCCAGAATGGCTTCAGGGGGAAGGGGTGGAGATCACCGCCCCCCTGACCCACCAGATAAGGAACGTCCTCCGCCTGAAGCCGGGCAATGGGGTCATCCTCCTCGATAACTCGGGCTGGGAATACCAGGTGGAACTGGACGAGGTGAGTCGAGAGCGGGTAGCGGGGCACATCCTGCAGAAGAGCCTGGCCACCAGCGAGCCTCGGGCGAAGATAACCCTCTACCAGTCCCTCCTCAGAGGACATGCTTTCGAGAGCGTATTGCAAAAGTGCACCGAGGTGGGGGTAGTGGCTTTCGTTCCCGTGGTCGCCGCCCGGTGTATCATCTCCAGCCTGGAGGATATCGGAGAGAAGAAACTAGAAAGGTGGAGGCGGATCATCCTAGAGGCGGCACAGCAGTCGAGGCGAGGCCGCCTTCCCGTCCTCCGGCCAGCCTTGCTTCTGCGTCAGGCCTGGCAGGAGGCCAGCCGAGGCGGGCTGACCATCGTCCCCTGGGAGGAGGCTGGCCCAGGGATGGCAGCCCAAGAGAAGAGCATCGGTTTGCGCTCTGTCCTCAGGAGTGCCCAGCCCAGGCCCTTCTCGGTCAACCTCTTCATCGGCCCAGAAGGAGGGTTCACCCCCCAGGAGATAGAGCAGGGGCAGAGATACGGGGCCATCCCCGTCACGTTAGGCCCCCGCATACTGAGGGCCGAGACGGCGGGGCTGGTCGCTGCCTCGGCAATACTCTATGAGTTGGGGGATATGGGGTAGGAGAGTAGCGAGGCCGGCCCTGGCCTGCTTTCTCCTCGGAGGCTCATTCCGGCGGGGAGACCGGCCGGACACCCGAGGGCGGGCGGTACTTCTCCACCCACGCCTCAAACCACTCGCGGTCCCACCACTGGATGAGAGCCACCGTGCGGTCCCGTCTTTGGGCGAAAAGGTTGCTGATCCAGCACTTCTCTTTGTAGGCTTCCTCCATAGCGCGGTCTACATCGGCGTGGGTGAGTTCACCGGCCTTCCAGCGCTGGAAAGTCTCACAGAGAGGCTCCAGCAGCTGGCGCCAACGGTGGTCATAGTAGGCGTCAATCAGGGCCTGTTCCCATTGCCACTCGGGGGTCTGGTGCTGTTTCTCATGACGGCTCATGTTCACGCCTCCCCGGATTAGTTGCCGAAGCTCTCGATGACGGCAACCTTATCCTCAGTCAAGCCATGCGGGAGATCACGACAAAACAAGAAGTACTTGTCCAAGTACTCGCGTAGATTCAAAAACGTTTCTCTGCCCATCTATTTCACGTTCCGCCACCCGTGGGCAGGCTCATAGAATCAAGGCATCAGCAATGAGAGCAACAACTCCTTTGATTTCAACACCCATCTCGTAATACGCGTTCAGATCCGTCAACTGGGTCTTGCAGTTTTCGCAGGCGGTAACCACCCGCTGAGCGCCGGTCTGGCGAATCTGTTCCACTTTTGGCCGTCCCGCCTGCATCCGCACCTCTTTCATCTCCGGAGCGGCGATCAATCCTCCACCCCCACCGCAGCACCAGTTCAACGCCCGGTTGGGGTTGAGTTCCTGGAATTCCGTGGCGACGGCCTTGATCAACGCGCGCGGCTCCTCGTATATCCCTGCATTCCGCCCCAAGTTGCAGGGATCGTGATAGGTGAGGGGAACATTGAAAGCGCCGGGCCGCACGCGGATCTTTCCCTCGGCCAGATAAGAGGCAACCAACTGAATCACGCTTATCCGCTCCAGGCCGGTGACCTCTTCCCCAAACCACTCGTCGAAATAGTGGAGCAACGTACGGGTGGCGTGGCCACACTCGGGATACACGATGGCCTTCACACCCAGACGACGGGCCTCCTCCACGATCCAGTGGGCCGCCCGTTTGGCTTTGGCCATGTCTCCGACGAAGAAGGAATGGTTGGTAGCGGTGAACAGGCTTAAGGTCCAGTCCTCCCCCGCCACGTGGAAAATCTTCGCCACCGGGATGATGTTATGCTCCCCAACTAGCGGCACATAGAGAACCCGTGCTCCTTCCCTCTCTACCGGGATCTGGAGGCTGGGGGCGAACTCGTTCTGTAATCGTTCCTCCAGCGCCTTCACCTGGTCCAAGTAGAACTCCTTGATGGACTCGATGATCTCTCCCTTGCTGACCTCCGCATTGCCGATCTCGGCGATCATCTCGGGTCCTAGTCCTTCCTGTAGCAAGGAGAACCGCCCCGCGCTCACCAGCAGACCCGTATCCAGGTCGAAAGGACAGAAAACCGCACAGCGGCGACAGCCGGTGCATTCCCACATAGCCCGCTGGAGTTCGGCTACCATTCGACCATCAATCTCCCAGAACTCGCGATACCAGTCCAACAGCGTGCCGTTACCGGAACTCCCAGATTGCATCAGTTTCTTAACCAACATCATCCGATAGGCGGGGATATGGGCCGGGTCTCTGGAGGCGATATGGAAATGGCAGGCGTCAATGCAGGCACCACACCGCACGCAGATGTCCTGATAGTACTGCAATGGTCTGCTGATGCGCTCGCGGAGGGCTCCAAGGAATCGAGTGAGCATCATCCTCTCCTTAACTCCTGGCTACCATATTGGAAAATACGGCGCCGATAGTGTGGCTCAATTTGCTAAAGGGGAAACAAACCATCAGGAGTTGTACAAAAGCGAAGTGATAGGTGAAAGAGGCTCCAGCGCTTGCGGGGACTGGCTGCCAGTGGAAAAAGACCAGACCCTGGAGAAAGCGGCGCACCTCGTGAGAGTCCACCTCCAGCAGAAAGCGCATGTGATTCCCAGTAATGGCGATCCCCAGCAAGAGAAACAGGAGGAGAAAATCCTCCGGGGTGGAGATCCACTTGACCGCGCCACTCCATCGACGTACCAGCAGGTAAAAAAGAGGGACCATGAAGAGCAAACCGGCAATCGTTCCGGCTACGTGAGAGAACTGGGTCTGCTGCTCTTCCCCCCATCGCAGCAATTCCCAGAGGAAGTAGTAATCGGTGAAAACCCGGACGTGTCCCAACAGCAAGAGAAGAAGGCCTAGGTGCATAATGAACCCACCTGCCCACAAAGCTTTGTTCACCTGCCAGAGTCCCCTCAGGCTGAACATATCCACCAGTGTATCCAGCAGCCGTCCCCAGTGGGTCTGTGGGCGGGGAAACAGGGAGAGGTGGGCAGAAACCGGCCTCTTTTGTCGCCATTGGTAAAGCCTATAGGCTGTTCCTCCTAGAAGGACGGCTAGAGCGATGTAAGGGGTGATGTAGTAAAGGAGAAACGCTACGACTTTCATAAAACATCCTCCCTGATTGGCATAACAGAGACAGGAGGAGAGGATGGCCTCTTCCCCAGAGACGTTTACTTGACACGGCGGATGTAAAACTTCAAGATGCCGTCTTCTTTCCCCATTTTCAGCAACTCGTTGCCAGTGCTCTGGCACCAGGCGTGGACGTCCGCCACAGATCCGGGATCGGTGGCCAGCACCTCCAAGATATCACCTGCGGAGATGCTTTTGATCTCCTGGCTGGTGCGCACCACGGGCATCGGGCACTGCAGCCCGCGCGCATCCAAGGTCTTGGTCGGGGTGAATTCGTCCATTTTTCCTCCTCGTATGGTCTATCTCAGGCATGGAACGTCACAGAGGGTTAACCTGAACCACTCCGTTGCGTCGCCCACCATAAACTCGTCTGTCATATTGAGTCTTGAGGCCGTTAGATAAACAGGGTGATATCTGCCTGCTGAGCCTCGAGAAGCATGGCAGCCGCGCCGACGCAATCGGTGACCTCGTCAATCAGGTCCTCGCGGGTGATCTCCATCACGTCCATGCTCATCTGACATCCCAGCAACTTCACCCCCAGGTCAATCGCCATCTGGCGCAGTTCTGGCAGGGAGGTGGCCCCCTTGTCCTTCATCATCTTCTTGAACATCCAGCGGCCTATGCCGCCGAAGTTAAAGCGAGACGGCCCGATACGGTCAATGCCGCCCCGGTTCATAAGCCCCACCATCCGCCCGAATAGGGCGCGACCGGTGAGGTTCCCCTTCTGGATCGCTTTAAGGCCCCAGAAGGTGAAAAACATGCTCGTCTCCATGCCCATGGCAGCAGCGGTGGTACCGATGCTGAAGGCAGCAAAAACATTGTCCATATCGCCGCTGAAGACGATGATGGTAGCCTTCCTTGGAGTGTTCTCTTCCGCCATCCTTAACCTCCTGAATTAAGATATTCTATTCCTCGCTGATCGCTTCAGCCAATTCCTTACGGCGCTCCAATATGGAGGCCAATACTTCTCTCAAGAGGTCCAACGCCTGGATGATCCTTCGATCGGCTAGGGAGTAGTAGATGTTCACCCCCTCCCGCTCGGTTATGACCATGGCGCGGTCCCGAAGCACCTTCAGATGCCGAGACACGGTGGCTTGGCTCACGCCCAAGGCCTCCGCCAGCTCCGAGACGTTTTTCTTCCCCTCGTTGAGCTCATAGAAGATGAGGATACGCTTGGGCTCCGCTATCCCCTGACAAACCTCAGCGTGCAGTTGAGCGATCTCTTGCTCTAGATCTTCCCTCATCCTCTCCTCCTTGAATTATCGTATCTACTTATATTCGTTTTTACGTGATTATGCTATGTGAAGCATATCACAAGGCGACGCCTTTGTCAAGAGGTGCATAGAGCCAGAGAAGGATGACTGAAGGTAGCGTAAGAACTGGGGGATATGGGGTAGAAGGGATTAGCCGAGCCTTTGGCGTATCTCCTGCTCGTTTTCGGGGAAGTAGAAGCCGATCTTGGTGAGATCAAAGCGGCGGAGTATCGATTCTTTGGGCTCCCGCTGGAGAAGGAACTCAAAGGAACACTCAATCAGGTTTTCGGGTGGGGCCTCTTCCTTGGTTAGCCGCTCATAGTCCGCCTTGCTGAGCGTGACCGTGTGGACGGTTTCACTCCCCGGCTCGGAGATAGCCACCTCGAAGACCCACCCAGTAGCGTCCTCTTCCTTTCTGCTTACGCTAATCTTTGCTGGCATAGACCTGCTCCTTCGATGGATTCCTCCATCAGTGATTGTCCCCCCTCACCCTGCCGCATGAGATTTGGGGCGGATGATGGCACAGAAGGTCATCGTTGGTCGCCTCCGCGTGTCATTACCTGCCCCTCGTCGCGATTGCTGTCAAAGAATTGGTACTAACTTCTCATTGATGGCCATGGTGCGAGGTGATAAGATTACTGTGGAGAGCCCAGGCAGGGCATGCGATCGATCTATCGATCTTTCGCAGCGTCTTCGGCCCAGGCTCTCCTCCTCACCTCTGCAAGTAAGGCACCGGGCCAGATCCGAGCCCACATCTGCGATGAGAACTATATCACCACGCAAGTGTGGGTTCTCATAGTGCTCTCAATGGCCTGTATCTTGGAGATGACCAGTTGACCCAACGCCGCCGAGTCCTCAACCTCGACAAAAGCGATCACGTCGTACATGCCTGTGACGCTGTGAGCAGCTTTGACACCCTCGATCTCCCGCAGGGCTGCGGTCACCTTCTCGCTCTGGCCACCTTTTACCATCACTCACACATAAGCTTGGACGGTCATGTTTTGCCTCCTAACTCTCCAGGCACCTCATCAACTGTTCACCTGGCCCACACCCTCACATCCCTTTTATTTCGTCAATATTATGGTTTTGCGCCTGCAAAGAACGTCTGGGCTATCAATCCAGCAATGGGGGGGGAAAAAAGAATGTGCTTGCGATGCGAATGAGCGAAAATCTCCAGCCTAATATCCCTACCTCCATCGGCAATCGGCTAACTGCCCATAATGACCACCCTGTTAGAAACGCGACCATAGTTCCTACACCGGCGCCAGAGCGCAAAAGTCCAGCAGCGATGGGTAAACTGACATACGGGCCCCCAGGGGCCAAACCGCCAGCCACTGCACCGATGAGTATCCCTCGCATACCAGATTCCACACCCACCCATCTTGTTAATAGCTCTCGAGGAATAAGAACCTGAACCATACCAGCCACGATAAAGGCGAAGACCAACAATGGTAGGATTTCAACCGTCATATTCAGGGCCGATTTCATACCACTAATGTGTTGCCCTTCTCCTTTGTAGTACCCTATGAAAAGAAGAATAGTTGCCAGTACCCCCATTATTATGGTGGGAATTAACATCCCTGAATTCCTCCTCTTTTTGTTCATCTTTTTTCTCCAATGTCAGGAAAGATCGGGAGACTGACCCAGTCTCTCAGGCGGGACCCGTCAACAGCCAGGCTCTCCGTAGTGCCCACAGCAGGCGCTCCGCCCTCGGACCTTGATCCAATTGTTGCGCAAAAGCAGCCGCACCTTGCGCCCCAAGGGCATAGGCGCTTGCAAGTTGGTGAAGAATGAGGTGATGCTAGGTCGATTCCCCGTCATAGTTCGCTATCCCCTGGCTCCACCGTAGCAGCCCGACTCACCATGCCTCTGACACCACCCCGCAAGAGGCAGTCACCCGGCCACATCCTCACATTCCTTCTCCCACTCTGCCACCGCAAGAGCGATCACTCTTTCTCTGCAGAAGGTGCTCCCTGGGATGGCTGATCTTGCGTCTCGCCTTCGGCGGAGACTTCTTCAGATCTGCTCAGGCCGCAAATGGCTCGCCGGTTCACCATAGTCACATCTGCACGCAGCTGGATATCCGGGTCGGAGGTGAGAACTATGCTCGCTTCGGTGAGAGGAAGGAACCCCCTGGCTTCGACAGAAAATATAGCCTGTAGTTGCCCCCCTTTATCCAGATATCCAACTCCTTCTATCTGGTAGGGAGGGATGCAAACATGTAGCCGCTCTGGATATCTATGGGTGTAGCGCAAAAGGTGCCTCGGCTTATCATAAAGGGGTTCTTGCGTGATGATGGCCGCAAGAATGTGTGCCTTCGAAAGCACCATTTCAGGGAAAGTGACGACTATCTCCCGGGGCTCATTGGCTCGAGCCAATTCAACCTCGAGAAGGAGGATCCAGCTGGCCATTGGGTCGTTTAGGACATCGCTGAACCGCCTAGGAGCGGTCCTTATCTTGCCAAATATGAAATGATCGGCTGTGAGAAAAACGGCTTCGCTAGCTGACTCTCTCATGATCGTGTTCCCCCCCAAGGATCTGTTTATAAAGCACTTCTACTCCCCATCTTGTTAGTCCAACCCGATGCACCGATCGAGTAAACCGGGCACTCCGGCCTATGAAGTGACTACCCACCAGCCCAACTCACCATACCTCTCACCCGGCCGCAGACGATTTCCCCCAGATGATGACGCCGAAAATTCATCGGTGATCGCCTCCGCTTCTCATGTGCTGCCCCTCATCACGATTATCGCCAAAGAATTGGTACTAACTTCCCATTGATGGTCGGGGTACGAGATGATAAGATTACTGTGGAGAGCCTGGGCAGGGCATACGATGCAGGGCTATCCTGCATCGCAGCGTCTTCGGCCCAGGCTCTCCTTCTCATCCCAGCCACACCCTACATCCCTTCCTTCGATGGTGACCTCAGGATGAATCATCTCCACTCTGTCACCGGATACTGAGCCCTGAGGAAGTGTAATCCCGTATGACAAGCCCGTGGTAGGCGGATTTGGGTGGCCGTTCGGCTTCGCTCCCTGGCCTTTCACCCCGGCCTAGTACGCCTTGCCTACCCTGGCACATGGCAGGCCAGAGGGGCGGGCGGGCCAGAGGGCAGACAGGATAAACTCGGCGAACCGCGGACACGCTTGTAAATGAAGTAACGTCCTCTTTATTTCGTCAATATTATGGTTTTACGCCTGCAAAGAACGTCTGGGCTATCAATCCAGCAATGGGTGGGAAGAAGAATGTACTTGCGATGCGAATGAGCGTAAATTTCCAGCCTAATATCCCTACCTCCATCGGCAATCGGCTGACCGCCCATAACGACCACCCTGTTAGAAAGGCAACCATAGTCCCTACACCGGCGCCAGAGCGTAAGAGTCCAGCGACGATGGGTAAACTGACATAAGGACCTCCAGGGGCCAGGCCGCCGGCCACTGAACCGATAAGTATCCCTCGCATACCAGATTCCACGCCCACCCATCTTGTTAATAGCTCTCGAGGAAGAAGAACCTGAACCATACCCGCCACGATAAAGGCGAAAACCAACAAGGGTAGGATTTCAACTGTCATATTCAGGGCCGATTTCATACCACTAATGTGTTGCCCCTCTCCTTTGTAGTATCCTATGAAAAGAAGAATAGTTGCCAGTACCCCCATTATTATGGTGGGAATTAACATCCCTGAATTCCTCCTCTTTTTGTTCATCTTTTTTCTCCAATGTCAGGAAAGATCGGGAGACTGGCCCAGTCTCTTAGGCGGGACCTGTCAACAGCCAGGCTCTCCGGGGTGGCCACAGCAGTTGCTCCGTCGTCGCACCTTGATCCAGTTGTTGCGCAGGAGCAAGTGGACCTTGCGTTCCAAGGGCATGGGCGCTTGCAGGTTGGTGAAGAATGAGGTGATACTAGGTCGGTTGCCCATCATGGTTCGCTACCCCCTTGCCCCCGCCTTAGCAGCAAGACTCGTCATACCTCTCACCCTGTCTGGGAAGATTTGGCCTGGTTTCCTAGCCGCTCCCCAAGCCTATCAGACGAACCGCAAAGACGCTGGTTTGGCGCTGTTTGCTTCTCGTTTGCGAGCATCGAACCACTTTTGACTTGCTAGAACCACAGAGGTTTCGATCTGACGTTCGGGGACCGACCAGTATTTTCTCAGCAACCGCTCCTTCTCTTCCGAAGCAACCAATCGAAAACCATGTTTTTTATAGAAACGAATCGCCCAAACGGCATCTGCCCAAGTGCCGACTAAGATCGAGCGAGTGGTCTGCTTTCGAAGATAGGATAGCAATCCTCCCCCTATGCCCTGATTTCGTTTGGCCGTGCGAACGTAGGCGTGTCTCATGAGGGTTACATCTTGAACCTGTTGAATGCCCATCACACCAATCAGTTTGCCATCTTCTTCATATCCCCAGAATACGACACCCTCGTCCATCTCATTCCGAAGTTCCTCTTTGGACATGTAAGGCTCTTTCCAACAATCCGCGGGGATAACCCCTTTATACGCTTGAGCCGCGTCGTTGATAATGGAGTAGATCATCTCAAAGTCGGTATTGTCACATTGACGAATCATGCCCTTCTTCCTTCACAGCCTTGGTGAAAAATGAGGTGATGCTAGGGCGATTGACCGTCACGGTTCGCTATCCCCTGGCCCCAGCCTACCAGGTTCATGGTATCCAGATACTTGGGATGTATGCTCCACAATCTCAACTATTGAGCCTCCAAATGAAGAGGTTGAGGACGGCAGCGAAACTTACCCATAGGATGTAAGGTAGTAGCAGTAGTCCCGCCGTCACTGATATCTTGGAGAAGTTCAGGATCGTCAACAATATTGCGACCCAGAGAATTGAGATAACAATGAGCCCGGCGAGAGGGGATCTGAGCCCGAAGAACACCACCGACCACGAGATGTTGAGGATCAACTGGACAACGAAAGTGCTTAGGGCTACTTTGACCTGTTGATCGCCTAGACCCTTGCGCCACACAAGGAACGCTGATACCCCCATGAGGGTAAAGAGGGTGATCCAAACCGGGGCGAACAACCAATTGGGTGGGCTGAAAGATGGCTTTCTCAGGGTCGTGTACCAGGTTGGGATGGCAGGGGTGGTGAAAACTGAGCCGATTAAGCCCGCCCCCTGGCAAATTATTATGCTGGCTATCAGTCTTGCGATCTCGACTAGTTTGTTCTTCTCCATAGCATACCTCCTAAATGTTGTCTAACCTCTTCATTACCCATCTTACTCTACTGCAGAAGGTTCAGCCACTCTAAAGATGGGGAGACTGGCCCAGTCTTTCAGGTGGGACCTGTCAACATCCAGGCTCTCCGTGATGTCCACAGCAGTTGCTCCGCCTGCGAATCTTAAGCCAGTTGTTGCGCAAGAGCAACCGAACCTTGCGCCCCAAGGGCATGGGCACTTGCAAGTTGGTGAAGAATGAGGTGATGCTGGGTCGATTGCAGGTCATGGTTCGCTATTCCCGGGTCCCGCCTTAGCAGGAAGACTCGTCATATCTCTCACCCTGTCGCGGAAGATTCAGACACTCTCGTCCCAACGAGGCCTTTTGTTAACTCCAAGACCTCATCAGCTGTCCACTGTGTTGTACCGTCCAGGGTGATGACGCGCGGATGCTCAAGCAACCATTTATCGTGCAACGTCTCAAGTTGCCGCAGGTACTCCAGAGTGATCCCGCCCTCCTCGTTCCGCCCACGAATCGTGATACGCTCCAAGCAGACCTCAGCAGGTGTACGTAAGTACAAGATACAATCTGGTTCCACACAATAGTTGGATACCACGAAATCCCACAGCCCGCAGTACACTTGCCACTCCGCATCGCTCATCGCGCCAAGGCGATGCAGCATTGGAGCGAACACATGGCGGTCGGTAAAGACCGACCGTTCAAGAACCACGAGCCTGTGGCTGGTGAGCGCCAGGACCTCTTTCCACGTCTTTGGGCGCGTGATGAAGGCCACTATCTGAAAAGTAAACGCCCACCTGCCCATATCACGATAAAACGCATCCAGCAGATTGGAAGCGAATGCACTTTGCCACGCATCAACAGGCTCCTCGAGGAAATCGAACATCGCTGATGCCTTAAGTACCTTGCCGACCGTGCTTTTTCCGGCTGCGATGTTTCCCTCAAGCAATATCATTTTTCTATTCTCCACCTCTCCTCCTCGCCGTCTCATGCTTGATTTCATGCGGAGTCACGATACCTCTCACCCCAGGGCAGAAGGTTGAGTTGCCCTGTGACTCCTCCTGGGAAAGATGGGGAGACCAGCCCGCCCTGTCATCCCGGGCCTTGCGCCCCAAGGGCATGGACACTTGCAAGTTGGTGAAGGATGAGGCGATGCTAGGTCGATTGCCCGTCATGGTTCGCTATTCCCGGGTTCCGCCTTAGCAGGAAGACTCATCATACCTCTCGGCCTGCCGCTTCCACCGCGTGATCAGGGAGGGGTGGGGAGGCGCCCCAGGGCTTTGCAATGCCGCGCCCTGAGTGGCTGCTCAGGGCAGCGCGGCGATGATCTTTCGGTACTCCTCCTCGGTGAAGGCACGCAGGGTTTCGGTGCGGACGTTGCCCTGTGACCCGATTGCCAGGGACAGTTTGGCCGCGGTCTCAGCATCAGGCCCCTCGGAGATCAAGACCATGTCGTACCGACCCATAACCAGGTAGAAGCCTTTGACCTCCGCGCCGGCTGCCCGGAAGGCCGCTTTGGCCGCATCCAAGCGGGCTGGACTCTCCTTGACGTTCTCGATGCCTTTCTGGGTCCAGTTAATCAGCGTGATAAAGGTAGTCATTATCTTATCTCCTTTCCTCCTGTGGGCGCCTCCCTCGGTACGGTCTCTTGTTCACGTCGGGCTGAAGCCCGACGCTACGTTTGGGGTTCCTTTGATTGCTCCTTCAGTGGTTGTCCCCTCTCGACTTGGCGCGGAAGGTTCAGTCGCACCGTTGTTCCTTCCTATTGCTGCGCAAAAGCAAGCGGACCTTGCACCCCAAGGGCATGGGCGCTTGCAAGTTGGTGAAGAATGAGGTGATGCTAGGGCGATTGCCCGTCACCGTTCGCTATCCCTTGGCTCCAAACCCATAACCCGACTCACTATACGCCTTCCCCTGCGGTGGAAGCTTCTGTACACCGGATGATACCCCATCCTCAGAGGACCTCAACCCTGGTTCGATCTGGAGTAGACAGTTCTGGATGCTCATTACATATCCTTTTGGCTAGGGTGAACTTATCGGATGGGCAACAGATCTGGCGATAGCTCTGAAAGACCTGTAGGCTGTTGTAGTACTTGATGCTCTCAGCCTTGAGCGTTACAGAACTGCAGTCCCACTTTACATAGTCTGCAAAAAACGTCCTCTCGCTAAGGACCAGAATATGCTTTGGGGTTATGGGGAAGGCTATCTCAATGCCCTCAGAGGCTAACCCTTCGTAGCTCACGATTGGATGTATCTTGTGCCCTTTCCTGACAACCGGGCTATCGGACGTATATAACGGTTGAGTGGTCTCGTTTATCCCAACAAACCAGATGTGATTGCTTAGATCTTGGACAAGCTTGTTCAGATATGCAGGTTTGAACATGAACTTGGCCTGTTCCAACGGTGCCATCTTTTCGTTGAACTGAACTTGGTACTCATCGGGTGAGCGATCTGGCCACCTAAACTTGAGTAACTTGTCCAACACGGCTTTTGCAGCCTTTTCCGAGAACTCCATGAGAAAACTGCGAAACTCCCGTGTCCTAAGGAACTGAATGGTGATGAAGAAAGCCATGGCCGACTTCTGATCACCGTCGATCCTCCCCTCCTCGTGAACGGTCGTCATGACATCGTCAACTGCGTTAGAAAAATCCGCCTCAATCTTTGACAACTCCTTTTCTATGATTTGCAGATCTTGGTCTTTGGCCACAATGTCCTGAGGAATGTCATAAAAGTACCTTTCACTAGCAACCTTCCTGATGTTGGACTTGAACGAGGTCTTGGCAAACTTGTCGAAAACGTACAATTGGTCACCGTCTTGTGTGAATCTTTTCAGGTAAGACCGAGGGACATAATGTTGCTTCTTGACTTTTGACACGACCGCTCCTTCTCCCCTGTCCAATTGAAAAGCTAACTAACCTGCACATATCCAAAAAAGTTCGGAGACCTGCAATGCGTATTCCCTAAGGCTTCGTTCTCTTGCTCCGCCGGAAATGATTTGGACCAGATGATGCAACGGCGTTCTTCGGCTATCTTCAGTGTAATCAATCCCTCATGTTCGTCAAGAACCCCTGTACCGCCTCCCAGACCTCCTCCACCGTTACCCCCTCGATGGAGGCATCTTCCGGCTTGACCTGCCTCAAAGGAGGGAGGCTTTCTGACCCCTTCCACAAAGCCACGCTTCTATCATCGTAGGGGCCGTAGATGCGGGGGTCAGAGGGGCCGAAGATGGCCACCACGGGGGTCCCCACGGCCACCGCCAAGTGCATAGCCCCCGTGTCGTTCCCCAGGCAGAGATCGCACTTCTCCAAGACAGCCCCCGTCTCCCCCCAGGTCAGTCGGCCCGTCAGGTCCAGGGACTCGTTCCTCATACGCTCCTTGACCGAGGCGGCTATCTCCTCATCTCCGGGGCCACCGAGGAGGACGACTGAGCCGCCACTTTCTATTACCCTATCGGCGATGATGGCGAACCGCTCCGGGGGCCAACGCTTGGCCGGGAGGTACATCCCCGGGTTCCGGCCCCCGGCGGGATGGATGGCCACCAAGGGATGGGCTTGGGCCGTCTCTAACAACGCTTGGGCTCGCTCTCGCTCCTCAGGACGGGGGTGGAATTCCAAGGCTGCACCCTCGACCCTGATCCCTACCGCCCGCGCGGTATCCAGGTAGAGTTCCGCCTCATGTTTTATACCCCTTACAGGTACGCGCACGGTCAAAGAGAAGCCCCGCCCGCTGCTGTCTAGCCCCACTCGGTGGGGGATACCGGCTAGATAAGGGAGAAGGCTGATCAGAGGAGAGCGCTCCAAGACCAGGCAGGCCTCATAGCCCCTGGCTCGCAACCGTTGGACCAGCGCCCAGTAGTCGCTCCAACCGTACCGCCCGCTCCCCACCCGTCCGCAATCGACGAGGCCGTCCAGATGAGGGTTGGTCTCCAAGAGAGGGCGAGACCAGGGGCCCACCGCGTAGTCGAGGCGCGCCTGGGGGTAGGCCCTCCGCATGGTGGCCACAAGAGGTGTGGAGAGGAGAACATCTCCCACGCAGCAAGGCTTCAGAATCAAGATCGCCCGGGGCGAGGGGGGAAAGGCAGGGGACTTCCGCAAGCGAAAGGGGAGACCCAGGAGCCGGCAACTGAGACCTACGAAAACGTCCCTAAGAGAGATCTTCGCCCCTCCTTCCAAAAGGGGACGAGAGTCCTCGTCCCCCAAAGATCACCCTGCTATTGACCCTGATACACTACCGCTTTCTGGCCTTCCTCTGACCTTTCCTCACCACCCCGCCTCGGTATGGCGGAGCCAGGATGGTGTAGACGGTGCAGAAGGAGTGGTCAAGCATCCGAGAGGCGAGCCAAGGGTCAGCCTCCTCCATGGATTCCCGCATAGTTATGACCGTAGGAAGTTTGGCCTGATAACGGTAGTTGAAGATCTGGTAGAGTTTCTCCCGCGCCCAAGGGGTAGCACTCTGGCTCCCCAGGTCGTCAAGGACGAGAAACGGCGCATGGCGCACCGCGTCGAACCTCTTATCGTAGGAGGTGGGGCTAGAGGGGCTATAGGTGGCCCGCAGATGATCCAATAGGTCGGGGACGACCTCAAAGCGGACAGGGTACCCTTGCCGGTGGAGGTGGTTGGCGATGGCCGCCGCGAGGTGGGTCTTTCCAGAACCGTACATCCCCATAAAGACTAGCCAGCCTTGCGGGTTCTCGGCGTACTCCTCGGCGATAGTGTAGGCCCTTCGCAGGTTCTTCTGCTCGTTAGGGGGCAACTCCGGGCGATGAGGGTCAAAGGCCTCGAAGGTCTGATCGGCGTAGAGGCTGATGATGCTCTGCCCCTCGTCCCCCTCTCCGCCAGAGGCTCGAAAGTCCCGGGCCTCAATGCGGTAGATCTGGCATAGGTCGGGGTCGGTCATGCGCGACCGCAACCGGGCGTCGATCTCATCGAGGGGCTGGTTGGTAGTGATCACCGTGGGGAGTTGAGCGTTGTACCGGTAGTTAATGATCTGGTAGAGTTTCTCCTTCGCCCAAGGGGTGCTGCTTTGGGTTCCCAGATCGTCAAGGATCAAAAGGAGAGCGGTGCGCACCGTCTCGAACCGCTCATCGTAGGCTACGGCGCTATCGGGACTAAAAGTGGCTCGCAGGTGATCCAAGAGATCAGGCGTCACCACGAAAAGGACAGGCTCCCCCCGCTCCAGTCGATAGTTGGCGATGGCCGCCGCCAAATGGGTCTTGCCACAGCCATAACCCCCGCTGAGGATCAACCACCCTTTAGAGTCCTGGGCGAACTCCTGGGCCAACTCATAAGCCCTTTGTAGGTTTTCGCGTTGGCGGAGAGGTAACCCGTACCCCTGGGGCCTAAAACTTTCGAAGGTCATGCGAGAGAGGAGCCCCAGATTGCCGGCCCTTCGCAGATCCCGGAGCCTCCTCTCCGCCAGTTCTTTTTCCTTGCATTGGCATAAGATGGGGCGGCCGAAATCGGGATGGCCGGGGGCTACATCTCGATAGAGATAACCAAGCCCGCCACAGATGGGGCATGATGGCTCTCGCTTAGTGCTCGATGTAGTCGGCGTACTCTCCCTTGATGTATCGATACCGGTCCTCTTTAGAATCTCTTCTAGCCTTTCCGTCGTCCTTCCCCTCCCGAGCCCAACGCTCAAGAATAGCCTGTATATACCGCCAATTTCGGGCGTTTCGCTCCACCGCTATCTTGAAAGCCTCCTCTACCCAGGCGGCAGGATAGGTTTTCTCCGCCTCCCGTAGCTCTTCAGCGATCAGGGGTTGCAGGACGCCGATGTTCTGCTCATAGAGGGCAAAGATGTTAGGTCGTTCCACCTCCACCCCCTCCCCTGGCCTCGAAGGCATCCCCTCCAGCCGCAACTCCCCCCGTTCTATTCTCTCTACAGCCTGGCGCGATGAGGGGTCATTCAAGAAATACCAACTCTCTTGGCTATCACCTCCCTCGGGATCCTTTACGGAAACCCGTAAGAGGGTCCCCCGGGCCACAGCCCTCTCCAAGCCCTCATCGAGGAGATCCTCCGGGCGCCGACCAGCCACCTTTCCCTCGGAATCCTTTACGGACAACCCAGCGAGGAGCAAGGGGTCTTCCCTCAGCTCCTGGAGACTAGCATACCTAAGATGGCCCTTCTTGCCGTGGAGGAGCCAGAAGAGATGAAGGGTGACCTTTAATTCCGGTAGATTATCGATGCGGGGCACGAGTTGGCTAAAGAAGAGATCGGGGAGGGAGGTGAAGCGCACTTTTCCTTCTGGGAAGCCAGCAAACCCTTTCATCTTCTAACCACCAAAGATACCTTTCCTGAACCAACGTGGTCAGCCAACGATCTCACCATCCTGTAGGAATTTCAGGACCCTGTACGGGCTCACTCAACCACTAAAGCGCAGGCCCTGGCCTGTCATCCCTTCCCTCAGGATCCTGTAAGGAAGACCCTGTCGGGTTCGGCCCGTCCTGGTATCTAGGCCTGGCACGCCTTGCCTGCCCTGGCACGTGGCAGGCCAGGGGGACAGGGGACTTGAGCCAGAGGACAGGGCGTCCCAGCCTGCCCCGCTACTTACCAGGCCGGGGGACAGGCTGGGGCTGCTCTTTTACCCTTTCAGGTCGTACGAAGTTCAAGAACTTGGCTTGTTTCTTCTGAAAAAGCAGTTGAAATTGCCCGGTGGGGCCGTTGCGATGCTTGGCCACCACTATGTCCGCCAGGCTGGTCTCATCGGAATCCTCTTCCGCGACCTCACGGTAGATGAAGACGACCACGTCCGCATCCTGTTCGATGGAACCCGACTCCCTAAGGTCGGAGAGCACGGGCCGCTTATCCGCCCTGAGCTCGACGGCCCGCGAGAGTTGGGAGACGGCCACCAAGGGAACCCTCAATTCGCGGGCTAGGGATTTGAGTTGCCGGGAGATATATGAGACCTCCTGCACGCGGTTCTCGGCTCTTATCCCAGCCCTCATCAACTGCATGTAGTCTACGATGACCAGATCCACCCCGTACTCGGCGTGCAGCCGTCGAGCCTTAGCCCTCACCTCTATGGGGGTTATGGCTGGGGTGTCATCGATGAAGATGGACGTCTCTGATAGCTCGCCCATAACGTCGACTATCCTCTTTAACTCTTCCTCCTCGAACTCCCCGATCCGAAGCCTCTGGGACTCGATCTCCGATCCGGCAGAGACGAGACGCTGCACCACTTGCTCCCCAGGCATCTCCAGGCTGAAGAGGGCGATAGTGGCCTTCTGCCTCCGAGCGATCGCCTCGGCCATAGTTAAAACTAGGCTGGTCTTCCCCATGCCCGGCCGGCCGGCTACAATGATGAGGTCCGCTGGTTGTAATCCGCCCAGAAGTTTGTCCAGATCGTAGAAACCGGTGGGGAGGCCGATGGTCTCCCCCCGATGCTGGTAGAGATATTCGATCCGATCGTAATATCGACCCAGCACCTGCTGGATGGGAGCCAGATCCCGCTCCACCCGCCTTTGGGCCACGCTGAAGATGATCTGCTCCGCCCGGTCGATGATCTGATCCACATCCTCGGCTTCCTCATAGGCGACACCTGCTATCTCCCCTGCCGCCCCGATGAGACGCCGGAGCACCGCCGCTCGCTCCACGATCCGCCCATAGTCCTCCACATAGACCGGAGTGGGCACCGCATTGATGAGGGAGGTGAGGTAACTGGGCCCTCCTACCTCATCTAATCGCCCTCGCCGCTCCAGTTCATCGCAGAGGGTGATCAGATCCGCTGGCTGACGTCGTTCGTGGAGATCCAGTATCGCTTTATAGATGAGGCTATGGGATTGGCGATAGAAATCTTCGGGGCGCAGAAAAGCGGAGACCTTAAGCACCGCATCACGGTCGAGAAGAAGGCTGCCTAATACCGACTGTTCGGCCTCGATGTTCTGGGGGGGTAGCCTTACTGTGGCCATGCTTACCCCTCATCAAGATCATCGAGATCGAGGCTATCTACGAAATCGCGGAAGGGGGCTAGCCTCTCCTCTTCTTCCACGGTGAGGCTTTCCTTCTCCTCGCTGGGCACGATACCCGCCCTCTCCATCACCGATTCGGCCACATAGATGGGCGCTTTCGCCCGGACAGCAAGGGCGATGGCATCGCTGGGGCGGGAGTCGATCTCTATGCGCTGGCCATTGAACTCGATGACGACTTGAGCGTAGAAGGTATCATCCCTCAAATCGTTGACCAAAATGTGGGAGAGGGAAGCCTCTACCCCATCGATGAGGGACTTGAGGAGGTCATGAGTTAAGGGGCGTGACATCTCTATAGATTGCATACCTATGGTGATAGCGTCGGCTTCAAAGGGGCCGATCCAGATGGGGAGGTACCGCTCCGTGTTCTCGTCTTTGAGGACTACAACACGGTGGTTGGAAATGAGGCTAACCTTTATGCTGTCCACCGTCACTCTGATCATTTCATCCCTCCCGCCCCTTAGGACCTGGCCCAGGTTCTTCTTTTTCGATTATACCACAAGAGGAAAGAGCATACAAATAAAGCGGGCTCTTAAAAGGAGAAGGGAGGCAAATTTTAAGGTCTCTTTAGAGGTGACAAGAGGAAGAAAAGATGGTATAATGCACTACACCTTAACTACCATAGGAGAGGCGATGCAAGTCGACTTAGGTCCTATCTTCACAGTGAGCGGCTTCATTTTGGGGTTCTATTTTTTGGCCTTTCTTCTAAGCCTGGTCATCTGGACCTTCCGAGATATCCGCTCTCGATCGCGGGATATATTCGTCCAACTTCTGGCCACCCTTCTAGTTCTGGTCTTCAACCTCGCGGGGCTTCTGCTCTACTTCATCCTCCGCCCTCAAGAGACCCTAGCCGAGGCTTATCAACGGTCGCTGGAGGAGGAAGCTCTGCTCCAAGATATCGAAGAGCGAGATTCCTGCCCGGCCTGCAAACGTCCCATCGAGCCCGACTACCTCTTCTGTCCCCACTGCTACACCCAACTGAAAAAGGCCTGCTCCGACTGCGGCCGCCTTCTTCATCTCGCCTGGGACCTCTGTCCCTACTGTGGAACTAGAGAGCCAGCGCTGGCCTCAGAAGAGAGGCAACCCTCTCCAGAACAGCCCTAGCCTGTCCACCAGTAAACTCTCCTCTGGGTGATTAGCCTGTCCTTATGAGACCCAGAGGACAATAGGCATCCCTCCGGCCACCACTCCCAAAATGAGGAAGAGGCCCAAGAAATGAGTTCTTTGATAGACAGGCAGCGTGAGATAATGCTGAGATCGCCAGGAGATTGGGTGTAAGTCGACAGAGGGTGCGTCAAGTGATTGGTGTTTATGGCAGGCGTGGTCAAGCTCTTGACATGTGGGAGAAGAGAAGAAAACAGAAGACAGATGTTGAACAGTGAGGCAACTTATGCCTCTCCCATATCCCTCACCGACTTTCTATCGGCTTATGAGCCAGGCGAGACTTCCCACCAGGGCGGTGATAGCCAGGCCGTAGCCGATTGTCTTTTTCAAAACGAGGCCCTCTCGCCCCTCCAGCCCGGCGGTGCTGCAACCGACGATGATCTTGGCCGGGGCTAGCATGCTCCCCAACGAGCCCCCCGTGGTCTGAGCCCCCAGGATGACCAGAATAGCCACCCCGATCAGTTCGGCGGTGCTCTTCTGCAAGGGAGCGAAGACCACGTTAGAGTTGGTGTTGCTCCCCGTCATGAAAGCCCCCAGGAGTCCTATGAAAGGGGAGAGGAAAGGGAAGGCGTGGCCGACTAGGTGACTTAGGCCCTGGGCCAAGATGATAGTCATACCGGTGTGATCCATGATCATGGCCATCCCCACCATAGAGGCTATCCCGATAGTGGAAGGGGTGGCGGAACGTGCGGTCTGGGAAAGGATGGCAAAGCCGGCTCCCTTTCTATAGAGGCCCGCCCGCCGATATATGAAATAGGCCAAGATGGAAGCGTAGGTCAAAAGGGCCCCTGGATGGCCAAAGAGACTGATCTTCCTCCCCACCCCGGCCTCGGTCACCCAACCGAGAGCGGTTTCAATCTGGGGGAAGTGAACAGCGATCACTATACTATTGAGGAGGCGATGTAGTGGCGGGCAAAGTTCGGCGGCGGTCACGATGATGATGAGAAGGAGATAGGCCGAGACCGCCACCACCAGCCCCATCTTAGAGGCCTTCAAAGGGGCTGGCTTTTGCCCTCGATAGGGAGCGAGGCGCGTCACCCCAAAAGCGGCTACCAATCCAGCCATCCCCGCTACGAAGCCGGCCAGGTTCCAGAGACCACGGGTCGCCAGTAAGTACTGTACTGAGGCCATGACCGACCCGATGACCAAAAGGGCAGGCAAAGAATGACGAAGAGCCCGCCCCCCCTGGCAAGCGTGCACAGAGGAGAGGCCACAGCCGAAACAGGCTACCCCCAGGAAGAAAGCGGACCAAGGGGCCAACTCCGGGCCAGAGAGGCCGGTAGTGGCGATGAGGGCGTTGAAAGAGGAGGCGATGTCACCGAAGGTGACGGACCAAGAGTGGCCGATAGCCGGAGCCACTACCGCTACCACCGGCTCAAAGCCCAGCCCCAGGAGAAGGGGCGCTACTACCGCTATGGGTACTCCGAAGCCGGCTACCCCTTGAAGGAAAGCGCTGAAGACCCAGCCCAGGATCAAAAGTTGTAGGGTTCTATCCCCCGTGAGGCGAGAGATCCCCTCGCTGATCACCCCTATGGCCCCCGCCTTGTTCACCACGTTGTAGAGAAGAAGGGCCATCCAAATGATATAGAGCACGAAGAGGCTAAGAAGCACTCCCTTTAACTGGGAATAGGCTAACAGTTCCGGAGTGGCTCCGAAGAAAAGAACCCCCACGATGAAAGCGGTGAACCAGCCCGCAGGGCCAGCCCTGGCAGCCCCCCACCTCAACCCTACCATGAGGAAGAGGATCACGCCGATAGGGGAGGAGGCCAGGAGCCCACCGGCCAGGTTGAGAGGCAGGTTTTCCATGCCCAACCCTTCTCTAGGATCACAGATGGCATTTTGACGCGCTCAGTCTACTACATCGCAGGAGAATTGCCAACGCCCATCCCTAAACGGGTATGAGAGCGGCTTTTGCTTCTTGCATCTTAGGGTGATACACTTTTGACTTAAGGGTGTCGGATATCAGGATTCGCACCCCTGGAAACTATGGCAACCTCGCAACTAAGAGGGGGTGAGGAGTTGCAAACGCTGAGCCTGCAACGGGGGGTGATATATGGCCCCATCGATTCGCGAAGGTTAGGCCGTTCATTAGGTATCAACCTCTTACCCACTGGTCATAAATTGTGTGCCTTCGACTGCATCTACTGCCAGTATGGGCGCACCAAGGTGTTAACGGCGAAGGCAGAAGAGGAGCCTTTCCCCACCGTTGAGGTGGTGCTGCGTAAGGTGGAGGAAGCGCTACGCCAGGTGCCAAATCTGAATTATGTGACCTTTTCCGGAAACGGGGAGCCCACCCTCCACCCCCATTTCCATCAACTGGTAAAGGGGGTGGTCCATCTGCGGGACAAACTCCGCCCCGAGGTGAAGACCGCTATCCTCTCCAACTCGGCTTTGGTGTGGAAAGAGGAGATCCGTGAGGCTCTGGCCAAATTGGATCTGCGCATCATGAAGTTGGACGCCGGCGACCCTCTCACCTGGCGGGCCATCAACCGCCCTGCTCCCTCTCTCGACTTCGAAACGGTGGTCGCGGGTCTAAGAGAACTGGATGGGGTCACCATTCAGAGCCTCATCCTCAATGGCTCCGTCCAAAACGTGCGAGGCAAAGCCTTCGACCGCTGGGTGGAAACAGTGGCCTCTATAGCCCCTCAGGAGGTACAGATCTACACCACCGACCGACCCGTGGCCGAGGCCAAGGTGGAGAAGGTGTCCAAAGCGGTCCTCTTAGAGATGGCGAGGGAAGCAGAAGCGAGGACAGGGATCCCCGTGCGGGCCTATTAGCCCTCTTCCCAGCAGGCAAGTCGACTCAGAGGCCCGAGGACTATTCGCTCTCCAGCAGATCGTTCACCCAGGCAAAGGCGGCCATCATCCGGGGGAAGCCCACCGTTGTCATAGCCAAAAGTACAGTGTGATGGATCTCCTCAGGGGTAATACCCTCAGCCAAAGCCCGCCTGGTGTGAGAGTGAACCGCACCCTCGAGGCCACATCCTATGGCTATCCCCAACTTCACCAAGCGACGCACCTTCGCCTCCAGGGGCCCTGCCTGATGGCATCTCTTCCCCAAGTTGTCGAACGCTTCCCAAACCGGGGAGAAATCCTCCTGGAACCGTCGATAAGAAGGGGGTAGTTCTCTCATCGTTGCACCTCCATACGAGCGATATGGATATGATAGCATGAGACCGGCTATTCTCTAAGGATTTATTCGTATGATATACTTGGTTCGGCAACTGTTCCTAGTCCCTCATCTTACGAGGGCCTGGGGAGCGCAAAATTGGAGAAGGAGCGGCAGATATAACCGATCCAAGTATCGATATGGAAGACGCAGATCGTAGGGTCCTCATTCTCACCTCTGATGTCGGCGGTGGTCACCGGAGCGTGGCTCTGGCCCTGGCCGAGGCCCTGGAGCCTTTTCATTTTGAGGTTTCCACCGTTGATCTTATAACCCAAGGTCTACCCT
This sequence comes from uncultured Anaerolineales bacterium, assembly GCA_964383935.1. Taxonomy (GTDB): domain Bacteria; phylum Chloroflexota; class Anaerolineae; order UBA7937; family UBA7937; genus UBA7937. The sequence continues at coordinate 6,368 of CAYLIE010000009.1, read as the reverse complement.
CGCCCCTCAACCGCATCGGTCGGCTCTATGGCCCCCTGGTAAACCGGGCGCCCCTCATCTGGTGTGCTCTCTATCACCTCACCGAAGGCCAATGGCGCACGGGGTTTCTCCTTAGATGCCTTAAACCGCTTTTCTTCAAGAGGCTGATTAGCCTTCTCCAGACTACAAACCCCAACGTGGTCGTCTCCACCCATCCTTTGGCAAACCATCTCACCACCTGGGCTTTGCAGCGGACGAGGCGAGTCCCAATGGTTACTATGATCACCGATCTGGTCAGGCCTCACCCCCTTTGGGTCTGCTCTGAGATCGACCTCTGCCTTGTGCCCACTGAGGAGGCACGCAGGGGAGCCCTGAACTGGGGTATTCCAGGGGAGAAGGTAAAGGTTGTGGGATTGCCTGTGAGTCTGGCCTTCACTAAGAGAATTGCCGATCGGGATGCCCTGAGGGCTGGGGTGGGCTTGGAACGCGACCTTTTCACCGTGCTCATCTCCGGCGGCGGAGAGGGAGTAGGGGACCTTTTAGCGTTGGTCAAAGCGGTGTCTAAAGCCGGGCTGGAAGTGCAGACCATAGTGGTGGCAGGTCGAAACCGAAGGTTACAAGAACGGCTGGAAGAGAGGGCCTGGGAGGTCCCCATACACATCACCGGTTTCACGGAGAGGATGCCTGCGCTGATGCAGGCCGCCGATTGTGTTATCACCAAGGCCGGCCCGAGCACCATATCTGAGGCCCTCGTCTCCGGTCTCCCTCTGATCATAACCAGTGCCATTCCAGGTCAGGAGGAGGCGAACGTGGATTATGTGACCCGAAGTGGCGCTGGAATCTACACCCCCGCGCTGGAGAAGGCCGTGGCTGCTCTGAGGGACCTCATAGCCTCTCCCAAAACCATGGAGCAGATGAGAAGGGCAGCCTGGCAACTGGCAGATCCGCAAGCGGCCGAAAAGGCTGCCCGGCTGATTGCCAGCCTGACCCAATAGAGGGCTGAGCCACTAGGGAGAGGCTCTTTGATTCATGGCCGCTCCTCATGGCTAGGCTCTGCTGCTAGGCTCCTAAGAGTGGGACACAAGCCCACCCCTACATTTGTACCTCTCGTGAGAATTGGTTGGAGTCTGGCTGGCGAAAGAGGCTTACGTAGCGTTGCAGTTTACCTCCTTCGTATGCGAAGACATGCAACGTTTTTCGTCCGAGACAGGCTCACAGGCTACGAGGAGCCTAATTTGAACGCCCCCAGGCCTGGGTACGTCGCTGCGTCGCCCAACTCCTCTTCGATGCGCAAGAGCCGGTTGTACTTGGCTACCCGCTCGCTTCGGCAGGGGGCTCCCGCCTTTATCTGCCCTGTGTTGAGGGCCACAGCCAGGTCGGCGATGGTGGTATCCTCGGTCTCCCCACTTCGGTGAGATATGATCTGCGTCCAGCCCGCTTTCCTAGCCATCTCCACGGCCGCTATAGCCTCGCTAAGAGTCCCTATCTGGTTCACCTTGATGAGAATGGAGTTAGCTGCCTCTTCCTCGACAGCGCGCTTTAGGCGTTGAACGTTGGTTACCAGCAGGTCATCGCCCACGACCTGAATCTCGTCGCCTAGCCTCTGGGTAAGGAGCCTCCAACCTTCCCAATCGTCCTCCGCCAAGCCATCTTCGATGGAGATGATGGGGTAGGTCTTGACCCAATGGGCATAGAAATCGACCATTTGGGCGCTGGTCAACTTCCGCCCTTCTTTCCTTAGCTGATAGAGACCCTCTTCATAGAACTCGGTGGCTGCGGGGTCGAGAGCGATATATATATCCTCTCCGACCCTATAGCCTGCCTTCTCTATGGCGGCCAGGATCACCCCAATCGCCTCTTCGCTGGAGCCCAATGATGGGGCAAAGCCACCTTCATCACCTACGTTGGTGTTGTAGCCTTTTTCTCTCAACACCACCTTCAGACTATGATAAACCTCCGCTCCCCAGCGCAGGGCTTCGCTAAAGGTGGACGCTCCAGCGGGCACGATCATGAACTCCTGGAGGTCGGTAGAATCGGCCGCGTGTTTCCCCCCATTGAGGATGTTCATCAGGGGGACGGGCAAGGTGTTAGCTCCCACCCCGCCCAGGTAGCGATAGAGAGGCAGGTCTAGGGCGTTGGCCGCTGCCTTGGCCACAGCCAAAGATACGCCCAGTGTGGCGTTGGCCCCCAGATTCGACTTATTGGGCGTGCCGTCCAGCCCCACGAGAAAGGCGTCTATGCCTGCTTGATCGAGGGCGTCCCAACCGATGAGGTCCTCGGCGATCTTCTCGTTCACGTTCTCTACCGCCTTAAGCACCCCTTTGCCCCCGTACCGCTTCTCGTCGCCATCGCGGAGTTCGAGGGCCTCATGGCGACCAGTGGAGGCGCCGGAGGGGACCGCCGCCCGTCCCACAGCCCCGCTGATCAAGAGGATCTCCACCTCCACGGTGGGGTTCCCCCGGGAATCGAGGATCTCCCGCGCGTATATGTCTTCGATCATGGTCATGGTTTATTCTCCTTGATTACACTGGCTGCACATAGGGATTGAATCACGATGTCGCGAAAGAAACGAATAACTCGAGAAGAGATCACCTCACTCTTTAACTTTTGGGGAATTCACTAACCTCTTGAATTCGGCTCTCCTGCCACCAAAGTTGACCAGAAGACCCAAACGGTAACCTGACGCCTTGAGATAGGAAAGGGTCTGTATGTAATCCTCGGGATCGAACTCTCGCTTGGCTTTGATCTCCACTAAACAATCCTCGACAACGAAATCAACCCTGCGCGTCTCTATTTGCTTTCCCTTGTAGTAGACCGGTATTTTCTCCTCGCGCACGAAATCTAACGACCTGGCTTGTAACTCTAAGGCTAGAGCGCGTTGATAAGTTACCTCCTAGAAGCCTGGTCCCAAGTTTCTGTGTGCCTCGATACAGACTCCGATAATCTCGCCTGTATGTCGTCGAAATCGTACCCTTTTGTAGAACTACCAGTCTGCATCACCTGAACTACCTTTTCGTGAAATTCGCCCCTTCGCTCCTTCGCGATTCTACCTGGGCCTCAATCTCAGCGCCTTGTAGAGCCCCTCGAAGTCGAAATGCTTCTCTAAGAGTTTCTCGAACCGCTCGATTTTCTTCTTCTGGTGGAAACGGGTCTTCCCGAAATACCTCTCGATGATCTCCACCGCGGTTAGCGTGTCCTGGCCCACCAAAAGCATAGGCACTCCTAACTCCTCCGCCCGCGCCAGGATGACAGCGTTAGGATGCAGGTTGCCGGTGAGGATTAGGCATTTGGTGGAAGTCTCCAGGGCCGCCAGTTGGATATCCGGCCGGTCGCCGCCGGTGATGACCGCTTTGTTGGGCTTCCGCCGGAAGTAGGAGAGGGCGCTATCCACGCTCATAGCCCCAATCATCAGATGCTCCACTAGCTCGTCCGCCTTCTCCGGGGAGTTGAGTATCCGTCCCCCCAAAACCTCCACCAACTCTCCCACACTCATAGAGAGGAGAATCCGCTCTTCTGGCAAGACGGCATAGACCTTTATCCCCCGATCTTCGAGGAACGGCCTGACCGTCCTCCGCACGTATTCAAGCCTCCGCTTAGGGACGGTGTTGAGGACAGCCCCCAACATCGATTCGCCAAAGACCTCCTGGCGCAGGAGCAGGCTATTCAGGGATAGATCATCCTCATATCTGATGATAACCAACTCCCAGGCCCCCAGAAGTTCCGCTACCTTTTGAGATGGAAGACCAACCAAGGCTCCGTCGTTCAGAGAGGCCCCGCCTCCCAAAAGCATCACGTCCTTGTCTTTAGACGCCTGCTCGTAGGCTTTTTTTATGCGTTGCTTTACATCCATCCTCTCCCCCTTGAGGATCGATTCCAGGGTGAGGGGGTCGAGGCAGACCGGGGCCAGGATCTCTGAATCCTCTTCCAATCGAAAGAGTTCCTTGATGGACTCCACATCTTCATCTATGGTGCGCCCCTTTATCCGCTTGGCCGTGCTGCTTATGGGTTTCATATAGCCCACGCGGAACCCATCGCGGCGGAACCTCAAACCCAACCCTACACATAGCGAACTCTTGCCGGAGAAAGCCTCCGCCGAAGTCACATATACCGCCACCGCCTTTTCAGCCATTTCTCCTCCTTCGCCACCGAGGCAGGGGTAAAGCCTCCTTAATCATTGGAGAGCCATCCGCAGATCAACAGCCACCGCCCCCTTTCCCTCCTCGCATACTATAAGGGGGTTTATATCCAGTTCTACGATCTCCGGGAAGTCGGTCACCAGTTGAGAGACCCGCAGAATGCAATCTACGATCGCTTCTAGGTCCGCTGGGCTCTCCCCTCGCATACCCCGCAGTAGGCTATAGCCACGGATCTCGGAGAGCATCCCCTTGGTCTCCCAGCGGGCCACCGGAGCGATGCGGAAGGCCACATCTCGGAGGGCCTCCACGTAGATACCACCTAAACCGAAAGCCAAGAGGGGCCCAAATTGTGGGTCGCGGCTCATCCCTACCAGCACCTCATAGCAACCCTCAACCATCTCCTGAACCAGCACTCCCCATATCTCAGCCTCAGGCATAAACCGCAAGGCCCGATAGTTCAAAAGGTCGAAACTATCCCTAACCTCATCGGGACCCCTCATATTGAGCCTTACCCCTCCGATGTCCGTCTTATGCAAGATATCGGGAGAGGCTATCTTCATGGCCACCGGATAGCCGATGCTTTCCGCCGCCTCAACCGCTTCCTCTGGGTTCCTGGCCAATGCCGACTGGGGCAAAGGGATACCATAAGCCTCCATCACCCGGCGCGCCTCAGCATCTCCCACCGTAAGCCTTCCCTCAGAACGGACTTGCTTGAAGACCTCTTGCACCCATTGGGAGTGGACCTCGAACCGCTCAATCTCCCGAGAAGGGTTGTCCAGAAATCTGCAGCGCTGATACATGGCTAGCATGGCTCTTACCGCGCGCTCAGGAAAGGGGTAATTGGGGACACCATGGTCTCTCAGAACCTCTATCCCCACCTGAGATATCTTTCCACCCATGAACGAAGCGAATACCGGCTTTGCATACCTCTCTGCTATCTGAACTACAGCCTGAGCGATATCTTCTACGTGTATCACTACCTGGGTGGTGAAACTAGCGATGACCCCATCCACATTCTCATCGTTAAGGACCGTCTCCAGGGCGTATCCGTACCTTTCGGCGTCGGCATCACCTAGACAGTCGACGGGATTATAGATGTTAGCCTCGGGGGGCAGACGCTCCCTCAGCCGCTCTATCGTCTCCCGGGAGAGAGAGGCCATCTTCAGCCCCACTCGCTCCACCTCATCTGAAGCCATTATCCCCGCTCCCCCACCGTTGGTGACGATGGCGATGCGGTTACCCTGGAGGAGAGGTTGTTGGGAGAAGGCGAAGGCGTAGTCGAAGAGCTCCTCCATGGAGTTGGCTCGCACGATCCCCGACTGCCTCAAGGCTGCATCATAGGCCTTTTCCGAGCCGGCTAGGCTACCCGTGTGGGAGGAGACAGCCCTGGCACCGGCTTCGGTGGTCCCAGCCTTGATGACTACGACGGGCATCTTGAGGGTGACGCGACGGGACACCTCCATGAACCTCCTCCCATCGTCGACTCCTTCCAGATAAGCGGCGATCACCTTGGAGTAGGGATCTTCTCCCCAAGCCTCTAGTATATCCACCTCGTCGACATCTGCTTTGTTCCCCAGGCTCACCACCCGGGAGAAGCCCATCCCCTCAGCGACTGCCCAATCGAGGATGGCGATGAGAAGGGCCCCCGATTGGGACATGATGGCGATATTGCCCCGCTGAGGCATGCTGGGCGAGAAGGTGGCGTTGAGGGAGCAGAGGGTGTCGATGAGGCCCAGACAGTTGGGGCCGATGAGACGCATACCGTAGCGGCTGGCTATCTCTGCCAACCTCTTCTCCTCCTTCAGCCCCTGGCCACCCACCTCCCGGAAGCCAGCGGTGATGATCACTACCCCTCGCACCCCCTTCTGGCCACACTCCTCCAAGATCCGAGCCACTATGGGAGCCGGAACCACGACCACCGCCATCTCGATCTCTCCAGAGACATCGAGAACGCTGGGGTAGGCTCTAAGACCCAAGATCTCATCGGCCTTGGGGTTGATGGGGAACACCTTACCTTTGTAGCCATATTGGAGGAGGTTCTTCAAGACGCCATGGCCTAACTTCTCCTCATCGCGAGAAGCACCGATGACGGCCACAGATTCGGGGCAAAAGAAGAACTCGAACATGATGCCTTTAACCCAGAGCGCTTGCATATATTACCCCAAAAGGGAGTACAAGGCAATTCTATAGAAGGCGAGGTGTTGCCTCATCGAAAAATCTTACCGAAGGGGTATCGTTGCCTCATCCAGGAAT
>CAYLIE010000008.1:0-92015 GCA_964383935.1 uncultured Anaerolineales bacterium | reverse complement strand
AGCCCATTATAGCAGGAGGCACCCGATCTTTCCTTACACCTATATACTAGATAGTGGACCATGATGGAGTGACGAAAGGAGTGTGGCGTTGAACTCTCCGGTAGCCCAACGCGCTTGGCGCAAGCTTGGATCTTCATGAAGCCTGAAACGTGGCAAGGAGAACTATTTGGACCCGGACCCACAGCCCACTAAGCAACGCCGGTTTCGCCGACAGCAATTACTGTTCGTCGGCCTGACCTTTTTGACACTCTTCGCTGGCACTTCCGTAGGTGTGCGCAGCGTGTATTTCGCCACTTGTTGGCACATCTTGGCGCTCGGCATTTTGCTTGCCTGGGCACTAGGCCATTTGCGCAGTGGACTAGCGTTGCCTCGAACACCGATCGATTTCCCCTTGCTGGCCTTTATTCTCTCCGTTTCAGCCTCCCTGGCGCTGTCATCCTCCCCTCGCCTCAGCCTCGACCCCACGCTTCGCCTGCTTTTTCTTGCCTGTGGTTTCTATGTCGTCGTCGACCTCCTCCTCCGAGACTGGTCGGCCCAGACCTTCGCGGTGGCTGTATTGATGACGGGGAGTGTGGTAATTCTGGTCGGGCTCCTTGAGTTGATACTTTGGGTGCGGGCCTTGATGGGGCATCTTTGGGGATTTGAGAACTGGCGTCTGCTCGTCATCTTTCTGAGCGCCAATCGCGAAAGGATAACGCTGGGGCACGCGAATCATCTTGCCCTCTTCTTCGCCATGACAATCCCTCTGGCCCTTTCTAGTTTTCGCACCTTCCGCTCACGCTCTTCCAAGGCCGGCCTCATCTTATGGCTGTGCGGTGCTAGTGTGGTGCTAATATCTAGCTTCTCCAGGGGAGGGATGTTTGGGACTGTGCTCGGCCTCCTTGCCCTTCTCACGCTTGGTGGCTTGTCAAGACTACGAGTGGTCGGACGCCAAGTTGTGAAACCACTAGGCAACCTGCGTTCCAAAGCTGCGTTGCTAGCGGTCCCCCTAGTGGCTATCATCGTCGCACTCGCCGCCCTTGCGACCTGGCTGGCCCATGTTCGCACGGCGAATCTCATGGGGAGGGTTCGCCTATGGCGAGCAGCGCTCCTGATCCTGCTCGATAGGCCCCTATTTGGGGCTGGACCCGGCACTTTTGGGCGCGTGCTCCCCACCGTGCCAACTCAAACCAATGAGTACGCTGATCTCTTCCTCGAACATGCTCACAATATCTTCGCGAATTTCGCAGCGGAGGAAGGACTTGTGGGTCTTCTGGCCTTCGTGGCCCTCGTTATTGCCACGGGCATAGCCTTCGTGAGGGCCTGGGGGAAGCAGGGTTGGCCCACTACCCAAGCCACAACTCCGCAGGATCGTGGCATACTCTCGGGTATGGCAGCAGGACTTGTTGGTTTGCTTGGCTGGAGCCTATTCGAAGTCCCCCGCGCTGCACCCTTCAGCGGCATCTATGCCGTCATCTTCGTGGCGGCGCTCATCTCTCCTTTGGCCTCGCCGCCAAAGCGCTCCCGCCGCTCCTTCTGGCTGCTCTTCATTTTGACCATCCTAGCACTCAGCACCTTGTTGGCCCGGATCGACCTAGCGCATTACTTTCAATGGAGAGCATGGGAGTCGGCCCAGGTGGGTGATCTCACAAGCGCGGTTGAGTCTCTTGATACCGCCGTCTCTTTGGATCCTCACTTCACTCCCTACTCCCTGCAACGCGGCGTGGCTTCCGCACTATTAGCATCAAGGAACGGGGACCAAGGGAGGCTCCAGGTCGCGATTAGGGATTTCGAAACCGCGATCTCACACGGCGACGACTTCGCACATATCAACTTCCAGTTGGGCTGGCTCGCGTGGGAAGCGGGGCGTTACGAGGACGCCCTGAGGCACCTACGGAGAGCCACTGAGCAAGCACCGGCCAACCCTTACTATCATCTTGGACTGGGCTATGCTCTTTCTCGGGGAGATACAAGCAGTGCCGAAGAAGAGTACGCTTTAGCGATCGCCCTCTCTCCTCAACTCACTCGCAGCGCTTTTTGGCGAACCACCCCCTACGGCCCGGTGGGGGAAAGCGACTTGCTGCCCCATGCTCTGGCTGCCGCACGCGCCCTCCCAGAGGAGGCCTTTGGGCAACCGCGGTTGAGGATGGCGCAATTGGCTTACTACGCCGACGACCTAGCCTCGGCAACCCTTTTCCTCGAAGCCAGTGAGCCATCGGCCGAGTATTACCTCCTTCGAGCGAAGATCGCCATGGGTAAAGAGAATTGGGACATGGCACTGATGGATCTTGAGGCGGCTCTGGGGCTAAATCCCACGTTGGGGGCAGCATATTTTGAGCGCGGTCAACTCTACGCTCGACTGGGGCGATCTGACTTCGCGCGGCGCGATCTGCGCATAGCATCGGCCCTGGGCACGGTCGCTGCCGACGTGGCATTAGGGGAGCAAGCCTACCGCATGGGAGACTTACGGCAGGCCCTGTTGCTCCTGGAGTCTCTTGCCCCTCCCTGTCCCTCAAAGCCTCCCTGTCACCTCTATGCAACAAACATCTGGCGGCGGCCTAGCCTGGAAGCGGACTTCACCCCAGAGGTGATTCGATGCGCCCCGAGGGATGACTTTCTCCTCGACTACTTGCGCTTGGCCAGTGCCCACCTGCAAGTGGGAGACGCCAGCATGGCCGGCGAGATCTGCCAGTGGCTACGCTCTTACTACGAGCCTTCTTATATCCAGCAATGGGCCCCTGGAGAACTCGCTGGGTCTCCTTGCGAGGAGACAGGTGACGCTATGCCTAACTACTGAACCTCCAGGAAATCTGCAGAGGGTATTCGCAAATTAAGGACCTAGAGCGACTGTTGCAACCGCTTCCGATTCCGCCAGAGGGAAAGGGCCAGAAGGAGCAATGCCAAGGCCGCGAGGTCGCCTAGACCATAACGTAGACTGGCCACCGCCGCCACGAGCACACTAGCCCAAAAGAGAAGGTCTTTGGACTCGACAAGCAACAAGAATAGGGGGACCAAGAGCACTAGGTCATAGATCAAAACGTAGGGGACCATAGAGAGAAAGACCAGAAACCCCAAAGCCGTGTCATAGGAAGATGGATCAGATCGACGCCACCACCAGAAGGCAAGGAAACCCATCCCTAAAAGGGCCACCATCAGTTGCAGTTGCCAGGGAAGGAAATGAAGCCTACCGACAATCGATACCGAACGATCATTGGAGAGAAACCATTCCGTCACATATCTGAACCAATTGGGCGCCGAGCCCATTTGACCAGAGGATAGGGAAATGCCTAATAGCGCCAGGCTCCCCACGGTGAATCCGAGAACGATCCTCCACTTCGCTCTCAATGCTAACGCTCCCACTACCCCGATCATCAGATGGGGCTTAAGCAGACCCAAAGACAAGACGAGACCACTGGCCAGATCTCTCCCATTCTTTCCCAGTCGGTAGGCCACGACGAGGATCAAAAGGATGAACGGACTCACCTGGCCCATGAAGACGGCCACAAAGGTCACGGGCCAGATCGCGAACCAAAGAGCCGCTGCCGCCGCGCGTAGGCGGCTAAAGTGCGGAAAGGTCATGGCCAACAGGTAAATAGCCGCCCCCATAGCCAGATAGAGCAAGGCAACCCATATGGTGAGAGCCAGTCGTGGTGGCAGCATCGAAAGGGGAACCAGAACCCAGGGCAGGAAGATGAGGTAAGGATAAACATGTTGTAGAGGCCAAACGTCTTGGACGGTCTCTGCGGGCAGTCCGGCTATCAGAGCCTTAGCCGTGAGATAATGCTGCCAGAAATCTTCCCCCGCAGTGTAGATCAAAAGAAAGGCGACCTCTCCAACAAGTATCCCGAGGCCGACAGCCCAGAGTATCTTGTCCCACCTTGTCCTCTCGTCAGGGCTTTGATCGGACGGCGGAAAGAATCTCATACCGGTTCCTTTACCACCTTTGTTCACAAACGCTCAGATTTTACCACCTTTAGCCCTCGATCTCAACTATTTGCCGAGTCAAAGGCGATGTAAATCTATAGACCTCGGTAGCACCCCCTGGGAGAGTGATTCTATCGTCTCCCACAGGGATACTCTACGTATAAGATGATGAGAGGCAAGAAAAGGATCTCTTTTGGCAACTTGGGGTTGACCTCCTGGAGAGCCTCAGCAGGGCTCTTCCCTCCTAGACCATCGTGAGAGCGGTCGTAATTATAATAGTAGCACCGAGAGCGAAGTCAAGCTGCTCACCGACGCACCTCTCCGGAAAAACCGTCAAGCACGCCGCGCATTCAACCGCGTTCGTTTCGCACGTTGGTGCTTCGAAGCCTGCGAGCAGGGAGGTGTCCTGACTCAGCTTGACCTCAGTTTGTTAAGTGGCCTCTCTGCACACTACATCAGTCACGCCCTTCGGGAATATGAAGCTGAAACTGGCCAAATCGTCCCCACGCGCGGCACAGTTCACGACATCGGTCCTTCGGTCACGCATAAAGCCGAAGTCATTCGCCGCTGGCTACGCAATGAATCACCAAGGCAGATCTCCCGCGCCTTGCATCACTCCCAGGCCTCAGTCGATCGCTACATCGCTGATTTCCAGAAAGTACGAACCTTGGCCCAGAAGTTTCCGCCTGCTGATTTGCCGGCGTTAACTGGCTTAACCTCAGGTCTGGTCCAGCAACACATAGCACTGCTGCGCAAGTATGAGCCAGGGCTAACCCTGTATCAGAAATCGCCGCAACTCTGTCATAGGCCACCATCGGTGGGTCATTAGGACCTATTATCATTTGAGTGAACTATACCGCTTCGGTGACATACTAAGTGAGTGAATACGCCAGTTTGACGGATTCCCCCCGCTGACCTATAATAGGATTTGACTCCAACGGAAGGCGAGAGAGATCAGCCACTTGGCTAGTTCGTTTCGTCTTTCACTTGCACGGCCCAGGGTGTTGCTTACACAGGCCCAAAAAGTGTCCAGTCGAAGGGGTGCACTTCTGTGATAGATCATTTTGGTCTAGATTTGGTCTATTTTCGGTCTAGTCTTGCAGTCTGGCTGGTAGCCAAGTTTCCGATCCGCACTTCCTATAGTTCGGCTTAGACTTCCACAAAGCATAACTTGCCGTTGAGGCCATGGTTCTTTCAGCAAGAGGAGCGTTGCACGGCTGGTTCCGGTGGATGTTGGACTACTGGTCCCCTCGCCCGTTCTCGGGTGAAACACCGCAGTCACTGGAATGATGATGGCAGGAAGGACCGGGTAGTGAGTACAAATGCTGAAAGGGACCGGCGTTTCCACGGTCGAGATAGAGGAGGGACTAAAGGAAAATGGAATATGAAGGCATAGAACTAGGACAGTATTTGGCCGTAATCCGCAGGTGGCTATGGCTGATCGTGCTGGGTACCTTTCTGGCCGGGGCGACAGCCCTTGTTGTCAGCTTCCTGATGACCCCCATATACCAGGCTGAGGCGAGGGTGCTGATCGTCAGGGCAGGATCGGAGATCGTCCTTGAGCCCCGATACAGGACCTTGACCGAAGAAGATCTAGCACCAAACATGCAGGAACGCCGGAAGGCCCTCACCGCCCTAGTTGCCAATAGCACTATAGCTTCGCAAGTAATCGAGGAGCTGGGCTCCATCTTGGAGCCCGAGGAACGTGAAGCAGGGACGCTTGTCGGGATGGTAAAGACAGAACTGGACGGAGACCTGATCAGGATCCTAGTCGAAGCGGACTCCCCTGAGAAGGCCACAGCTATTGCCAATGCCTGGGCGCATGCCTATGAAGGCTATGTCAACAGCCTATATTTTGGAACTACCCAGTCACCCGCTGACCTTCAGATTCAGGCAGACGAGGCACTAGGCAACTACCAAGAGGCAGAGGCGGCCCTGACCGAGTTCCTGGGGGATAACCAGATCGCCACTCTGACCAATGAGATAGGTGCCAAGGAGGCTACCCTGGAGGACTACTACGCGGCTCAACGGGCGTTGGACCGCCTGCTCGCTGACGCCAGGACCCTCCGAGAGGGCTTGGGGGAGGGTGTCCCCTCTCCCACCACGGGGAGGAATAGTCTAGCGCTCCTGCTCTTAAGAGCAAGAGCCTCGACGTTGTCCTCTGGCCTGCCCGCTGAGCTTCAAGTTTTGCTGGATCAGCAGATCGAGATCGTAGAGGACCCGGCCCAGCAGCTTTCCGAACTCGATACCCTCATCGCGAATCTGGAGATCAGGCAAGAACAAGTCCAAGTACTCATCGATGAGGGCTCTCTCCAGCAGGAGATCCTTCAGTTGCAGGAGCAACTGGAACAGGAGCGCGCTACAGAACGCGAGCTCGCCACCGCTAGGGATCTGGCCTGGGAGACGTACCAAGTGCTACTACGGAAGGTGTCAGAAGTGCAGGTGGCCAGCCAAGCAGAGGGGACTCTGGTTCGCTTCGCGGTGCCTGCTGCAGAGCCCGAAAGCCCCATCCGCCCTCCTAAGAAGCTCAACACCCTCCTGGCCTCGGTCGTGGGTGCCATGTTGGCCATAGGCGTTTCCTTCTTCATCGAGTACTTGGACGATAGCCTCAAGACGCCAGAGGACGTGCGTCGGATCCTGGGACTGCCCACTTTGAGCTCCATAGCCCCCCTGCCAGCCGGTGCGGCAAGTGGACTCATCACCATTTCCCAACCAGGCTCGCCCACCTCGGAGGGCTTCCGGGTCCTGCGTACTCAGCTCCAGATGGCCACAGATAAGCCTCTCAAGGCAGTGCTTGTCACCAGCCCCAATCCTCTGGAGGGTAAGAGCACCATTGTAGCTAACTTAGGGGCAGTCATGGCCCAAGCAGGAAGGTCAACCATAATCGTCGATTCAGATATGCGGCGGCCGGTCTTGCACGAGATGTTTGGACTACCTAACACCCAAGGGCTAAGCAACGTCCTCCCCGAGGATGGGAGCGATCCAGGCCGATTTCTCCAGGCCACGGATGTGGAGAACCTGCGCGTGTTGACCAGCGGTCCCTTGCCTCCCAATCCCTCCGAACTTCTGAGCTTGCCGCAGATGGAAAAGCTAGTCCAACGACTCATAAGCGAGGTGGATGTTTTGCTCTTTGACAGCCCGGCGGCTTTAGCCGTCACCGATGCGGCATTGCTAGCCAAGATGGTGGATGGAGTATTGCTCGTGGTGGAGTCCGGCGGTACGCGGCGGGGTGGTTCTCAGCAGGCCCTGGACGGTTTGACTGGGGTGGGGGCGAACTTGGTCGGCGTCGTCTTAAATAGGTTCCGACCAGGGGCCGCAGCGGAGTATTATTACCACGAGGGTGAGCAGGGTAAACGAAAGGCCAATAGGGGCCGTCAGCCTTTCGGACGGCGGCTGTTGGAGAGCATAGTGAGAAGGATGAGGGGGCGGTGAGCGATGGGCTGTCACAGCTTCCTTTTGCTTAGGCAAGGGGTTTCGAGTTCTGGCGGAACCAAGCGGCGATCTCCTGCATGCCGATTTCATGGCGAGCGACTTTCAAAGTGAACCGCTCAAGTTCGCGGTTGCTTGCCACGAGCTGCTGGTCATTTTAGAGGAGGAAAAGAGCTGCGGAGGCGATAGCCGTCATTTTGTTGCCGTTGAGCACTAACGATTGCATAAGGGCGGCAGCTTTTGAGAAGAGAGCGGGATAGAGGTCTTTCCCCACGGCAGTGGCTCGCGGTCGATTGACCGCCGATTCCAGAAAGGCCAAATCCCGCAGCCCATGGCTGCCGCCTGTTGTGTCTATCAGCCGTCCGTGAAGGAAAAGGACTTGATGAGTCGTAAGGCACTTCACGTCTTGGCAAGTTTCTCAAGCGCACGGCGGTATTGGCCAATAAACGCATCAACACGCCTGGTGCACTCCCTGTCCACGCCTTCCAGCTCGAAGCCGACGGAAGTGATGATGAGGCAGCCTTTTTCCCTGTCGAGTTCGATTACTACCTCAGAACCTTCGCCAAGATTAAGCATCTTCAGGAAGTCTGGGGGTGACGAGACCACCATACTGTTGTCAGCGCAAAATATCTTGCGTGTCAAGATTGCCTCCGTCAAAATATGTTGGTATGGTGTAAGCATACGATGTTTCGGGTCATACGTCGGTGATGGGCGTGAAGCTCTGCGATTTCGTGGCCTTCCTGCCGTGGAAGAATGGTTGCTTGCGTGCGTGGATGCTGCAAGTCAGCCTCGCGATTTCGACTGGTAGCGCATTTTGGTCTAGGTTTGGTCTATTCTATGTCCAATTTTGCGGCTTGGCTGGTAACCAAATGCCGATCCGGACTTCCCCCGTTTGATTTGGACTTGCGCAACGCACACCTTGCGAAAATGATCACCCGAAATGTTTCTACTCTTCAAGCAAGGACATCAAAGGGAGATCGAACTTCTGCCATAAGTGAGAAGGGTGGCGAAAGATAGCGATCTCTGATATCATTGGCGGAGATATGGAAGTTCCCATGAACCGCGACAAAGCAATCATCATCGGCGCTTCGACGGCTGGTTTGTTTGCAGCCTATCTTCTAGCGGAGCAGCGCAGCCCCGTTCAGGTATATGACGAGCGCGAAGGTTTGGGGCAACCCGCCAGAACCCTTATCGTCACCAGTAAGTTGAGTGAAGTTCTGGGGTTCGTCCCCCACGAGGCTATCCTGAACAGGGTCGACCGAATCGAGTTGCTCTCTGCCAACCGACACGCCTCGGTGAGACTACAAGAGCCTGATCTGGTAATTGAGAGGCAGAAGTTCATCGAGTTGTTGGCCAGGAGAGCCAGAGAGGAAGGTGCGGAGATACACCTCGGTTTTCGTTTCTTGGGTTTTGAGGACGAAGGAGACAGGTTAGTGCTTTCCTTGCAAGACCTGGCAAAGGGCACCGTCCACAATATCACAACCAACATGCTCATAGGAGCGGATGGCGTGCTCAGCAACGTGGCCAAGGCTGCCTCAAGGGATTCGAGGGAGACGGTGGCCATTGTTCAAGCGAAGGTAGTGCTGCCTGAAAAAGCCTCTAGCGATTGCGTCAAGGTGTGGTTCGATAGGCAGCAAACCCAGTTCTTCTACTGGCTTATTCCAGAATCAGAGTCGAGAGCAGTGATAGGCCTGGTCTCCAGGAATGGCAAGAGCACCAAGGAGAGTCTGGAAGACTTCTTACGCTCACTAAGATGTGAAACTCTCGAGCTTCAGGCCTCCCGGGTCCCCTTGCACAACCCTCTTTTGGAACCCTTGCGAAGGATCTCTAAATCTAGGATCTTACTCATTGGGGACGCAGGGGGGCAAGTTAAGGCCACGACGGTGGGGGGAGTTGTTGCCGGCTTGAGGGGCGCGCGGGTGGCGGTCAGGGCTATCACTGGACAAGCGCCCTATGGAAAGACTCTCCGGCCACTGAAGGCGGAACTTGATCTCCACTCCATGATGCGAGTCATTCTAAATAGGTTCAGTGACTTGGATTACGACCGATTGTTAGAGTTGCTGGATGCGGAAACTAGGAACGTCCTGGCGGTCCACAACCGAGACGAGTTCAAGGGTGGCTTCTTCAGGCTGCTTCTCACCCAACCGCGGCTTTTGCTCCTGGCTGCCAAGTCTTTGCTCCACATGAGGAGCGTTCGGTGATGGCTTCCGGGTTATGGCTTCGCCTCCGACATTTCTCGTCAATTTGAGAATCGCTAGAGGCATGATATGAGTCGTTTTCTCGTCACCGGTGGAGCAGGATTCATAGGGTCTCACGTGGTTGACGCACTAATAGAATTAGAACACCAGGTGGTGGTCATCGATGATCTGTCCGCCGGCCGAAGGCGGAACGTCAACCCCAAAGCGAACTTCTACCAGACGGATATCAGAAGCCCTGAACTCCAACCCCTGTTTGAGGAGGAGCGCCCTGACTATGTCAACCACCACGCAGCACAGGTGGATGTTCAGCGCTCGACAAAGGATCCACTCCATGACGCCAGTGTCAATGTTCTGGGCTCCATCAACCTACTCGAGTGTTGCAGAAGATATGAGGTCAAGAAGATCATCTATGCCTCCACCGGTGGAGCGGTATACGGGGAACCGGAGCATCTCCCCTGCGACGAGAGCCATCCCATACGTCCCCTCTCGCCGTATGGGGTCAGCAAATATGCGGTGGAGCTCTATCTGCACCTTTATCGCCAAAACTACGGGCTCGATTACACGATTCTCCGGTATCCTAATGTGTATGGCCCGCGGCAGGACCCCCTCGGTGAAGCCGGTGTGGTAGCCATATTCAGCCTTCAGATGCTTATGGGGGAGCAGGTCACGATCAGCGGAAACGGCAAGCAGGAAAGGGACTTCTTGTACGTCGAGGATTGTGTGAAGGCTAACCTCCTCTCTATGGAGAACGGAAGCGGTGAGGTTTACAACCTCGGGACCGGGAAAGGAACCTCCATCAACCACCTTTTCGAGGAGATGAGGCGACTCACCGGTTATTCTCCTCATCCAGTTCATGGCCCTCCAAAGCCGGGAGAGGTTTTTCGCATCTGCCTCGACGCCAATAAGGCCAAGAAAGAACTGGAATGGAGCCCAGCGGTTGGGCTGCAAGAGGGCCTAGAGAGAACTCTCACCTATTTCCAGAGGCAACTGACCACCACGAACAACCTGCCAGGGACAAGCCAAACTTGAGGAGGTGACTAGATAAAGGCAGGTTGAGGAAGAATTGAAAGTTTGTTCCCGTTGCGCCTACCGCTGCGACTATCTCCCGATATCTGTCAGTCTGACTATCCTCCCAATGGCGGCTGATACGCGAGGCGGGAGATCGAGCAGCTATCATTTTGAAGCCGTCTGGAAGAAAGGAATAAGGATCAGGTAGCCGCTCTTTCAATCGAAGGAAGTGCGGTTGTCCCTCCATCGATATGGCGAGTCTCTCTACATGATGCGATCGGAGTTGATCATAGCGAAGAGATCCCTGACTTTACTGGTGGCAGTGCTCCTGGTGAGCACCTCCCTCTTAGCCTGTTCCTACCTCAAGAGTGCCTTCTATCTCCACCAGGGCAAGCGAATCCTGGACAGTGCTCTGCGTGAACAGGGTGTGAGCTCCACCGAGTGGACCCAATTGGTCTCCCACCCCATAAATCCTAACGTGGATGGGTTCATCCAAAAAGCGGGCGTAGCGGCTGGCTATTTGCGCCAAGCGGTCGCGGCTGACCCTAGGAACGCCGAGGCCTATCGTGCCCTGGGCATGACCTACTTTGCCCTCGGTGAGGGGTCCGCTGCTTTGGAGGCATTGACGGCAGCTTCCGAAGTGCGACCAGACGATCTAGCGACCCATCTGGCCACGGGAGATATCTATGATGGCCTTGGCATGGCGGAGAAGGCTGTCGCTGAGTATGAGCGAGGGCGGTATGGACCCAGCATCGAGAGGGCTATTGTCAACTATCTCAAGTTGGCTGAGTGGCGTCTGAAGCCCGGCGATCCCAATAGCGCTCTTCCGCTGTTGCAACAGGTGATCTCTTTGGATCAGGGCAATCTATACGCATTGTATCAGTTCGCCAAGATCTGTGAGACGCTGAGCGAAGGTGAAGCGCTTCTAGCCGAGGAAATCTATCGGCGAATCCAGCATTTCGCTCCCCAAGGCATCGGGCCGCACCAAGATAGGCGGTTGGATCAGTTTACGGCAGCGACCATCCCCGACCTAGTAGAGAGCCATATCTGGAGCCTGGGTGATGCGCTAAATGTGATCTCCTTCTGGATTTCGCAGCGGGAGCACGAGGCAGCGAAGCAAGCTGTGGGGTGGCTAATGGAGATCCATCCCGCCCAAGCGCAGTTGCATTACTACCAAGGGCAGCTATGTCGGCAAAGAGGTGAACTCCAAGAGGCTATCGATGCGCTTCAGACCGCCACCCGGTTGGATGCGCAATTCGCGCCAGCCTACCTGGAGATGGCCCGCACATACGAAACCACAGGGGCCCTATCCGAGGCCATATCCTGGTATGAAAGGTACAATGGGATGGCTCCCCAGGACCTCCTGAGTTTGAAGAAACTGGCCGCGCTCTACCAGCAGATAGGTGAGCTGGAAGCCGCCGCACGGTGGCGAGAGGAGTTGATAGCTCGAACCGATGATATCGCGATTGTGGCAGAGGCGCTCGGCATAGAGGGGGATGAGTTACTACTAGGGCCAAATTTGATCGAGAATGCGGGCTTCGAGCAGGGAGAAACGTCACCTCTCGGATGGGATTGGTCTCTCATGGAAGGAGGCGATATACGAAACAAGGCCGCCTTCCGCGGCGGGATGGACGGTTTTGAGGTGTATGAAGGTGAACGATCCTCAAGGGTTGAAGGCTTCTGGACGGAGACGGCAGAGGATAGGGAAGGGGCCCGCGCAGGATATTGGGCAAAGGAGGTAGAACTGGGCCCCAACACTCTATGGGTTTTGTCTTTCTATTACAGGACCTGGAATCTCGGTGATGGAGATGCCAGCGTATGGGTTTCATCTGATCCGGAGGTTATCTTTGCTCACGATCATGGCTGGCCAGCTACTGGTGGGGTGTGGAGAAAGGCCGTGATAGTAGGCTGGAATAGGAAAGCATCGGCAGCCGTGGTGAAGCCGCTGCTACGGAATTGGGGAGTGGGAAAGGTCTGGTTTGACGAGGTGGCCTTGCGAGAAATAGGCATCCAGGGCACGAGCGAGCCAATCTCGAGAGAGACCGTCTTCGTCCTGAGATAGGTCGGTGGCTACTGAGGAAAGCGAAGGAGTGATAGAAATCCTTGCCATGATGGATTCCAATGCCATGAGGTTCGATCCAGAAATCTGATGATGCTACGCGGAGGAACCGCCTACCTTTGCGCGCTTTTTCTCGCTCTCAGCATGGTGAGAGGTCTTATCTATGCTTCCATCATTCCTCCCTGGCAGGCCCCGGATGAGACAGCACATTTCGAGTATATCAGCCTCCTATATCAAGAACGGCATTTGCTTCAGCCCCAGGATGCATCGCTTCCCCTACAGCAGGAGATAATCTCCTCCATGTACGAACATCGCTTCTGGTCCTACATCCTCCATCCCGCACCAGAAATCATACCCCTGTCTCTGGCAGATATCCCGTTTGTGGGCCTATCGAGTGTCTATGTCCTAGGGCGCTTCTCCTTGGCCTATCCCCTAAGCGCGCTTTTCTTTGGACCGGTTTTCTATCAAGATATCGTTACTCAACTGTATGGCATGCGTTTGGTATCTGTAATCCTGAGCATGTTAGTAGTGGGGATGGCCTTCCTGACGGTGAGGGAGCTGTTCCCCGACGACAAATTCTTGTTGGTCACCGTCCCCGCTTGGATAGTCTTCCTGCCTCAACACACCCACATAGCCAGTTCGGTCAGCGATGGGAACCCGGCTGAGTTGCTCGTCTCCATTCTGATCTATGTTGTGGTGGTAAGTTTTAAGCGAGGGCTCTCTCCTTGGCGAGCAGTGCTCGTGGCTTTGCTACTTCCGCTGAGCCTCTTGACCAAGGCCAGCGCTGTGTTTGTCCTTCCTTGGCTGGGTCTTGTTATTCCCATCTATGTTTGGGCGGGAGATAGGTCGGTCCCCATAACAAAGAGAGCACGAGAGGCAATGGTTGCCGTTGTGGTGATAGTTGTAGGCGTCACCCTCGGTTCTGCCATGACGGGTCGAGGCTTAGCCTATTGGCGAAGTTGGATTTCAATTCTCTCCGAGCAGGCGCAACTCTATATGGATATGGACTTTCCAACCATCCGGTTCTATGCGATTCTCCTTTTCGAGAGTTTCTGGGCTTACTTCGGATGGCTGGCCGTTCCCATGGACTCATCTCTTTATGCTCTTCTGGGTACAGCAAGCGTGGTGGCTACTCTGGGCCTAGTTGCTTTGCTTGCCTATGGAAGGGGAGGACCGAGGATCCTAGAGGGTTGGCAACGTACGGTTATCTGTATTCTTGGCCTATGTGCCCTGCTATCTACTACAATGGGTTTTGTTGGGGCCCGAGGCGGCCCGCAAGGGCGATATCTCTACCCAGCCATTATTGCCTTCTCTATCCTCTTCATGTTGGGAATTCGGCGGTTAGTCCCTTCGCACTATGAAAAGTATCTTCTACCTCTCAGCATCACTTCCTTCTTCCTCTTCGATGCCCTCTGTCTTCTCGGTTACATCCTTCCGTTTTTCTATGGCAGCGGGTGAAGAGTATTTCATTCAAGGCCTGTCAATATTCATCTCTAGAGGAGGATAGCTGCCCATGATTCCCCGAGGTTTCTATGGAACCCGAAGAGGCGTCGTTTTGTTCTCTCTTCGCTGCCTCGCTCTCAGCCTGGCGATATTGCTGGCGAGGGGAGTAGTCAGGGCGAGCTGGTCCTCGTCTGCCGTGAGCGACGCGCCTCACTCGACCGAGCCTGAGGCGCAACAGGGTAGCATCTCTTCACCAGGGGCCTCAGACCCCGTCACCATCCACCTGCCCCTCGTTATGAAGTACTACGACTTCTCCATACCCCCCTTCGGCATCACCATGTACGGTTCCATCGATGACAACGCGGGGCTGCAAGAGATGCGAGAGCTCCGCCTGTCCTGGGTTACCACCGATGTCAACTGGTCGGATGTCGAGCCTGATCCGCCAACCAACGGCACGCACACCTACAACTGGTCCGTCTACGACACCAAGTTCGCCAATGCTGTTGCTGCCGACCTGAGGCCAATCGCGCTGGTCCGCAACAACCCTTCCTGGGCAGCGGACAATCCTAATGGCACGGTGACGGACATCGGTGATCTCAAGGCCTTTCTTGACGCCTTAGTGGAGCGCTACGATGGTGACGGGTTCCTTGATGCTCCCGGCAATGTAAAGGTGGAGTACTGGGAGTTGTACCCCGAGCCAGACAAGGACATTTGCTGGGGACATAACGGGGCCGAGTACGCCGAGATGCTGGCCCAGGTCCAACCTGTGATGAAGGATGCCAATCCCAGGGCCAAAATCATGAATGGCGGTCTAGCTTATGATTGGTTTGAGGACCAGGGCGGTCCCTTTGTGCGCAGTTTCCTTCCCGATGTCTTGGCGACAGGAGGGGGAGACTATCTGGATATGGTAGCCATCCATTACTATCCCATATTCATATTTACTATATCGGCCAAGATGGAAGAGGTTAGGGACATCCTCAATTCGTACGGCTTTTCGGATCTGCCCCTGATCTGCCCCGAAATGGGGTTCTGGAGCAGTACGCAGAAGTGGAGCAGCCCGGAAGAGCAGGCCCGGCGGCTGGTGAGGATGTTTGTCCGGGGCATGTCGGTCGATTTGGAGATCATGACCTGGTTTTCGGTGTTTGACTTCGGATCAGGCACCGACACCCTTGGACTGCTTTATCCCGACGGCAGTCCCAAACCCTCCTACTTCGCCTATCAGATTTTGGTTTCCCAGTTGGGCGGGGCCCACTACAAGCGCAACTTAGGTACCAATTACCCAGAGATCGAGGGGCATATCTTTTCCATTCAGGGCGGTGCGCGAGAGAGGGGAGTCATCTGGACAAACCCCGTGGAAGGGGTAGAAGTAGCCCAGGAACTGTCCTTTCCCGTAAGCGGCTTGCGGGTGGTGGGAAAGGAGGGCACAGAGTCGATAATCCAAGACGGTGGAGCCGGTGACATCGACGGGATCGCAAACGGAGAGGTAACGATAGAGATCACAGGTAGTCCCATCTATGTCGAGGAGTATCCCTAGCAGCGCATCGGTGTACTCCGAGTGACCTCATTGGAGCCGTGGCCTAACGTCCTTCTCGCTATCAGTGCAGCCAGTTGCCCCAAGGCGTGAGGCGACATATAATGATACCGGCAGATGTAGGAATGATGACCGTTATGTCCAACAAACAGGCTTATCTCCTTTCCCTAGGACTAGCCCTTGCTCTCCTTCTCATCACGCGATCTTCGCTGGAGCGCATCAATATTGAGCCAGAAGGTCAGCCCGAGAGTGACACGCCAGCGGGCGAGATCCGCGGTTCGATCACCACAGGACAAACCTTCACCGCTCCCTATAACGGCCTCTACCGGATAGATGTCTTGATGGCTACCTATGCTCGAGAAAATACTGAGGATGTCATCTTCCATTTGAGGAGCAATCGGGAGTCGGAAAGTGACCTAGTTCAGATCAGCGTCAATGGCAGGGAGATAGAAGATAACCAGTTTCGCTCCTTCACATTCAACCCCATACGCGATTCGGGGAGGAAGAGCTACTACTTTTTCTTCGATTCTCCAGAATCGGTGCCTGGCGATGCCGTGACGGTATGGGGAACCGAGAAGAATCTGTATGCCGGGGGGCAGGCCTTTCGCAACCACCGACCAGGCCAAGGCGATCTCACCTTCCTCACCTATTATCAACCGGGTTTCATTGACAAGGTGAATATCCTTTTTGATCGCCTGGCCCAGAACAAGCCCCTATTCTGGGGAGATAAACGCTTCTACCTTTTGTTGGCTCTCCTCTACTTCTCCCTGTTCGGGCTATTCTGGGTGACCGTCATAGGCCACCTTGCTAGTGAGAAGAAGGGTGGAAATGGCGACCACGATCGAGTTTGAGAACGTCTCCAAGAAGTTTGTGATGCATCACGAGCGCCCTCGTTCCTTTCAACAGATGGTTATCGGCCTCTTCAACTTGGGGCGGGAGAAGGGTTCCGAAGAGTTTTGGGCCCTAAAGGATGTGAGCTTTGAGGTGTCGAGGGGGGAGACGTTGGGTCTCATCGGACCCAACGGGGCGGGCAAGAGCACGATCTTGAAACTGATCGCGCGGATACTGGAGCCTACCTCAGGGCGTATCGTGGTAGATGGCCGGGTTTCCACCCTCCTCGAACTGGGAGCCGGCTTCCACCCCGACCTCACTGGGCGAGAGAACGTCTACCTCAACGGTTCTATCCTCGGCTTGAGCAAGAGGGAGATGGATAAGAAGTTCCAAAGGATAGTCTCCTTCGCAGAACTGGAGCCGTTCATCGACGTGCAGCTTCGATACTACTCCTCAGGGATGTACGTTCGCCTGGGGTTCGCCATAGCTGCTCATGTGGAGCCCGATATCCTCCTCGTCGACGAGATCTTAGCGGTGGGCGACCAAGCCTTTCAGACAAAGTGTTTGGATAGGATAAGGGAGTTGCAGCGACGGAAGGTAACCATCCTCCTCGTCTCTCACGACCTACACATGGTACAGAACCTCTGCTCCCAGGCTATCCTGCTTCATCGAGGGACAGCGAGGGCCAGAGGGCGACCGGGCGCAGTCGTGTCCCGGTACCTAGCGGAGATCGCGGCAGCCGAGGAAGTGTCCCTTGGGGAGGAAGGGCTCCTAGGCCCAGAGAATCGCTGGGGCACGAGGGAGGTGGAGATAACGAGGGTCACCTTTCTCGATGCCGACAGGCGAGAGAGCCACACCTTCCAGACGGGCGACACCATGATCGTCAGAATCGAATACCAAGCGCTAAGGAGAGTTGAGCGGCCGGTCTTCGGGGTGGCGATTCATCGACGCGACGGTTTGCACATCACCGGTCCCAATACCAGAGGCACGGGATACCCGATCGACGCTGTTGAGGGTCGGGGCGAGATAGACTTCATCGTGGAGAGGTTGCCTCTGAGAGAGGGAAGTTACCAGTTCACGGTCGCGGTTCACGATTACGATGGTTTACACCCCTATGACTATCACGACCGCGCGTATACGTTTAGGGTAGATCGCCCACCAGAGAAGGTGGTCTTTGGGGTAGTTGAGCTACCCTGCCGGTGGGAGCATCGCGAGCTATGAAGGATCAGAATCTAGGGGGATCTCGAGTACGATTTTGTCACCCATGTTTCCCTGAACCTAAAACCGAAGAAAGGAGAGAGTTCCGTCCATCTTTGTTGGAGGGTTGGCAGACAGCGGTCGCTCTAGACTCAGGAAGTTCCTCGAACTACTAGAGAGAAGTGGAGCCGGGGCCCCCGGAGCGGATGGGGATGAGAAGTACTGTCCTGCGGCCAGTGAACGAGGTTTAGACGCAGTCTGACGGGACTCTCTAAGTGGTGAGAGGAGGCTGGAGCGGCGGCTGCCGGGGAGGGCCTGGGAGATGGCGACTGAGGTTTCCATCATCGTCCCGGTTTGGAACGGGCGGGCATATCTGAAGCGTTGCCTAACTGCGGTTCTGGCGCAGGAGGGCGATTTCGAGGTCATCGCAGTAGATGATGGCTCGACCGACGGCTCGCCGGAACTGGTGGCCCGTGCGTTTCCGCAGGTCCATCTGCTCCGCCACGACGCCAATCAAGGTTTCGGTGCCAGCGTCAACACGGGGATGCGGGCGGCTCGAGGCCAGATCCTGGTCTGGCTCAATCAGGACACAGTGGTTGAACCGGGCTGGCTGGTCGCGCTCCTGGATGGGCTACGGTTCAGCCCCGAGGTGGGGATCGCCGGTTGCAAGATCCTCTCCTCGGACAACAAGACCATTCAGCATGCTGGTGGCGCCGTGGAATACCCCACCGCCTTCACCCGCCACCTGGGTCGGGGAGAGCCCGACCAGAGACAGTACAACGAGCTACGCGAGGTGGAGTATGTGACCGGGGCTGCCCTTGCTGTGAAGCGCGAGGTCATCGAGCGCGTCGGGCTGCTAGACGAGGACTTCTCACCGGCCTACTTCGAGGACGTTGACTTCTGCTTCCGGGCCCGCCGGCGTGGGTATAGGGTGATTTACCAACCTGATGCGATGCTTATCCACTACGAGTCCACTTCCATACAGCCGGGCAGCTACGCCCAGTACGGTTCTTTCCACCGGGGCCGAGTTCGGTTCGTGCTCAAGACCTTCGAATTCCGTCAGTTAAGCGGTGATTTTCTTCCCGCTGAGAAGGCAGCGATTGCCGCTGATATCTCGTTTGAAAGCATAGTGGCACGTAGCCATGCCTACCTGGCCAACCTGCTGGCGCTCCCGGACATCCTGGTCCTTAGGGCCGAGGAAGGTAGCACTGACGCAACTGCCAGTCAGGCAGTGCGGCGAGAACTGGTTGGAGCCCTGGTCTCCCTGCGACAACGGGCAGTTGCGGTCATGCGACGGCGGACGGGGGGATAGACGATGCGACCTGAAGAACTGGGAGAGCGGTCGGCGATAGGCGCTTTGGAAGAACTTCGGCGAGAGTTGCACGAACGGGCTTGGCTCAAAGAACACACCTTCACCTCCCATGTACCTTTGATTGGCCCGTTGATCGCCTGGTTCCGGGCGACCTGGAACAGTGTCTCCACCAGATGGTATGTGCAACCGATGTTACAACAGCAGGGGGAGTTCAATGCCCTAACCGCCCGCGCCCTAGATGAGGTAGGGCGGGCGCTGCGTATGATCTCTCTCCAAGCGGAGGAAAATGCCGAGGCCATGACGGACATGGCCCGCGGACTGGCGGAGGTGCGATGGCGCTTGGATGAACTAGAGCGACGGTTGGATCGCATCGAGGCGCGCCTGCCACCTGCTCTGGACGATCAAGATGGCCGCTGATTTTCTAGCGGCCCCGGAGCAGGATCAAAGGGTGCGAGAGATGGATGACCGGACCGAGGACGTGGTGGAGATCTTTGACACCCGTGACTCAAGGATCGACGATGAAGGGCAGGCGACGAGCCTGTCATCTTGGTTCTGACGAGAACTTGGTTTCCGACGCCAAAGCCCCAGTGGGCAGAGCGATCCTTTTGCGCGCATACTCTTCAGGCGCCTACCTTCTCTACGGCTCCTTTGTATGCCTCGCTACTGGTCCAAAAAGAGTTCCCTGTCAGATCGGGCAAGAGGAATTACTTTCCCACCCGGGGGTCCTCTTTCGTCCATGCTCGATTCAGGGTGGTCGATTCCCGTGGGGGGAATGAAACCCCCTGGTTGCCGTTCTCCATATCAGCTCTGGCGTGAAGAGCGAGTTCATGCTAGTTGGCCTATCCGCAGATCGTACTTCATACCTCGGGCTTCTGATCGAGGTTTCAAGTTTGCCAGGCGTTCCAGTGAGCAGAAGTTTTCTTAGCCTCGAGTGCTTGCCACGGCGTCGACCCCTCTAGGTGTGGATGCCTAGCGCAGTAGGGAGTCCATCGAGGTACGCGCTGGCGAGGGGCTGGGAATGATGGGCGCTGTTGCTGTCGCAGAGCGACGATTCGGTATAAGAGATGCCCTGATAGCATTAAACGCCAAGCAGATCGCATGGTTGGTGTTCCTTGTGACTTTGCTGGCATACATTTCCCTTGTTCCTTGGGTGAGCCGGCGATGGTGGCTCACCGGCGATGAACCCCACTATCTGCTGGTAACTCACAGCCTTCTCACCGATAGAGATTTGGAACTCTCCAATAACTACCTGGAGAAGGATTTCACGCTCTTCTACGTCGGGGATCGCATCGACCCTCACGTGACCATCGGCCCCGATGGCAGATCATACCCCTCTCATACCGTCGGTCTATCGGTTCTGCTCCTGCCGGCCTATGCTCTAGGTTATCGCATCTTGGGCAGCCATGCTGGGGTCCTCTATTTCCTGAACTTAATGGCGGCTCTTCTAGCAGCAAATGTCTATCTCTTATGCTACGAGGTGACGGGGCGTAAGTTCTCCTCTCTTCTGGCTTGGGTAGTCACCGCTTTCACCCCCCCGGTGATGCAATATGCCTATGAGGTTTACCCAGAGATCATCGGGGCTCTACTACTAGTCTGGAGCCTGAGGCATACAAGGCAGAGAGAGAGGACAACACTCTGCCTCTGGTCGATGGTGGGGTTGTGTATCGCTTTTCTGCCCTGGCTGGTGAGTAGGTTCCTAGTCCTCTCTGCTCTCCTGGGGGCAACGGCCCTCTACTTCATTGCGAGCGGAGCCACCGGGCCTAGATATCGCCGATTATCCGGTATAGCGTTAGGCCTACCCGTGGTCTTCTCCGCAGCATCACTCATGGCCTTCAATTTCCATTTCTACGGGAGCATCACGCCTCTGATAGGCTATGCTGGTAGCGGTGAAGCCTTCGCCGACTCTATGCGAGTGCCCTCTTTAAGCAAGTTTGTCACTGGCCTCATTGCCTGGCTATTTGATCAGAATGCCGGATTATTCATATACGCTCCGGTCTATATCGTTTCTCTGCCCGGCCTTTTTCTCCTCCTTAAGGATAGACGAAGAGACGCTATACCGCTCTTCCTACCCGTGGCGGGAGTGTACTTGACTTTGGGTTGGCAAGGTTTCTGGCCTCAATGGAGTATTCCGGTTCGCTATCTCGTCGCCGTCTTGCCAGTGCTAGGCGTCTTTGTAGTTAATGCAATTCAGAGCATAAATAGCAAGGTCTTCACAGCAATATTCTTGATGCTCCTTCTCCTTAGCATGGCAACGGGAGGACTATTGCTGGTCGACCCCGAATTGCCTCAAGCTTACCGTGTTCACGGCAGGGCAGGGCTTTTGGCAAAGTATGGTAGTCTGCTTTCTACCGATATTGAAAGATACGTACCCTCCTTTCGTCCAGAGATCACTGTCCTATACACCGATGGGCCTTTGGCCGGCGAGATCGGGAAAGCGGAGCTCGACCAGGCGATACAAAGCCACGCAGGTCAGCCAGGTTTGGCTCAATGGGTCACGAAGGCCGAAACAGAGTCGCAAGATGAGGGATACATTTTCAACCGGCAGTGGCCTGGCGAAGAATATGCGCAGTTCTTGCCTGCAGGGGAGTACTCCGCTTGCTTTCGCATGAAGGCCGAGGATAGCATAGGTGACCCTGTGGTAGCAATAGTTGATATCTCTACTCCAGAAAGCATCTTGACTCGAAAGGAAGTGCTAGGGAGTGAATTTGCCGGAAACGGATATAATGTATTCTGTATAGACTTTGGCTACCCTGGTGGGAAACGGTTGAGGTTCCGCGTTCTCTTCACCGACCAAGCTGATTTGTGGCTGAATTGGGTGAAACTGACTCATCTGGGTGGTTCTTGGGGAAAGTGGATACTATCAGGCACTTGGCTGGTAGGGCTTTTGAGTTTCACAGCCTACTTCGTAATTCGCTCCCGTAGTCAAGGCCAAAAGCCAGGAGCAGAACCCTCACCTCGTCAGTTAGAGGTGGCAAGAGCAAAGGGCGCTACTGCATTTAGAGCCCTGACAGCTATCCTCGTAGTTCTAATCGTCGCTGCCTTGGGAGGTTATCTTTGTTCCCTTGTCTCACCCAGAGCCTTTGAGGCGGAAGGGTTGCGTCATCTGACGGGGAAGGTGGTAACCGATGAAGAAGCCTCTGGCGGAAAGGCGGTCTACGCCGGGATGGGTGAGGAGGAAGGCCCCTTGGTCTATGGCCCCTATCAATTCTTCCCCCCAGGCGAATATAAGGTACATTTCAGGATGAGAACGAGCGAGGGCAGCTTTGGTAAAGCAGAAGCCGCAACAATCGACGTCTTCGGCAATGCCTCAGGGGTGCTAGCTCTGCGAGCCATTGAAGGCCACGAATTCGAAGAGACGAACGAATATCAAGACTTCCTTCTCAGGTTCCAGAATCCAGCACCCCAGGCCTTGCAATTCCGAGTTTTCTTTACAGGTGTTACAGATCTCTGGGTGGACAGGATTATGGTGCAGAGGTTAGATTAGACGCGGGAAGGCAAGCGCGGGGATAATAGGAGCATTTGATGGCCGTAACAGCGGCCTGTGTAAAGAGGATAGCAATAGTTAGAAGAAGTCTAGATAGCCTGAGTCATAGGCAGATCGGCTGGCTGGTCTTTCTGGCTACCGTGTGCGTCTATTTCTTTCTAACTCCTTACGTGTTACGCCACTGGTGGCTAACCGGTGACGAGCCTCACTACCTGCTCGTAACCCACAGCATAGTGACCGACGGCGACTTCAGGCTTGCCAACAATTATGAAAATAAGGATTTTCTGGGCTTCTACGTGGGAGATGATCTAGGACCAGTTCTCCACGTTGCAAAGGGCAAGGATGGGGATTTGTATCCCATTCGTGGTCCGGGCTTTTCTCTTCTCCTTGCTCCCGCTTACCTCTTGGGGGGAAGGGCAGGCGTAGCTTTCCTCCTCGACCTGGTCAGTGGCCTCTTGGCCATGAATTTCTACTTACTCGGTTACGAGGTTACCCGCTCCAGGTTAGCCACCCTCATGGCCTGGGTGTTTGTATTCTTCACCCCCCTACTGGTGGTCTATACCTTCCTTCTTTACCCCGAAGTGGTAGGAGGTCTTATCCTTATTTTGGCCTTGAGAACGATCATGGGGACAGTTGAAGAGACACGAGCAAATCGAGGAGGGGCAAGAGATTGGCTTTTCATCGGTTTCCTTATCGCGCTGCTCCCCTGGTTGTCGAATAGGTTTATACCTTCTGCAGGGATCCTTTTCATATGCGCTCTGGCCTACGGATGGCGGAATCCCGACAAGATTTCCCGCTGGCAGGCCATGATTCATCTCCTCTCTCCCTGCATAGGGTCAGCACTTCTCTATTCTGCTTATAACTATTCGTTCTTTGGCAACCTTTCGCCCCTTGCTGCCTACGATATTGCAGGCCACAATCTATCCGGACACCTGCTCCAGACCCGCTTCACAGATGTGGGAACAGCGATGCTGGGTTGGCTATTGGATCCTCGGAGGGGTCTATTCATTCACGCGCCGGTCTACGTCCTCTCCCTACCCGGAATCTTGCTCCTTCTAAGGCAGAGGAGAAAAGAGGCTTTCCTTCTCCTCCCCTATCCAACTATTGTCTATCTTTCCATGGCCTGGGCCGGCCTCTACTGGACCGGGTGGGAGATCTCACCCCGCTACATGGTTTCCATCATGCCTATATTGGGCATCTTCATAGCCCACGGATTCGCGGTAATCAAAACCCTCCCCTTCCGAACGATCGCCCTGGCTCTCTTTGTCATGGGGCTCATTTCAGCACGTTATCTTTTCGTGGATCCCTTGGTGCCTTATGTTTCTACCATCGTAGCAAAGTACAACCGTTGGGATAGATTCGACGTGAATCGCTATCTCCCCCACTTTGTCCTGGACTTCTTCTTGCCTGGCCACCTTGGTGTGGCACAAGTCGGCACTCTGATGGAGGATGATGAACTACAGGGCTCTTTGCCCCTGCCAATGTTTCGAGCGCGAATCCAAGGCGTGATCCATACAAGCACCACCCCAGAAGACGAGGGCTATGCTTTCATAGCCGATTTAGCAAAGGACCCGTTCGAGTTGCCCCGAGGAACATATGAGACGCATTGGTTCCTGAAGATCGGGGACAACACAAGCCAGGAAACCGTGGCTATCATTGATGTCCTCGATCCGGAGGGCGAAGTCATATCCAAGAGGGAGATCGCAGCCTCGGATTTTGAGGCTCCTGGCACCTATCAGAAATTCGTGCTTCCCTTCGAATATCCTCTAGAAGCCATTGACCGAGGAGAGCCGATCTTGCGGCTTTTTTCCACGGCCACAGCAGATCTGTGGGTCGCTGCCTTGGAGGTAGACACGGCCACCGCAATGTCGCCTTGGGCCTTGGCCATCCTTTGGCTCAGTGCCATCGGAATCTTTAGCGGTTACTATTGCCTTCGCTCTGAAAGAAAACCCCTGGCTCTTTCCCGACCTCAACCGAGAGCAATTTCCGTTGGAGCCAAGGAGCGAAGCGTGCTCTTTCCAGTCATGACGGCGGGGCTGATGCTTCTGATCATAGTTTCGCTAGGCAATTATCTGCTCTCCACGGGCTATCCGAGGGCGTTCGAGGCTGAGGGTTTGCGCCGGTTGACAGGAGAGATAGTGGCTGACGCTGATGCCTCGGCAGGAAAAGCAATCTACGCTAGCGTGGGGGATCCAGAGAACATGCTCATCTATGGGCCCTATGAGTTCTTCCCCCCGGGGCGATATGCCGCTAAGTTCAGAATGAAGATCGGCGCAACCACCGAGGCCGCGGCACCCGTGGTCAGCATCGATGTCTATGGCGCCGGATCTGGTGTCATCGCTGTACGACCTCTTCTGAGCAGCGATTTCAAGGAGGTCCATCGCTACCGAACTTTCCATCTCCATTTCCGGAATCCGGTGCAGCAGGCTCTACAGTTTCGGGTCTATTTTCCAGGCGTCGCAGACCTTTGGGTGGACAAAATCACCCTTAAGAGGTTAGAATAGGGAGTGAAGAGCACAACCGAGACGAGAATAGGGTTATGAGATGCTCATTTGTGACCATCGGGTACTGGCCCTTCCGAGGCGGGGCGGCCACCTACGTGCAGGGAGTAGCAGAGAGACTAGTTAAGGAAGACCACGAAGTCACCGTCTACACCACTGATATAGGGGAGATAGAGCACCTCTGGACCAAGGGCAAGGAGCACCTTCCTCCGGGACAGGAGGTGATCAGGGAAGTACGCGTCGTGCGTTTCCCAGTGCGCCGCTTGCCATTCTCGCCTCGTTCCTATCGTGCCATGCAGCGGGCAGCTCTGGAGCTTTCCCGCTTGCCTTTTCCGATGGAGAACCTCCTTTGGAGACTCTGTCGATACACTCCGTGGGTGCCAGCTTTGAAGGGAAAGTTGAACTCTTCTGAGGAAAGGGTTGATCTAGTACATGGGGTGGGCCTGCTCTTTGCCTCCCTCTTGGGAGAGGCTCACAGATATGCTCACCGCATGGGGGTACCATTTATCTTAACCCCCCTCATTCATTTGGGCCCCTTAGAGGCCTTCTATACCATGTCCCACCAGATGCAACTCTTACGACATAGCGAGGCCATCATAGTTTTGACTGAGGAGGAGCGAAAGTTCTTGATCACCAAGGGGGTGTCAGGAAACAAGATCCTGGTCATTGGGCCAGCCATTGATTTAGAGAGCATTTCGCAGGGCGCCCCCTGCCGTTTTCGGGAGAAGTATGGGGTCAGGAGACCTTTCGTTCTCTTCCTAGGGACGGTCTCTCTTGACAAGGGAGCCATCCATCTCTTAGAGGCGATGCGAAGGCTCTGGAAGGAGGGACATGACCTAGATCTGGTATTGGCTGGTCCACCTATGGATCACTTCCTAGAACACCACTCCTGTCTCGGTCCCCAAGAGAGGTCACGCTGTCATCTTTTGGGCATTATCTCTGAGGAAGAGAAGTGGGCTCTTCTGTCTGCCAGCGAGATGCTGGTCTTGCCCTCCCGCAGCGAGTCCTTCGGCATCGCCTATTTGGAGGCCTGGGCGTCTAAGAAACCGGTGATCGCATCTAGAATAGGCTGCCTCCCGGAGGTTATCCAAGAGGGTGTAGATGGATATCTCGTCCGCTTTGGCGATGTCCAGGCTATCGCTGAGGCCGTCCTTGCCCTTTGGCGAGATGAAAACGAGAGAAAGCGATTGGGGGAAGGTGGATACTCTAGAGTGCTTCGAAGTTACACCTGGCCGGTTATCTATCATCAGATCAAGGGACTCTATCAGTCCCTCTTGGAGGATTGGAGGTGAAAGGGAAACATATCTCCGAGATCATCGAAATCCGAGCCCCGAATATCGTTGCCGAGGAGGTTTGCAGAAACCTGGAAGAGAACCTCGAAAGGAGGCGCTCTCTAGGTCGCATTCCCTATCTTCCTTCCTACGATGACCTCCTGGCCTTGAGAGAACCAGAGATCTCTGATGCTATCGGTTATCATCTTTGGCAGGCGACGAAGTTGGACATGGCAGTGGGGCAAAATCTGGTCCCATCCCGAATTCCTCTCTTCGGACGCTTAATCGACTACATCAAGTTGCAGTTTCACAACCTGGTATTGTACTACATCAACATGCTATCGGCACAGCAGGCCGCAGCCTACGCTAACCTGACTTTGGCCTTGCAACTCTTGGCGCAAGAGTTGGCTCGCCTTAAGGACCAAGTCGGAGAGCGAGAGGAAAAAGATGACCAAGGGAATTAGTCTGTACCACCTCGCGCCGGCTATCATGCCAGGGGATGCGATCTCCAATTGCGCGCTTGCCCTTCATCGGAGCGCGCAGGCACGGGGCTACAATTCCCAGGTCTTCGCCCGCTGGATTGACCCTTCTATGCGCGGTCAGGTTTTCCCTCTCGGGCACTGCCAGCCAAGGAGCGAGGACATCCTACTTTATCACTTTGGATTGGGCTCCGAGTTGACTGACTTTGTTATCAAGAGGGATCGTGCGAGACTCGTACTTATATATCACAACTTTACTCCCCCTCATTATTTCAAGTATGAGGACCCCTTACTAGCCCAGTCGCTTCAAGTTGGAAAGGACCAATTGGTGCAACTAAGAGGAGTTGTGGATCTGGCCATCGCGGACTCCAACTACAGCGCACGGGAACTCTCAGCCATAGGCTATTCAAACTTAGCCGTAGTGCCACCGGTGTACCTAGATGACAAATATGAATTCCCGCCTGACAAAGCAGCCTTAGAAAGATTTGCTGACAGGAAGACAAACCTCCTGTTTGTGAGCCGCATAGCTCCTAACAAGAAACAGGAGGATATCATCAAGGTCTTCTGTTACTATAGACGCATCAACCCCGATTCACGCCTGCTCTTGGTTGGCCCTCTAGGAGTGACCAAGGTCTATTACAGATGGCTTCTCGATCTGATAGACTATCTCGGTCTCCCAGATGTGCACTTCACCGACCGCGTCTCCCAGGAGGAGTTGAACGCCTACTATCGCCTTGCCGATGTGTTCGTCAGCATGAGCGAACATGAGGGGTTTGGCATGTTCTTGGTGGAGAGCATGCGCTTCAATCTCCCTATTGTAGCCTACAAATCCACTGCTGTGCCAGAGACCCTTGGCCACGCTGGGGTGTTGATCAAGGAGAAGGATTTCCCCGTCATCGCCGAAGTGATTCACCTTCTGGTTTCGGATGTCGATCTTCGCCAAGCCATCCTTGAGACCCAGTGCGAACGGTTAAAGGATTTCGCCAGGGAAAAGGTGGAAGCCCGATTTTGGGGGTCTCTAGCCCCGCTTCTAAAGACGTAGACCCTCCTCCTCGCAAACCTTGTGGTACGATTTTCCTATTGCCTTTCTCTTTTTCTCCGCCTATGATTGAAAAACAATGGTATTTTGGTTCCCGAACCGTGACCCTGATCGGCTTGAGAGATGAAAGGGGCAGACAGAGCAGGTGGAATGAAAAAGCCCCTTCTAGGGGCTGTCTTTCTGATACTCCTGGTATCCACCGAGGTGGGAAGAGCCTCTCCTCCTGGCGATACGGTACCCTATCAACTCTCTACAACCCTGGATGGCGCCATGGTTCTATATTCTTCTCCTGTTCTGGGAGACCTGGATGGCGATGGCCTGGATGATATAGTAGTGGGGGGCAGCGATGGCCTAATACATGCCCGCAAGGGCGACGGTAGTGAACTCTGGACTTTCGATGCTAGAGCTGCCCTCAACGCCTTGTGGAATCCTGATTCTGCCACTAACGCCGTCCGCTCTTCACCTGCCGTAGGGGACCTTGACGCGGACGGTGATTTAGAAGTGGTGGTAAGCGTGGGGGATGTGCCCCAAGAACACCAGGTAGGTGGGGTCATTGCCTTGGATCACAACGGTAACTTACTCCCCGCATGGCCTCGGTTGTCCCAAGATATTAACGGTGCTGGTGACCCCCCTTGGTCGCCTGATGGCTATCCTGATGGCTTCAACTCTTCCCCCGCTCTGGGAGACCTAGACAACGATGGGGACCTGGAAATAGTAGTGGGGGGCTTTGACAAGCGAGTCTATGCTTGGCATCATGACGGGAGCCCAGTCGGGGAATGGCCCATAGTCTTAAACGATACCATTTGGTCTTCTCCAGCCCTGGCTGATATAGATAGGGATGGGTATCTGGAGGTCATCATCGGGAGTGATGACTTCATCGTAGACCCCTATACGCCAGGGGGGAGCCTTCAAGTCTTCAACCACGACGGCACCGTGGTCGCTGGTTTCCCCAAATACATAGATCAAACTATTTACTCGTCACCGGCTGTGGGAGATCTAGATAAAGACGGCTGGCTGGACATCGTGGTCGGAACGGGACCTTTCTACGAGGGCCGGGGCTACAAAGTATACGCCTGGGATCACAATGGCAACCTGCTCCCTGGATGGCCCGTGAATACAGCAAGTTATGTTGGGGCTTCGCCAGCCCTCGGTGACATAGATGACGACAGCTACCTAGAAGTTGTAGTGGGCTCCTTTGACCATTGGCTATATGCCTGGAACCATGACGGTAGTCTGGTACCAGGATGGCCTGTCCTCCCTAAACATGGGCTGGGCGAGAGCGGCCCCCTCTATGACTCGCCGGCACTCGCCGACTACGACGGCGATGGGGCCCCCGAAGTCTTCTTGGCTCTCGCCTGGGAGATATGCATGATCGATGGCGACGGTACTCAGATAACGAACGATGGTAGCCATCCCGATAACCCCACCTATGCGAGCGAGTGGGTCCTGCGCTCCACTCCGGCGATAGGGGATATAGACGCCGATGATGCATTGGAGATGGTGATCGGGGGAGGGGCAAGCGGAGGTATAGTGGGCAAACTCTACGCTTGGGAACTCCCGAGTTCCTCCTCCCAGGAACAGCACTGGCCCATCTTCCACCACGATTCCCGCCACTCAGGCTTGTTCCCTTCACCGCCGACCCTTTCTGTTAGCCCCGATTCGATTTTCCTCTTCTATCCCCCAGGGAGCCCGCAAAACCCCTCGCAGAATCTTGTCATTCACAATAGCGGCGGGGAAAACCTCAGTTGGGTCGCCGAAGCTAGTCTATCTTCCGTCGTCTCTATAAACCCCTCTTCTGGTTCCCTGGATTCGTTGTCCTCAGCCATAGTCACGGTAGAGGCAACTCCCGATGGATACGGGTTGGGCACTCATCAGTTAGGCACGGTGACTATCGATGGCGGGCCGGGGACCCGAGATAGCCCTCAAGATATACCGATCACGCTTCACGTAGGCTCCATCCACCGAGTATACCTCCCTATCACCCTGAATAGTTACCCCTAAATCGCCCCGTCGGCTCTCGAGACTGTTGAAAAACGATAGGGTGGATATGTTCCAGCCCTTCACGAAAGAGAATCTTCTCTTCCAGAGCTCTCCTTATCTCCTTTTCTATCCTTTGGCTACCTCTTTTCTTGCCCCTTTTCCCCCCCAAGCGCACTCCTCCCTAGGTTAGGCCCTGACCTGTTATCCCTAGCCTGTCCCCTGGCCCGTTGATGCCAGCCTGCCCCGGTACTTGCCAGGCCGGGGGACGGGCTGGCACGCCTGCCCTAGTCCCGGCCCCTGGCCTCCACTAAAGAGTGACTTACTACCAATATATCTCTCCAAGGCTAGGAAGCCAATTTAGGCAATGTTTTTCAACCATCTCTTGGTGTCGTCGTTGACTGCATCTTCACAATGCGCTATACTTTGCCCAACTCGATGAACAATAGGGCTAGGACTGGCAGAGTATGAAAATCTTGCATGTGAACGCTGCCTACTGGCCATTCCCTGGTGGTGCAGAGGTATATGCTCAAGAGATTTCGGAGAGACTATTCCGCGACGGGGATGAGGTGACCGTTCTTACCACGGATGCTG
Source organism: uncultured Anaerolineales bacterium (assembly GCA_964383935.1). Taxonomy (GTDB): domain Bacteria; phylum Chloroflexota; class Anaerolineae; order UBA7937; family UBA7937; genus UBA7937. The sequence continues at coordinate 61,759 of CAYLIE010000008.1, read as the reverse complement.
GTAGCGCGGAGCATTTCTGGGCTAGGGGAAAGGGAAGGTTGGAGAAGAGCAGGGAAATCCACAACGGAGTAGAGATCCACCGCTGCAGGGTAGCCCACCTCCCCCTCGCCCCTTACTCCTTCCACATCTTGAGGCGGGGAGCCATAGAGCTATCGCATCTCCCCTTGGATACAACTCCTCTCCTCCGCTTCCTTGCCCGTTTCATGCCTTGGGTGCCTGATTTAGCACGGACGTTGGAATCCCTGGGAGGATCGTTCGACCTCGTGCACGCCATGAACATCTCCTTGGAATATCCGCTCATAGCCGCTCTCCGGTTTGCCCGCCGACATCACTTGCCTTTCGTCGCCACCCCCTTCCTTCACACTGGGGAACCCCACGATGACCACGTGCGCCGCTACTACACTATGCGCCACCAGCTGGAAGCTCTGAAGGCCAGCGATCTAGTGATCGTGCAGACCGATATCGAGGGGCAGGCTTTGGCAGAGAGGGGATTTTCGCGTGAGAGAATCAGAAAGGTAGGTATGGGAGTGAATCTGGAGGCGGTGACGGGCGGGGAGGCAGCCCGCTTTCGACAGAGGCATGGAATACAGAATCGCATTGTGGCTTTCATAGGCACAGTGACTTACGACAAGGGAGCCACTCATCTCATCGAGGCGATGTCTCGGCTCTGGAGGGATGGAACCGACGGCCACCTGGTAATCGCTGGTCCCCAGGTGGAGAAGTTCACTCGCTATTACGCCAGGCTGCCCCCCTCAGTGCGAGAACGAATAAAACTCTTGGGACCCACCTTTGGGAATGAGAAAAGGGATCTCTTGGCAGCTTGCCAGATAGTGGTAATGCCCTCTCGAGTTGACGCTTTCGGCATCGTCTACCTGGAAGCCTGGGCCAACCGAAAGCCCGTCATAGGAGCTAGGGCTGGCGGGGTTCCTGAAGTGATAAGGGACGGAGAGGATGGTCTTCTCGTCCCCTTCGCTGACATCCAAGGCTTGAGCGAGGCCATCAGCCTTCTCTTAGAAGACGATAACCTGGCCTCCCGCCTGGGAGAGAAAGGTTTCAGAAAAACGATGCGCTTCTATACCTGGGATGCGATGTTCCGCAAGGTAAGGGATATATATGACGAGCTAGTCAGCCAACCGCCTAGTGATACATAGATCGCCGGCGTGATGGCGATGGTCGTGGGTACTCAGTGGGAGTAGTAGAAGGGTGCGAATCCTGCAAGTGGTCCACCAATTTCCGCCCCGGAGTGTAGGGGGTACCGAGATATACACCCAGAGCCTCTCTTGCGCCCTGGCCAAAGGGGGTCATGAGGTGATCGTTTTTCACCGGGAGGAGGGCGGTAGGCCCCGGGAAGAAGAAACCGTTTTCCGTTCTCTAAAGGTACATAAGGTATATTACCCCCTAAGCGGGGTCAGTTCTTTAGAGGCCTTTCTCCTTTCCTTTAGAAACCGGTTCATAGAGAGGAGTTTCGCCTGCTTGTTGGACCGGTTGGAGCCCCAGGTGGTACATTTCCAGCACCTGAAAGGCCTTTCCATCGGTTTAGTCACATTGGCCCACCGACGGGGCCTCCCTACGATTTTCACGCTTCATGATTACTGGCTCTTCTGTGGAAACAGCCAACTGATAACCCCTCGACAGAAGGTCTGCTCTGGCCCTTCCTTTTGGCTGAACTGCGCTTATTGTGCTGCGGCGAGGGTTGAGGCTCCCTTTTTGGTAGTGGCTGCCCCGGCCATCGCAGGTCTCTTCGCCTACCGCGCTTATTTGGCAGGACGAGCGATACGAGATGTGGATCTGTTCGTGGCCCCTACAGCCTTCGTGAAAGAGTTATTCATCAAGAGGGGTCTTCCAGAGGGGAAGGTTCGCCAGATCGACCATGGCATCGATCTTCAGGGTGGGCGAGGTACCAAGGGGCTGGACGATAAGTTGCATTTCGCCTACATCGGTGGCTTGGCCTGGCAGAAGGGGGTACACGTTCTCATCAAAGCCTTCAACAAATTGGACCCTGAAAGGGCTGTGCTCTCCGTATACGGCGACGAGGAGGCTTTTCCCTCATATGTTGAGGATCTCCATCGGAGGGCGACGACCCCCGCCATACGGTTCTTGGGTAAACTCGCTCGCGAACAGTTGGGGCAGGTATTGGCAGAAACAGATGTGCTGGTTGTACCCTCTCTTTGGTATGAGACTTCTTCCCTAGTTATCCAGGAGGCTTTCGCCGCCCAAGTGCCGGTGATAGCCTCTAGGTTGGGAGCCCTAGCGGAGAAGGTGCGCCACCAGGTAGATGGACTTTTGTTCGCGGCGGGTGAGCCCGAAGCCCTACGGCAAGCTATGGAGCGGCTGATGGAAACCCCCTCGCTTCTCAGTGAGCTGCGTAGCCATATCCGGCCGGTGAAGAAGATCGCCGAGCACACTGAAGAGGTCCTAGGGCTCTATCAGGAGTTGATGAGCAGAACGGCCGTTGAGGGAGGGTGACCATGGGGGAAAAAGATTGGGGATTGATCAGCATCGTTATCCCGGTCTTCAACGAGGAGGAGGCGATTGGCGACGATCTCGATTTGATTCTCGAGACTATGGATAGGAGCGACTACGACTACGAGGTGATCGTCGTAGACGACGGCTCGACCGATAGGACTGCTGAGATCGTGCGCCGAAGGGAGAGGGTGAAGTTAATCCATCACCCCTACAACTTGGGCACGGGAGCGGCCAGGACTACGGGCATAAAAGAGAGCCAAGGCTCTATTATCGTTATGACCGATGGTGACGGGAGTTACCCCAACCAGGAGATCCCCCAACTTTTGTCCTTCTTGGGGGAGTATGACATGGTCATAGGGGCTCGGAGACAGGAACGAGGTAATTTGAGATGGCTCAGGGCTCCAGCCAAACTTTTCATTCGGCTTCTCGCTTCCTACCTAACAGGGGTAAGGATACCAGATCTCAACTCTGGGTTTCGCGCCTTCAAGAAGGGGTTAGCAGAGGGGTACCTAAATATCTTGCCTTCCACCCATTCCTGGGTGGCTACTATCACTATAGCCTTCCTCAGCGATGGCCATACGGTGAAATTCATGCCCATCGACTATTATAAGCGGAAAGGAAAGTCTAAGTTCCATCCCATCGCCGATACCTACAACTACCTTTCCCTGGTGGTGCGGGCGGTGATGTATTTCAACCCCCTAAAGGTATTCTTGCCCGCTAGCCTATCTCTCCTCGCTATCGGTGGAGGCAAAATGCTCTATGATATCTTCGCCTACCATTTCCACTTTGCGCCGTCCACAGTGATCATATTCCTCACCGCCATCCAAGTGGGGGCCATCGGTCTCTTGGCCGACTTGATCGTCAGAAAGGCGAAGATGCGGTGATCCTCTTCATCACCCGGAAGTATCCCCCCTCCATCGGGGGTATGCAGAAATTGAGTTATGAGCTGACCACCAGAATGGGAAAGATAGCTCCGATCTGCATCACCGCCTGGGGAGGATCGCAGAAGTTTTTGCCTCTATTTCTCCCTTACGCTTTCTTTCGGGCTACCTTTCTGCTTCTCTGCAAGCCGATCCAAGTAGTTCACATAGGCGACCCTGTGCTCTCTCCCTTGGGTGTTATGCTTCGAGCCCTCTTTGGAGTGGCTACAGCGGTAACGGTTCACGGTCTAGATGTGGCTTTTCCTAACCGGTTCTATCGAGGTCTAGTTTCTGCATGCCTCAGGCAGATGGATCTGATTGTTTGTATCAGTGAATACACTCGCCAACAGTGTATGAAAATGGGGGTGCCCGCTGACTTGTGCCGGGTGATAGGGGTAGGTGTGGAGGTGGATGGGGATGCTTCCGCTCACGAGCGTAGCCCGGGCGAACTTAATTCCCTTCTAGGTGGCAACCTTGCGGGGAAGAAACTCCTTCTGAGCGTAGGACGGTTAGTGAAACGAAAGGGTATCCTCGACTTCATCACTTTTGTTTTGCCCTCCCTTTTGGAGAGATGCCCCCAGATGCACTACCTCATCGTGGGTCAAGGGCCGGAAAGGAGGGCCATCCAGCATCGTCTTCATGAATTGCGCCTGGAGGAGAAAGTGTCCCTCCTAGGCCAGCTAGACGATGCCACTTTGAGCGAGATCTACCTAGCCTCTGATCTCTTCGTCATGCCCAACATCCCCGTAGAGGGAGATGCGGAAGGGTTCGGCATAGTCGCTCTTGAGGCCTCTGCTGCTGGCCTATGGGTTGTTGCCTCCAAGGTGGATGGCATCCCGGATGCTGTGTCTGAGGGGAAGAACGGCTTTCTCCTCGAACCGGATGACAGGGATGCCTACATCCAGGTCATATCCTCGCTGCTCAGAAACGATGGGCTTAGAGCCCGGCTGGGGGAGCGGGCCAGAGAGCATGTGAGAACGACTCATTCTTGGGATGATGTCGTAGCTCGATACCATCAGGAGTTTGAACTCCTGGGTTCCAAAAGGCACCATCGGTCCTAGCAAGATGAGCATGGCGAAACAGACGCAGGAGTGGGAAGCCGCATATCGCAAGACCCGCCGAGACCGCACAACGCGAGAGGAGAGGATCCGGCTTTTCGAACTTGACCTTGGGTGCTCCATCCTCGATTACGGCTGCGGGGATGGTTTAGACCTTAGCCTTTTTCAGGCATTGGGGTATGAGAGAGCCTACGGCTTAGATAGCTCCCTCAGGCTGCTGACCGATGCCCGGGCTTTCAAGGTGGTATTAGCCGATGCCTACTCCACGCCCTTTGCATCTCAATCCTTTGACGTGGTCTTTGTCGATGGTATGCTACACCATCTGGAGGAAGTTGAACGATGCTTGAGGGAGATCAAGAGAGTCCTAGTACCAGAGGGTACGCTCTGCCTTATTGAACCCGCTTCCTCCCCCTTGAGGTGGCTTGCCGACTTGGTGACCCTCTCTCCCCTGGCGCGATTCTCGAACTTTCTCAGTCTCCGCAAGAGAATGCTATTGGAGGAACTCCCTTTGCAAAGGCGTTGGCTGGCTTTGGAAAAACGGTTTCCTTCGTTGCTGGAAAGGCATCGTTTCAAGGTTCTGTTCTTGAAGCGGACGCCCTTCAGCGTATTCATCAAGGCGCGTTTCAAGGGATTCTCTCCATAGGCGATATAGACTCGAAAGTATCTATCATTCTGCTTCTCTGCCCTTTAAGGGGCTGACAAATTTCGCCAGGAAGCGACCAGGCCAGAAGCACGGGGAGACTTTTGGAGCGAGCGATGTTTTGATTGAAATAGGCCAAAAGTGGTATTGACCTGCTGGGGGCAATGTGTTATAATAGGCCACAAAGATTACTTCTAGAACGACCAGGTTTACGGGATCTACGTAGGAGGAGAGTGATGATCCATAGAAAAAGTGTGCGGGCCATGACGATAACCTCTATCCTCTTTGTCCTAATGGTGGGTTTAACCGCGGCCCAAGGTAGTTGGCCCACGGGGCCTTGGAACGCACCCTTCATCATCCAGAACATGGGCTCCTCCACTGCGACTATCCAGGCGGCGTTCTATTCGTTAGCAACTGGCAGCCTAGTGCATACTGAGTCTGGCAGTGCGGCACCAGGGGACAATTTCACCGTCCGTCCTCACTTGATCTCAGACTCCAATCTCCCTGCTGGCCAGTATTCAGTGGTGATTAGCGCCGACCTGGCGGTGGCCTCCATCGCCAATGTTTACACCGCTAGCGGCCACCTGATGGCCTACGGAGGGTCAAGCCCCACCAGTAACACGCTCTACTTCCCCAACTTCAACAAGAACTACTACGGTTGGAACACGCCGGTCTATATCCAGAACGCGGGTTCCTCGGCCACCACTGTGCTTTTGGAGTTCTTCCCCGTCACTGGGGGGAGCGCGTACAATATGACCACGTCTTCGATCCAGCCAGGTGCGGCCTACGAGTTCGATCCCGTGGACCAGGTCGGTCTATCCGATGGTGCTTACTCCCTAAAGGCCACGGCTACTGATTCCAGCGTGAACCTGGCGGGAACGCTGGCTCAGTTGCTGTCCACTGTAGGCCAGGAGATGGCGGTCAACGCTTTCACCGCCGGTGCAGAGACCCTTTACTGCCCCAACATCAACAAGAACTACGGGGCAGAGAATTGGACCACCCCCGTGGTCATCCAGAATATGGGGTCCTCAGCGGTAACGCCCACCGTGCAGTACTACGCGGTAAATGTGAGCGGTAAGAACCCAGGCGACTTAGTTTTTTCCACGACTCTAAGTTCTATCGGTCCCGGTGCATCGATCCCCGAGCGGCCGCATACCCGCTCTGACACCGACCTGCCCAGCGGGATATACTCCATGAAGATCACAGGCGGCTCCGGCTCGGAACTGGCAGCCATAGTCAACCAAGTGAGTCAAAATGGCACTGGCGGGGCCATGGCCTATGGTGCCTTCGCGACCGGCGGTACCGAGGTTTTCCTGCCCAACATCAATAGATATTACGGTGCAGAGCTCTGGAATACACCATTTCTCATTCAAAACGTAGGCACGGCCACGGCCGATGTTAAGGTGGAGTACATCCAAGGCGGCACCGTGGTGGCGACAGTAACTAGTAGCGAGGATTCAACCCTCTCGATCGCTCCCGGTGGAGCCAGTGCGCAACGGCCCCACATTCTATCTGGCTTGGCTAACGGGAAATACTCGGTGCGGGTTACGTCGCAGGGAGGTTCTCCGCCGCCCTTGGTGGCTATCGTGAACCAAGTTGGCACTGTGCCTGGAGCGTCGGCGGTGGAGGGGATCTCGCAATAACCATCGAAACCTTATTTGGTATTGAAGGCTACTTGGTTTTCGCAACCTAGGTAGCCTTTCTTTTTGAGATGCGAGTTTGGCTTGGCTCGGCGAACCATTGGTCTCCTCATCAGCCTGTGCTACAATACTATAGTGAGCCTGGCTACCAATAGGGCTACTGGAGGTGACTGGTGAAAGTAGCCATGATCGGTCCCTTCGGCCTGGGACCCAAGGGAACCATGAGGATGCGGGCTTTACCCATGGCCCAGGCCCTGACGACCCGAGGCCATGAAGTGGAGATCTTCCTACCCCCCTGGAGCAACCCGGAGGATGCGGGAAGAGAGGAGGAAAGGGGAGGGGTTAAGATCCACAACATCCCCTTGCCGCCCTCTGTCCCCCTCCTGGGCCATCTAATCATCACTTGGCGACTCCTCTCGCGCGCCCTGAAGAGCAATCCCCATATCATCCATTGTTTCAAGCCTAAGGCCTATTCTGGCTTGGTGGCCATGGCTATATGGTTTCTGCGTCGTATCGGCCTAACTCGCATCTCCCTGGTGATGGATAGCGATGACTGGGAAGGCACCGGTGGATGGAACGAGATCGAAGACTACACCTGGTTGCAGAAACGGTTCTTCGCTTTCCAGGAAAAGTGGGGGCTCCTCCATTGTGACGCGGTGACCGTAGCCAGCCGTGCTCTGCAAACTTTGGCCTGGTCCCTGGGGGCCAAGCCTGGAAACGTTTTCTATGTGCCCAACGGGATGCCTCTGGAAAGCCCCAAATTGGAGATCCCTCCCCAGCCTGCGCCCGAGGGGAGACCAACGGTGCTCCTATACACTCGTTTCTTCGAGTTTAGCCTGGAGCGAATGGTAGAGATCTGGAAAGGCGTGGTCGAAGCCATCCCTGAGGCGCGACTCTTAGTAGTTGGGAAAGGGTTGTTCGGCGAGGAAGAGAGGTTGCGCCAACTGATAGCCGCGAGGGAGATAGAGGGAGTAGAATACGTCGGCTGGGTAGAGGAGCACGAGATTCAAGAATGGTTGGCCAGCGCAGATTTGGCCATCTACCCCTACGACGACACCCTTATCAATCGCACCAAATGCTCCATCAAACTCATGGAACTTATGGTCACGGGGTTGCCCATCGTAGCCAGTGACGTGGGAGAGAATCGCCACTATATCGAACATCTGGTCTCCGGCTATCTGATCGAACCGGGCGACGATGAGTCGTTCTGCCAGGCGATCATCCACATTCTCCAGGATGAGGAGTTACAACGAGCCCTGGGACGGGAGGCCAAGAGAAGAGTGAGGGAGAAGTTCAACTGGGCGACTCTAGTCCAGACCGTTGAGGAAGCGTACAGCATCGTCCTTTCCCACGGGATCCTGTAAGGAGAAAAGAGCGGCTAACTCCGCCAGGAGTACCACTCGATGTTCTCCAAAGAACAAGAAGGGGATCGCTCCTGCCTTTGGTGTCGGGCAACAGTCTTCTGAAGTCAACGCCCCTTCCCAGCAGGGAACCATCCCCTTTCACGTTGTGGCTGGATTTCGTACCTAAAGCCGCTGAAGATCGCAAAGGAGCACGCAACCCTCAGAATGGAAGTCCAACGGTGTTCTACGGCTTGGGGAAAGATTCCCGAGTAGACCCTAATCATCGCGACAGAATCCCCATCGTCTGAGAGCAGTCAGCAAGATCAACTACAACAGAGAATAGGCCCGGGAACAGGAACTGTCAATCGACCGGCATGGCTGGTCGATTGGTATTTTTGATCGATCTATCTCCTCTCCAGGGAGAGGTGCTTCGGCCTCTATAGGAGAGCATCGATGGTCCCCCAAAGCCAAGCGCCAGATTTTTGAGCCTCCAGCAGATCCTAAATCCCTCTTGCGCCCCGCTCGAAAGAGTGGTACTGATTTCCTATTGCCAAGATGGGGAAGTAAGTCTACACTATAGAAGGGGATTCGAAGATCCCCATCGTTCTTTCGACTTTTCGTCCAGGCGTTGCCTATGGATGCCAGCAAAAACCCTAGGGACAGAAGTGGGCGCTCGGCGGAGCGAATAACCGTTGTTCGCTACCTAGTGCCTACTTTGCTCTTTCTCTTGGGCGTAGTGGTCATCTTCTATGGGGGGTGGTGGGAAGAGGGAATGACCTGGCCCCCAACCTTAGATCAGATCCTTGCCCTTCTTTTGGTCCTCGCCGCCACTCTTGCCCTTCGGTTGGCGCTAGATTGGATAGAGCAAGCCCTCCGGAAACGTGAGCCTCTCCCCAGAGTGGCGGGGCTGAGTAGGGAACTGGCGACTTTCAACTCCATCGCCGAGACGGCAAACGAGGGCATGGGAACGGCAAGGATCACTGATTACGCTCTAGACAAAGTGTTAGAACTTATGGAGATGAGAGAGGGAGCCATCTATTTGGTTAACGATAAGGCCGAAGAGCTCTACGTGGCCGCTGAAAGGTGGCTGGTGCCTCCCTCCGAGATGGGCTATGAGACAGGGAGAGAAGCGGTCTTGGAAGTGGCCTCCTCGGGCAGTCCAGTGATCCTAGATGACTCAGAAGATGCAGGAAGGTGGAAAGCCCTAGCCTTTGTCCCTCTCAAGTCAAAGCGTAGAGTGATCGGGGTCCTACAACTCTGCAGCCGCAACCCCCACCATTTCTCCCTCTGGGATAGGGAGATCCTGACCGCTTTCGGCAACCAGATAGCCATAGCCGTCGACAACGCTAGGCTCCACGAAGAGAGCAGAAAGACTTTTGATGAGTTGGCCGCTCTTCATGAAACCTCCCTGGATATCACCAGTCAGTTGGGTACTCCGACGCTCTTAAGGGCCATCGTGGAGAGAGCGGCCGCTCTCCTAGACGGAAAGGGGGGCGGGGTCTATCTTAAAGATGAGGACAGGGGGCAACTGATCTGCGTAGCCAGTCTGAGCACCTCCAAGGATTACGCAGGCCAGGTGATCAAACCCGGAGAGGGGCTAGTGGGAAAGGTGGTTCAACGGGGAGCGCCCATAATAGTAGAGGAGTACGGAACTTGGGAAAGGAAGGCCGGCGAACTGGGAGCGGAGGAGCCCCAAACGGCGGTGGTAGCGGCGCCTCTGCGCTGGCAAGAGCAGGTAACAGGCGCCATCCTTGTCCTCCTGGATACAGGCCAAAGAGTACCAGACAGCGGGGACCTTCAACTATTGACCCTCTTCGCCAATCAAGCGGCCGTAGCCGTCCAGAACGCCAGGCTCTACTCCGATCTCAATACCCTCTTTCTAGATAGTATCCAAGCCCTGGCCGATGCTGTTGAGGCGCGGGATGGCTATACCGCCGGCCACTCCGTGAATATCGCCGGCTATTGCTTGGCTATAGGAGAAGAACTGGGCCTCTCCTCGGAGCAACTGGAATCCCTCCGCTTCGGAGCCTTGCTCCACGATATCGGAAAGATAGGGATCAGTGATGCCATACTGAGGAAAGCCGGCGTCTTAACGGAGCAAGAGTACGAGGCGATGAAAGAGCACTCCGCCATCGGAGCGCGGATCGCAGAGCGCATAGGGCTTCTCCAGGATGTGGTGCCCCTCATCTACCACCACCAAGAGTGGTTCGATGGCACAGGGTATCCCGATGGGCTAGCCGGCGATGAGATACCGCTCTTGGCGCGTATTCTGGCCGTAGCGGACGCCTTCGGGGCTATGACCACCACCAGGCCCTACCGGCCAGCCCTCTCCTACAGGCAAGCGGTCCAGGAATTAAGAGCGGGAGAGGGGACACAATTCGACCCCCTTGTGGTGGATACCTTCCTCAAGGTGCTACCTAAAGTCTTGGAGGTATCACCAGAACACCTAGAGGAGAAGATAGTCCCCCTCGAACAGCCACAAGTCCAAAAGGTATAAACTTCAATCGATCTCCGACTTAGCCTCCCATCGCCCCATCCGGCTGGTATCTGTCTTTCCCATCGCCTTGACAGGCTTCTCCTGGAAACAGAATGATGGGGCCTCTATTGGCATTCTCCCTAGGGTCGGTTACACAAAGAGAGAAGATCCCTTACCACGATTTCCAAACAAAGGGAAATCGGGAGGTCAAAACTAGAAGTGGAGTTCCTCACCGATACCCACCGCATCATAGGCTATCTCCCCCCGGTGAGGGACGACTTAGCGACATCTTAAACCTGGGTCTTGAGGACTGAGTAGTCCTGGATAATGTGGGCGCTACCTCAGTAGGCGATCCTGGGGCCGCTCCCGCAGTGTGCGAGCTCGCGCGGATCAACAAGGAGACCATCGCTTTCGGCATGCCCCACGAACCCCTCTCTACCCCAGAGGAGCGTCAGAAGATCCGACCCTTCGAATATGTCGAGAAGAACCGCCACCAGGTGCTCATCAGCCTCTCGCCCTTCTCCATCACCGGATACCTACATCTGGTGAAGGAGGCGGATATCCGGATCGCCCTCCAAAGCCTCACCAGAACCTTTATCCCCCTCTCGGAAGCCCAAGCAACCTATGCCCCAAGCATAGAATGGGCTAGCGAGGTGATCATCGTCAACCGCAAGCGAGCCCAGATCTTCTGCCCCCTTACGTAATCCTAGACGGGAGGTTCTTCCTAAAACGATAGTGGACCCCTGATGGTGTCCACCGCTCTCTGCCAGAAGAGGCTCATGAGAGCACCGGTCGAGAATGAAGAGTTGCTGAGCCTATTAGGCAAGAGTCTCCCCAACATCCTACAGACCAACCCCTGGAAAGAGGCTACAAGTCTGTCATCCTGGGTAGCTACTCGATATTATTAGTCTTATCCGGTCACCTTGGCTTTCTTCCCTAGCCTCGGCCAGCAGACGCACTCCCGCTTCTACCGCCGATAGATAGGTGATGTTGACGTTGAGAGCCACCGCCTTGATACCATAGGAGTTGCTAGCGGCAGCGAAGGCTGCATCGGCGAGGGTAAAGACGGCGCCCCTGTGGGCGATACCAGGGAAATTCAACATATTCTCCCCCACCGTCATGGCCATCAAAATGTACCCCTCTTCGATCTTGAGCAGCGTGATGCCCATGAACCTTACTAAAGGGGGCTCCTCTAATTTTGGCCAGAACCCCCTCCCTCTCCTCTCGATCCATTAAGACGCCTCCCTGTCTATGCTCCGGCGATCCGCATCTCCGCCTACCACATGAAGATAGCTGTCATGCAAATCAAAAAGATCGGAAGCGTCCCGAAGACGCCTCTCACAAAGGTTTGGTGGGTAACCACCCATACGGTACAGAAAAGGCAGATAGCGAACTTGCCATCTGCCTATGGTAATATCAGGCAGGACTGGGGATGTAATTCGCGGCCTCACGATGGGCCACATCAACCATCCGCCTCTAGAATCTAGATATATCTCGCCTACGCTCCCACATTCGGCTCAGTTGATCGGCGAAAGCCGGGCCGAGTACTTTCACTTGGATACCATACTCCTGGCACAGATAGGGCAAGAGAGAGGCTAGAAAGGCAGCGCGCAACTTTGAAGAACAGACGCGCCATCCAAAGGTGGCTAGAAGGGCTTCTTGTATCGATAGACGATCCTTCCCCGCGTCAGGTCGTAGGGCGAGAGTTGAACCAAAACCTTGTCCCCCAGCAAGGTGCGGATATAATACCTCCGCATCTTGCCAGAGAGGTAGGCCAACACTTCATGGCCGTTCTCCAACTCCACCCGGAACATGGTGTTGGGCAAGGCCTCAACCACGGTGCCTATAACCTCGATCTTCCCCTCCTTGCTCCTCGGTTCCTTTTTCTTTTCAGACATCTATCCTGTCCACATCTCTCCATGAACTCGCTAAATGGTTCATCCTAAGATTTCCTTCGATCTCAAGGTCGCCTCTGAGAAGTCTCAAGACGACGAAAAGCAGGATCGAGGGACACCATCGAAGGATTGCTCCCCGGTCAATCTTGCCATCGTGAAACCCTTCGCTCCAAGGCCGACCCCACTCGTGAGGTAGCCTCGTCGATCTCTATCCCCTCGGCTGCTGCTAACTCTTCCGCCAAAAGCCCCTTGGCTCGCTTAAAAAGCCGCCGATCGTTCATGTTCAACCTGCCTCGGCTATCCAGCCAGGCCAAATCCCGAATCACTCGGCCCACCTCGGTAAAACTCCCTCTGCGCAACCTTTTGGCGATGTCCGCCTGCCTCTCCCCATAATCTGGGGATAATTTTCTGGGGCGTCCGGCGAATACTTTCCACAGAGGGGGGCGAGCTCCCTTCTCCACCAACTTGCGCAACCCCAATTGACCCGCTTGCTCAACCGGCGTCAGCAATCGGCCGTTCGGTGTCTCTAGTTCGATCACATAGTACTCTCTTGTATCCCCTTCCTCCTCCCGTTTCTCGTAGGCCACAACTGTTCCAGCCCCGTAAACGGGGTGGATAAGCCTCTCTCCAACCTTGAACTTAGCCATCCCTTTCACCCGCCTTTCATCCCCTGCGTACGTAAAGTATCCTTGTGAGAAAGGAAAATCATCTTTGAGGGCTCTTCTTGCAACGGAGGTGACCGGCATGACCTTCTCGCCCTCTTAACCTGCTACCGCCTGTAACCTTGCACCTTTTAGCCGTAGCCTTATGAGTCTTGATCTTGGGCATACCCCTACTCCCGTCACGGGAAGAGCCTTATTAAGGAAGAAGAGTTCCACACCCGGCCTACCGCTTCCTTGCTCTCCTGCGCCTGCTATCGCCTTGGGATCGTCGGCGAGCCTCTCGGCGCCTGGCCCTTCTAATGGCTTTGTCTTTCGCTTGCCGACGCTTCTCACCCTTAGACACAAACCATCTTTTCTTACGCCGCGTGCTTAAAATACCGCTTGCCGTCACCCTCCTGCGGAAGCGTTTCAGTAACTCCTCTTGCGACTCACCCGGTCTCAGTTCTACAGCGGCCATTCTCTGAATGTGCAAATAACCAAAAAACTCGACTCCCCCTCATCGTAACTCACCGAGAAGGGTAACCGAGTTATTCAAACTGTGATCCCCAAGCCTCTGGGACTCTGTTTGATCGATCTTGGAGAGCCCGAACTACCTAAACGTTTGGCAACTGTTCGGTGAACTCTTCTTCACTACCTCCGTCGACCCTCTTGGCGAGATCTGCTCCCTAGCCTTTGACGGGGCTACTCGGCTGCCCCGTCTATCCTCCCTTCGACTAAGGGGCTATATGTATTATGGTCTTGGCTCCTCGGGCAGGACTCGAACCTGCAACCAGCCGGTTAACAGCCGGCTGCTCTACCGTTGAGCTACCGAGGAACGATATATAATTATTATACTTTAGGGGCCGAATATCGTCAAACTTTCCTTTAGACCGAACTCTTCAGGTCGAGGTCAAGGTGACCCTTAAACCAGGTAATCTCTCAGTTTCCGGCTGCGGATGGGGTGGCGTAACTTACGCAGCGCTTTGGCCTCGATTTGGCGGATCCGCTCTCGGGTCACCCCGAACTCCTCACCCACCTCCTCCAACGTCCGACTCTGCCCATCCACCAACCCGAAGCGAAGTTCTAGCACCCTCCGTTCTCGCTCGCTTAGGGAATCGAGAACATCTTGCATCTGCTCCTTCAGGAGTTCTCGAGAGGCAGCGTCCATGGGGCCGAGGACTGACTCGTCCTCGATGAAATCGCCCAACGAACTATTCTCTTCAGCCCCGATGGGCATCTCCAAAGACATAGGTTCCTGGGAGAGACGCATTATCCTCCTTACCTTCGTCGCAGCCCTCCTGAGCCGACGTGCTAGGCTCAAGTCCAGAGGTTCGTTCTCGCCCCATGCTTCTTCGATGGCTACTTTGTCCCCTTCAGGCAGGATATCGTCCATCTCTAGCGCGATCTCCTCCGGGGTGGGCTCTCTCCCCAATTTCTGCGCCAGCCGCCGAGAGGCACGGCTCAGCCGGTGTATCGTCTCCACCATGTGAACGGGGATGCGGATGGTGCGCGCCTGATCGGCTATAGCCCGACTGATCGCTTGCCGGATCCACCAGGTAGCATAGGTACTGAACTTGTATCCCCGGCTATGATCGAACTTCTCCACCGCCCGAAGTAGTCCGATGTTGCCCTCCTGGATGATGTCCAGGAAAGACATCCCTCGGCCTATATATTGCTTGGCTACGCTTACCACCAGCCGCAGATTGGCCTCCGCCAAGCGGCGGCTGGCTAACTGCCCAGCCAAGTAATCTATCTTAGCCTTGATCGCCTCTTGGGGGGCAAAGCCGCCCTTTCTCAAGTAGCGGCGCGCTGTGTCGCCCCGCTTGATCGCCTCTGCCAGTTCCGTCTCCTCCGAGGCCGAGAGCAGGGGAACCCGACCTATCTCTCGCAGATACATCCTCACCGGGTCACTCGTGATCTCCGGACCCTCAAGCAGTATATCCAGTTTCAGTTCCTCCTCCCCTTCCGCCGATGCGGTCGCCACCTCGACATAGGGCTCCGCCTGATCCACTACCTCCACACCCATATCCGTGAGGATGCGGTGGATGGCCTTAGTCCTTTCCGCGTCACCCCCCAGTTCGGGAAAGGCCTCTAGAACGTCTTTTGGGGTGAGAAACCTCTGTTGTGCCCCTTTGGCGATCAACTCATCGACCGCCAACTCCTGTGGAGAGGGTTTAGACATACCTCTCTACTCCGTCTAATGCTAAGATCATGCCTCCACCAACCACAAGAACCTCCCGCAGAGGACTGTCGGCCTTGAGCCAACAGGGAAATGCGAGGCGGCGCGTCGCACCGCCCTTGCCAACTTGACAACACCGAACAGATGTGCTACCATTAAACTACTATAGCAAGGCCCGGACGGGGCCTCCGCGTAAAGGGCTCCTCGCCCGTGGCGAGGTCGCGGGAAGCCACCCCGATTTAGCGGGCGGAGGACGTCACGAACCTTCCCAAGGTCGTTCCCTTCTCCTGCGCCGCAGAAGGCTCTTCTCATACCTCGCCTTTTTGACTCTCCCCACCTCATCTTTTCGTTCGCTCGTCACCCGAGCCAGTTGCATGAGCGTCTCCCTATCTTCCTCCTCCTCGGCATCCCTTTCCAGAAAATGCAGCGTTTCCATCTCCCGTTGCAATCTGTGCTCCCGCAATCTCAGCGCACAAAGGACCGCTTCCCGGTCGCCATCCCTCTCTGCAAGAACGGACATCCGGCTTCTCAGGTCGAGGAGATGGGCGAACCTCTCCTGCAACATGGCGTCCAGATCGGCCCCGAAACGCTCCAGATCCCATGGCTCTTCCACCATCCCTTCTTGCCCTTCCAGGCGCCTCTCGGACAATCTCCCTCGCAGGGCAGAGAATATCTCACGGTCTTCGATGTCTTCGAAATCCTCAGGGGTCAAGGGCCCAGAGCCAACCTCCTCCAGTTCTTCGTCTACCCTCTCCATCTGCCGAGGCTCTTCCAGGAAGAGCAGAAGTAGCCGCTTCTCCACACCGAAGAGAAAACCGGGGAAACCCGATATGAGACCATCCCTCTTCTCCTGTGGCTCCACATCCTTCCAGGATCCTTTAGGAAACCTCTTGGGCTCGGTCTCCAACAAGAGCCTCTTCTCATCTACTTTAATCAAGCGGGCCAATTTTTGCAAGTAATGGCTCTTTTCCACCTCGTCGCCCAACTCCTCGATGATGGGCAAGAGTTCTTTCGCTGCCGCTGATTTTCCCTTGGCAGAACTCAGATCCAGGCGAGAGGAGAGCAAAGAGAAGTAGTAGTCCACCACCGGAAGAGCCCCTTCCACCAACTCAGCCCAAAGCCCCGCCTTCTCCCTCAAGACATCGTCGGGGTCCCTTCCCTCTGGAAGGATAGCGATACTGATATCGGCATCCAGCCGGGCCTCGTATCCGATGAGGTTGCGCCCCAAGGGGACAGGGACTACGCTGTCTCGAAAGATCTCTGTAGCCACCTCCAAGCCCCTCCGAGTGGCCGCATCACCGGCCTTGTCAGCGTCTAACGCCAAGACGAACCGCTTGGTGAGCCGCTTCAGTTCCCGCACTTGATTCTCCGTTAGGGCCGTGCCCATAGAGGCTACAACGTTTCTGAAGCCTCTCTGGTGCGCGGTTATCACGTCGGTATACCCCTCAACTATGATAACTTGATCCTTCTCTCGAATGGCTCGCTTGGCGAGGTCGATCCCGTAGAGCACTCTGCCCTTGCTAAAGACCGGGGTCTCGGGGGAATTGAGATACTTGGGCTGGGAATCGTCTAGGGCCCGAGCGCCAAAGCCTATCACCTCCCCTCGGATATCCCGGATGGGGAAGATAAGCCGCCCTCGGAAACGGTCGTAATACCCTCCACCTTTCCTTCCAGGATCCTCTCGGACGCGCTCCACACTGAGCCCCGCGGCGAAGATATCGGTCTCTTCGTACCCCTTCTCCACAAGGTACCTCTTTAGAGCCTCCCATTCATTTAAGGCGTACCCCAACTGGAAAGCCTCGATACTGGTAGGCTCTATCTCCCGGCGCACCAGGTACTCTCGTACGAACTCCCCTTCCGGGCTCTCCCGGAGGAGATGGTGGAAATATTGAGCCGCAGCAGCGTTGATCCGGAGAAGGAGCCGTTTTCTTTTCTCCTCCTCCACCTCCCCTTCTCTACGGGGGGCGAGGGAGATCCCTGCTCGGCGAGCCAGAAAGCGGAGGGCCTCGCCGAACTCCAGGTTCTCCATCCTCATGACGAAGGTGAAAATATCCCCGCCAGCGGCGCAGGCCCCGAAACAATGCCACCTCTGACCATCGGGGAAGACGATAAAAGAAGGGGTCTTCTCTTTATGGAAAGGACAAAGGGCCTTGAAGTTGCGACCCGCCTTCTGTAAAGGGAAATAGGTGGACACCAACTCTACGATGTCCGTTCTCTCCCTCACCTCATCGACGGCACTCAAAAGTGCAACCCTTTCTGGCTATCATTTCAGCCATGACCTGTGACGTGTAAGCGGCTGCTGAAGATAGCCACGTCATTTGGTGACAACGCTTCTCTTGTGTCAAGGAAGCGCCGACAACGCCGCATCAGGCAGAATACCTTGAACTGTTTAAGGCATAGTGTTGTATTCAGCAAAGGCTTGCGACTCGAGAACCGGCAAGTCGTCTTCCCGCAACTCTCGGACATGCATCTCCATGGCTTCCTGCATATTGCGCCTGGTTTCCTCACAGGTTCCACCCGCCGCCACGCAACTGCGTAGGTCGGACGAGTACGCCGAGTAGTTACCGCTCGCCTTTTCAATAATAGCAAGAAAGCGGTACATAATCATTCCCTTTCCGCCGCGAGCACATATCAGCCAGTAGTGGCACGCTCTATCCCATCTCCTCCAGAATCCTTGAAAGCTTCTGCTCCAGCTCTGGCAGATCTTTTCGCAATGTCTTCCACGTCAATTCTAAATCCACACCAAAATAGCGATGAATAAGCACGTCCCGCATTCTGGCGATTTGACGCCACGGCACCTCGGCATGCTGTCCTTTCAGATCCGAGGGGAGGTTTTTCACCGCCTCACCAATGATCTCCAGCCTCCGTGTGACGGCATCTTGTACTTGGAGCGACGCAAGAAAGTCATCCTTCGAAAGCTGATCTGTGTAGGTTTGAATCAGGCGTATGCTTTCCAAAATATGCTCAATGAAGACCTTCGCCTGTTTGCTCACAGGATTGTCACCTGCTCTTTGAGCACTCTTTCCTTTATCCGAGGATGTAGCGCACGGTAAGTTAAAACATCCACTTCTCTTCTTAACGCTTCTTCCAGTTCCAAATGCAATGCCACCAAGTCCAGCAAACTCTTTTCACTCCCAAACTCAACCAAAATGTCAAGGTCACTGTCTTCTCCCGGTTCCCCTCTGGCAAAGGATCCAAAGATAGCCCCATGAACGACATCGTGCCGCTTCAACACAGGAATCATTCTTTCCTTAACCTCTTCAAGAGACATCCTCACGGCTTGTTTCACCTTCTTCTCTCTCATATCCTTGGTCCCGCCATCTCAGTTGACTGTTAATAAACGAATTGGTCCGCTTATCCCTCCAAAATGGGGATCAATGCAAAGCACCTCATTCCTCCCTCTGAACTGAGCCCCAGGGTCGAAGGCACAACGGGTATCCCTTCCCTGGAATGCTCGGAGATCCCCGAGATCCCAAAGCAGCCTCTGGACGACCTAGTACGGGCTAAGACTAAGACATCTGCCCGCATTTGTCAACCGGAACGAGGTGAATCAGGCTACTTGGCGTAATCGACAGCCCTGGTCTCGCGGATGACGGTGACCTTGATCTGGCCGGGGTATTCCAGGCTCTCTTCCACCTTATTGGCTATGTCTTTAGACAGGCGGATGGCGGCCAGGTCATCGATCTCCCCAGGCTTAACGATGATCCTTATCTCCCGACCGGCCTGGATGGCGTAGGATTCGGCGACCCCCTCAAAGGAGTTGGCTACCTCCTCCAGGGCCTTGATGCGCTTAATGTAACTCTCTAGGCTCTCGCGACGAGCACCGGGTCGCGCGCCGGAGATGGCATCGGCCGCCTCTACCAGGATCGCCTCCACACTCTGGGGCTCCTCCTCATGATGATGGGCAGCGATGGCATTGACTATCTGGGAGGACTTGCCCAGGCGGCGAGAGATGTCCGCCCCGATGAGCGCGTGGGGTCCTTCCACTTCGTGATCCACCGCTTTCCCTATGTCGTGGAGCAGCCCGGCCTCCCTGGCTAGATCGACATCCGCTCCTAACTCCGTGGCCATCATGGCCGCCAGATGGGCCGTCTCTAAAGCGTGGATCAATTGGTTCTGACCATAACTGGTCCTGTATTTCAGTTTCCCCAACAGTTTGATCAGTTCCGGATGTAGCCCCGGGAGGCCCACCTCGGAGGCAGCCCGTTGTCCCTCCTCTATGATAGTCGCCTCCACCTCCTCTTGTGACTCCTTCACCACCTTTTCGATGCGAGCTGGATGGATACGGCCATCCATAATCAGTTTGGTGAGGGCTAGGCGGGCTATCTCCCTCCGCACGGGATCGAAACTGGAGATGGTGACCGCTTCTGGGGTGTCGTCGACCACCAGATCAACCCCCATGGCGTTCTCTAGAGCGCGGATATTCCGCCCCCCACGCCCGATGATCCGCCCCTTCATCTCATCGCTAGGAAGAGGGACGATAGAGGCGGTGGTCTCCGCCACTTGATCGGAAGCGTACCTTTGGATGGCCAAAGTGATGATCTTCCGAGCCAGTCGGTCGGCTTCCTCCTTGGTCTCTAACTCCACCTCCCGTATCACCCGTGCCGCATCTTGGCGCACCTCATTTTCAATCGCTTTTAGGAGAGTTTCCTTCGCCTCCTCGTGGGTCATGGAGGAGACCTTCTCTAACTCTTGGATCTGCTTACGGCGCAGTTCCTCCAGCCCCTCTCGCTGGCGGGAGAGTTCCCGTTCCCGGGCCTCCAGCTGCCTTTCCTTGGCTTCAATAGGTTCCAGACGGCGTTCCAGGCTCTCTTGTCTCCGTTGTAGCCGCTCTTCCTGCCTTCGGAGGTCGGCTCGCCTTCGCCGGTTCTCTTCCTCCGCTTGATGGCGGATACGAAGTGCCTCCTCCTGAGCCTGGAGAATGGTCTCCTTTTGCTTAGTCTGGGCATCGGCGAGGAGGCTGTTCGCCTTTGCCTCGGCAGACCTGAGGCGGCTAGCACCTAGATACTGCTTGGCTAGATAGCCGATGGCAAACCCCACTATCGCTACCGCTAGAAACGTAACCAAATTAGCCACATCCAATTGAAACATATCCCAAACACCCCCTCTAAGATGAACTCCTAACGGGGAGTTTTAGCCTCTTAGTCACCTCCCCGCTGTTGCAGGAGGGAATCTACTACCTCTCGAATCAGGTGATAGGTGAATCCGCGACGCCGCAGAAACTGACTCATCTTTTGACGGAAAGATTTCTCGTCCAGGCAGACATATCTAGAGGCTCGTTGGTGAGCCGCCCTACGGGCGCTCTCCTCCTCATCAACGGCGGCCAAAGTCTCTGAGATCACCTCCTCATCGAGCCCCTTGCGGCGCAACTCATAACGAAGCATGACCCGGCTGCGAGGCCTAAACCTCTCGCGGTTCTCTACCCAATATTGAGCAAAGGCCAGATCATCAACTAGTCCCTCTCGGGCTAGGCCTTCCAAGACCTCCTCTATGATCCTCTCAGGCACCCTTTTCCCCCGTAGGTAATCGCTAAGTTCTCCCCTACTCCGAGGCCGATAGGCTAAATAATCGAGAGCTCTCCTGTAAGCACGAGCAAAAGAGTCCCGTCTTTGGAGCACGTGCAATTCCGCAGTCGATAGAAAACTACCCTCTCGCAGTTCAGCCGCTAACTGCGCCCCCAGACTGAAGGCGTACTCCCCGTCCAGATAGACGTTAACCCGGTCCTTGTTCCTTTTCTGCTCCCTCAAAGCCGTGATTTTGCCTTCCATCTCAACAAAATAGCTGCGGCCTCCGAGCCACAGCCATCGAATTTGCCCATAGAACCCCAAGAAGGGAAAAAGTAGAAGACTACTTATTGAGCCCTCTTCGAATGCGCCTAATTCACAACGACTCTCTTACGCTCTTCTAAGAGGCTGATAAGGTTCGTTTTTCTTCGCCCTAGCCCTTCGCTAGGGGGCATCGGCAAATTCGCTAAGTAGCTGTGGCCTCTTCCTCGACCACTTCTGCACCCGATTCCGAAGCCGGTTTCTCTATCAAACCAGCCTCCACACGGATGCGGTTGCTGATCTCATCAGCTAACGAAGGGTTCTCCCTGAGAAACCCTTTGGCATTCTCCCTCCCCTGTCCCAATCGCATCTCGCCATAGGAGTAATAGGAACCTCTCTTCTCTATGATCCCCATCTCCGTCCCCACATCTAGGAGGTCGCCTTCTCTGGAGATCCCTTCGTTATACATTATGTCAAATTCTGCTTTCTTGAAGGGAGGGGCTACCTTATTCTTCTTCACCCAGACCCTGGTCCGGTTCCCGACTACGTTGGTTCCTTCCTTTATAGACGCCACTCGCCGCATATCGAGGCGAACAGCGGAATAGAATTTCAGGGCCCGCCCCCCTGGTGTGGTCTCTGGGTTGCCGAATAACACGCCGATCTTCATCCGCAATTGATTGGTGAAAACCACCGCCGTATTGGAACGCTTGATAGCCCCGGCCAGTTTCCTGAGAGCCTGGGACATCAAGCGTGCCTGTAGCCCCATATGGGGCTCCCCCATGTCCCCCTCTATCTCCGCTCGAGGGACGAGGGCAGCCACGGAGTCGATAACCACCACATCTACAGCCCCGCTCCGTACCAACGCCTCGGTGATCTCTAAAGCCTGCTCCGCGTCATCCGGTTGGGATATGTAGAGGCTCTCGATATCCACACCGCATTTGGCGGCATACCCGGGGTCCATAGCATGCTCCGTGTCTATGAACGCCGCCACACCACCAGCCTTCTGAGCCTCAGCGACGATATGATGGCAGAGGGTAGTCTTGCCCGACATCTCGGGCCCATATATCTCGGTGATGCGACCCTTAGGGATGCCACCGATACCCAGGCCGATATCCAGGCCTAAGGAGCCAGTGGAGATAGCCTCCACATCCATCCCCCGCGCACTACCCAGCTTCATAATCGCTCCATCACCGTATCGTTTCCTTATCTGGGAAAGCGTCACCTCTAACGCTCTGTCCTCCGCCTCCTTGTCCATTTAGGGACTCCTTTCCTCTCTGGGAACACCTACTAGAATCAGTTTATTACAATAGAAAGAAAATTGCAACTATTGCAAGACCCTTATCCATATTATGCCAGAACAAAGCTTCTAACTGACACTCTCCCAGCCAAAGCAGGGAGGTTCTCGGTGGCCTCGTCAGCCTGCCCTGCCTGTCCCAGTACTTACCGGGCCGGGGGCACGCCCTGTCCCCTGGCCCAAGTCGTACCAGGACGGGCCGAACCCAACAGGATCTTCCTTACAGGATCCCGTGGGAAGGAATGACAGGTCGGGGGCGGAGACCTTACCTTCTGTGGAACAGAAGTAGGAGTGCGTCCAGAGAGAATTGAGCCTTCTCAGACGCGGGAACTCCTGTCTGAGAAGGCGGGAGCTTCGCCTCTTGACAGCTCCCACGATCCGGTAAGCGGGTTCCATTTCTGCGTCCGCTCTTGCAAATAGACGAATGTGATCCGGGCGAATGGCCAATTCCAGGATCTTCCACTTGTTTTCGGCAGCTACTTGGCGGATGATCTGCTCCAGGCAAGCGGCCACCTGATCGACCAGCAAGGCCCTCCCATATTTGGGGCAAAAGATGAGATGGTAGACAACGACATGGAAATGGTGGCTACTACTTTGATATTCTATCTGACGATTCTCCATGCTATTCTTCTCTAGTATAGCACATTTGTTCCAAAAATGCAAGCCAATGAGGCCATGCGTCCTTATCTCCTGGCTTCCCTGGCCCGTTGATGCCGGGACGGGCAAGCCACGAGCTTGCGGGCGTCAGAGGTGGTCAACCATCTAACCCCATTGTGGTATAATTGAGAGGTATCGTCAAGGGGGATCTCCTGATGAGCGCACCTAGACTGCAGTTCTTGGATAAACGATCGATCGAACGGATCATCGACCAGGCCCAGCAACTCCTCTGGGACCCTGGGGTGATGGTCTACGCTCCTGAAGCCCTTGAGATATTGGCTCAAAGCGGAGCCCACGTCGACCAAAAGAGGAGGATCGCTCGCATCCCCGCTCGTCTGGTCCAAGAGACTCTGGATACGGCTCCGGAAGGGTTCAACCTCTATAACGCTAAGGGAGAGCCCGCCGTAGAGTACAGGGGCGATCATCTCCAATTCGACCCCGGCTCCGCCGCCATCTCTATCCTCGATTCCCAAACGGGGCGAGTTAGACGACCGGTCACCGCCGACCTGGTGAGGCATCTCAAGTTGGCGGAGGGGCTGGAGCAGTTGGATGCCGTGAGCACCGCTCTGGTCTGCTCCGATGTACCAGAGGGGATCGCCGATCTCTACCGCCTCTATCTAGTTCTCAAATACGCCCACAAGCCGGTGGTCACCGGGGCTTTCGCCATAGAGACTCTCCATCTCATGCATAAGATGCTGGTGGCTGTGGCGGGAAGCGTGGAGTCTCTAAGAGAGAAACCCTTGGCCATCTTCGACATCTGCCCCTCGCCCCCTCTCCTCTGGAGCGAGATCACCTGTCAGAATCTGGTGGATTGTGCTCGTTACTGGTTGCCCGTGGAACTCGTCTCTATGCCTCTGGCCGGAGCCACAGCGCCGGCTACCTTGGTGGGTGCCTTAGCACAACATACGGCAGAGAACCTAAGCGGAGTGGTTATCCATCAACTGACGAACCCCGGGGCTCCCATCGTCTACGGAGGCTCGCCCGCCATCTTCGACATGCGTCAGGGCACCACCCCTATGGCCGCCATCGAGACTATCATGATCGACTGCGCCTATGCGGAGATCGGAAAGTACCTGGGCCTCCCCACCCACGCCTACCTGGGGATGAGCGACGCCAAACTCTTGGATGGACAAGCGGGGCTGGAATCTGCTCTGGGGACGTTCCTGGGCGCCTTAGCCAGAGTGAACATGATCTCCGGAGCCGGGATGCTGGAGTTCGAGAGTTGCCAGAGCGAAGAGAAACTGGTCATCGACAACGAGATCATCGGGATAGCCCGCCGCCTAATAGAAGGCATCGCCTTCCAAGAAGAGATGATCCCCCTGGAGTTGATGCGCGAAGTAGGCCATCAGGGCAGTTTCTTGAGCACCAAACATACCCGAGAATGGTTCCGCCGGGAGCAGTTCATCCCCTCCTCGGTTATCGACCGTCGCACCAGACAGGCCTGGGAGAACGAGGGCAGAAAGAGCATAGTGAAGCGGGCCCAAGAACGAGTCGGGGAGATCATCGTTGCCTATCAACCTAAAGAGATGCCACCTGAGGTGGAGAAGGAGTTGACTAAAATCGTCACCTCGGCGGCGCGGAAATGTGGAATGGAGAAGTTGCCTCTCCTTGAACCTTAAAGCTTCGTCCCCCCTATTGACAAGGCAGAGAGGCTGACTTACAATAGAAAATAGAGATGATCTTGCGCCCGCATTTGATCTGTTGTCCGTATAAGCCAGGCCGAGTTCCGCGCTAAAGCACTCGGGACGGAGCCGGTTTTTGCTTTGAAGAAAGGAGGTGGAAGAGGATTACCCTTTAGACTCCAAATCTGATTATTCGGAAAAAGAAACGGAGGGTTAAGAATTGAGAAAGAGACACCTTCTATTGGCACTAAGTGTAGCCGTCATTTTGAGCCTGCTGGTAACGCCGCTGGCCTTCGCCGATGATCCTGACCCTTACGAGACGATCACGGTCGTCTCAACCAACGATTTTCACGGCGCTTTGATAGGCAGAGTCCACTCCTGGTCGGGCGACGATGTAGTGGGTGGGGCAGAATGGGTGGCCGGGTATATCAACATCGTACGCGATGAGAACCCCGATGGAGTCCTCTTGCTTGATGCTGGTGACATCATGCAAGGGACCCTAATCTCCAACTACTTCGACGGGGCATCGACCATCGACGCCTACAACGAGATGGGCTATGATGCCGTCGCCATTGGCAACCACGAGTTCGACTGGGGTCAGGACGTGTTAGCCGATCGGGTGGACCAGGCCGAATTCCCCTTCCTCGCTGCCAACATTTTCTTCCAGAAGAAGCACGGTAACCCTGAGCATAACCACGGAGGACGCCCACACTGGGCTAAGCCCTACATCGTCAGAGAAGTGAACGACGTCGAAGTAGGAATCATTGGGATTGCCAACCCCGAGACACCGTCCATCACCAACCCGATTAACGTGGCCGACCTGATGTTCACCGACCCGGTTGAGGCAGTTAACGAGGTGCTGCCAGAGGCTGAGGACGAAGGGGCCACAATGATCATAGTACTGGCTCACATCGGTGGCTTTTGGCCCGACTTCGAGGAGGGCATTAAGGATCTGGCCTGTGGGCTGGACCCGGATGAGGTTGATCTCATCGTTTCCGGCCATACCCACTCTCGCATTGACGACGTGATCTGTGGCATCCCGGTGGTACAGGCCTACTCCAGTGGCACCGCCTTCGCCCGCGTCGACTTCACGGTGGACACGGAGACAGGCGAAGCTATAAGCTACGTCATGAACTGGTCTCCGACCTCCACCTACCAGACCTACTACGGCAACCCGGCTAAATACAAGAGATGGGACACCGGCGAATGGGTGGTCGTGGAGCCTGATCCTGATGTGGCAGAGATCGTAGCTTACTACGAGGCGCTCATCGAAGGCGTCAAGAACGAAGTCATCAGCGAGACCACAACCGCTATCACCCGCAACTACCGCTACGAGTCGGCTATGGGCGACTGGGTGACCGATATCATGCGGGCCTATGACCCGAACATCAACTTTGCGCTCACCAACAGCGGCGGCCTGCGGGCTGATATCGACGCTGGGCCCATCACCTTCGGCGAGGTCTTCGAGGCTTTGCCCTTCGACAATACCCTGGTGGTAGTCGACCTGGACGGCAACGAGGTGCGCCAGGTGCTGGAGGAAGGGATCACCGGTGCCCATGGTGTGGTTCAGGTCTCTGGCCTGCAATTCACCTTTGACTACGATGTCCCGGTTGGTAGCCGCATCATCGGCGATGTCATCGACCTCAGCACAGGTTCGCCTCTCGACCCGGGAACCATCTACAAGGTGGCGGTTAACGACTTCATGGCCAACGGCGGCGATGAGTACTATACCTTGCTAGCGAACCCACAACTCAATACCTACGTGCTACAGCGAGATATCGTGGTCGATTGGTGCAAGGCCAACTCGCCCTTCACCCCGCCCGATCCCGCCGTCGAGATGCGGATCACCGCTCTAGGCACTCCACCATCGTAGCCAAGGTATTAAGGGAGGAGGGTCGGCGGGCCCTCCTCCTTGTCCAAAAGCGTCATGACTCGGAGACAGATAACCTTCTACATCAACGACAAGCCCATCACCCGCTGGTACGGGGTCACCGTAGAGCAGGGCGTCCTGGCCTATGACCAGGAGGAGTACCTGGCCCTGAAGCGGGACGAGGCCTGGGTAGTTGATGGGCGGGGTTCCAGAGTGGGACCCGGCGGCACCCTGGAGAACGGCGCTCGGCTCTACATCAGGCACCTAGGTGATTGAGTCTCCAGAGCCATAACCCGCTATAAGAACGGGGCCCCACTCTTTTAGTGGGGCCTTCTCTATCCCTCAAATCCTTCGCTTGCCGCTGAGCAAAGGCTACCACATGGGCCACAGGATCAGCGCGGCACACTACTGGCAACCGTGGTTCTTTCTTCCTTGGTCAAACCAACGAGCCTTTTCTCCTCTCCGCCCCTTGGGGCACCTCTTCAGGCCTCGTGCTCTGCAAGAAGCCGATGAACATCAAGATGGCTCCCACTAACTCGCTGAGATAGAGATACTCCGTGAGTCCGAGGCGGCTCAGGGTACCTCCCAGGCTCGGCGACAAGGCACCGATGGCGATCAAGATGGTTCCTACAACCCGATGGGGGAAGATACGCCTGCGCCAATACACCCACGCAGAATAGATGGCTCCACCCACCAGAGTGATCAAACCATAGATATTGAAGAAGGGGGTCAGGATGCGCACCCCGCCGCTGGTGATGGCATGACCGCTCAACTGGGTGCCTGGGAGGAGAGTGGGATCGAGTTGGGCGGTGAAGACCTTGAAGGCCCCATATAGGGAGCCCAGTAGCAAAATGACCAGGAGAGCATTCGCCCAGGAGCGCCGTGCCAGGAGGTAGACCGTCCCTTGCCCTAGCCAAGCGGCTACCAATATGGCGCCACATAGGTACCAGAGGCGGAAAATCAAGGAGTTCCAGCCCAAGGCGCCGTTTATGGCCTCCATCGTTCCCCCGATGGCATACAGAGTGAGGCCCACGCCCCAGATGAGTAGATGTAACCCTTTCCTGAACGTGTAGCGCCTGAAGACCATGAAGGCGAAAACGAAGGTAATCACGCTGGAGATAAAAGGCATAACGGTATTCATGGTTTGCATGGCTAATTCTGTCCTTTCTAGATGGTGTAACTTGAAACCCAGGGTTTTGGGAACAATCGCTCCTTTTCGTCCCTCAGGGGACACTTCACCCTCAAGGCGGCAATATTCCTAGAATCACGCCCAGAGCCACAACTATGAGGACCGCCATCACGAGGGCCAAAATGATGAGGATGCCCGGCACTAAGGACTCGTCCCTCATAAACCCCGGTTCCTTTTCTCTTCCCATAAGAACCTGGCGCAGGGAAATGCGCGCGGCGCAAGGCCCCGAGTCCTCCTTGACAAAATGGAACAAATGTGCTATCATTGTCTTTGGTGCGGCTTGACGGCTCCACGGGACGTGAACGCCGCTCAGGTTATTCTAACTCGTGGCAGGGCCCGGACGGGGCCTCCGCGTAAAGGGTGCCAGGCCTCCGGCGTGGTCGCGGGAAGCCACCTGTTTTAGCGGGTGGAGGACGTCACAGTGGCTAGGAATACCTCGTTGAGGAAGTGGCTGACTAGCCTATAGGTCTCTAGATTCCTCTTGCCGATAGAGCGAGGCCAGGGAGGTGGTCGCGAAAGAAAAGGAAGGCTCTCTCTGTCCCTGCGGGGTTAGACCTCTCCTTGCCGCATCGATGCCATACTCCCGGCCGATGAGACATCCCTCCTCCAAAGCCTGCGCGATCTCTGGCCCGGACGAAAGATAGGCCGGGAGCAGACGGAGAAGCCTGCGTCTCGATTCTCTTTTACCCTTCTTCTCCTCCTCATCGAAGGTGGTATACCATGGCTCTGAGGAGAGGCCTCCTGTGGCCAGAGTTTGACGCGTGCGACCCAGGGCTGCCTGGATCAATAGCTGTGCGCCCTTGGCGTTCTTGGGGCTTCCTAGCGAGATAAAGTCTCTAAGGTCGCTTGCGGAGAAACGGCGATGGCCACCTGGCGTGCGAAAGACCGGTAGGGCCCTTCATCGGCCCACTGCCGAACGGTATCAGGATGCACCCCCTAGCAGACGGCTGGCCTGGCCTAAAGTCAGCCATTCGGAAGACCCCTCTTGCCGACGGTTGCCACTCCTCATAGTCTATGCCCACGTCAAATCTTACCGAATTGGACAAATTTTAGTAGATTTACATAGATTTGTCAAGGGAC
Source organism: uncultured Anaerolineales bacterium (assembly GCA_964383935.1). Taxonomy (GTDB): domain Bacteria; phylum Chloroflexota; class Anaerolineae; order UBA7937; family UBA7937; genus UBA7937. Next base: position 33,024 of record CAYLIE010000008.1, on the reverse strand, counting down.
TTCAGAAGCGCGAGAGAATACAAAACCGAAGCCCGCGAAAGGGGCCTCGATCCATCGCCTCCCATCAACTGGAGGCTAATCGAGGTGCGGTTCTATCCTAGCCACGAGTTGGGGCTTGGGCATATACCCCACCAGCCTCTCCACCGGCTGGCCCCTCCTGAAAAGAATAAGGGTGGGGATGCCGCGGACTCCGTACCGGGTTGCGATGCCAGGGTTGCGATCCACATCGATCTTCGCCACCTTCAGCCGCCCATCGTATTCTGAAGCTATCTCCTCCATCAGAGGGGCGATCCGATGGCAGGGCCCACACCACTCCGCCCAGAAGTCGACAACCACCGGGATCGAAGCCCCGACCACCTCCTTCTCAAAACTCTCATCGCTGATGGCAACTACTTTGCTCATCGGAAATCCTTTCCGGCGCGGATACCCCCTCCTTCAGGTGTGGGGAGGAGCGCCGCGATTCTCCTTTTTTGCAAAGTTAGCAAATTTGTCCTATACTGTTTGTAGGGTCGCAAGGCACTCCGCACGGCGGAGAAACGGCTTTTGCACCTTAACAAGCGGAGGTAACGGGTTCTGCACACGAATCGCTGTGCGGGTAAAACCCTCGGCGTCAGGCTTAGCCTGTAACTCGCGGCGGATATTCTCCGTCGGGCTGTTGTCAACCAGCCATACGTCTCGGACACAGGACCTCCTGTGGCGCCAGGGACAAGCCCCTGGATTTATCTATGGGGTAGTTGACCGACATCTCCTTCCACTCCTCTTCCCCAGAAGATACTATTTCCTACGAAGTTTGTCAAACTCGCACTCCCTCCAGCCACTCCTCCAAGGGACCCTCCAACTCTCGCTTGGGAGCGCGCCCGAAAAACTCCTTCACCGCCAGGCGGGGATCCTTCCCTTTGAAAAGCACCTGGTAGATCTCCTCGGTAATGGGCATCTCTACGCCATACTTTCGGGCCAACTTTCTGGCCGCCTTGGTGGTATAGATCCCCTCGGCGACCATGATCATAGAGGCTTGTATATCTTCTAGGCTGCGCCCTTTGGCCAGTTCCTCCCCCACATAGTGATTCCGGCTATGGCGGCTGGAGCAGGTGCATATCAGATCCCCGATACCAGCCAGTCCAGCGAAAGTGAGGGGGTTAGCTCCCGCCGCCACGCCCAAGCGGGCGATCTCGGCCAGTCCCCGAGTCATAAACGCCGCCTTGGCGTTATCGCCATACCCGAACTCATCAACCGCCCCGGCCCCTATGGCGATAATATTCTTCAGAGCCCCTCCCAACTCCACCCCTATGATGTCGTCGTGAGCATAGACACGGAAGCGAGACCCCATAATGGCCTGCTGAACCCACGCCGCTACCTCGATATCCAGAGAGGCTACCACACTGCTAGCAGGCAACCCCGTCGCTATCTCTCTCACCAGGTTGGGCCCAGAGAGAGCACAAAGGGGGAAACCCGACCCCAGTTCTTCCTCTACTAGTTGAGACATGCGAGAAGCGGTCTCTATCTCCAACCCCTTGGCCGCGCTTACGATCACCGTCCCTGGTCGTAGGTGAGGCCGCACCAGCCTAATATTCTTTCGCATCGACTGGGCCGGCACTACCATGAAGAGGAGATGGCAGGACCCCACGGCTTCAGCCAGGGAAGCGGTGATCTTCAACTCAGGCGGCAATATCACCCCCGGAAGGAAGCGCCGATTCTCCCGCCGTAATCGCAACTCCTCGGCTCCCTCCTCCGTCCTGGCCCATAGAGTAACGGAGAGGCCCTTGCGAGTCAGCATCACCGCTAGCATGGTCCCCCAACTGCCGGTCCCTACCACCCCCACACCACTCACCGGCTCCTCCTCTTCCCCGGCTCCCCGATCTGCCGCTCCGTACCCTTTAGAAGGCGACCGATATTGGGCCGATGGGCGAAGATGATGATCCCTCCCGCCAGGATACCATAAGCCAGATGCTCCCAGGAGCCTCGCAACAAGAGCCTCTGACCTAAGAGGGCCAAGGGTATCAAGAAAGCGAAAGCGAGGGAGCCCAAAGAAACATAGCGAGAGATAAGGGTTACTAGAAACCCCAAGAAGGCCACACCCAGGGTGGTCACAGGCTCCAGGACCAAAAGACCCCCAAAAGTGGTTCCTACCCCCGCCCCGCCACGCCAGGCCAGAAAGAGCGACCAATTGTGGCCCACCAAGGCTGCGAGAGCGGCCACGACCGCTGCTGCCTCGTTATGCCACAACGCTCTAGCCACCAGCACGGCCACCACGCCCTTGCCCACATCTCCCAAAGCGGTGATGGCGGCTGGAAGGGTCCCTACGGTGCGAAGGATGTTCGCCCCTCCCGTCCTGCCGCTCCCGTACTCCCGGATATCGATACCTCTCCACAGCCGCCCCACGATGTAACCGGTAGGAAAGGCCCCCAGAAAGTACCCCACAAAGGCTGTCAAAAGGTAAGTTGTGACCATCTTTATATAAAAGTAGAACACAAGGGCCGATTCCTCGTTGCGAATCTAGGCCACCACCCGAAAAGGGTTAAAGTCGGTATCCACGTCGTAGTAGTCTTCGTTCTCTGTCCTCTTCAGGGTATTAACTACCAGATAGGTGAGAGGAGTGACCAGGGCTTCGAAGCCGGTCTTGAAGAGGTAGTTGGAGATGATGATACTCAAGAGAAGGGAAGGGGTATAGAGGCCATAGAAGGCGATGAGGACGAAAAGAAGGGTATCCACCCCTTCACCCACGATCGTGCTTCCGATGGTCCGAGTCCAGAGCCATCTCCCCTGGGTGAGCACCTTCATTTTGGCCAAGGTATAGGAATTGGAGAACTCTCCAGCGAAATAGGCGATTAGGCTGCCTAAGACTATGCGAGGGGTCTGGCCCAGGATGGTCATGTAGGCCTCCTGGCCTCTCCACCCCTCCGCCGAAGGAAGGGCTCCCACGATAGTGAAGACCACGGCCATCAGAACCGCACATCCGAAGCCGATCCAGATCACCCTGCGGGAACGGCTGTAGCCGTAAACCTCGGTGAGGATGTCGCCGAAGATATAAGAGATAGGGAAAAGGATAGTCCCCCCATCGAAGGTGAAAGGCCCCAGATCTAGGATCTTCGAAGAGGCGACATTTGAGATGAGGAATACAGCCACAAATATGGCCATCACCAAGTCGAAATATCTATACCCTTTTCGCATCTATCGGACCTCCGCTTCTGCCACCTTCCACAACCGACAGAAGGCACAGAGCCCTGGCGCCGTGGTGGGCTGGCCGCACCTTTCGCACTCGCCCAATTCTAACCCTTCGCTAACTGAGGAGATGCGTTCGGCACCCTGAGGGCTTCCCTCGACCCCGAAGGTCTCAGGACCGCCTGCCCTGGCACGTGGCAGGCCAGGGAGGGGCAGCCTTCGAAGGAAAAGTCCCTTCTCCCTGGCTCGCAGGAAACTGAGATAGAATTGCGACTTCGCCCCCCTCGATCTCTCCTCCAGGCGGTTTAACAACTCTTTGTAAAAGATGGTAGTGGCTCCCCTTGCGAAGGGACACTCCTCATAGATGTAGTCGATGCCTTTTAAGATGGCATAGGCCGCCGTCTCCCGCTCATAGAACCTGAAGAAAGGCTTCACCTTCCGCGCCAGCCGGGGATGGGTGGAGGGGAGCACCGGAGCCTGGCGAAGAAGATACCCTGTCTGCCAGTGGAGGACGTTCTGTAAAAGAACGGCTGCCTCGTCGTCTAAGTTATGTCCGGTGGCCAAGGTAGCCCCCTTCTCTAGAGCGACGTCGTTCATTATGTACCGTTTCACCAGTCCACAGAGGGAACAGGTTTTCTGCCCCGGCCTCTCTCTAGCCAACTGGGGGATCGACTTTCCATACACTCCCTTCACGTTCACCACTTTCAGCCTGGCCCCCTCCCTCTCCTCCACAAACCTGTGTACCCTGGCTAAGGAACTTGAAGAGTAACCCTCTTCCGAGATGCCCAGGTCTATATAAAGGCCCTGAGCCTCGTAGCCCAGGCGAAGAAGCACATCCCATAGGCTGAGGCTGTCCTTTCCCCCAGAGACGGCCACCAAGATGATGTCTCCGGGGCCGAACATCTCATATTTCTTGATGAACCGTTGAGTACGAGCCGATATCCATTCTAGGAAGTGCTCCCCACAGAGGGCCAGTTTGTGCTGGCGCATATTTATGACCGCGGGTTTAGAGCATTTACGACACTTCACCAGCGCCTCCCGAAACCACAGCGATCAATCTCACCTCATCTTCATCGCTCAGAATAACGTCGTCGGTGACCAGTTCGCCATTGCGGACGACGAGCATCGCTTCGGGATCTAGCCCCACCTTCTTGATAGCGTCCCGGGCCGTCATCCCACCCGGAAGTTCCCATTCCTTATCTCGATAGATGATGTTCACGGCAACCTTATGAGCTTACCCTTCTCGGGCAGGCACACCTTTATCCCTGTTCCGGTTAGACTCTTGGCAAATAACTCTGGTTTCTCTGTATGGATAGGTATCAGGACCTGGGGGTGGATTTGTTTGATCATGGACAGTAGATCGGCACCACTAGCATGACCAGAGGCATGCAGTTCCCTATGCTCCTCCTTCCTGTCCGGATCCCCGATAAATTCTACCTCGAAGGTCCGAAGCCAATTGCGCAGACGCCAAAGATCAAGCACGCTCTCCTCATTGTAAGCCTCACTAGAAGAGTAGATATAAGTCCCCCCTTGAGGGTCGATATCCACCAAATCGTTGATGTCATAGAAGGAGAAACAAAGGATGTAATCTTCAGGGCTGTCCCTGACCTCGCGCGCTCCTATCAACTTGCCCTTGGCCTCATACGTCTCGCGGAGCTCGCGCTCCCAGTAACGCGGAGCGCTTTTCACATCAGCATAGATCACCACTGCCTCCTCCTCAGCCACATCGGGCAAAGAAGCATCCACGTGCCTCATCTTCTCCAAGAGGAAGCCATCAGCTGGCGAGATAGCCAATCGCCTGCCTATCTCTTTGGCCACTCGTAGGAAGATCAGCAACCGATCTATGTTGCGGGCAGCGAAATCGGCCAAAATCACCCCCTGCGCACCCTGAGCTACCCTCAGAGCTGCGTCGAATACTTCCTCTTCGGTGACTTCAGGACCTTCGTTGTCTATCCGTGTGCCTTCACACAACATGGCCACCGGTTGCAGCGCCGCGGCTGACTCAATGAATTGCTGGGACAGCTGCCCGCGAACCCCACGCAGGCGGAGATCGCCAGTGTAGATCACCCACCCAACCGAGCTCTCTACCGCACAGGCGCTAGCCCCGTAGATAGAGTGATCGACGGGGTAGATCCTCAAAGGAAAACCACTGATCCTCTCGGGAGGTGCCCGCAGTGACAGAATCTCCAAATCTTTTCTCTGTGCTGGCGACCAACGCCAATAGTCATGCTTGACCATCTCCGGGTTGTCCACTAACACATAGGGCCGACCAAGATAGTTTTTCTGCTTGGAGGCACATAAAACCCCTTTTTCATTCGGCTCCCTAAAATTAAAATAGCAGACTTCCCGCTCGAAATCAGGCTGCCCAGTATCTTGCACCACCTTGGCGATGAAGGCAGTCATGGCCGTGGTATAGATGGGGATATCCTCCCGCAGGAAGGAGATATAACCAGAATGGTCGAGGTGAGCATGGGAGAGGAATACCCCATCGATATCTAGCCGCCGACGGTGGGGGGAGAAGGAGATGTAAGCCCGATCTTCAGCCGAGAGGGCAGCGAGGAGATCGGTTCTATATATCCCTTCCAAGGAGGGGAGGAGTCCCAGGCGCAGGAGGTCACGCAACCCTACCCCAGGGCGGGGCTTCAGATACTCTTCGAAGAAAAGGTATCGGCGCGCGAAGGGCAAGCCGAAGTCGAAAAAGAGCCGCGTCTTTCTCTCCTCGTCCTCCAAGAGGATCTTATTACCGCCTATGGAGAGGACACCATCGTAGCAAGTGATAGATACGCTCATATTTTTATTCCACTTGAAGCGAGGCCGAGGCTGACTACTCCCCACGCCTAAAGGCGGGGGTTCCGGCGACCTGGCAGCCTTTCTCAAGCTCTCCCCTGCCGTCCCGGAGGGCAACGGAGGGTACAACATCTTGAGCCTCAACTGCATTCACACCGGCTTTCACAGGCGACCGGCTCTGTCTCCGGCCTGTTCCCAGGCCGAAGCCGGATGGCAGAGGCCGTCCATTTGCCGGTTGGATGTCGCTCAACGCCGCCTGGAGGAGCAAGTCCACACCCGGCCACACCCTTCGGGCGCGGCCCGCGTTGAGCCCTTCTCCCTCCACGCACATAGCAAGGAAGGCAGAATACAGGTCCCTCTGGGCCACAACTCCGCACGCGCACACGTGCCACCGCTGCCAAATTGGTTTCTCTGCCACCGCCCCGCAGTTGTGGCACACCTGACTCAGTCGGGTGGCGTGCGTGGGGAACTCGACGACCATCGCGCCGGCACTCTCAGCCTTGCGCTTCAGGTGCTCGACGAACATCCCCGGCGCACGCATCCCGATCGATTTACCAAAGCGACGCTGGAAGGCCCGATAGGACAACTTTTCCAACTGAATGGTATCACCCATCCGCAAGACACGGTTGATCAACCGCCCGTGGAGGCTTCTTCGATGGGCAGCTTGCTTGCGGTACAACTCGGCCAGGCGGGCCTCCGCCTTGCGTTGCCTGTTTGACTTACGCCACCGCTTGGGCCCGGGCTTGATCGTCCCATCCGGGTTGTAGTTGTCGGGGCTGTTGGCCCTGCGCTGGCGGTCGAGGTGGCGCTGCAAGCCGCAGATTTCCTTCCTCCGGGATTCCAGTTCGGCACAGAACTGCTCCAGAAAGGCTCCCCGCTCGCTCACAGCAGCGATGGTCGAGGGGCCGATGTCGAGGCCCACCACGCCATCGCCCACCTTGTTCCTGGGCTTCTGGCGGGGCCACCCCTCGCAGACCAATTGGGCATAGAAGCGCTTGTGCCCGTTCAGCTTGCGGCGCACCAGTCGCACGTACTTGACGCGCCCAGAGAGGGCGTGGGCGATGACTGGGTCGTCGGGGTTGATGATGGCCTCCAGTTTCAGGCCCAGCCACTCTACCCGATTCTCACGCCAGCGGATGCCGCTCGCGTTCGACTTGCCTTCGACCGTACCCATCTGGTTGCGTCCCTTGAAACGAGGGCAACCGCGCTTGCCGAAGGCGTATTGCTGTACGGCCCTAAAGGCACGGGTCGCAAGCTTCTGGATGGTGTGGATATCTAGGTGGTCGCCAATCCAGCAGTGGTTGAACTGAGCGGCATAGGCGTGCAGGTCGTACTCGCGGAGACCGACAGCGGCATTCGCCTCCCGAAATGCCCGGGAGCGGGCTTTCCCCTTCGGCAGTTTCCGAGCCGCCCGGTACGCCTTCGACTGGTGCAGCAGGGCGAGACGCTTGAGGCTCTCACCCAGGCAAGCGTTGTACACTTGGCGGGCGACGTCTAGCCGCACCAGCAGCCGTTTCTCCTGAGAGGGGGGCACCCGCAGGGGGATTTCGACAATGAACGTGTCCGTCTTGATCTGTCCCATCTATCTTCCCTTCTGGGCCTCGATGTACTGCTTCATAAGCGTCAGCGGAGCGCCGCCTACAGTGGCGACGAAGTAGGAATTGGTCCACAGCGAGGGCAGGCGGCTCTTGAGCCAGGGGAATTCCTCCCGCAAGATGTGCGAACTGCGACCTTTGAGCCGCTTGACCAGGCGGTGGACACCGAACTGAGGGTCTACTTCGCACAGCAGGTGTACGTGGTCGGGCATCACTTCCAGTTCGATGACCTCGGCCTGCAATTCGGCTGCTGTCTGGTGGATGATCTCTTTCAGGCGTCTGTCCACACCGTCCACGAGTACTGGGCGGCGGTACTTGGGACACCAGACAATGTGGTACTTGCAGGAGTAGACGACATTTCGATTGGTCTTCAGTGGAACGTCTGTTCGCATACCAACATTATACCACAGAGATGTATCTAATGCAAGCACACGAGAGAGCGAGCCTATCCCACGGGATCCTGTAAGGACGGTCCGCCGCATCCTTATCCCCACGCCTGAAGACGGGGGCTTGCGGGTGCCAAAGTTTGGTCAAGAAAGCGTGCCCCCGGCCCACGATTCTACAGTCATCTCCCATCAGCATGAAAAGGTATCGCTCAGTTCATCTCATTATCTCAAAACTTCAAGGAATAAGGTGTCCCAGTCGACATGACCATAGTAGTTGCTAGGGCAGGCCAACCCTTGCACAACAGGTCGCTGGTCGCTTCCATCGCCGTTCATCAGCCAAAAAGAGGCTTTATCGTCCTGCGCTCGAATGAAGAGGATATGTTGCCCATCGCTGGACCACAAAGGACGATGATCGCCATAGTCGGGAGCGCCGGTAAGTTGTCGCTTATCACTCCCGTCGGAGTTCACCACCCAGATCTGGGTGCCTATCAAGGCCTCCGGAAAGGTTAGATAGTTCTCCGGAACTGGCCGGCTAACATAAACGATCTTTTGGCTATCGGGAGACCAAGAGGGGGTGGTTTCGGCGCGATTCGGGTCGTCCGAAAGGTTTGCTATTGAACACCCGTCTGGACTCGCGACCACGATCTGCTTGTTGTAGAAGACTTCCCTGCCACCCCCATCAACCAAGGCCAGGCGCGTGCCATCTGGCGACCAGGAAAGGAAATCATCGTGAGGCAAGGGTAGACCCAGCCGTCTTCGCTCCCCACCCGTGACAGGAACGGAATACAGCCCCAACCCATCAGCCCACTGAGAAGCCGAATGCGACAGTCCCAGCCGGAAGAGAAGATATTGGCCGTCAAATGACCAGCCTAGGAGATGTGTCTGCTCCCCGAGGGCATCCTCCACAGTGTAGACCTCCCGGGGATCAGAGCCATCTGCACCCACCACCCAAAGGCCAATGTAGGTAGGGTGTCCAAATTCGCCCTCCCCCGTCCACCGATCGAAGGCGAGCAACGTTTCATCAGGGGACCAAGCGATCTTTCTCACTCCGTTGTCTGGAGGCAATATCTGAGGCTTATCGGAGCCATCGGGATTAACCACCCAGAGAGCACCATCGCTGGTGGAATGGGCTAAGATTCTCCCACTTGGAGACACAATCTTCTCCGAGGCCCAATGGTCCATCTGAAGCGGTACTGAAACGACCTCACTACCGGCCGACTCGATGGTCAATAGATCGCCTTCCCTACTGAAGGCAATCTCCGGTGTGGGTTTGTGGGTCGGGGAAGGCGCCTCCGTGGGCAAGGGGCTCGGCGAAGGGGTAACGGTGTGCACCTCTGTAGGCAGCGAGGTGGAGGATGGGGTTGCCACTTCAGACCCTGGCCCGCCGCAAGCCACCCCTGTCACCGCCCCCACTATAAGCAGGAAAAGAACCACCCAGTTGATCCGTGCAACCCCTCTTCTCCAGATCATCGCTCTTTTGCCCTTTCCCCCTCTTCCCAGCCCAACTCCAAGGCTTCTTCGTTCAGTCGCTCCGTCCCTTTGGGAACGTGGGCTCGGAGCGCCTCTATCAACTCCTCCTTGGAGATCACGCCCGTGACCCCACCCAGGACCCCCAAGGCCACCATATTTGCTGCTACCGCCCTCAGCCTCTCCCGGGCCAAACGGGTGATGGGAACCCTGATTACCCTTCCCTCAACCTGGGGCTCCCCCTCCACCTCCGTAGAATCGATGATCACCGCTCCTCCAGGGCACAACTGGCTTCCGTACTCTTCGAGGGCTTCCTGGCTCATCACCAAGAGGAGATGGGGAGAAGTGGCTTTGGGGTAGATTATCTCCTCCTCGTCGATGACCACCCCGGAGAGGGAGGTGCCGCCCCGCACCCGGGGGGCCTATGATTGGCTCATGGCCACGTTGCGGCCACTTCTGAGCGCCGCCTCACCTAGAATCAGTCCGGCCAGGACCAACCCCTGGCCTCCCCTCCCCGCCAACCGGATCTCGTACCTCATAACTCCCGCACCAGAATGGCTAAATCGGGGCAGTGCAACTCGCAAAGTTTGCAATTAGTACAGGCCTCCAGCCTCACAACCTTGGGTATCCCCTCCTTATCGGCTTCCAAGACATCGAAGGGGCAAAACTCAATACAGAGTTCGCAGGCCTTGCACCAGTCGTAGTTGATCTCGATATCGTAAACGCCTTGTTTCACCTTGGGCATTCACGCTGCCTTGCCTGGGGGATAGCAGCCACTACCCTCGGAGCGACCACTTCGAACCTGATTCGCAAAGCGGGTTAAGCAGCCCCCCTTTAGCAGTGCCATAGAAACCTCCCGCCCCTCTTGCCCTTCCGCCCTTCCAGCTGAGCCCCTCGAGTCCCAACCATTGCACCCCTCAGGGTAAACCGAACTTGACAGGATCGAACAAATGTGCTACAATTAGATTACTATGACCCACCGAACTGATTCTGGCGGCGCGTATCACATTCGGTATCACTTCGTCTCGCGTCCCAAGTACCGGCGTCGCGTGCTGATTGACGCCATTGCTGCTCGGGTGGCAGAACTTATCGCCGAAAAGGTGGCCCAACTGGAGGGGACGGTTCTGGCCCTGGAAATCCAGCCCGACCACGTTCGTCTCTTCGTAGAGATGCCTCCTCAGTGGGCGCCAGCCCAGATCGCTTACCGTGTCCAAGGCTATACCTCTCACGTGCTTCGCCGAGAGTTTCCCTCTCTGAGAAGCCGCCTTCCCTCCCTGTGGAGCCGCTCTTACTACGTGGGCACTGCTGGAGAGGTATCGGCAGAGACGATCCGCCGCTACATCGAGGCCCAGAAAGGAAAGAAATTAGATGATCCGGAGCTTCAAGTACCGTCTTTACCCTAATACCCAACAGCGACGGGCACTCGACCCTATCTTGGAGATCCACCGCCAGCTCTACAACGCTGCGCTTCAGGAGCGCCGCGAGGCCTGGAAACGCTGTAGGGTGAGTATCTGCTACACCGACCAGGCCAACCAGCTCAAGGAGATCCGCGAGTTCGACGAGGATGCAGCCTGGCTCAACTACTCCTCGATCCAGCAGACGCTCCGCCGCCTCGACAAGGCGTTCGAAGCTTTCTTCCACCGCGTGAAGAATGGCGACAACCCCGGCTACCCTCGCTTCAAGGGCAAGGGCCAGTTCAAGTCTGTTTGCTACGTCTACCGCGACGGCCTTCGGCTCAAGGATGGCCGCCTCTACGTCCAGAACGTGGGAGAGATGCGCATCTTCCAGCACCGGCCGATCCACGAGGACAGCGAGATCAAGATGGCGATCGTGAAACGGGATCGCGTGGGTAACTGGTACGTCATCTTCCAAGTCGAGTTGCCCGACGTCGAATTCGTGCCCAACGGCAAGCCTGACGTGGGTCTCGACATAGGGCTGGAATACTTTCTCTCCCTTTCCACCGGCGAGCAGATTGAGAACCCTCGCTGGTTCAGGGAGGCTGAGGAGAAGCTGGCCCTTCTCTACCGCAAGTGGTCTCGGTGCAAGGACGGGAGCCGCCGCTACAAGGAGCTGACGCGACAGATCGCCAAATTTCATCAGGACATTGCTAATCGGCGCAGGGATTTCCAGCACAAGCTGTCGTGTCGGTTGGTCAACGAGTTTGGTTTGATCGTTCACGAGGATCTGAATGTGAACGGCCTCTGCCGCAGTCAAGTGAGCAAGAGCATGGGCGATGCGGCGTGGGCGCAATTCCTCATGATGCTCGACTACAAGGCTGTGAGCGCCGGTAGTCGGGTGATCGGAATTGACCCCAACGGTACGTCCCAGATCTGCCCGATGTGCGGCTGTGTCGTTCCCAAGTCTCTCTCTGATCGTTGGCATATCTGTCCTCATTGCGGCTACGTTGCTCCACGGGATGTAGCCAGTGCCCAAGTTGTTCTCATCCGTGGCTTAGAGTGGACATCGCTCGGACGGAGCGACCGCGTAAAGGGCTCCCACCAGGTGCGTGCCACTCCGCCATACCTGGTGACACCAGGGGACCCGTATCCCCGGTCGCGGGAAGCTGTCTGCTTTAGCTGACAGAGGATGTCACCAACCGTAATGCTCCTCATAGAAGGCGCGGATCGCTTCTGGCTCCGGGATGGCACACCTTTCCCACACCTCGATTACTGGCTCAAGGTCCGCCTCGCCCGTCTGTCCGGCGAAAAGGGTGCGTAGGAATTCCGTCCGCTCAGCGATATCCCGCTTGTAGAAGTCGATGATCTGCTCAGGAGTATAGTAACGCAGCAGGTTGAAGCGCTTGCGGAAGCCGGCCATCCCGTGCTTCTCTTCCAACTCCCTCGGCTCAGGGATCAGGTAACCGAAGACCGGGTGGGTGATCCAACTCTCGATCTTGTGATGCTCCACCAGGTCAACCAACCTCTTTGAATCTTCAACCGTTATCTTCTCCCCCCGGCCAACGTAACGCGGGTTGCCTTGCGCATCCAGGTCCGGCTGGCCGGTGGCCTTGTCGATCTTGACGAGCGGCTCGCCATTCTCGTCCACTACCCGGATCTGCTTGCCATCGATGTCATACTCGCCTACGTAGCCAGTATTGGCGATGAAGAAGACTAGCCTACCCTCAAGCCCCAGCCCCAAATCGGAATATACCTTGAACTTGGCCAGCGCCTGACGCGATTGCTCTCTCGCCATGAAGTCGGTGGCAGCATAGGAACGGATGCGAGTGCCTGGCACCTTGCCTGCTACAGCGGAGGTAACTATCGATTCACACGCCGAATCCAACGCTACGGCCATCGCTGGGTCGATGACTCGAAAGATGGGTTCCATCACATCGAAGCGGCGGAAGGAGAGGCATTCGGTCTTGAGCCATTTGGTCAAGCCAGGCGCCCAATCAGGGTTAAGTTCGGAGAACTTGAAGATGAAACGTCCGTTGGTGGTGCCGCTCTTCGCGTAGCGTGTACACTGGAGCGAGCCGATCTCCTCGCCCGGTATCTGGCGTGGGACCTTAACCCTGTAGCCGGCGATCTCTTCCATGCGATACTCAACCCCCTCGCAGTCGATATTCATAGCTAGCACGATGGGATGCGAACCATCGGGGTAAGTCTCGCGCGACTTCATCAGGCCAGGCCACTCGGGGCTCTCCTCGGTCAGCCCTTCCGACTTGGCAAAACTAGCCGCCTCCAAGCCGATGATCTGCTCCTTAGTGATCCTACCGTCCTCGTGGTAGGGTTTACCCAGGCAGGCATCATCCTGTTGCAGGGTAGATCCTACCGTAAGAGTGGTCTTGCCGGTGCCCGAAAGGCCCTTCAGGATGCGGTCCTCCGTGGCGCCAGCGTGATAGGAGATGAACCCATCGCTTTCGCCTCGGTTCCAGACCAGAGTCAGATTGGGCTTCTTGTAGGCACCGCCGAAGTAATCTACCCGCAGGCTCATCACCCGCCGCACGTCCTCCTCCATCTCCGTCAGGTCGTAGAGGGTCAAAGGCTCATCAGGATCGAAATCGGGCCAGAAGGTGCGGATTTCGGACACCATATCATCGGGCAGCCGCTCGGGCACCATGTAGTTCCAGCATTGAACCTCCATGCCCTCCTCTGGCGGATAGACCATCTTCAGTCCCATCCAGGCGATGTAAGCGGTGTGAGGGTTCTCCAGGCTGAAGATGATACGCAGGCCAGGCTTGTAGCCCGCCTCCCCCTGGATCCCCTCCTGTACCAACACTCTACAGCCCTTAAGGTAGTGCTTGATCACCTCATAGAGCCTAAGACCTACCTCGCGTTCGAATGGCCTCTGCCCCTTACCTAACTTATATCCCTCTGGCACCATGTAGAAAGCACGATCGGGTCTCCGCCCAGCCTGAGTGCTGGCGAAAAGATACTGGTTATCCCTCGTGATGATATAGTAGGGCGCAAGATACTCAATGAACCAGGCGTCGTCGGGGTTGCGGATGACCCGCTCAGAATCGAGCGCGAGGTCGTCCTCGATCTGGATTTCCTTCGCAACCACGGGCTCCCTCACTTTTTCTCCAATCCCTTCGCCGCCAACAGAGACTCAAGCGCGGCAATGGCTACCTCCAGCATCTCCTCGTCAGGCTCCCTGGTAGTGAGGCTCTGGAGGGCTAAACCTGGAGAGACCAGGGCCCGCAAGAGGGGGTTATCTTGATGGCGAGCGGCGAACTTGATGAACTCATAAACCAGACTCACGATAAGGGGGATGAGAAGTAGTCGGGAGAGAATACGCCAAATAAATGGCGGCCTTCCCAGGAGGGCGAAGACGAAGATGGAAAGGACGAGGGCGAAAAGGAGGAAACCAGTGCCACACCGAGTATGAGCCGTGGTATAGGCGGCGACAGAAGCGGGGTCGAGAGGCGCGCCGGCTTCATAAGCGTTGATGGTCTTATGCTCAGCGCCGTGGTAAGCGAAGAAGCGACGGATGTCGGGAAGAAAACCGATCAGCCCGATATAACCCAGAAAGAGCCCCAGGCGCAGGACCCCTTCGATGAGGTTGCTAACTAAAGCGGAGGTGATGAACCGGTCTATGAGGCCCACTAAGAGGAGAGGTGCTAGGAAGAAGATGCCGATAGCGAAGGCTAGGGAGACCAGCACTAACCCCCAGACGGCTGGCCCCCGGAACTCTACCTCCTCTTCCTCTAGAACCACGTTGGCTGAATAGATTAGGCTCCGAATCCCCAAGGCTAAGGTGTCCCAGAGGACGACCAGGCCTCGAAGGAAAGGGAGCCTCCACCAGCGGCTGGTGTAGAGGGGGCTCTCCAGGGACTCATTATGAATAAGTATCTTTCCTGAAGGGTGACGCACGGCCACAGCCATAGACTTTCGGCCACGCATCATCACTCCCTCCATTACCGCTTGGCCGCCGTATTCCAACTCCCTCACCTTATCTCTCTCAACCATAGGCAATTTTCAGGACCCGCAAGGCCCGCAGGTTCAGCCATTTGTTCGGCTCTCCCCGCCTCTCGATATCTACTAGCATCTTGCCATTAAGGCTAAACTCCATCCTCCAGTGGCCCTCTTCGTCCTGCGGGGAAATAGAACCTGTCCAAGCGCGCGAGCACCTTTTCCAGAACCTCCCTTGTATCCGGGAAGGTTGCTCTCTCCAGCGCCTCCTCTGGGGAGAAGAGGAAGGCATCTTTACCCTTATGATACCTCCAGAAGGGCAACCTTTCTCTTGCCTCCATGGCAAAGAGATGCACTAGATAC
Source organism: uncultured Anaerolineales bacterium (assembly GCA_964383935.1). Taxonomy (GTDB): domain Bacteria; phylum Chloroflexota; class Anaerolineae; order UBA7937; family UBA7937; genus UBA7937. Next base: position 17,916 of record CAYLIE010000008.1, on the reverse strand, counting down.
TCGTCATCTCCCAAGAGATAGTTGATTTTGCCAGCCTTGAAGAGGATCTGACAACGAAGACCTGTCTCCTCTGCCACCTCCCGGACCGCGGCCTCCCGAAGCAGTTCGCCCTCCTCTATATCCCCCTTGGGGAAGACCCACTCCCCCTTGGCTGTCCGGCGGAGGACTATCCCCCTATCTAGGAAAACTACCCCCCCGGCCTGGACTATCTGGGCCATCTATCATCCACCTCCTTGGGGCCCTCCCATCGGTAGAGGGCAAAGTCAACAAACCCCTTCTCATCGAAGACTATCCCTTCCTCCTCCAACATAGCCCTCTGGAGATCGGCGCTGTGGGTGAGGCACGAGGTACTCACCCTCCCTTGACTATTTATCACCCGATGCCAAGGTATCTCCCTGCCCTCGGGGAGGGCGTGAAGGGCCCAACCCACAGTGCGGGCGGCTCGCGGGTATCCAAGGTATAAGGCGATCTGCCCATAGGTAGCGACCTTCCCATAAGGTATCTGGGCCACCATATCGTAGGCTCTCTGGAAAAAGCCCCTCTCCGTATCTCCCCTAATCGTAACGCCCTGTGGGTCTCAATGCACCCCCCGCTTCGCCAGAGGGATAGCCTCTCTCCCCAGCAACCTCGACATTATAGCATGAAAGCCCTGGCCAGAGAAACCAGCCCTCCACCTCCGGTACAGTCTGCTCCTCCTCGTACCACCATGCCATTGATAATTGTAGGCTATTTATGATAGAATGAATTTGACCTTTCACGGAGAAAACGACTCGTTTTCCGAAAAGTCGAGGGTCTTGGTGGACGATTCAATAGCACAAAAGGACTATTGTCTAGAGGGCCATAGGTATGCTAGAATATCAAATGCGCACAAAGTGGCCCTAACTGACCTTTTCTCACCTGATGCTCCCTGGAGGAGGTCTTCAAATGAAAAGCATTCTAAAGGTGGGCATTTTTCTCCTAGTCATCGTCCTGGGTCTAGCCTTGTCATCGAGCGCTCTCTCCAGCCCCTATCCTCAGGAGCCACCGCCCCCGGCCCTCATTGAGCAGTTACAACGGCAAACCGAAGGCCAGGTGCGCATCTCCTATCACGCCCAAACCGGTAAGATCCGTTTCATCGGCACCGACCCGACCCACCCCATCCCCCGGCCGGCCGAAGTCGCGACACAAGCCACGCCAGAACAGGCAGCACGCCAGTTCCTGGCCACCTATGGTCGCCTCTTCGGTCTCACCGACCAAGCGAACCAACTCACAGCGATGCGGACTAAACTAGCCGACCACGGCCGCTCCTTCGTCCGCTTCCAACAGGTCTACCAGGGCATACCGGTGATGGGCGGCGAACTGATCGTCCAGGTGGACGCCGGCAAGAACGTCCGTTCGGCCAACGGCGAGGTCTTGCCCCACCTGGTGGTTGATGTTGTTCCTACCATCGACGCCGAGGCTGCTCGGCAAACAGCCCTGGCAAAGGTTGCCAAAGATTACGGGTTGAGCGTGGCTGACCTGACCACCACCCAGCCGGAACTGTGGGTCTACAACCCCATCCTCCTCGGTGGCCCCGGCCTTCGTTTTAACGCCCTGGTCTGGCGCATGGACGTGGAACCCAGGGAACTGTTGCCCATCCGCGAACTGGTTCTGATAGACGCCCACCTGGGCGCAGTGGCCTTGCATTTCAACCAGATCGATACGACCAGGAACCGGGAGACCTACACCGCCAACAACACCACCAACTTAACGCACACCCTGGTATGCGACGAAAGTAACCCTAGCTGCTCAGGCGGCGACTCTCATGCGGTGGCAGCCCACATCTACGCCGGCGACACCTACGAATTCTATTACACTGAGCACGGCCGCGATAGCATCGACAACGCTGGGATGACCATTATCTCCACCGTCCACTACAGCTCCGGCTACAACAACGCCTTCTGGAACGGCTCACAGATGGTCTACGGCGATGCCTATGGGTACCCTCTGGCCGACGACGTGGTGGGCCACGAGTTGACCCACGGCGTAACCCAGTACGAGTCCGGCCTTTTCTACTACTACCAATCTGGCGCCATCAACGAGTCCTTCTCCGACATCTGGGGCGAGTTGGTTGACCAGGAATACAGTACGGGCAATGACTCGGGCGACACCCGCTGGGATATCGGCGAAGATGTATCGGGGCTGAGCGCTATGCGCAACATGCAAGACCCCACCCTTCATGGTCACCCCGACAAGATGACCAGCACCAATTACTATTGCGCTCAGGTCGAGCCTTCCGCTTCGTATGGCGACAACGGTGGTGTGCATACCAACAGCGGGGTTGGAAATAAGGCCGCTTATCTTATGACCGACGGCGCTACCTTCAATGGCATAGAGGTGACCGGCCTGGGCTATGCCAAAGTGGCTGATCTCTTCTACGAAGTCCAAACCAACCTGCTCACCTCCGCCTCCGACTACGCCGACCTGTACGACGCCCTGATTCAAGCCTGCACTAACCTGGTCTATAGCACAGCCGACTGCCAGGAGGTGCAAGACGCCATTGATGCCACCGAGATGAACCAGCAGCCGACATCGACATCTTGCCCAGCCAATGAGGCCCCCGTCTGCGATTCTGGCTCGCCCAATAACCTCTTCTTCGATAACATGGAGGGTGGCGCCGGCAACTGGACCCACGCTGCTGACACTGGTACCGACTACTGGTACCTGCCCCAGAACCCTAACGCCTTGAGTTTTGACGCCACTTACGCCACCAGCGGCATCTACAACATCTGGGGCTTCGGCCAAGGCTCTCCCTACGGGGGTACCTCTGATACCTACATCGCTATGAACTCCGACGTGGCCCTGCCGACCGGGAGCACGCCCTACCTGCACTTCAACCACGCTTTCGGGTTCGAGTCCTCCGTCCCAGCCGGAACATACCGTTATGACGGAGGCATAGTGGAACACAGCACCGACGGCGGCTCCTCGTGGACCGACGCCATCTCGCTCTTTGACCACAATGGCTACAACGGCACCATCTACAGCGGCAACCCGCTAGGCCAGCGCGAGGCCTTCAGCGCCGATAGCCGGGGCTACATCTCCAGTCGCCTGGATCTGAGTTCCCTGGCCGGGCAGAGCGTCCGCTTCCGCTTCCGCATGGGCACTGACAGCAGCGTATGGGATTGGGGCTGGTTCATCGATGATGTCCGCATCTATACCTGTGGGGCGGCACCGACAGGGTATAACGTCTATCTTCCGCTGATGCTCAAGAATTATCCATGATCAAGCCCGTGCCACTTTCTACGGGTAGCAACTCCACGAAATAGAAAAGGGGACTGGATTACCAGTCCCCTTTTCGGCACTTACCATTTGTCAATCACTGATTCCGGCCAGGAGCCCGTTCAGTTCCCCGATGATGCTCCAAAGCCCCTCTGGGGCCTCCGCCCCATCCATAGCGGTCACGGTCTTACTCTGGCCATCCTTCATGACAGTGACCCCGTAGGAGAACCGGTCGCAGCAGGTATTCTGGGGCATGTAGGAGTCGCTAAAGGAGAAGAAGCCCGTCTCCTCTACGAGCGCCAGAAGCCCGGCCAACTCCTGGGCCTCGAGCTCCCCTGTCGCGCTCTCCCCCTCTATCTCCTCTTGGTAGGCGACCTGGCCATCCTTATAGATGACCCAACTCTCGCTCACCCCCACCAGCCCCCCGCTTCGCCGGAAGATGATGAGCGCATTTCCCTCGAGCAGCGGAGTACCCTTGGCCCTGTCAGGGGTGGTGTCAGGGGTGGGCGAACCTTGTGGGAGTATCTGGGAGAGGGCCGGCGCGCACCCCACCAGGAGAAGGATCAACCCCAAGAGCAAGATTGTGCGCTTCATAATATCACCTCCGATAACTAGACGTTGAAAGGATGAATTTTGTTCCTCCCTACGGGATCCTGGAAGGACACCCTTCAAGAAGAAGAACTACTCCCCCTTTTGTGGGGATAGGACAGGTGAATACCCTCCGCCCTACCCTCAAAGGGAAGACCAGAGAAAGATGCCGAGATCGGCCGCTGACCTCTCTACATCGCCTCTAACGTGCCTCGTCTCTTTGCCTGCATCTCGAACCAAGAGAATAGGAGATACCCCAGGAAGATATAGCCAGCCCCGATTAGCGCCTCTCCCAAGAGAAAAGGCCAGACCTCAGAAAGCCCCGCGCCGACGATCGCTTGCCGAGCAGCGGCGATCCCCCGGGTCAAGGGCAGCAACCCTGAGAACCTCTGGATCCAGATCGGCAGAGTCTCTAAGTGCACATTGGCCCCACTGAAGACCAGAAGCAGGAAGTAAACGGTGTTGTTGATGAACATTACGTTGCGCGTGACCAAGCTCAGGCTACCCAAGAGCAAGCCGAAGCCCGAGGTACTGGCTGTAGTAATGAGGATAGTGAGCGCCAGGGCTAAGAGGTCGGTCCGCGCAACATCGACACCTAAAAGCAAAGCCCCCCAGGTGAGACCAATTACTACCCCCAACATCCCGTCAATGATATGAAAGAAAGCCCGGCCTAGGAAGACCAACAGCCGATTGGCCGGGGCCCCGAAGAGGTAGATAAGCGTCCCCTCCCACCGCTCGCCAGAGATGCTCATGGTTACCCCATAGATGCCGTTAACAGCCGCCAACTGCATAGCATTGCCGATGGCGTAGAAACTGGCCGACTCTCGGCCAGTAGCGAAGGTCCCCAGTAGAGTGAAGAATAGTATCTGGTTAAGAGGCATGATGATCTTGGAGGCTATGTACGGGGCAGGGCGGAACCACCGGAAGAGAGCCCTATAGGAGAGAAGGGCTCCGTCTACAAATATGCGCACCGATTTCGTTAACCCCGCTATCACCTCTCTACCACCCTCTCCCTAAGAGTGCACCGATCTGCTCATTGTAGGCTAAGAGTGGCCTCGATCCGCGCCCGGCGCAGGACTATCTGGAAGAGCCTGGCAGCCAGGAAGATATAGACCATACTGAAGGCCATCAGCGTACCCCAGTCTAAAAGAACACTAGTTAGGGGCACTCCCCCCGAACTAGTGGCGTGTAAGGCCTGGGCCGCCCAATAGGGAGCCAGGGCGTAACTTATGGGGTTAGTCCATCGGGGCAGCATGAGGATGGGGAAGAGGAAGCCCCCCAATATATACATAGGGAACTCCAAGGCGTTCACCCAACCCTGCATCGAGAGGCTGACCGCCAGGAATGGAGCGATCACCAGCCCAAGGCTCACGAAGGCGACCACTGTCAGCAAGACAGAGATAAGGAAAAGGAAGGGGTGAGCAATGGAGACGGGGAAGCGAAAGGTGAAAGCCGCCATCGCATAGCAAAGGGGCATAAAACCAAAAGAGATAGCCACGTTAGCCAGGGTCTTCCCTAGGATGACCACCGCCAAAGGAGTAGGACTACCCACCACCATTTCCAGCGTCCCCATCCAGCGCTCACCGTTGATGCTGAAGGAGCTAGTGAAGAGCAGACCGCTCCATAGCCCAGTCATGGCGCTGCCCACCACCAAAAAGATGGCACTATCTGCGGCTTCTTCTCTGAACATAAAGATGGCCAAAAGAGCAACGAGAAAGGGCTGCACGATGACCGTGAAGATGATGAAGAGGTCCACCGCTTGTTGCTTGAGATACAACTCGAAGGTGGTGGAGATGACCCTTAGATTGGCTAGCAGATCCTTACTCCTCATGCTCACTCCCCTCGGCTATTCGGGGCTCCCCATCGAAGGCTCTACCTCCACCCGTGCTGGCCTAGTTACTCTGTTCAAATGGAGGAAGGCCGCCGTGGAGATGAGACCTGTGAGGAAGGCTCCATGCCAGATGTAAGCCGGGCCCAGGCTGTCATGAAGCACCCCTCCTACCATGGGGCCCAGCCCGAAGCCGAACCCAAAACCGAGCCTGTAGACACCCATATAGGTCCCCCTCATAGTCACCGGAGCCGCATCAGCGACGAAAGCGGTGGCTGTGGGGGCTGTGATCAACTCGCCAATAGTATAGATGATCATGCTCAAGAGGAAAAGGAAAAAGGTATCGAAGAAGGCCACGCTGCCCAAACCTATGGCGATGAGAAGGGTCCCAACGGCCATCACCAGGAGCCTGGGATACCGCTCTGTAACTCGGGTCACGGCGAACTGGAAGAGGACTACCATGAGAGCGTTGGTAGCCAGGATGAAACCATAGCCGCTCTCCGGGATGCCGTAGTTCTCTTTTATATATACCGGGAGGTAGATCAACATCTGGGCGTAGGCCAGATTCATTAGAGCGAAGGTCCCAGCGAAACCCAGGAAAGGAAGATCGCGCAGCACACGGCCGTATCCCATTCGCTCTCCTCCCTCCCTCTCCAAGGGGGTCTCAGGCCTGGTCTCCCGAATAAGAAAGAGAGTAGGGAGGATGAGGATGGCGAAGGAGAAGGCCGCTAGGAGGAAGGAGAGTGTGTAGGATCTGGTGGCGATGAAGCCACCGATGGCCGGTCCGATGGCTACGCCCACGTTCATGGCTATCCTCTGGAGAGCATATGCGGAGGGGCGTCTTTCTGGCTCCATCAAATCCGCCACCATGGCGTCGATAGCGATGCTACTTATAGGCCAGGCGAGGCTGTTGAGGATGAATAGCACGGCGAAGACCTCCAGGGAACCGACGAAGCCGAAGGCAGCGACGATGAAGGTTTGAGCGGTTAAAGATAATAGGATGGCTGGCTTCCGGCCGAAGCGGTCAACGAAGGGCCCTCCCACCAGTTGAGAGAAGTAGCCGGACACGGAGGCAAGGGCAAAGACCACCCCCACCGTGGCCAGAGGAACCATCAACCTCTCATGAAGATAGATGGTCATGAAGGGCCATACGAGGTTGCCCCCCGCAGCGCTGACCAGAGCGCTAGCGAAGAGCACCCAGAACTGCCTGGGATAAGAGCGAAAGAGGCGAACCATTCGTTGGGTCATCTTAACTCCTAGGAACCGGTCTCCCCACCCACCAACCTCACGTAGGCGTCCTCCAAGGTCGGCTCCCGCACCATCACCTTTCCCACGCGGGTCGTGTTCAGGGCCTGCATGATGGCTGGAACCCCCGTCGAGCCCTGCTCGGAATGGACAGATAGGACTTGTTTCTGATCTACGTTCTCCACCGAGACGGTGTCCACCATGGGGAGGGCCCGAAGCCTCTCCACCGTCTCTTTAGCGATACCAAAGACCTCCACCTCGATCACCGAGAGATCCTGCACGTGCCGCTTCAACCCCTCGGGAGAGTCGAGGGCCACGATTTTGCCGTGGTTTATCACCGCTATCCGCTCACAGAGGGCATCGGCCTCGAACATATAATGGGTGGTGAGAAAGACGGTCTTCTCCTGAGCCACCAGATCCCTGATCACCTGTCTCAACTCCCGCGCTCCTACAGGGTCTAACCCCATGGTGGGCTCGTCCAAAAATAGGGTTTCCGGATCGTGGAGGAGGCAGCGGGCCACATGCAACCGCTGTCGCATCCCTCGCGAGTACCCCTCCACCCTCTCCTCCTCTCGACCAGCCAAGCCCACCAACTCTAAGAGTTCCGGTATCCGCCTCTTGGAGATCTCGGGGTCCATATGATAGAGGTCGGCGAAGTAGCGGAGGTTATCCTTGGCGGAGAGACGCCAATAGAGCCCCCGCTCCCCTCCGAAGATGAACCCTATCCGGGGCCGAACCTTGTCCGCCTCCCGCTCCACATCATAGCCCAACACCCGCGCCGACCCGCTGGTGGGAAGGAGAAGGGTGGTGAGCATCTTCACCGTGGTGGTCTTGCCCGCGCCGTTGGGACCTAGAAGCCCAAAGAGCTCCCCCGGCCGCACATCGAAGGAGATGCCATCTACGGCCACCACCTCCTTCGTTTTTCGCCGGATGGTGCCCACCGTGGGATGAAAAAGTCGCCGTAAATCACGTAACTCTATAGCGTTCATAACCGCAAATTTAACTCCAAACCACCGCTTTTGACAAATCCTACTCCGGATCGGCAAGGGCAGGCACCGGAGTAGAAGCTCTTGAGGCCACTACCTTCCCTAAGCAGAAAATAAGAACAAAAGAGGGAAGATCAGAGGCGACGATGCTTTGACGGCCTTCCCCTAGCGCACAACCTCTGGGCAGCAATCGGAGCCCCTGCGAGGAGAACCGTAAGCCTCCAGGCGGCTCCCCACATTCACCATCGCTCCCCCCAATCCGGAGAGTAGCCAACGATGAAGGCCCGTTGTTGAATTTCGTGCCATACGCGCCGCTTCCATCTGGCGCTCCAAATCCGCTCTCTGTTCTCTAGCGATCATCAAAGCGAATAGAGGGTGTGTAAACACTTCGACCTCCTTTATGTCCCGAGGTAATCTGAAAGCCTCTTGGAGAATTTCTCCACCAACTCCCAACGGATGTTGTAGCCGATCCGGTTGTCCATCCGTCTCTCCTCGATGAGCCCCGCCTCCCTCAAGATACGTAGATGGCGGGAGACGGAAGGCTGGGAGATTTCACAGGTGTGGGCTATCTTCTGCCCGTAGATGCTCTCCTCTTGGGCTATCAACCTTAATATCTCCAATCTCGTGACGTCATCCAACGCCTTGGCCACGCTAACTATCTCTTCGGCCGTCCTCCGTAGTTCCTCCCTCCGCTCCTCCGTCATCTCGCAGTCGTAGAGGACGGTTATCGAGCCGTAGCCGAACAACATCAGCCCCCGGGTCCCAGGAGCGAAACAGGAGGGAACTAAGATGATCTCTTCCAAGCCTGTTCCGGGAGGTATCTCGAAAGGCGGGAGATCCTTGTGGCCTGACAAACTTCGAACGAACTCCAAGGGTTCCTCCCGAGATAGCCTCACCTCGTTTTCCCTGATGCTCCTCTCCCAGGCCTCCCGATAATTCGGCCAATCCTCGCGGAAGAACTGCTCCCAATAACCTTGCCAGAGACCTACTATCCTGGCCTGATACCCCTCTGGATCATTCAGAACCTCCAGAAGGCTGGGAGTAACCCATTTCTTATCCCACCCCTCAGGGACATGGGCGGAGACCGCCCCTTCCAACTCCTCCTCTGTCCAGGGTAGATCTTTGATCTCATCTGGAGGCACCATCCGTCCCAGAATGTAGAAGAGGAACTCCTCCACAGGCATCTTCCTCAGATAAGCCAGGAACCCCTCCACATCATGATGATCGGGGTAATCGATAGCCAACTCCGTCAAGGAAGGACCCTTTCCGAACCGCTCACTATGAAAGCGCTCCACTTCCTTCAAGAGTTGGGGGCTCAGGCGGCCTTTCATCGACTTCTCCCAATCCTCATCCTGAGGACGAGGGTGGACTATAGTGTGGAGGCTGAGCAGCATCTCGAAGATGACAGAGGTACGAAAGGAGATCATGGAGCGCCACTTCTCCACATCTTCTGCTATCTCTACAGGCATTAGTTCCTCCTATGCGCAATTGTTGATATTACAATTTTGCTAAAATCAAAACACACTATATCCTTCTTGTCAAGCCTCCAAACCTTAAAATTTGCCCCGCAAGGAAGGCTGAGCGGTTTCACAGGCACCCAAAAGCATAAAGGGAGCCTTGGCTCTCGGGACGGGCTCCCCTAAAGGGGTAGAAAAGGCGGAAAAGACAGGGGTTATCTCTCTCGCGCGTACTCTGCCAGGTTGAGCCAGAAATCGAGGTTGGCCGCCCTCTCTTCGTCCCGCCGGCGGTCAAAGATGCCTAAATCGCCGACGACCAAGACCTCGCCCCCCTGGTTGCCGAAGGGGATAAGGGCCACTACCGATTTCCCCCCTGCCCTGGCCAGATCTTGACCGTTTTGATAGGTGAAGGGCACCACATTCGTCCCTGCCAACCGAAGCCTGTTTAGCCCCTCTGTCAGAGGGTGCGTCAGGAGTTCGGCTGATTCTAGGCTTATCTCTCCCGGCAGGAACTCCACCCCAAACGACTGGGCCAAATCGTTCATATCCGACCAATCCTCGTTCTCCTCGAAGGGGGCGTAATAGAAATATTTAAGACGGTGGGCGCTATTGGTGAGCACCAAAAGCCCGCCCTCCTCCACGTATTGGCGCAAGACCTCTACCTCCTCTCCCTTCCACTCCACATCGTACCAGTCAATGCTTCCCGCCGCTTCAGAGGGGTAATCGATGGAGGGCAAGACAATGACCATATCGGCATCGGACAGATGGGAAGTGGCGAAGGTAGCGCCATAGGGGACGAGATCCACATCGAGCCCCATATAGTCCAGGGCCATGGCGAAAGTGGTGAGGGCTGCCGGGGTCATCCCCGTAACCTCGGTGTGGGTGCCCACGAAGACCACCCGCCCCACCCTCTTTTGGGTGGGGGGCAGATCAGCCCTCTCCTCCCCCAGGCTGACCAGAGACCGCATGGCGATCTGAGCCATTTGAAAGAAGGCATCCTGGGCCTCCCTCGCTCGCTCCATATCATCGTAGGGTGCGTGGATTACCCCCGCGTTATGTATGCCTCCTGCTGACTCCTCTTCGACCACCCAGCGAATGATATCGATGTTGGGCACGCCGAAACCTTGGAAGGAACTATTGTCGGAGGAGGCGCTGGGCTCTTCATGGGCCCAGGCGGAGATGCCCAAGGCAGATGCCTGCTCCTCAAGAAAAGTGGCCAAGGGATAGGAAGGGTCCCCATACTCTCGGTAGGACCAATAGGAGAAGGCGATGGCGCCCGTAAGCCCATCTAAAGGGCGGGTCAAGCAATCGATTTGAATCATGGCTATCGCTTGGTCCAGGAGTTCCTGGTGGCGGGCGGCGAAGGTCTGGGAGCCGTAGAGGAAGAGTTCCTCGGAGCCGAACCAGACCAAATAGGTGGTCACCCCTGGCTGATAGCCTGTCTCATTGAGAACTCGGGCCATCTCTAGAAGGATGGCCGAGCCGCTGCCGTCATCCATGGCTCCGGGACTGTTGGGGCTATCTACATGGGCTCCGAAGATCAGGGCCGCCGTATCATCCCTCCCGGGGATCATGGCCACCAGATTACGCGACTGACCAGGGGAGACGACATCGGTGTCCACCACCACTATCGCCTTCTCGATCCGGGCTAGTTCTTCCCTGCTAGTTACTCCAGCGGGGGCGTACTCCTCCAACCGGGTCACCAAGATGGGGATGTGGTTGTCGTTCACCCATGAGAGGGCGCTCACATCCCCGGCGAAGGCTCCATGGCTCTCCCCTGGATGGGGGGACCAGGAGGTCACCAGCACCAAAGCCAAAGGCTGGGATTGGATCAAGAGAGAGGCCCGCCTCCCCGCTTCGTTCCTATTTAGGAGGCTACGATCGATCAGCGCATAATCGACGAGGAGAATCACCTCTTTCGCGCTGCCCGCTTGGAGGGAGTCTATCTCGTTCACGCTACTGATATACTCGACATTTCCCTCCCTCCTCAAGGGTGTGGGCTCCAGATCGGTGAGGGTTCCATCAGAGTCGAAACTCCGGGCTATCTCGGTGTCGTCCCTGGGGCCCCGAGGGGCGTTGGCGGGGATATCGTACTCCTCACCCTCTACGGTGATTCGTAGATCTGCCTGCCATATCTCGGTGGCCATGAAAACCTTAAAATCTTCCTCTTCCACCGTCATCCCCAGGGCCTTCAGGTTCTCGAAGGAATCGAGGACGCTGGCTACATAATCGACCGCTTTCTTTTCGCCAATGGTCGCTGAATTCCGCCAACCAGAGTAAGGCTCGATTTCGGTAAGAGCCTCAAGATAGCCCATCATCGAATCAAGGGATAGGGCAGCCATCACCTCCTCTGGCTGTATGGCGGGAGAAGGTAAGGGCGTCATCCTCTCCGCCGCCTGGGGGGTAACTACAGCCTCTGGAGATGGGATAGGGGTCTCTCTGACCTCCGGAGTCGCGCCCCCGAACGAGCAAGAGGTGAGGACAAGCGCACAAATCAAGAACCGTTTCATTTAGCCTCCTTGCGACAAAGTTGACACATCAGGGCTTATATTTAACACCGATAACCAACCTCAGGGGTTCAAAGAGGATAAGGACTAGGCACCCCTTCTCCACCAGAGCCAAAGGAGGAGCAAGCCTAAGAGAAGGGCTATCATCCCCAGCAGTCCCCCTTCCGGGCCAAAGGCTCCTCCGGTGATGAGAGAAGGGGAATCCCCCCTCTCCAGCAGGAGGAGGCCCTCGCTTGCTAGGCCGCTGACGGGGAGAGAGAAGAGCGGCCCCTGGGCGAAGTTCCAGGCGAAGTGGAAAGCGATGGGCAGCCATAACGAAGCGGAGATTAGATAACCATAAGCCATGAAAACCCCCGCCAGGGCTATCCCCACCAGAGCCAGGGAGGTGAAGTGAGGATTCAAACCATGGAGGAGGGCGAAGAGGAATGAGGAAGCCAAAAGTGCGACCAGACTTCCCCACTCCTTACGCAGGTTTTGAAGTATATATCCTCGGAAGACTAGTTCCTCACTGAAGGCCACAAAGGTGTAGAAAGATGCGTAGCCCAATAGGATACCGACCAAGGTCATGGGCGGTTGCCGCTGCCAGGCGAAGCCTTGAACTCGCACCCATCCCAGCGTCCACTCCAATCCGAAGATGAAGGCCATGAGGAGGAAGCCAAGAACCAAGCCTGTGCCTATCTCCCTTTGCCACCTTTTGTTCCTTTGCAGGCCCAGCTCCAGGAGTGTATCCCTATCGAGGAAACGGCGGAAAGCCCAGGTGATAATTAGAACCGTCAATAGCGATGCTAGAGCGGAGAGAGTGAGAAAAGGAAGGGGGAGACGCTCTAAAGCGATCTCCCCTACTTTGCGGGAGAGAAGATAGGCACCGTATATTGGGATTTGGGCCAGGAGTTGGCCCGCGAGGCAGGCTGCTAAGTAGAGGAGAACCCGCCAGGTGGGCCGCAGCCGGCCATCCTTGATGAAGAACCCCATGGAGGCTCCCTACAGAGGATGAGTTTATGACCTTCCGGGCACCTCGTGGCAATGGCGGCAGCGAGCCTCGTAGGCCTCACTAGCCCCCACCAGGATAATGGGGTCGCCGTAGGAGGCCGGACGCCCATCTATGAGCCGTTGACTGCGGCTGGCGGCATCGCCACAGACCACGCAGATGGCTTGCAGTTTATCCACCATCTCCGCCTCGGCCATCAAGTGAGGCACAGGGTCGAAAGGCTCGCCTCGAAAGTCCATATCCAGGCCAGCCACTATGACCCGCTTACCACTATCAGCCAGGGTGCGACAGACATCGGCCAACTGGCGGTCGAAGAACTGAGCCTCATCGATAGCCACCACACTAGTCTTGGGCCGCACCAGTTCCAGGATCTCCTCCGCCTTCCGCACGCTCTGGGCTTCGAGATCTAGGCCACTATGGGCGGTGATCTTCACTATGGAGTATCGATCGTCAAGCGCGGGCTTGAAGACCTGGACCTTCTGTTTGGCTATCTGGGCTCGCCTCACGCGGCGGATCAGTTCCTCCGTCTTCCCGCTGAACATACCGCCGCAGATCACCTCCACCCAGCCTCCGTCTCTTCTCCGATACATAGGAATACTCCTCATAGAAAAAGGGCAGGGAAAGAAACCCTGCCCTTAAGGGCCAACTCTAACCTTAGTCTCCTCCGGCTTTGGCTTCCTTCGCTCTCTCTTCCTTTTTCTCCAAGCGGCGCATGAACCGCTCCACCTGGCCAGCCGTATCGACGATCCGCTGTTCGCCGGTGAAGAAAGGGTGACAAGCAGAGCAGATATCGGTCTTGATGACGGGCTTCGTTGCTCCCGTGGTGAAGGTATTGCCGCAGCCACAGATCACCTGGGCCTGGGGATAATACTCAGGATGAATACCCTTTTTCATTCCACGGGCTCCGGGTAGACGCTCACCCGCTTCTTACGGCGGGAGACGTTCTCGAATTTGACGTAGCCGTCAACGGTAGCAAAGAGGGTGTAATCCTTGCCCATCCCCACGTTGTTACCGGGATGGAAAGTGGAACCCCGCTGACGGACGAGGATATTGCCCGCGCGCACCCGGTGACCATCAAACCGTTTCACGCCCAACCGTTTGCTTTCGCTGTCCCTGATATTGCGACTCGAGCCGCCGCCCTTCTTATGTGCCATCTCTCTTACCCCCTAGGCAAAACCTTCTTGACCTCTTCCAGCGACTTAGGACCGAAGCCAGAGATGCCAAGAAGCGCCTCATCTCCCTTCTCCAACCTGGCCCGTAAGGCCTCCACGCTGGTTATCTTGGCTCCCCGGAGGAGGCTAATTGTCCGAACGGAGAGGCCCAGTTCCTCCAGGGGAGTAGCCTTCTTCTTGCGAACCTTCTTGGGCTTGGCCCTCTTGGGCGCCTCCTCTTTGGTTGAGATGCTCTCGATGGCTAGGCGGGTGTAGTTCTGGCGATGGCCGTGCTTCCTTTGATAGCCACTTCGCGGCCTGAACTTGAAGATGATAACCTTCCCGCCCCGACCATGCTCCGTCACCCGAGCCTTCACCTTCGCTCCCTGGACAGTGGGGGTTCCCACCTTCAGTTGGCCATCGCCTCCCAAGAGAAGCACCCGGTCGACACTCAGGCTCTGCCCCACCTCCAAAGGGAGCCTCTCCACCTCGATAGTCTCCCCCTCGGAGACCCGATATTGCTTACCTCCTACCTCGATAACAGCGTCCATTGAACGCTCTCCCAAATCGACCAACTTGTAAAGTATAGCAATTCCTCTCTCATTTGTCAAACTTAACCTGTAATAGCCTCAGGTCTTAAAGGCAACCCTGGGCCTACCCACAAGTGAGAGGAAAAAGCGGACGTAAGGGCACTGGACATCTACGGCCGCACATGCTATAGTGGATGTATTAAGAGTGCAAAAATGTCCTTCTAGTAGACAGTTAGGCGCGAGGTCCACGCTATGGCAGCAAGGTTGTATAAAAAGAGGCGCGTATGAAAATCGCAGTGATGGGAAGCGGAGGTGTGGGGGGCTATTATGGTGGGGTGTTGGCCCGCGTTGGTCACAAGGTGACCTTCATCGCACGTGGAGCACACCTGGCAGCTCTTCGCACAAACGGCCTGCAGGTGAAGAGTGTTCACGGTGATTTCACCGTCGCGCCGGTCCAAGCCACAGGCACACCAGCCGAGGTTGGGCCGGTGGATTTGGTGATGGTTTGTGTCAAGACCCCCGATACCGACCAGGCTGCTCAGGCCATCCAACCGATGGTGGGGCCAGATACAACGGTGATGAGTTTGCAGAACGGGATAGATGCCGCCGAACGCATAGTGACAGTCGTAGGTATGGAGCACATTGTAGGCGCCGCAACCTGGATATCGTCGGCCATCGAAGCCCCGGGCGTGATCCGGCAAATCTCACAAGTTCGTCGCATCGTGTTGGGCGAACTTGACGGACGAATCACACGGCGCGTGGAGGCCCTCATGGAGGTGCTGAAAAGCACGGGTGCCACAGTCGAGGTTACGGACAATATCCTCAAGGTGCTGTGGACCAAGTTTGTCTTCATAGCTGCGATCAGCGGCGTGGGGCCACTGACACGGCTGGAGATTGGTGACTACCGCGGTGTTGCGGAGACGCGTGCCCTGTTGGTAGGTTTAATGCGCGAAGTGGAGACAGTGGCACGCGCTAATGGGGTAATGCTCGATGCAGACGTGGTCGAACAGGCATTGGCCCTTGTGGACAATGTCGCACCGAACATCAAACCCTCGATGCAGCGGGATGTGGAAACCGGGCGTTGCTCTGAGTTGGAGTCAATGATCGGCGCGATCGGGCGCAAGGGGCGTGAGTTGGGTATACCCACACCTACGGCGGATATGGTCTACGCAGCTCTTCTGCCTGTCGAACTGAAGGCGCGCAGCAGAATTGTCCCTCGTGAGATGTGAATCTCGCGCCTAATATCTCGCCAGCCTGTGTGAAAACTCAACGCGAACTTCAGATGTGGGGCGAAAATACCAATATCCACTGAAAAACGAGACGCTGTCCCAATTTTCGACTGAAAAAGCATTCAAAGTGGGAAAAGATTTCACCGCTTCCCGAATTTTCGGAGTTTTCACACAGTCTGTCGCTGAAGCGGACCGGGGATGCGCGCCGATTCATCTTCATGGCAAGCGTATTGGGCGGACGAAATTTCCGCAGAGTTGCTGAAGGGAATAGTGGTGGAGGAGCCCGCCAGGATACGTCACGAAGGAGGAGAAATGGCAAAAGTATTACGATGCAGCGACGTCGGTTTCGATTGCGGTTTTGAGGCCCGGGCCGATACTGAAGAAGAGCTGATGAAGAAGGTTGCTGAGCATGCCGCAGAGGTGCATGGTATGAAGGAAATCTCCGAAGAGGTCGCTGCCAAAGTAAAGGCAGCCATACGGGAAGAGTAGCCTTCGTGCAAGATCTGTCAGGCGACACCAGCGACCTCTACGGCGGGCTCCTCCATATTCTCCGAGGCCCAATCTTCTGCGGCAGGGTGAGAGGGAGAAGCCGTAAGGGACAGGCATTGTGGATCTCTGAACTATTTCGCATATGCTGTAGATTGTGCCATATGGCAGAATCAGCAGGTTGCCGCTTTGGGCTTCGCCGCACTTCGGCAATCCCTGGAACGTTAGCCGAAATTGCCCCTTAACAGCAAGATAAGGAAGGAAAAAGCCATGGGCATTGCTAGCAACGTTCTTCAGGCCATCGGCAACACACCACTGGCGCAACTTCGCAAGGTCGTCCCTCCCGGCCACGCGCGTGTGCTGGTCAAGCTGGAATGGGCGAACCCGACAGGTAGCATGAAAGACCGCATGGCGCAGTCGATGATCGCACGTGCCGAGGCAGATGGCCGATTGCCACCCGGAGGTACAGTCGTCGAGTATACAGGCGGCAGCACGGGTACTTCACTTGGGTTGATCTGCGCTGTAAAAGGTTACCGCCTACGTATTGTCACCTCCGATGCGTTCAGTCAGGAAAAGCGCGACCATATGCGGGCGCTTGGCGCTGAACTGACACTCGTGCCGAGCGAAGGCGGTCGCACAACGAAGAAGCTTATCAAGGATATGATCGAAGCCGCTCGCCAAATTAGCCAAGAACCGGGTTCGTACTGGACTGATCAACTCAGCAATGTCGATCACATTGCCGGTTACCATCCGCTTGGCGAGGAGATTTGGGCGCAGACGGACGGCCAGGTTGACGCGTTTGTACAGTGTGTTGGTTCCGCCGCCTCGTTGCGCGGCGTAACGGCGGTGCTGCGACGTCACAAGCCCGACCTCCGAGTGGTGGCCGTCGAACCGGCTGAGTCCGCTGTGTTGTCGGGTGGGCGGACCGGCGCCCATAACATCGAGGGCATCGGCATTGGGTATACGCCACCTCTATGGGATCCTAGTGTGGTGGATGAAATCCTCGCCGTTTCTACAGACGAGGCCAAGGCAATGGCTCGGCGATTGGCACGCGAGGAGGCGCTCTTCGCAGGGACCTCGTCCGGAGCCAATGTCGTGGCGGCACTACGTGTCGCTGAGACGCTGAGGCCCGAAGCCACTGTGGTCACACTATTGATAGACTCGGGTCTCAAATATCTTAGCACCGATTTGTACAGAAGCGCCTGAAACGAAAAGGGTTGCTGGGCAAAAAGCGGCCTAACAACTCGCCAGGCTGTGTGAAAACTCAATGCGAATTTCAGAAGTGGGACGAAAACGCCAACTTTCGCTAAAAAACGAGACGCTGTCCCAGTTTTAGACTCAAAAAGCATTCAAAGTGGGAAAAGATTTCACTGCATTCCAAATTGTCGGACTTTTCACACGGTCTGTCGCTGGAGCGGACCGGGGATGCATGGGCATTTGAAGTCGATTCGTCTGATCCCCGGCCGCTCATCTCGCAACCGTTAGGGGGAAGAGGCATGGAGTATGACCTTCTCTTCAGCGTCGCCTTGATACTCGCTCTCGCAGTCCTCGCCGGTCGCGCCGTTGACCGGACCATACAGAAAGCCAAGAAGCACCACCGTCACAACTTATCCGCTTGGTCCAAAAAGCAGATCTGGCGAAACTGCAAAAAGGTCTAGCCTTTGAACCAGGGTCGAATATAGTA
>CAYLIE010000007.1:0-99302 GCA_964383935.1 uncultured Anaerolineales bacterium | reverse complement strand
ATCGGGCCCCAAGGAAGGAAGCAGACGGCGGAAGCCCTATTTTTCAGTGACCACGTATCTCTCATCTCAAGGATGGGAGTCCTCCTAGTAGGCGGGGTTTCCTTGGTCTAATGGTGCCAAGAAAGGCCATATCCAACCTAGGTAGGGCCGGGATAGCCTGTTCCCCAGGGGAATCTAAACCGCTCTTTCTGCTGGCGGCGTCAGATGGTAAAATCTGACGCCACTCAACATGGTACATCTCATTCATTATATACGGAATTGTTGCCTATAGGGTTTCACATATGGTCAGGTTGTCAAGAAGGGAGAAGTAGGCTGCTCACTAGGGTAGGGATCAGGGCCAGAAGGGTGGTTATCGCCCAGTAGCCTAGCGTGGTCCAGGTGGCTTGTCGGCTGGGGAGGCGAGCGATCGCTTTTGCCCCCAGAGCGATGAGGATCAGATGCCAGACTAGAAAGATGTCCAGGGAGGAGAGGAAAAGATAGAGAAGGTTGCGAGGATCTTGGGGTTGCGTCAGTAGAAAGGCCAACCCTTGGCGCAGGGCTAAGTTCCCGTTGATGAAGATATAGGCGCTTTTTACTAGGTCGCGGAAGGCCATAGGTATCCAGGCCCAGAGGGTGAGGCTGAAGGTCTGGCGGAAGTCGTTCTCGTTGCCCAGCAGGGAAAGGATGAAAAAGAGGATGCCGGAACGGATGAGCCAGCCTATAACCAAAGCCAAGGTACCCGTTAGGGTAGCCATAAGGGCCACAAAGAGGGGCGAACTGAAGGTCGTTACCTGACTCATCGCTTCCTCCGCTTGGGAGGCAGGCAGGGTGGAGAGTTGTTGGCGCACGATCTCCAGGGTCTCTTGGGCTACTAGAGGGGCACTGACGATATTGAGGAGGAGTAAGGCCCCTAAGGTGATGGAGGCCGGGGCTATCCAGAGCCGTCCTGGGCTCTTTCCCACGTAGCCCAGGGCCTCCTTTGGTCGGTCGATCAACCCTAAAAGCAACTGCCAGATGCTAATGGGCTTCTGATTGGACTCCATCTCTTCTCCGGAGTTGTACTAGTTGACCTAGCACAATTATATTGTTCCTGTAGGACTTTGTCAAGGGGGAGTCGCCCGGTAGAGGAAGGCGTAGTCGATGCCCTTTATAGGGACCACATATTCGGGTTCCTGTAGGCCGTAATGTTTGTCGATGACTATGGGGTGGAGCCGCCGCTGGAGGTCGTTGATATATCAGGATAACCGACCGTTCCCGGTTGATAAAACTCCAGCGGTATCGGCTGCCCTGGGAAGAAAGGGCGAAAGACCTGCTCATACCAGGTAGCCACCTTCGGTCGAGAAGCCTTCTCGTGCTGGTTGAGGTGGTCAGCCGCTCGCTCTAAATCTTCCCTCCAGCCTACCAAGAGCATCTTGGTGGCCTTTGGGGGGCGCCTGGCAGAGGGTTGTAGCAGGTGAGATGGTAGGGGGGCAGGGCAAGGGTAGGAACCTATCCGCTACCTGTCTCATGGTTATCGCTCTCTTATTGATGGGGCGAGGGCCTCCTGCTTCACCTATAGCATAGGTGTATCTCTTGTCAAAGCCTATTACTTATTGCCAGAACGCCCCAAATATGGTATCATAGTAAGTGGTATTTTTCACAAAACCAACAGATTTAGGTTGAGAAGGATGGTAGGCAGGAGGAAGGTTCCCCGGATCGTAGTCCAACGTTTGCCCCTATATCTTCGGGTCCTCTCCACTCTGGAGGAGGGGTCCCAGATCACCTCTCAGGAGTTAGGGGAGATATTGGGGATCAGTGCAGCCCAGATACGCAAAGACCTTTCCTACTTCGGTGGCTTCGGAAAGCAGGGAACCGGCTACCAGGTGGGGTATCTCCGCCAGAAACTGCGAGAGATCCTGAACGTGGACAGAGAGTGGGGTATGGTCTTGGTGGGGGTAGGCGATTTAGGGCATGCTATCGCTCGCTATGGAGGTTTCAAGAAGGAAGGTTTCCACGTGGTAGCCGCCTTCGACGATGATCCGACGAAGATAGGAAAGAGGGTCGGTGGTCTGGAGGTCATGGATGTAGCCCTTCTGCCCGAGGTTGTAAACCGGATGGGTCTGCGGGTGGGCATCATCGCTGTCCCGGCTAGCAACGCTCAGGGAGTGGCTACGGCTATGGTGATCTCAGGGATAAAGGCTATCCTCAACTACGCACCTGTGGCTCTCACCGTCCCCGAGGGGGTACAGGTCTATCAGATCGATCCCCTGGTGGGCTTGCAGAGCATGACCCACTACTTGGTTAAGGGGGCCTAGAGTTCGGGCAGGCTCTTCTTGAGGAGGTGGTAGTTCTCCAGGGCCTTTCCAGCGCCTAGAGCCACGCAAGCCATCGGTTGGTCAGCCAGATAGGCCGGGACGCCGGTTGCCTTGGTGAGGTAGTGGTCCATGTTGCGGAGGAGGGAGCCACCACCGGTCATTACCATACCCCGGTCGATAATGTCGGCTGCTAATTCGGGTGGGGTCTCCTCTAAGACGGATTTCACTACGGAGGCGATGGCCGCCAGGGACTCGGCGATCGCTTCGGTTATCTCTCCAGAGTTAACCTCGATGATCCGTGGCAGTCCCGCTACTTGGTCTCGTCCCCGGGCCTCCATGGTCAGTTCATCTTCTAGGGATATGGCGCTCCCTATCTCGATCTTGATCTCCTCCGCCGTACGCTCCCCTACCATGAGGTTATATTTTCGCCTCAGGTAAGCGGCGATCGCTTCATCCATCCGGTTTCCCCCCACACGAACCGACCCGGCAACCACGATATCGTTCATGGAGATAACGGCAGCCTCGCTTGCCCCTCCGCCTATGTTTATGACCATGTTTCCCGTGGGTGTATGGACGGGCATCCCCGCGCCCAGGGCGGCAGCCAAGGGCTCGGGGATGAGGTGGGCGTTTTTGGCACCGGCTTGGATGGCGGCGTCATGTACGGCCCGGCTCTCCACGGTGGTTACCCCTACGGGGACGCTGATCATCATCTCTGGCCGGAAGAGACGGAAACGCCCCACGACCCCGGAGATGAAATAGCGGAGCATCGCCTCGGTGACCACGTAGTCGGCGATGACGCCGTCGCGCATAGGGCGAAGTACCTCGATGCTCTCCGGGGCGCGTCCTATCATGGTCAAGGCTTCCCGTCCTATGGCCACGATCCGGTTGTCGCTGGTGGAGAGGGCCACTACTGAAGGTTCTTGGAGGACGATCCCTTTGCCCCCCACATGGACTAGAACGTTTACCGTACCCAGGTCCACCCCGATCCGTTTCTCAAACATCTCGCCTCTCCTAGCGGCGGCTCTCCTCTTCGGGAGGTCTCGCCTCCCGCGGCCTGCGCCTGCGACGAGCCACTTTCAATCGGATTCGGGAGCGACGCAGGGCTCCCTCTATACCAGCCAGATCGACGCCGTCTGGTTTCTCCTTTAGTAGTCTTTCGGCCCTCTCCCTGGCTGCCTCTGCCCTAGTGATATCTATCTCCTCGGCTCGCTCGGCGGTATCGGCCAAGACTATCACCTTGTTGGAACGGACCTCCATGAAGCCGCCGCCGATAGCCACGGAGGTCTCCTCCTCATCCCTCTTGATCCGCAACTCCCCCGCCTCCAAAGCGGTGAGCAGTGGAGCGTGATGAGGGAGTATCCCTAACGTCCCCAAGGCGCCAGGAGCAACTACCATATCCGCCTCACCGGAGAAGACGACGCGCTCCTGGCTGACGACATCTACCTTGAGTTTGGCCATCATCCCCCGCTTATCTCTTTCGCTTTCTCCCCCGCCTCCTCTATGGTGCCTACCATATAGAAGGCCTGCTCCGGGAGTTCGTCGTGCTTCCCTTCCAGGATCTCCTTGAAGCCGCGCACCGTCTCCCGCAAAGGAACATATACCCCTGGCCTTCCGGTGAAGGCCTCAGCCACGAACATGGGCTGGGAGAGGAAACGCTGGATCTTCCGAGCCCGGGCTACGGTCAGTTTGTCCTCCTCGGACAGTTCATCGATGCCCAGAATGGCGATGATATCTTGCAGGTCGTTGTAGCGCTGGAGTACCCTTTGGACCCCTCGCGCCACTTGGTAATGCTCTTCTCCCACCACGCGGGGGTCCAGGATGCGGGAGGTGGAGGCTAAGGGGTCTACCGCGGGGTAGAGCCCTTGCTCCGAGAGGGAGCGCTCCAAGGAGATAGTAGCATCGAGATGGGCGAAGGTAGCCACTGGGGCCGGGTCAGTGTAGTCGTCGGCGGGGACGAAGATCGCTTGAAAAGAGGTGATGGAGCCTCGCTTGGTGGAGGTGATCCGCTCTTGGAGTTGGCCCATCTCCGCGGCCAGGGTGGGCTGATACCCCACCGCCGAGGGCATCCGTCCCATGAGCGCTGAGACCTCGGAGCCAGACATGACGAAACGGAAGATGTTATCGATGAAAAGGAGCACGTCCTGGCCTTGGTCGCGGAAATACTCGGCCATGGTTAGCCCCGTGAGGCCCACACGGAGGCGGACCCCTGGTGGCTCGTTCATCTGGCCGAAGACCATGACCGTCTTGTCCATTACCCCAGTGCGCCTCATCTCGTACCAGAGGTCGTTCCCCTCTCGGCTTCTCTCGCCGATGCCGGAGAAGACCGATACTCCACCATGCTCGATGGCTATGTTGCGGATCAACTCCATAATAATGAAGGTCTTCCCCACGCCAGCTCCACCGAAGACGCCGGTCTTGCCACCTTTGGTGAAAGGGGCGATGAGGTCGATCACCTTCAGGCCGGTCTCGAAGACCTCTACGGTGGTGCTTTGCTCCTCCAGGGAGGGGGTGGGTTGGTGGATGGGGCGGTGCTCCTCTGCTTCCGCGGGGCCTAACTCATCTATGGGCTCGCCCAAGACGTTGAAGAGGCGGCCCAGGGTAGCCGGCCCCACGGGCACCCTGATGGGGGCCCCGGTATCTATCGCCTCTAGGCCCCGGCGCAGCCCATCGGTGGTGTCCATGGCCAGGCAGCGGACCCACTCATCGCCGATATGCTGCTGTACCTCAAGAACCAGTTTGTTCTCTTCGCCATCCCGGTATATCTCCACGGCGTTGTATATCTCGGGTAGTTGCTCGGGTGGAAATTCGACATCCACCACGGGGCCGATCACCTGAACTACTCTGCCTTTTGTGCCTTGGGCCATTGTATCCTCCTGAATCAGCAGTTCATGTCGCTAGTTAGATAACTCCAGAGAGGAGAGGTTTGGTTGGGGCGAGTTCTACCTTGCCATCGCCTGTACCTTCGCCAACGCCTCTGCTCCTCCGGCGATGTCCATGATCTCCTTAGTTATCGCCTCCTGGCGGGCCCGGTTGTAAGATAAGGTTAGATCGTCTACCAGCGCTTCGGCGTTCTCCGTGGCGTTCCGCATGGCCACCATGCGGGCGCTGTGCACACTGGCCAGAGACTCCAAGATGGCCTGGTAGACTTGCAGTTCCGTGAAGCGGGGCAGCACCCCCTCCAGGATAGTCCGGGGGTCGGGCTCGAAGATGTACTCCAGTTCTACCCTGGGTTCCTTCACCGCCCTTATGGGCAGAAGTTGCCGCAGCGCTGGCCTGTGGACGAGGATGTTTATGAAGTCGGTATAGGCGATGATGACTTGATCGAAGGTACCCTCCAGGAAATCATCTATCAGCGTCCTGGCGATGGGGGTGATGTCGGTGAAGGCTGGCTGCTCTGGTATCCCCGTGAACTCAGCCCGGATATCGCCTCCATAGCGTAGCATGAAATCTCTACCTTTGCGCCCCACGGTGACCAATTTTACAGGACTCGTCGCCTCGCCGATGAACTCGGCTGCCAGGCGGATTATATTATGGTTGTAGGCTCCGGCCAACCCGCGGTCGCCGGTGATAAGAAGAAGCCCTATCGTGTTCACCGAGCGGTAGGCCAGCAAGGGGTAAGGGGGCTCCTCGGCCGGCCTCTGGCTAGCCAGAAAGGTGAGGATCTCCCAGGCCTTCTCCGCATAGGGGCGCGTGGCCAAGGCCTGCTCTTGGGCGCGCCTCATCCTTGAGGTGGCCACCATCTGCATGGCCCTGGTGATCTGCCCGATATTCCTAACGGTCCGTATCCGCTTCTTTATCTCCTGCTGGGTAGCCAGGTTCCGCTCCTTCTACCGCCCCAACTGTGGTCTTGAACTCCTCTATCGCCTTTGGCAAAACAGTGGCGCTCTCCTCCGATACGTCCTTCTCCCGGGCGATGGTCTCCCCGATCTGGGGGTGGTTCTCCTTCATGAAATGATGGAAAGCCTCCTCCCAATCCCTCACCTTTTCGATGGGCAGATCATCTAGGAAGCCGTTGGTCACGGCGTAGATGATCATCACCTGTTGTTCTAAGGGCATAGGGGAGTATTGAGGTTGCTTCAACACCTCAGTGCTCCGTTGCCCCCTCTCCAGTTGATCTCGGGTGGCCTTATCCAGTTCCGAGCCGAACTGGGCGAAAGCAGCCAGTTCCCGGAACTGAGCCAGTTCCAAGCGCAACTTTCCAGCCACCTTTCTCATAGCCCAAGTCTGGGCTTTGCCCCCCACACGGGAGACGGAGAGGCCCACGTTTACGGCAGGGCGGATGCCAGCGTAGAAGAGGTCGCTCTCCAGATATATCTGGCCGTCGGTGATGGAGATGACGTTGGTGGGGATATAGGTGGATATATCGGCCGCCTGGGTCTCGATGATGGGCAGAGCGGTGAGGGAGCCACCGCCGTAGTCGGGATGGAGTTTGGCGGCTCGTTCCAAGAGGCGCGAATGGAGGTAGAAGACGTCGCCGGGGTAAGCCTCCCTTCCCGGGGGACGCCGCAGGAGAAGGGAGACCTCGCGATAGGCCCAGGCGTGCTTAGTGAGGTCATCGTAGACGATGAGGGCGTCCTTTCCCCTTTCCATGAACTCCTCTCCCATAGCGCAGCCGGCGTAGGGAGCCAGGTACTTGAGGGCTGCCGGATCAGAGGCTGTGGCCGCTACTACGATGGTATGCTCCATAGCCCCATACTCCTCCAGGGTAGCGACCACCCGGGCCACGCTGGCTCTCTTCTGGCCGATGGCTACGTAGATGCAGACCATATCGCCCTTCTTCTGATTGATGATGGTGTCGATGGCTAGGGCGGTCTTCCCCGTCTGCCGGTCGCCGATGATCAGTTCTCGCTGGCCACGGCCGATGGGGAACATGGAGTCGATGGCCTTTATGCCCGTCTGGACGGGGGTATCCACCTCCTTGCGAAGGACTACATTGGGGGCGATCCTCTCCACGGGGCGGAATCTATCTGTCTCGATGGGGCCCTGGCCGTCGATGGGCTGCCCCAAGGCGTTCACCACCCGCCCCACCAGGGCCTCCCCCACGGGGACCGAGGCTATGCGCCCTGTGCTCTTAACTAAATCGCCCTCCTCGATGTCGGTGTAGTCACCCACGATGATGACGCCGACACTGTTCTTCTCCAAATTGAAGATGATCCCCATAACACCACTCTCGAACTCCACGAGTTCCGAGGCCATGGCTCCCGCTAGCCCCTCCAGCCGAGCGATGCCGTCCCCCACCTCGACGACGATCCCCACATCTACAGCCTCGAGGGGTAGCTCAAAGGTCTCTATCTCTCGCTTAATGGCTGCGGCTATATCCTCTGCTCTGAAGACCACCTCTACCTCCCTCCATGACAGGGATAACCTTCCCTAGGCTTCTCCTCAACAGTTGAAATTATACCATACCGTGCTCGGGAAGCAACTCCAAAGGTGTCTTGAGGCTGTTCCCTCACGATGGGCCTCTACGGACTAGGACAGATGTGCCCTCCTTTACCTCTTGGAAGATGGTAGCCTCACCGATGAGGTGACCGAAGACGGTGACCGGGCTAGCAGGGCGGATCTCGTCGCCTCGGCTAGCGGGGGTGGGGCCGAAGAAGATGCAGAAGGCCTTCCCTGGAGCCCAGTATCCCAAGTCGCCCGCCTCCACCACCTCTTCTCCCCGCTCCGTCTCCAAGGCCACGGGTATGGAGAAGTAGATCTCCTCTCCCCACCTGTTGGCTCTACCCTGGAAGGGTAGGGCCTCCCAGATCGCTTGCGCCGTCTGGGTCTCGTTCAATTCGGCCTGAGCCGTGACATCTCCGGCGATGATCTTGATGCGTCTCATTTATCTCTTGGTTCTTTAGAAAGGTTTGTTGATTCCTCTATTATTCTCTTCCAATAATCGCCAGGAATCTCTCGGAAATTTATATCAACCATTTGGCTCCAAACCCCCTGAGTTTGCTGATCGGCGAGTCTAAGGAGTTCTTTGGCCATTCGGCAGGCGGTATTGTAGGCCCACAGAGCACCCTTAGAGTTGAATATCTTAAATACCCAAGCGAAGTCAGCATCAGGGTGAGGTGATGAAAGAAGCGCATCTCGTTCAGACAAGATTTTGAAGTACTTGGGTTCATTGTCACGGTGATAGTGTCGCATCTTGTAATGAATTAGATCGTTGCGTATCCGTATTAACATTTCAAAGTCTTGATAGGGCCGCGCTCCACGCTCATAGGTTTTTCCCCACAGAAGGAGGGGTAGAAGGTAGTATTTCTTTTTAAGCTCCAAGTCCTCGATCTGGTCCCTTGGCACTGGCGCTCCATTTATCATCCTAATCTTAGGCCCACCAAAGCATACTTCGTTGATGAATGCTTCCAATGCTGTCACGCTTAGAATGTACACATCAATTGCGTGAAAGGAGAGGTTGTTGTCCTCCGTTGTAAATACGTTGCCGGAAAGTCGATCCTCGACGCAGCGTTCGTAAGCCCGATATGCATTGCCTATCAGAAGACCGGAAATCGTTATAGATACATTCATGGCCTTAACTCCTCTTCTTATTCAGAAAGGAGACAGCAAGCTCAGTCAAACTAGATATATCTTGTCACCTCGCTCACCGGCATCCTCTGCGGGGGCTGGGGCTTTTGGCTCGGGATGCCGAGGGGGATGACCATCACCAGTTGCTGTTCCTGGGGGATGTCGAGCATCTGGCGCAATTCCTCTTCGATCACAAAAGGCGAGTCCATAACGCAGGCTCCGTATCCCAACTCATGGGCCTTGAGGAGGAGGTTTTGAACCGCCATAGCCACGCTCTTCTCCACAGTGTGGATCAGCATCGCCTCCAGGCTGGGGCCGCCCAGTTCTTTCACCTTAGCCATGAGGGTGTATTCATCTAGGCCGAAGCGGCTGATGTCGTATCGCTCCGTGCAGGCTACGATGACTGCCGAGGCCTCTCCGAAGAAGCCACCGTATGTGCGCATAAATCGACAGAAGGCGGCCACCCTCTTCTCCCCTGCCTCGTAGGCTCGCTTAGAGAGTTCTTGGAACTTGTCGAAGACCGCCTGGGCCATCTGGGCTATCAACTCCCGTTGAGTGATCAGGATGAAGCGCCAGGGCTGCACATTGGTGCTGGAGGGGGCCCAAGTAGCGGCCTCTATCAGGGCTTCAACATCCTCTTTGGGGATGACTGCGCCCTTCTTATATTTGCGGATGCTGCGTCGTCCCTTCATAGCTTCATCCAGTTCCATCTTCTTCCTCCTCTTTTATACCTACTATAACACGTACCCTGCTTCGCTCGCTCCTCTCTTCCTCTTGTCGAAGTTTGAGCCCCGTCCTCGAAAGAGCCTCACATAGTTCGACTGGGGAACCATCGCCGCTGGTGACCTCCAGAGCCCAGTTGCGAAAGCGTGACCAGGGGTCTCGTCCCCAAAGCCGCCCCTCATTTACAACCACTAGACGCCCTCCAGGAGCGAGAACTCGAACCATCTCCCTCTGAGCCCGGGGGTCAAGGATGAAAGAGGAGGGGAAAGTAGAAACCAAGGAATCGAAGGCTCCGTCCTGGAAGGGCATATCCTGGGCCCGAGCCCGGAAGAGGGGCGCTTTTACCCCTTTTCTTTTGGCGATCCTCAGCATGGAGGGGGAAAGTTCCACTCCGTAGCAGAGATAACCTTGCCCCCCCATCTCCGAGAGGAGGTCGCCTGTGCCAAAGCCGATCTCTAGGATTCTCGGCCCTCGGAGGCGAGGGAGAGCGGCCTGTTGCCACCGGTGCCACTCCCCTCTGGAGACGAGACAACTTACTCTATCGTAAGCCCAGGCGAATTCATTATAGAACCTACAGAAGGCGAAAGCCAAAGGGGTTCGCCAAAAGTTGTGTGGCGTGAAGTAGACCTCCTTTATGAACTACGGAGTCCTTTGGGGTTCCGCTCTATTCTACTTACCCTCTCTCCCCTGTCAAGGTGGGGGTTGTGAGGGTTTGGCGGGGATGATATAATTTAGAGGAGATGGGAAAGGGCGAGAAGGTTGTGGTAGCCATGAGCGGGGGCGTGGACAGTTCTATGGCTGCGGCCCTGCTCCGAGAAGAAGGGTATGAGGTGATAGGGGTCATGATGCGCCTCTGGGCGCCGGAGGGGGTGACCAACCGGTGCTGCTCCCCGGAGGCTGCGGTGGACGCTCGCCGTGTCTGCCAGGGTTTAGGGATCCCTTTCTACCTCCTCAACTTCGAGGAGGAGTTCAAGCGGTATGTGGTCGACTACTTTGTGGGGGAGTATGCGCAGGGACGGACTCCAAACCCTTGCTTGGAGTGCAACCGTCACCTCAAGTTCGGCCTCCTTTTCAGAAAGGTGTTGGCCCTAGGGGCTGCTTACCTGGCCACCGGCCATTACGCACGGGTAAAGCACAACGGCCGGTGTCAACTCCTCAAGGGGGTAGATAAGGCCAAGGATCAATCCTACGCTCTATATATGTTGGGTCAGGAGAAGTTGGCTCGTCTCTTGCTCCCCCTGGGCGAGTATACCAAGGAGGAGGTGCGTTCTCTGGCCCGAAAGATGCGGCTCCCCGTGGCCGAGAAAGCCGAGAGCCAGGAACTATGCTTCGTCCCCCAGGCGGGCTATGGCCGATTCTTGCGAGATTATAGAGGCTTGAAGTCTCAGCCAGGACCTATCGTGGATTTAGGGGGTAATACCCTCGGCGAGCACAAAGGGTTGCCTTACTATACCATAGGGCAGCGTCGGGGGTTGGGGATAGCGGCTTCTGAACCGTTCTATGTCTTGCGTATCGATATGGAGCGGAACGCCCTGGTGGTGGGCCGGGCTTCCAACCTGAGACGGGAAGGGCTACTGGCCAGAGATACAACTTACGTGACTGGGGAGGTGCCTCCGGGGCCGATGGAGGTGACCGCCAAGATCCGGTATAAGGCGAAGGAAGCCGGAGCTCTCCTCAATCCGCTGGCGGGTGGAAGAGCCAAACTAAGTTTTCTAGACCCCCAGAGGGGAGTGGCTCCTGGGCAGGGGGTGGTCTTCTACCAAGGGGAAGTGGTCATAGGCGGCGGAATCATCGAGGCGGGGGTCTGAGATGGGCTCTCTTTTATCTCCCCCTCTTGCCTTTCTCCTCCTTTTAGCCAGCATCAACGCCGTTCTTTTCCACCTTCTTTGGGGGAGGGGAATAAGGGAACTGGTTCTCTTTTGGGTAGCGGCGGTTATCGGTTTCACGGTTGGTCAGTTGGGGGCGGAGGCTTTGGGTCTCTCTTTTCTCACCATCGGCTCCTTGCACCTGATAGAGGGGACTATCGGCTCTTGGATGGGGCTTTTTATTGCTAAGCGGCTGAAGGTATGATATAATTGTGTAGAGGCAAAAGATGCCCACTACCCTTGCTCTAGTGCGTGATATCGCTATTATCGTCCTGGCTTTGGAGTCATTGGTCATAGGCTTTCTCCTCATCCTCCTGGCTATCCAGATCAGGGGGCTGGCCAAGATGTTGGAGGAGGAAGTCAAACCTATTCTCGATTCGGCCAATGAGACGGTGAGTACCGTGCGGGGTACTACCTCTTTCGTTAGCGATACCTTGATCGTCCCTTTGGTGAGGGCGGCGAGTTTCGCTACTGCATTAAGCAAGATGATCGGGGTGTTAAGGCGAGGGCCGAGAAGAGAATAGCGGTTTTAGATTAGGGAGAAAGGAGGTTCGGAATGGCTAATAGTTCCAAGGGCGGAGAGTTCCTAGCGGGTTTCATACTGGGGGGGTTAATCGGCGCGGCTATCGGCTTGATTTTGGCTCCCCAGCCCGGCGAGGAGACGAGAGCCCAACTGAGGGAAAGAGGTATCGAACTTAAGGCTCGAGCGGAGGAGCTCTCGGAGGAGGCTCGTAAGCAGGCCGAGGAACTTCAGGAGAGGGGAAGGGTGGTCTTGGAGGAGCAGAAGGCCCGCTTGGAAGAGGCGATCGAAGAGGGAAAAGGGGCAGCCGCTGAGAAGAAGGAGGAACTGCTAACCAAGTTGGAGAAGGAGAAAGGGAAGAAGAAGGCTGAGGCCTGATCCTGAACCAACTCTACAGGTCACGTGGTAGCAGACGATAGGAACGCTGTGAGGCACCTCGGTAATCGACAGTGATTATCTGGTGCCTGTTTGTCTTTGTAGAAGCATGTTGCGGAGATTGGTCGGATTCGCAGGCCGTTGGACAGTTTGACGCTGAAGGAGGAGAGGGAGGTGATCATATCGAGGATGGTAACAAGGCGTAATCGGCGCGCAGGAAAGAGACAATATCGAAGGAGGAACCATAGATGAAAAGAGGTTATGGCTTGATCAAAAGGTCACTGATCGCCGTCGGGCTGCTGCTTCTGGTGTCTGTGCTGCTGGCCGGGCCTCTGCTGGCCGCTGAATTTGTGACTGGCGAGGTGATAGTCATCGACGAGGATGTGGACGATGACCTGTACGTTGCCGGAAGCACGATAACCGTCAACGCTACGATCCATGGCGACTTAATCGCTGCGGGTGGCGAGATAATCATAAACGGCACCGTGGAGGGGGACTTCATGGCTGCCGGGGGCAAACTGCACATCAATGGGACCGTGACCGATGACGTGCGCTTCGCCGGTAGCGATCTCCTGTTAGGTTCCGGTGGTCAGGTTGGCGACGATGTGTTCGCTGCTGGCTTCGGCTTTGCAGCCGAGTCAGGGAGCAGCGTAGGTGGCGATCTCTTCGTGGTGGGCTATCAGGCCCTCCTTGGTGGGGATATCGCCAGGAACGTTGGAGCCGCCCTTGCTGGATTGGAGATCTCCGGCCATGTAATGGGCGATGTCACGGCCGAGGTATCGGAGCCGGATCCCCAGTTCGAGCAGTGGAGCACCTTCATGCGCATGAACCCGTATGCGCCGGCGAAGATTATAGGTCCGGGGCTGAGGATAGCCAAGGGCGCCCAGATAGATGGCGAACTGACCTATACCAGCCCTGTCCAGGTTGAGATCCCCAGCGAGGTGGTTGGTGGGGCCATCGTCTATCAGACGCCGGTGCCGGAGGAGGTAGAGGGCATAACCGTGGAGGTGCCGCCGGCCCCCGAAGTCCCTGCCGGCATGATCACAGCAGGGGTCATCCTGCGCTGGTTCCTGCGTGCAGTGCGCACCTTCGTCACCCTGCTCATCATCGGCGTCTTGGTCCTATGGCTGGCAGGCAAGTGGCTCAAGGAAGTGGTTCAGCACTGGAAGGAAAAGCCACTGCACAGCCTGGGTTGGGGCGTGGCGGCACTGGTGGCCTTCCTCATAGTCGTACCACTGCTGTTCATAGTGATGATCATCCTGGATATCATCGTCGGCCTGGTGACCCTGGGTGGGTTAATAGGCCCCATCACCGGCATCATTATGGTGGTCGAGGGTGTCCTGGTCGTTGGGTTCTCGATCATCTCCGTCTACATCACCAAGGTAGCCTTCAGCTACCTCATCGGCTGGCTGATCTTGAAGCCCACCGCCCCGGCGTGGATCGAGAAAGTGATGGGCCTGATACCGCTGCTGATAGGGTTGGCCATCTTCGTGGTGGTGAGGAGTATCCCCATCTTGGGTGGGCTCTTCAGCTTCTTGGTCACCCTCTTCGGATTGGGGGCCATCTGGCTGCTGGCCTGGGTGCGGATCCGCAGGCCCAAGGAGGAAGCTCCGGCTTAATCGTAGCGGTGCTGAAGCTGTGCACCGCGTGATATTATGAGGAGATGGCGAGGGTGAAGGCACTCCAATGTCTTCACCTTCCTTTCTCTAAAGCCGGTTGAACTTGGTGAGCAAGTGGCCAAAGCAGGTTGCCGTCACTTTCTTATGGGCAAAGGCTACTTGCTGAGGAAATGAAGAAATACAGTATGCACGTGAAGGAGGGAAAGGGAAGAAGGCTGAGGCCTAGGCCTGAACCAACTCTATTGAGAGGGGGAGCGGAACGTTCCCCCTTTTCTATTTGAGGCTCCTTATGGCTTGGGGGAGAAGGGGCAAAAGATCGCCGGCCACCATCCCTGTCTCTCCCACCTCCTCGCGGACCATCTCGCCGGCCAAGCCGTGGAGGAAGACCCCAGCGATGGCCGCTTGGTAGGGAGCGAGCCCCTGGGCTAGGAAGCCCACGATAGCCCCGGCCAAGACATCGCCCGTGCCCGCTGTGGCTAGACCAGGGTTGGCGAAGGGGCTGAAGGTGAGCCGACCATCGGGCGCGGCCGCCAGGGAGTGTGCTCCTTTGAGGACTACCACCTGTCCCCATTTTTGGGCCGCACTAACCACTGTTCCCACCCTATCTTTTTCTATCTCTTTCACTGAGGAGTCGAGGAGTCTGGCCATCTCTCCCGGATGGGGGGTGAGAATGGCCGGCCCGGGCAAAGATTCCCACCATTTCGGCGCTTGGGCCAAGGCGTTTAGCCCATCGGCATCTATGACTAGAGGGGGTAGTTCCAAGGAGGTGAGTTCCTCTCTCTCCTCCCCGGTCATGAAGCCGATATGCCTCCTCACCCCAGCGGCGTGGAGTCCTAGGAGGCGATGGACGAAATCCACCGTTTGGTCCTCCTTGCCTAGACCAGGGCCTAGGAGCAAGGCGTCATAATCTGGTAGGCTCTCGGCCAGGAGGGAGAGCGCATCGGGGACCAGGGCACCCAGATCGTGGGGTAAAAGTAGGAAGGTCACTTCGTGGAGTTTGGAGGCCAAGATAGGGTGCAGGCTCTCGGCCAGGGCCAGGGTGACTAGGCCTGTTCCCACCCTTGTGGCTGCAGCACTAGCCAGATAGGCCGCTCCCGTATAGTTGACCGAACCGGCCACGATTAGAGCCTTCCCGAAGGTTCCTTTGTGAGCGTTGAGGGGTCTAGGGGGGAGGATCTGGGCCACCATCTCTGCGGTGGCCAGGTGGGTTTTTATCTCTTGGCCCAAGGATTCAGGTATGGCGATGTCGGCCACCACCAGTTCTCCTCTGTAGGCTGCGCCGGGGAAGAGGAAGAGGCCTCTCTTGGGGAAGGCCAAGGTCACGGTGAGGTGGGCGGGGATTGTCGCTGAATCTACGGCCCCCGTATCGCAATCGAGTCCAGTAGGGAGGTCGAGGGCCACGAGGAAGGTCGGCTTTTCCTTCAGCCCTTCTCGAACGGTATCCAGGAGCCCTTTTAGGGTTCCGGTGATGGGGCGCGAGACCCCCGTACCTAATAGGGCATCGATTATAAGTTGAGCCTTGCTCAGAAGATGGCGGAGGCCGGCGAAGTCGGGGTCATCTCTGGCTCTGAGGAAGGGTATATCTCTCTTTTGAGTGAGGGCAAGAACCTCGCCCTCCCTGGTTTTGCGTTTCCAAAGGTAGAGGTTGACCTTGGCGCCGGAATCATGGAGGCAGCGGGCGGCTACCAGGCCGTCGCCCCCGTTATTTCCTGGGCCAACCAAGACCAGTATCTCTTGGCCTTCTCTCTCTATGCGGCGTCCTATCTCTTCGGCTACGGCTCGCCCCGCGTTCTCCATCATGATGGCGGTGGAGAGCCCGCCAGCGTTGGCCTTTTCGTCGATTTCGCGCATCTCTGAAGAGGTGACTACTTTCATGGAGCCACTCCCATCGGTTTTCTCTTTCGATTATATCATCCCCCTAGAGGTAAGGCAATATAGAAAAAGCCCACGCTGTGGGCTCTTACCGCTGAGTGGGCCCGCCTGGATTCGAACCAGGGACCAACCGGTTATGAGCCGGTCGCTCTGCCACTGAGCTACGGGCCCCTGGAGCGGGAGACGGGATTCGAACCCGCGCTCCTCTGCTTGGAAGGCAGATGCTTTACCACTAAGCTACTCCCGCTCAGACCTGTCGGGGTGATAGGATTTGAACCTACGACCTCAGCGTCCCAAACGCTGCGCGCTACCACCTGCGCTACACCCCGCAATAGTAGTATAGCGCACTTGGCCTTTTCGGTCAAGGTGGAGGCTTAGAAGGTGATGCCTTTGCTTCGCAGGTATTCCCCCGTCTTCGCTCTCAAGCCTTGGACGTCCTTGAAATCGGCGCCCTCGAGTTCGGCCCCTTCGAAATTCGTGTCCCGGAGGTAGGAACCACGGAGGGTCGCTCCTCTTAGGTTCGCTCCCTCCAGATCTGCGCTCTCTAGGTAGGCATCCTGGAGGTCAGCCTTCACTAGTTTGGCCTCTCTGAGAATCGCACCTTGAAGGTTGGCTCCCTTCAGGTTGGCCTTACTCAAATCGGCCTTGGTGAGGTCGGCCAGGCCCAGGAAAGCGCCGTGCAGGTCTGCTCCGACTAGATTCGCCTTCTCTAGCTTTGCCCCTCTCAGGATGGCCCCCTCTAGTTTTGTCTCTCGCAGATTGGCCCCTTGCAGTTTAGCGAAGAGGAGGGCAGCCCCGGTGAGATCTGCTCTTCGGAAATTAGCGCCCTCGAGGTCTGCTCGTTTCAGGTTTATAAAGGGTAATCGGGTGCCCTCTAGGCTCTGGCCTCGCTTTACCTTAGCCACAATCTCGGCTTTGGGATCCTCGCTCTTCATGGCTTTCTCCTCACCCCATCTTAGCAGGTTTAAGAGAAGGGGGCAAGAGGTAGGGACGTAACTGTACATTCTTCTGGGGGTTAGAACCTAGGGGAAGGTGGTCTTGGCGGTTGCCCATTCGTTTTCCTTGCCAAGGTATGTTATATTGGGTGCTGTGGAACCATCCCCTTGAAAGATGGACCCATGGCCTGGGTAGCGGTGGTCACCGATGGTGGGGCGGCTATGCCTCCTGAACTGGTGGAAGAGTATGATATCGTCGTTGTCCCTTTCCAACTCATCTGGGAGGGAGAGACCCCCCGCGACGGCATAGACATAACCCCCACTCAGTTCTACCGTCGCCTCAGGACGGCTAGGAGCCTACCAACCACTTCCCAGCCATTGGCTGGGGATTTTGTGCGCCTATACGGTGAGTTAAGCGGGGAGGCCGAGGCTATCGTCTCCAGCCATGTGGCTCAGGAGTTTAGCGGGACCTACAACACCGCTCTCTTGGCAGCGAAGCAGGGGGCCACCGTCCCCATTGAGGTGGTAGATAGTTGGACGGCTACCATGGGGTAAGGCTTTCTTGTCCTGGAAGCGGCTCGCACCGCAAAGAGAGGAGCCTCCTTGTCAGAAATGGTAGCCAGAGTGAAGAGCCTTATTCCTAAGGTGCACGTTCTGGCCACCTTGGATACCTTGGAGTATCTACGACGGAGCGGTCGAGTTTCAACATTGAAAGCCTCCTTGGGATCCGTGCTCAACATCAAGCCCGTCTTTCATCTTTATGATGGTCAGGCCAGGCTCTATGCTCAGGTGCGGAGTAGGAAAAGAGCGGTCCAGATAATGGTCGAGGCTATACCCAAGACGGCGGAAAAGGGGGGTCTCCATATCGCCGTCCTCCATGCCGATGCCCCTGGTGAGGCTCAAGAGTTGAAAGCCCAGATCCTTTCTCGGTTCGATCCCGCCGAGATCTATGTCGCTGAGTTCTCCCCGGTTATGGGTTCCCATACGGGCCCCGGCCTTTTGGGGATCACCTTCTATGTGGATGGATAGGGGTTGAGGGCAGGCTTGGGAGGTGAGACGTTGAGCCTGGCCCTTCTCACCGTTGCCAAGAGTCTCCCTTCTGACCGCCTACGATCCATCCAGGGGTGCTGATGGGCGTTGATGCTTCCTGGCAAAGGACGGTCATCGACCGCTTTGAGAGCGGTATCTTGCCATATTGGGTGCGGTTCGCTGTGGGCCAGGGGGAGATAGAACGCGCGCTTGAGACGGTACTCTTCTCCTTGGAGGGAGCCAGGGCAGGAGAACTCTCGGATGCGGAGGTCAACGATCATCGCCACCATGCGCGGGAGAAGTTCCCCTGGACGCCCCCCTTGAGTATGGAGGTAAGAGCCCGCTTCTCCCACCCCGCGGGAGAACTCTTGGGAACAGCGGGCTTCGGTTTTTGGAACGCCCCCTACGACTGGGAAGGGGGGATAGGGGTGCCCCCCAACTGGGTATGGTTCTTCTACGCTTCTCCTCCCTCCGATCTCTCTCTAACCCCCGATCAGCCTGGAAATGGCTGGAAGGCAGCGATGCTCAATGGAGGCAAAGGGATGGGGCCACTCATGGGTCTGGTCGATCTGGTCACAAGGATGCCCCTCACTAGCAAGGTGTTCCTAGGGTTGGCCTACCGTACTCTCAGTATGGGTGACAGGCTCCTGGAGATAGATATGAGAGGGTGGCATACCTACTCTCTCCATTGGCGGCGGGAGATAGCCCTCTTCCAGGTGGATGGGAGGGAGGTCTATCGGGTGGCTGATCCTCCTACGCTCCCTTTGGGTTTCGTGGCCTGGATGGACAACAACTGCGCCTCCATGACCCCTACTGGTGGGTTAGAGACCGGGCAGTTGGCGGTGCCCCACCGACAATGGCTGGAGATCGACTACATCAAGATCGGGAGACAGTAGTCTTTTTAGCCTTAGCCGCGGAAAGGGGTCGGATTCGATCTCCTGTGGAACCAGAAGGCTGCACAACCTTAAAAGTATGCCCTTTTGCCTTGAAACCCCTTGACGGCGAAATCGTGCTGTTGTATTCTAGGACACAGAGCGTCGGAGTTAGTTGTATCACTGATTGGGAGCGAGATGGAGATGAGGCGAGGGCTCGTTTCTCTGCTTCTCACGTCGTTTACCCTTCTTTTCTTAGCCACCCTCTTTTCACCTTCTTCGGGGCGGGCTTCTGACGGTTCAAACCTTCTCCAGAATCCAGGCTTCGAGGAAGGGACCATAGACTGGCTCCCAGACCACGATACCACCGAATTTGTCACCACTATCCAAGTCTATAGCGGCAGTTGGGCTGCCTCTCTGAATCGCAGCGATGGGGTGGGAGGCCAAATCTATATCTATCAAGACGTGCCTGTGGAAGGGGGTGGCTACTACGCTTTGTCTGGTTGGGCCTATAATTATAAGGATAGCCCCAGCTCTGACTGGGCTATGCTACGCATGATTCTCAGAAACTCTACGATGACGACGCCGGTTATCATGAGCTCCGCATCCCATACAATGGTGGTGATAGTGTACAAGCGCCCACCGCTGCTACCATTGCTCGCATAAAGTGCATGGCGTATATCCACGAGCCCAACCCTGGGACCCCTGTCTTCTTCGATGAGTTCACCTTTACCCTCTTGGCCTCGCCTACCCCCACATCTACTCCTACATCTACTCCTACGTCCACCCCTACCCCTACACCTATTCCTACTTCCACACCGACCTTTACCCCTACTCCCACTCTCACCCCCAGTCCCACCCCCACTCCTTCTTTAGTCTCCCTCCTCATAAGCGAGGTTCTCTACGATGGCGCGGTTCTTCATACCGAAGGGGATGAGTTCGTGGAGATCTTCAACCCTTGGGGGGAGGCTGTCGATCTGGCTCCCTATCGCCTAGGAGATGAGGAGACCTCTGGCGGTGGGGAAGGGATGTATCAGTTTCCCGAAGGGGTAAGCATACCCCCGGAGGGGACATTGGTCATTGCTAAGGACGCTGGGGAGTTTTATGAGCGGTTTGGCTTTTATCCTGATATGGAGTTTAAAGATTCCCCTGGTGGCGCAGCGGTGCCGGATATGATTCGGGATACCTCTTGGGCTTTGGGAAGCTGGGTCTTAAATAACGATGGAGACGAGGTACTCCTTTTGGGGTTGGAGTACCAGTTGGTCGATTCTGTGGCCTACAAGAGTGGGGATTCAACTGTCGTAGGGGTGAGAGGGACCGTTTCAGCCCCGGAGCCTCTATCCTTCCAGAGGGTAGGGGAGACAGACAGCGACGACATGAACACCGATTTCCTGGTCGGTGCGCCTAACCCTGGAGCCGTTACGGGGGTTCCTCCTGCTCCTCTGTCTCCTCCTGAGCACATCCCTTTGTCTGGAGGGATGAACGCCTATTTTGGGGATATCCACTCTCACACTACCTACTCCGATGGTAGCGGTCCCCCTGGGTATGCCTACGCCGTGGCTAGGGCCAATGGGCTTCACTTCCTGGGGCTATCGGACCACGCCTACATGCTGGATGAGGAGCGGTGGGAAGGGATGCAGCAGGAGGCCCAGTTAGCCACGGTAGAGGGGGCTTTTGTGGCCCTGGAAGGGTTTGAGTGGACTCACCAGGAGGCGGGGCATATCAACGTCTTTGGCAGCGAGGGGCTCATCTCCCGGGAAGAGTCAGGGGGGGAGACTCTGGAGGGGTTTCACCTTTGGCTGGCCTCCCAATCGGGGGCCGTGGCCCAGTTCAACCATCCTGGTGCCGAGGGCGACTTCGAGGGTTTCGCTTATCATCCCCAGGCCGATGAGGTGGTTCAACTTTTGGAGGTGGGGAACGGCATAGGAGCGGGTTATCGGAGTTTCGAAAGCGAATACCTTGAAAGCCTATACCAGGGGTGGAGGGTAGGGGCAGCCAACAACTCCGATACCCACACTCTCAACTGGGGGGCGGAGACCCCCCACCGCACAGGGGTGGTAGCCCAGGCTTTGAGCAGGGAGGGTATCCTGGCTGCCCTGCGAGCGGGCCGCACCTTCGCCACCGAGGATTCTAACTTGGCCTTGGCTTTGAGAGCGGGGGGGAGTTGGATGGGGTCTACCATTCCCTTCTCTGATACCCTTTCTTTCACCGTCGAGGTGGCCGATTTGGATGAGGAGGGCGTGACCTTGACCCTTTTCGACGGGAATTTGGCGGTGGCTAGCCAAAGTTTCCCCGAGGCCATATCCGGTAGTTGGGCGATAGAGGCGCCGGGGATGGTAGGCCATTTCTATTTTGTTAAAGCCGAGCAACCCGATGGGGATGTGGCCTATTCGAGCCCTATATGGGCGGAAGTGACAGATAGCATCTTTCTGCCACTTGCCCAGAAAGCGTGGTTTCCCTGACGATTGGCTCACTCTTGAGCGCGCACCTTCCCCTCTACTATGAAAAGGGCAGCGGAGGGCAACCGTCCTGGGCGGGGGGGCTGGTTGAATAAAAAAATTTGGGAAACAACCACCTTCCTCCCTGAGCCTGCTGGTGGACAACGCAAGGGGAGCCGAGGGCTTCTTTCCTGGGCGGCCTGCGTGGGATTCACTCAGGGGATGACTGGCCTGGATAGAACAGATGTGCTATAATTATAACCGAGGTGGCGGGGTTTGTCAAGGGGTTTGAATCACTAGCTTGTTGCACAATATTATGTATAGTTGAATAGGCGTGAGACTTGACAACTATTTGATTGGTTCGTATAAATCAGATGGTATTCTTCGAAGGAGTGTAATTCGACCAAAGCCCTGGAGAAGTATATGAATCCCGAAAGCCGTGTGACAATCCATATGGGCATAAACTTCGTCGTGTCTCCGCTGCCCACGATCGACATGGAGCGCAACCTAAACTTTCAACAGTCCCTTGTTGGGCAGGGCATCGATTTTGCAAAGGTCGATTTCAAAGAAGGAGAGCTTTCCGTGACCCGTGAGGTGCCAACCCTTCTGCAGGTAAGGGTTGCAGCACTTGGCCCCCCAACCGGTCAGCTTCTCATCTTGGCGCCACAGCCACGACGTCCCTTGACCCTATTCGCCAAGGAGGCAGAAGCCGTTGTTAGAGCATTTGATTCCACTTGGCCGGAAAAGAGGAGACAAATAGTATCTTGCGATGCCACTCTTCGCGATCTTTATGAAGCTTCTGGTGAACACGCTTTTCAGGAGCTATGGGAAACGCGTCTGCGCCAATCGCCGGACTCGCTCGCTGTGCTAGGACGGCCCGTTCTTGGTGGCGGTCTCAGATTCGTTATGCCCCCACGGGCGGATGAGCCTGAGCCCGTCCAGATAGAAGTGAAAATAGAGTCTTTCCTGAGAGACACGAAAAAGATCTATGTGGAGACCCAGTTTACGTGGCCCACACCAAGGCCTCCAGGAGTAACCTTTGACCCACAGAATCGGCTGAAACAGGTTGACGCCTATATTGAGAATGAAGTAATTTTATTCATTACGGGAGGACCCCGATGATTGCAATTAACAGTCGAGAAATGTTAGTCGGACACGATGTTCCCGTATATGTGACCTCTGAGTCCAAGGAGAGCGAGTGGGGACAGCCGGCTGCCAGTCGCTACGTCTTTACCGTTGTCGGCGATAGGGTCTTCGGTCAACCAATTGCAGGAATCTATTTGCCATCCCCATCTCCAGATATCTTAGCCATTGACTCGCGCCTAGCTGCAGAATTTGAGGCTTGGGACGCTGCGAGTGATGAGGCACTGGCTAACTTTGAAACCACACTGGACTGACCCGTGGCACGAGGCGATGTATTGCGTGTTGAACTTCCGCCCCCACCGGGTGGCACGGGGCACGAACAGGCGGGGCGGAGGCCAGCTATCGCCGTCCAAGCTGATGTCACGGGCGGCAATTTGCCAACACTGATGATGGTCCCCCTAACCGGAGAACTCAGAGCCTTGCGTTTTCCTCACACCATTCGAGTTGAGCCATCAGGGGAAAACGGACTCACCCAGCCATCAGTGCTATTGGTCTTTCAGCTCCGTGCCATTGATCGGCTGCGAATCCTGGGAACGATTGGTCGCCTCGAGCAAGACTACCTCAATCAACTGGACGCCGAAATGCGGCACATGCTAGGCCTGGAATAGGCCGCACATGCGGTGAATATTGCCGCCTCTTTATGTGTGATTAGTCTGTGACCGTTGATGGAAGAGCCCCTTCCGAGTGAGGATGGAAGGGGCTTGAGATTATCCCTGATTCCTAGTAGTTCCGCAGTACAATGGGCACGTAGGCGTGGTAGGGCATCACGAACCGCCCACGGATCTCAAAGTCGCCGCCGACAGAGTTGTTGTCCTCCTCGGCCATCAGGCAGTCCCCGGTGGTGGCACAGGCCACGGCCGGGGCTCGTTGTGAGCTCGTGTCATCGTCTATGGCAAACTCGGAGCCCGCAGGCGAGTCCTGACCCGGCATCACGTAGCGCCCATAGACATCGTCGCCCGTAGCTCCGCTAGAGGCGAAGCGCCAGGTAACCAGGTAGCCGTAGCCTGCTCCATAGGCCACGGCCGGCTCAATACATGCTTGGCTGGAGTGATCGGCGATGAGGATGAATGGTTGCAATGTGCCCGTCCCGCTCACCCGTCGGCCGTAGATGGTACGGTGGGTGGGGCTGGGGCCATCCTCCCAAACGGCCAGATATTCGTCGGGGCCGGCGGCTAGGGCAACGGTATCCTGCTCATAAGTGTTGTAGACGATTTGAATCTCGCTGCTGAGCGTCCCCAAGTTGGCCGAGGTCACTTCGCCGAAGATGTCGCCGTCGGCGGTGGGAGGGGACTGCAGCGTGTAGGCGATCAGGTACTCGTTGCGGGTCGCGTTGTAGGCCACATCGGGCAGACGGCGCATCTGGTTCGCGGCGCCGGCGATGTTGCGCCAACTAAGCAGCGACCCGTCGCTGGCCTTCACGCGCTGGGCTTCGATATCGCGTCGGGTCCCTGAGATGTACTTCTCGTAGACCACTAGGTACTCGTCATTGGTACTGTTGTAGGCCACGGCGGGATACCAATCCATGTCCGTATCATCGTCGATAGCGAACTCGGCGCTCATCGAAGACCCATTCCAGTTGACGCGCCTAGCGTAGATATCGTAATCGGTCGCACTGTAATTGTAGGCATAGACGATCAGATACTCGTCTTGCGTGGGGCTGTAGGCCACGTCAGGCAGCCAGTTCCACTTATTGGTGTTCGACACCACGGAGAACCAGCTTTTCAGGCTCCCATCGCTGGCCACCCGCTGGGCGTAGATGTCTCTGGTTGCGCCCCGGTCGTTCTCCCACACCACCAGGTACTCGTCGTGGAGGCTGTTGTAGGCCACCGCGGGGTTGAGGTTGTCAATCGAATCGGCGGTCCAGATATTGATAAACTGGCTAAGTATCGGGGAGTGGACAGCAGCCGGGCTCATCCCCGCGCTCACGGGTTGGGCCAG
Source organism: uncultured Anaerolineales bacterium (assembly GCA_964383935.1). Classification (GTDB taxonomy): domain Bacteria; phylum Chloroflexota; class Anaerolineae; order UBA7937; family UBA7937; genus UBA7937. Next base: position 75,193 of record CAYLIE010000007.1, on the reverse strand, counting down.
TTCCAGCCCCAGGGTGCCGAACAGGGCCAGCAGCAGTCCCAGCGCCAAAGCCAACGCGAGCCAGTGTGCTTTTTTCATCGCTATGCTCCTTTCAATGGTGTCATTGGTTAATTGTGTCAGGTGACAATGTTTGGGAGAATACCATGAAAGGGAGAGAAATGCAACGCTTTAGGTCTCTTGATGCGCAAAAGCCCCTTCCTGGGGAGAAAGGGGCTTGAGATTTTCCCCCGAATATGAGATCTAAAATTGTAAGTGGGAGATCTAATTACTCGACCTTATATACCAGGTCGGTTTCCCGCGCCTTCTCTACAACCTTGAGCCCGATCGACTGTCCCTTGGTAGCCACCTCCACCTTCTGGTGCTCGATCTCCATGGAGTCGATCGTTTGCTCGAAGTCGCGGATGCCGCCTGTGATGCGGATGGTATCCCCCACCTTTATGGTGTCGGTAACCTCGATTACGGCCACACCGATCCGGTTGTAGTAATGAGATACCCTTCCCACTAACTTCTCGGCCACCTCTGACCTCCTTGTTTCATCTAAAAGACCCTCTTCATGGGGCAACGCCCTTTTGGCTTCCTCTGCTTCGCTGGCCTTGGCCCGGGGGAGATCCGCCCGTCATTCTCCCTTTCGCCGTTCCGCTTGCCGCCTATCTCTCTTTCGCCGTTCCCCCTGTCTTCTTTCCGCCTGCCGTCTCTCTCCGACCCTCCGCTCTCCCTTTCTCCTTTCTTCCGCCCTCCGTTTCTTTTTTCTCCTTTCCTCCACCCTCCGTTCCCCCTTTCTCCTCTCTACACCCCAGGGGTTTGTTGAGGCATTTCCCGCTCTCGGACCTCTTTACAAGGCTTTAACCTTCAACTCATCTTATGAAAGAGAGATGCACTCTCTTAGAGCCATTATAACACCTTTGTGAAGCCTTGACAATAGCCATCTCCCATCATAAACCAGCAAGTTGAGGTTTCATCGCAGAGGGCCAGGAAGGGCAGAAAAGTTCGAAGCCTGGCTACTAACCCCAGCCCCATCCATGCCAACGTCATAGTAAGCGATATTGGGCAGAGTATGGGGAGACCCCCTACCTCGCTTGATGTCAGAGTGTCAGAGGGTCTCGCAGTAGTAGAGGAGGGGAGGAAGAAGTTTTGGGCTACTACGGGGTTTCCAGTTCCTCCACTGGGACATCGACATACTTATCCCCCTCCTCGATGAGCATGATGGGGATGTCGTCTCGGATGGGGTATTTGCGGCGGCACTGATCGTTCTGACAGACGAGCCAGGCCTCCTTGACCAGTTCCACCTTCGTCTTGCAGGCTGGGCAGACGAGTATCTCCAGAAGATCCTTACTGACCATTTCGCCTCCCTTCGGGGGATAGTATACCACACCTTTTTCTAAGCACAACTTGCCTGCCAGTTGACTATATGCTATACTTTTCAATCGAACCTAATAAGCACGTCTCCTGACTGGACGGGGCGTGCCGAGGGAAGATTATGCTCGGTTCCCGGCCAGGAGGAGGGAGGCGGAAGTTCAAAACGAAAGGAGTTTAGTATGGCTGTAGGGACTATGAAGGAGCTCTTGGAGGCCGGGGTCCATTTTGGGCATCGTACTAGGCGATGGCACCCCAAGATGCGGTCTTACATCTTCACGGAGCGTAACGGGATCCATATCATCGACTTGCAGCAAACCCTCTCCCGGTTGGAGGAAGCGCATGAGAGGGTAAAAGAGGTGGTCAGCGAAGGGGGTACGATCCTCTTCGTAGGCACCAAGAAGCAGGGGCAGGAGAGTATCGCCTCGGCGGCCGTGAGTTGTAGCATGCCCTATGTGAATGAGCGTTGGTTGGGAGGGACGCTTACCAATTTCCGCACCATCCGCCAACGTATCGAGTACCTCCTCGATCTGGAAGCCCGGTATGCCAGGGGGGACTTCGAGGGGTTGTCCAAAAAGGAGACTTTGGGCATCGAGAGGGAGATCGCTCGCCTGAACCGGCGCTTGGGAGGGATAAAGGAGATGCTGCGCCTCCCGGATATGGTCTTCATCGTCGATATTCGACGGGAGGATATCGCGGTCAAAGAAGCCCACCGGTTGGGGATCCCTATAGTGGCTATGGTAGACACCAACTGCGATCCTGATCCCATCGACTTCATCATCCCCGCCAACGACGACGCCATAAGGGCCATTAAGTTGATCTGTGGCAAGATAGCAGAGGCTGTCAAGGAGGGGAGGCAGGTTTGGGAATCGTTGCGCGCCGAGGAGGAGGTTGAGGCCCTCGTACCGGGATATCTGGCCGCCGTGGCTGAGGAGGCGACGGAGGTTGCAACTTCAGAAGAGGAGTCTCAAGAGGCAGAAGAGGAGTCTGAAGAGGCAGAAGAGGAGTCTGAAGAGGCAGAAGAGGAGTCTGAAGAGGAAGGAGCGGAGGTCGAAGATGAGGAGGCGGAGTGATAAGTAAGGAGATGGTGAAGGCGATCCGAGAACGCACCGGAGCCGGGGTTTTGGATTGCAAAAGAGCGTTGGAGGAGACAGAGGGTGACCTTGAGGAGGCGACGAGACTCCTCCGCCAAAGGGGTCTAGCCATCGCGGCCAAGAAGGCGGGCCGCTTGGCTCAAGAAGGGTTGGTGGAGGCCTATATCCACGCCGGAGGTCGGCTGGGGGCCCTGGTAGAGATCAATTGTGAGACCGACTTCGTCGCTCGGACTGAGGAGTTCCAGAGGTTAGCCCATGACCTGGCGATGCAGGTGGTGGCTTCCAACCCCCACTATCTCCGCCCAGAAGATATCCCCCCTGAGGTGATAGAGGAGAAGAAGCAACTCTTTCTCTCCGAATTGGAGGGGCAAAACAAGCCAGAGCATCTTTTGGAGAGGATTGTGGGAGGGAAGCTGGAGAGCTATTACGACCAGGTTTGCCTTCTTAGACAACCTTTCATCAAAGATGAAGGGCTAACGGTGGAGGAGGTCATCACCGAGGGTATCGCCAAACTGGGGGAGAACATAGTGGTGCGCCGTTTCGTGCGCTACGAACTGGGGAAGAAGTCTTAAGGAGGCAGGGTGAGTGAAGCGAAGTACGGACGGGTCCTCTTGAAACTGGGCGGCGAGGCGCTGGCTGGGCCAGAGGGATGGGGCATAGACCCTCAAAGGGCCGAGGAGGTGGCGGAGAAGATAAAGGGTGTGAAGGAGCAGGGAGTCCAGATAGCCATCGTCCTCGGTGCAGGGAATATCTGGCGGGGCAGGGATGGCATGGCTCACGGGATGGAGCGGGCTACCGCTGATCATATGGGGATGCTGGCTACAGTGATGAACTCCTTAGCCTTGCAAGACGCCTTGGAGAGGGCAGGGGTGACTACTAGGGTTCAGACGGCTATCGAGATGCGGGCCGTGGCCGAGCCCTATATCCGCTTACGAGCCATCCGTCATCTGGAGAAAGGGCGGGTGGTGATCCTGGGTGCGGGGACCGGTAACCCCTACTTCACTACCGATACCGCTGCCGCTCTGAGAGCCATGGAGATCGACGCCCAGGTCCTCATCAAGGCCACTAAGGTGGACGCTGTTTACGAAGAGGATCCCCTCATAAACCCCCAGGCACGGAGGTTGGAGAATCTGACTTATATCGAGGCCTTGAATCTGGGGGTGGGGATCCTGGATAGCACAGCCCTCTCGTTATGCATGGATAACAACCTCCCCATCATCGTGGTGGGCTTGTGGGAGCCCCAAAGCCTGGAGAAAGTGGTGTTGGGCGAGAGGGTGGGGACTCTCATCGATCGTTCGGGAGGAGGCTCATGATCGACGATCTAGTGAAAGAGACCGAGGCCCGGATGAAGAAGGCGGTGGCGGTTCTCCAGGGAGACTTGGCCACCATCAGGACGGGGAGGGCCTCTCCAGCCCTCATAGAGAAATTGAGGGTCGATTATTATGGTACCCCTACCCCTCTCAACCAGTTGGCTGCCATCTCCGTTCCCGAGCCTCGCCTCATGATCATCAGGCCTTATGATCCCACCTCGTTGTCTGAGATCGAGAGGGCGGTCTTGAAGTCGGATCTGGGGTTGACCCCCGTCAATGATGGAAAGGTGATCCGTCTGCCTATCCCTCGTTTGACGGAAGAGCGACGGGAGGAGCTGGTAAGAGTAGTAGGTCGTCGTGTAGAAGAAGCACGAATTGCCATCCGCAACTGTCGCCGCGACGGTCTTCGAGATCTGAGGGAGATGGAGAGGGAGAAACTCATATCCGAAGATGAGCACTACCGGGCCCGAGAGGATATGCAGAAGTTGACGGACAGGTATGTGGAGCGGGTGGACGAGGTGGGGCGGGCCAAGGAAAGGGAGATCAAAGAGGTATAAGCGGTTTCTTATGGATAAGCAGGAGTCTCTGGTTACCGTTCCCCAGCATGTGGGGATCATAATGGACGGGAACGGGCGATGGGCCCGGGAGCACGGCTTGCCTCGGCTGGAGGGGCATCGTGCCGGTACGGAGAATATCCGCCGGGTTCTGGAAGCGTGTAACGAGTTCGGCATCAAGATCCTCACCATCTATGCTTTCTCCACGGAGAACTGGGGGCGTCCCCAAGCGGAGGTGCGAGGCTTGATGCGCATTCTGGAGGAGGTTATCCATCGGGAGGTAGAGAGCCTCCACGAGAACGGTGTGCAGTTGCGTCATATCGGTCGGCTGGAGGGGATCTCTCAGAGGTTGCAGCGGGCGGTGAGAGATGCTATCGAGTTGACTAAGGATAACGACAGGTTGATATTGAATGTGGCTTTCAACTATGGTGGGCGTAGCGAGATCCTGGATGCGGTGGGGCGGCTGATGGGAAACGGCATCTCTCCCCAAGAGTTAAGCGAGGAACTGTTTGAACGGTATCTCTACACCGCTGGGTTACCTCCCCCCGACTTGATTATCCGCACCGGTGGGGAGATGCGGCTCAGTAACTTTTTGATCTGGCAGGCGGCCTACGCGGAATATTACTCCACGGCTACTTACTGGCCCGATTTCAATCAGGAGGAACTTTATAAGGCGCTTTTGGCCTATAGTCAGAGGGAGAGGAGGTTTGGGCTGCTGAGGGAGGGCTAGATCTCGTGCTTGCCAAGCGCGTCATCAGTGCCTTTGTCCTGGGCCCCTTGGTTTTGGGGTTTGTCTATCTGGGCGGACTCTGGTACTGGGCTTTGGTGACAGTGGTGGCTATATTGGCGGGATATGAGTACCTCCGTCTTGTCTCCCAAGCAGGGGAAAGGGCTGATTATCCCTTGACCATGCTTCTTATCCTCCTTATCATGGTCGGGGCGCTGTACCCCTCTTGGGCCCTGATACGGGGCGGTATGACCTTACTTCTGGCTTTCTCTCTCCTCTGGCAGATGGCCCGAAAAGGCAGACATCTTCCGGTGGTGAGTTGGGCCCTCAGCCTGGGGGGGGCCTTTTACTTGGGTTTCCTCTTGAGCCATTTCGTCTCTCTGCGGGCTCTCCCCAGGGGGTTAGAATGGACGCTTCTGGCTTTCTTTCCCGCTTGGGCCAACGATACCGGTGCCTATTTTGTGGGCCGATGGATAGGAGACCATCCCTTCGCTCCTCGCATCAGCCCCAAGAAGACCTGGGAGGGGAGCATAGGGGGCTGGATATCGGGGATAGCGGTGGGCACCCTTATGGGAGCGGTCTTGAGGTTGCCGCTCCTGCATGCCTCTTTTTTGGGTTTGCTCCTCGGTCTAGCGGCCACAGGAGGCGACCTGGTGGAGTCGATGTTCAAACGGTGGGCAGGGGTAAAAGACTCAGGGCGGCTGATCCCGGGTCACGGAGGGGTGCTGGACCGGATCGATAGCCTCCTCTTTTCGGTGGCCGCGGCTTATTATTATCTCCTCTGGGTGATAAAAGTCTGATGGCGCAATTAACGCTAGAGAGGGCCTTGGCCTTCGGCAACCTGATCTTCTCCTCTATCAATGTCATACTCGCTTTCTCCCTCCTGGTCTATATCCTCACTCATAACCTCCGCAATACGGTAGCCCGCTCTTTCTCTTCCCTCTTGGCCTTCGTCACCGTCGTCCACGCCGCCGATGTCATACTCCTTAACGTGAGCACCGCCTCTGCCAAGTTCTTCTGGCTGAAGTTTCAGTGGTTGGGGATAGCCTTTATCCCGGCTGCCTACCTCCATTTCTCCGATGCGCTGCTCCGAACCACAAACTCCTTCTCTCGTCTACGGCGGGGTTTTGTCATCTTCAGTTACCTTTTGGGAGCCCTTTTCTTCTCCCTCACCATCCGAACCCCTCTAGTGGTGTGGGATGGTGTGCACACCCTTTGGGTCACCTACTTCAGGGCCGGGCCTTTCTTCTGGGCCTTCGCCTTCTACTTCTTCCTGGTGACCGGGCGGGGGGTTCTGAACACCCTTCGAGCCCGCCACCGGACCCTCACTCCGGCTTCCCGACGGCGGATGACCTACTTGACCATCTCCTTCGTCGCTCCCGCCTTGGGCGCTTTTCCTTACCTTCTTTTGGCTAGCCTCCCTGCTCGCCTCTCTCCTACTTTTCTTCTCTCCTTCTCCCTGGTGGGGAGCGCGGGGATCGCGCTTATGACCGTGATAATGGGATATAGCGTGGCCTACCATGGGGTCTTGATGCCCGACCGGGTGGTGAAGCGGAGTCTAATCAACTATCTCCTCCGGGGCCCTTTGGTGGGAAGTTGCCTTCTTATCTTGATGCTGGTGATACCTCGGGTGGAGAGCATCCTGGGTCTTCCTCGAGATACGGTTCTCATCTTCGCTACGGTGCTGGGTATCGTCCTCCTACAGGTCACTATCAGCGCCGCCAGACCGCTCATCGATCTTCTGGTCTACCGCCGGGATAGGGCGGAGGTGGCCCGGATACGGGAGTTGGAGGATCGGCTCCTTACCACCACCGACCTGCAAGAACTCTTGCAAAATATCCTTACCGCTCTCTGCGATCTTTTGCGGGTTCGTACCGGTTTCGTAGTCACGCCTGGGGAAGATGGCCTCCATTTGGAGGCGTTCTGTGGCATCCGAAAGGGTGTCGATCTGTTCTTGGAGTCGCACGATCCAACCGGGTTGCCCGCCTTACCCCTGGGGGAAGGGGAAAGCCAGGGCTTTATGGATAGGGAAGGCTTCTGGCTCCTTCCCTTGCGCACCAAGTCGCGGGAGGGTACGCTGGGGGTTCTAGGTGTAGAGGCGAGGCAGGAGGAGTTGACGGAGAGGGAGGAGGAGACGGTGCGGATGCTGGTTCACCAAGCGGAGTTGGCCTTGGAAGACCGACAGTTGCAGCAAGGGGTCTTTGCGGTACTAGGCCAGATTGCGCCGGAGATCCAGTCGATCCAACGTTGGCGAAGCACCCCCCGTTATGTGGGTTCCGCCATCTTTCCGCCGGAAGAGAGCCCCATCTACGTTCCCGATTTCAATAAGGTGGTGAAAGAGGCCCTCGCTCACTATTGGGGAGGCCCCAATCTCTTAGAGAGTCCCCTCCTCAAGATGGGGATAGTGCAGAGGGCCTTGACGGAGAACGGATATGTTCCCACTGAGGCTCTCCGTTCGGTCCTGCGGGGGGCTATCGAGGCCCTGAAGCCTCCAGAGGAGGAGAGGAGCCTCACCGCCAGGGGGTGGGTACTCTACAACATCTTGGAGATGAAGTTCATTCGTGGCTGGCGGATGAGGGATATCGCCCAGCGTTTGGCCATGAGCGAATCGGATCTCTACCGCAAGCAACGGGTGGCCATCGATGCTGTGGCCCAGGTTCTCATCGATCTGGAGGAGAAGAGTAGGTAGGGATGGCTAGAATTACTCTCCGCCAAGGAGATATCACCCGTGAGGAGACGGGAGCGATCGTCAATGCGGCTAACAGTTCCCTCTGGATGGGAGGTGGGGTGGCGGGAGCCATCAAGCGGGTTGGTGGTGGGGAGATAGAGGCAGAGGCGATGAAGAAGGGGCCTATCCCTGTTGGGGAGGCGGTGGTCACCGGAGCGGGGAAGTTATCTTGTAAATACGTGATCCACGCCGCGGTGATGGGGCCCGATCTAGTCACTGATGAGGAGAAGATCCGAGCGGCGACCAAAAACAGCCTCCTTCGAGCCGAGGAACTGGGCCTGAAGAGCATAGCCTTTCCCGCCCTGGGTACCGGGGTAGGGCGCTTTCCCTATTCGAAGGCCGCCGAGGTGATGATTCAAGAGGTGGGTGAGCATCTGGCAAAAGAATGCTCGTTAGAGGAGGTGGTCTTCGTCCTCTATGGGGAGGAGGCGTATCAAGCCTTCGACAAGGTTATGGCCGAAAGATGAGCTCCTGCCCCAATAGGGCTTATAAATCTGGAAGGCGGTCATGTTATGGTGGAAGAGAAAGAGTGCTGGGAGATAAACGCCGGCTGTGGCGATGGCGGCGAGTGCACTCCAGATTGTCCTTCTTACGCAGCCCAGATCAGTTGTTGGCGATACGACTGGGTGGCGGAGGCGGCGAGGTATCCGGAGGAAGAGCGATCTTTATGGCAGCGCTGGATGGAGGAACGGTGTCCTCGCTGTCCAGTATGGGAGATTCATGAAGCGGAGATGCGCCAGGCTATCGCTGCCTGGGGCTCCTAGAAAGGAGAAGGGATGAAGAAGATTCTTGTGATTTTGGTCATGCTCTCTATCGTTGTCAGTTTCACGGGCTGTCAGCGGCCCAAGCCCACAGTTATCCTCCCCCAAGCCACCGAGCCGGTGGGTACCCCTACCACCGCTCCCCAAGCGACGGGGACGCCACTACCTGCCTCTCCTACCCCCACAGCCACGCCGGTAGCGACCCCTACCCCCTCACCCACCGCTACACCACAAGTGACGGTCCATATCGTCTCCTTTGGAGAGACCCTCTTCTCCATCGCTCAGGCCTATGGGATCTCTATGGAGGCCCTCGCCACCGCCAATGGGCTTACCTACCCCTACCTCATCTATGTGGGGCAAGAGCTCGTTATCCCTAGGGCTGGAGAGGTGACGCCGGTCGCTGGCCAGGTGTACGTAGTGCAGTATGGCGATAGCCTCTTCTCTATCGCCCAGGCTTACGGTACATCTGTGGAGGCCCTGGCTGAGGCCAATGGCCTCACCTATCCCTATACCATCTACGTGGGACAGACGCTGGTCATCCCTTGAAATAGGAGAGGTGCTTGGGGAAAGAGGTGACCATCGCCAGTGAACGGATATATGAGGGCCGACCGATAGGGTTGCGGGTGGATATAGTTCGCCTTCCGGAGGGTAGGGTTACCCGCCGAGAGGTGGTGGAGCACAAAGGTTCCGTGGCCATAGCGGCCCTCGACGAGGCGAAGAATTTGCTTTTGGTGCGCCAGTACCGGAAGCCGGCGGAGAAGGGGTTGTTTGAGATACCAGCCGGGACTTTGGAGGAGGGGGAAGAGCCAGAGTCTTGTGCCCGGCGGGAGTTACGGGAGGAGACGGGATGTGGCTTCTATCCTACCCCTGGATATTGTGAAGAGCATATCCAGATCTACTTGGCTCAAGATTTGGAGCCCTCCGGAAGAGGCGGGGAAGCGGACGAGATTGAGGTATCCTGGTTTTCCTGGCCTCAGGTATTAGAGATGATCGATCGTGGGGAGATCGAGGATGCTAAAACCATCATCGGTCTCCTCGTTTTATGGGCTGGAAGCGATAGCGTCCTTTCAGGGAGAAGAAGGGAGCGGATATGAACCCGCGGGATTGCAAATATGGCAAAGAACACGAGTGGGTGAGGCTCGAGGGGGGGCTCGCTACCGTGGGGATCACCGATTATGCCCAAGACCAGTTGGGCGATATAGTCTATGTGGAGTTGCCGCCTCTGGAGGAGATGTTGACTCAGTTTGAACCCTTCGGGGTGGTGGAGTCGGTGAAAGCGGCCTCGGACCTCTATGCGCCTCTCAGTGGGGAGGTGTTGGAGGTGAACGGGGAGTTGAGCGACCACCCCGAGTTCGTCAACGAAAACCCCTATGGCCAGGGTTGGATGATAAAAATCGAGCCTTCAGATGCCTCCCAACTGGATAGCCTCTTGACCGCCGAGGAGTATGAGGAATACCTAGAAGGGCTCGAGTAGGAGAAGAAGATGGAGAACGAGTATAAAGAGGATTGGGGGTTCGTCGTCACCGTGACGAAAGCGAAGCCCGGTTGCCGGGCTGGTCATAAGGTGGGCGATAGATTCGAGTTCGAGTACGGGACACCCTTGGGGCTATGTGGAGAGGCTTTTTGCGCCATGTATCCCCTCATCCACGCCATGCGACTGGGCGCAGATCTCAGCAGCGGTGAGGCGAAGGATCCAGACACTACGGCCCTCACTTGCCCAGACCACGCTTGGGTGACCTTCGAGGTTCGGAGGGTCCGCAGGGGGTAGGAGATGGGCTACGTTCCCCATACCGAGGCCGATCGCCAAAGGATGCTCGAGGCCATAGGTGTCGATTCTATCGATAGGCTCTTTGAGGTTGTGCCTGAAGGAAGTCGCTACCCCTCTCTTGACCTCCCACCTGGTCTCTCGGAGATGGAGGTGGTGAGGCTCCTCCGAGGGTTGGCGGAAGAGAACGCCGATCTAGACCACCACTCCTGCTTCTTGGGTGCTGGGGCTTACCGTCATTTCATCCCTGCGGTGGTGGATCACGTTCTCCGGCGGGGGGAGTTCTATACTGCCTATACCCCCTATCAACCGGAGGCTAGCCAAGGGACCCTGACCGCCATCTACGAGTATCAGAGCATGATCTGCGACCTCACGGGCATGGATGTGACTAACGCCTCTCTCTATGATGGGGCTTCAGCCATGGCGGAGGCGGCCCTCATGGCCGCGCGTATCACCCGCCGCGAGGGGTTAGTGGTAGCCCGAAACGTGCATCCAGCCTACCGCCAAGTGCTTCGAACCTATACTCAAGGCCTGGGGCTGCCCATAAGGGAGGTGGGGTACGACCACCAGGGCCGGGTGGACCTGGCTTCTGCGAGAGAGACCCTATCTTCCGGTTCCGCTTGTCTCATGGTCCAGCATCCGAACTTCTTCGGTTGCCTAGAGGATTTATCTTCGTCTAGCGAATTAGCCCACCGCTTTGGCGCTCTTCTCGTGGCTTGCGTGGATCCCATCGCTCTGGGGCTTTTCCGCCCTCCAGGGGAGGAAGGAGCCGATCTGGTGGTGGGAGAAGGCCAGGCCTTGGGGAACCCAGTAAGTTTCGGGGGGCCGTATCTCGGCTTCTTGGCCTGTGGCCAGGAATATATGCGCCAACTTCCCGGACGTTTGGTAGGGATGACTACCGATACCCAGGGGCGCCGAGGGTTCGTCCTCACCCTCCAAACCCGGGAGCAGCATATCCGCCGGGAGAAGGCTACTTCTAATATCTGCTCTAATGAGGCGCTGGTCGCTCTAGCGGCCACCGTCTACCTGGCCGCCATGGGGAAGCAAGGGCTGCGCCAAGTGGCGGAACTCTGTTTCCATAAGGCCCATTACGCGGCTCGTCAAATAGAGGGCCTTCCAGGGTTCGCGCTCCCCTTCGGCCAGTTTTTTAAGGAGTTCGTGGTGAAGACACCTCTTTCTCCTCGGGAGGTGAACGCAAAATTGTGGGAGAGGGGTATCGTCGGCGGCTACGACTTAGGGCGCCATTACCCGGAATTGGCCGATGGGTTGCTCTTTTGCGTGACGGAGATGAACCCCAAGGAGGAGATCGACGCCTTGGTCCGGGCGCTGGGAGAGATGAGATGAACGAACTTTTGATGATCCCCGGCCCTGTGGAGTTCGAGCCGGCGGTGCTCCAGGCTATGGCTACCAAGACCCCTAGCCATATCTCACCTGACTTTATCGAGGTTTTCGGCCACTCTTTGGAGAGGCTGAGGGAGGTTTTTCTGACTAAAGAAGGGCAGCCCTTTGTGGTGGCTGGCTCGGGGACCTTGGCGATGGAGATGGCGGCGGCCAACCTCATCGAGCCTGGAGATAGGGTACTGCTGGTCGATACCGGCTACTTCAGCCAACGCTTCGCCTCCATCTGTGAGCGGTGTGGCGCTCAGGTGACCCAGGTGGGAGCCAAACTGGGGGATGTCCCCTCCTTGGAAGAGGTGGAGCGGAGTCTGAGGGGCGCAAAATATAAGTTGCTCTTGGTCACCCATGTCGATACCTCCACCGGGGTGCTGGTTGATGTACCATCTTTGGGAGGTTTGGCCCGCCGATATGGGGCCTTGAGCGTAGTTGATGGCGTCTGCGCCACGGGGGGCGAGGAGTTCCGCCAGGAGAAGTGGGGGATCGATATCTGTCTCACCGCTTCTCAGAAGGCTTTGGGGGTCCCGCCGGGCTTGGCTATCGTGATGGTTAGTCCTCTGGCCTTAGATCTTTTCCGGAAGCGCCGTACCCCTGTGGCCAACTATTATGCCGATTTCGCCAATTGGCTCCCCATCATGGAGGCGTATGAGGCCCGGAAAGCGGGTTATTTCGGCACCCCGCCTGTCAACCTCATATACGCCCTTTGGGAGAGCCTGGATGAGATCCTCGATCAGGGGATGGAGGCCCGATTTCGACATCATGGGATCATAAGCGAGGCTTTCAAGGCGGCCATGACCGCTTTGGGGTTGAAGCAGGTACCTGCTTTGGAGGTGGCAGCCCATACCATGAGCGCTATCTACTACCCGGAGGGGGTAGGCAAGGAACTTCTAGGCGGGGTAAGAGAGCGGGGCGTTGTCGTGGCTGGTGGCTTGCACCCTCAAATCAAAGAACGCTATTTCAGAGTGGGACATATGGGTAGTGTCAGCGGTAGCCACATATTGGCTACGGTAGGAGCCATTGAGGGAGCGCTTCAGGCCTCCGGCTACAGTTTTGAGTTGGGGGCGGGGTTGGTTGCCGCGCAAAAGGTGTTAAAAGGGTTGTAGTATGGATGAGCCTCTGCTCTTCGAACTCAGTTCGCCGGGACGAACCGGGTTCTCCTTGCCGGAGTGCGATGTCCCCAAAACACCGCTACCGGAGGATCGGGTTCGGGATGATCTTTCCCTTCCCGAGGTGAGTGAGAGGGATTTGATTAAACATTTCACCCGTCTCTCCCAACTCAACTTCTCGGTAGACACAGGGTTCTATCCCCTGGGTTCTTGCACCATGAAATATAACCCTAAGGTCAACGAGGAGATGGCCCGCATACCCGGATTTGCCCATATCCACCCTTATCAGGATGAGGGGTTAGTGCAAGGGGCTTTACGACTGATGTATGAGTTGCAAGGGTATCTGGCGGAGATAGCGGGGCTACCGGCGGTAACTCTCCAGCCGGCGGCGGGGGCCCATGGGGAGTTGACGGGGATGCTTATGGTGCGGGCCTATCACCAAAACCGTCATGGTGGAGAACGGAAGGTGGTTTTGGTCCCAGACTCGGCTCATGGCACCAATCCAGCTACGGCGGCTATGTGTGGCTACCGGGTGATGACCATCCCCTCCGATGGACGAGGGAATATAGATGCCGATATCTTGCGGGATAGAGCCGATGAGTCGGTAGCGGCCTTGATGCTCACCAACCCCAACACCCTGGGCCTCTTCGAGGAGCGGATCTTGGAGGTGGCGGAGATCATCCATGACCTGGGAGCCCTCATCTACTGCGATGGGGCCAACATGAACGCCCTTTTGGGCATCGCCAAGCCAGGAGAACTGGGGATGGATATCCTCCATTACAACCTGCACAAGACCTTTAGCACCCCGCATGGTGGGGGAGGACCAGGGGCCGGGGCCACGGCGGTGAGGGAGGATCTGACTCCCTTCTTGCCCCTCCCCTTGGTTGCCAGGAGAGAGACGAGGGAGGGAACGAGATACTACCTGGATTACGACCGCCCTTTATCCATCGGGGAGGTGGGTTCCTTCTATGGAAACTTTGGGGTAATGGTGAAGGCCTACGCCTATATCCGATCCTTGGGTGGTGATGGCTTGCGAGAGATAAGCGAACACGCGGTGCTCAACGCCAACTACCTTCTGAGTCAACTGAAGGGCCACTATTATCTGCCCTACGACAGACCTTGCCTCCACGAATGTGTATTCTCTGGCAAATGGCAAGAGGAGATCGGCGTCCATACTCTAGATATCGCTAAGCGACTCATCGATTTCGGCTTCCACCCCCCAACTATCTATTTCCCCTTGATCGTGGAGGAGGCCCTCATGATCGAGCCCACGGAGACGGAGAGCCTGGAGACATTGCAAGGCTTCCTAGCGGCCATGAAGGAGATCACTCGGGAGGCGAGGGAGGAGCCAGATACCCTGCGGTCAGCACCTCATAAGACGCCCCTCAGCCGTCTCGATGAGGTAACCGCCGCCCGCAGGCCTAACCTGAGGTGGAAAGGCGGATTTGACAACGGGGGTTTTTCCTCTTAAAATGTTAACAGTGAACCTTTATTCTCTCCATATTGTGTATATAGGGAGAGGGAAGCGTCCAAAGCGGGGGGAGGGATGAACCGGGACGCCGAACTCGTTGCTAGAATCCGCGAAGGGGATGCGGAAGCGTTTGCCGCTCTTTATGACAGATATAAGAAGAGGCTTTTCCGCACCGCTCTGGCTATAACCGATGATCAGGGTGCTGCCGAAGAGATATTGCAGGATTGTTTCCTTAAAGCGTATCGCGCTCTTCCTCGTATCGATTGCTCGGCCCCCTTGGGGCCCTGGTTGCATCGCATAGTGGTAAATCTGAGTTACAATTGGGTGGTGAGGCGGCGTCCTTGGCTCGTCTCTGTGGAGGAGATGATAGATCGGCTGGTGGCGGCTCCCCAAGTTTCGCCAGAGGATGCTTATGAGAGGAAGGAGTTGCACCGGAGGCTGCACGAGGCGATCAACTCTCTAAACATACATCACCGCCTGGTGGTGATACTCTTCTATCTCCAGGGCCTTAGTTTGACGGAGATAGCCTACATTCTGGAATGTCCTGTGGGGACGGTGAAGTCTCGACTCCACCATGCGCGGAAGATCCTGAAACGGAAACTGGTTGAGGAAAAGGCGATGCTTAGAGAGGCAGCCTATGATCTATCTTCGTTGTAGATCGGTACGAGGGGGTTGATGCGTCACGAGGGCGATGAATTCGATCTCTTGTTAAGTTGGGCTCTAAGGGAGTTTGTCTCCGATGAGGATCCTCCCCCTCGCGTTTGGGAGGCTATAGAGGCCAAACTTGCACTCAGGGTTTCTCCGGAGGAAGTTAGGCCTTTGGCTTGGAGAAGTAAAGCCGGAGCGTGGCTAAGAGAGGCCCTCTCCTCGGCTCAGGCGGTTCTCCTCTTCTTGCTCTTTCGCCTGGAGGAGGCACCGGTTTGGGGCGAGGAACAGTCCAGGCCAGCCTCTGTGGCGATCTCCATCTCTGCCGCGCCCTGGCCTTTATATTCTTTTAATTCTCAAATGGTAATAATCGGATTTCAAAGAAGGGGTGGGGTGAGCACATAGAAGGAGGATGTTTGGTGGCTGCCTTACTGGAAGTAAAGGGTCTGAGGACCCAGTTCTTCACCCAAGACGGGGTGGTTCACGCTGTAAACGGGATCTCCTACGTTTTGAATGAGGGCGAGACGCTGGGCATTGTGGGGGAGAGTGGCTGTGGCAAAAGCGTCTCGGTGCTTTCCATCCTGCGCCTCATCCCCCAGCCTCCGGGGAAGATCGTGGGCGGTGAGGTGTTCTTCGATGGGAAGGATCTCTTGAAGATCAGCGAGGACGAGATGCGTCGCGTCAGGGGCAACAAGATGGCTATGATCTTTCAGGATCCTATGACCTCCCTCAACCCGGTTCTGACTATCAATCAGCAAGTGAGCGAAGCGTTGACGCTTCATTTGGGGATGACCAAGGAGCAGGCGCGAGAGCGAACCATCGAACTATTGGATATGGTAGGGATCCCAGAGGCGAAGGATCGCATCGACGATTATCCCCATCAGTTTAGCGGAGGGATGCGACAACGGGTGATGATCGCCATGGCGCTCTCTTGCAACCCTGCTATCCTCATCGCCGATGAGCCGACCACCGCTTTGGATGTCACCATCCAGGCTCAATTTATCGAACTGGTGAAGCGACTGAAGGATGAGTTGGGGATGGCGGTCATCTGGATCACCCATGACCTGGGGATCATCGCTGGCATAGCACGGAGGGTGAAGGTGATGTATGCGGGTTTCTTCGTCGAGTCGGCGGGGGTGAAGGAGTTGTATGGAGACCCTAGACACCCTTATACCCTCGGTCTTCTGGGCTCCGTTCCCCGGGTCGATAAGGTGCGGAAGGAGAAACTAACGACCATCGAGGGCCTGCCCCCCGATCTCATAGCCTTGCCGCCCGGTTGTCCCTTCTACGTTCGGTGTCCGTATCGGCTCGATCACTGCCAAGAGGAACGCCCCACCCTGAGGGAGACAGTTCCAGGCCATGAGATCGCCTGCTGGGTAGATGTGACGAAAGGGGGAGTGGAGTGGTAGTATCCTTGCAGGATCCTGAGGGAAAAGACGAGATCCTCATCGAGGTCAAAGATTTGAAGAAGTGGTTCCCCATCACGCAGGGTATCATTATCCAACGGCATGTGGGGGAGATAAAGGCTGTCGATGGGGTCAGTTTCTTTATCCGCCGAGGAGAGACGCTAGGCCTGGTGGGGGAGAGCGGTTGTGGGAAGACGACCGTGGGCCGGACCATGTTACAACTCTACCGACCTACAGCGGGGGAGGTCCTCTTTGAGGGGAAGGATCTCACCAAGATGATGGGGGGGAAGTTGCGGCACATGCGTCGGAGGATGCAGATGATCTTCCAGGATCCTTACGCTTCTCTGAACCCTCGCATGACGGTGGGAAGCATCATCGGCGAGCCCCTGGAGGTACATAAGTTAGGGGGGGGTGGGAAGGAGCGGAAAGAGAGGGTCCAGGAACTCCTCGCAGTGGTGAAGATGAACCCCTATTTCGTCAACCGTTACCCTCACGAGTTCAGTGGGGGGCAGAGACAGAGGATCGGCGTGGCTAGAGCGTTGGCGGTTAATCCGGACTTCATAGTCTGCGATGAGCCGATCTCTGCCTTGGATGTATCTATCCAGGCCCAGATCATCAACCTCTTAGAGGAACTTCAAGGGGAGTTCAACCTCACCTATCTTTTCATCGCTCACGATCTGAGCGTGGTGCGGCATATCAGCGACCGAGTAGCGGTGATGTACTTGGGTAAGATCATGGAGCTCACCGACAGAGATGAACTTTACCGGAACCCCCTCCACCCCTACACCCAGGCTCTCCTTTCCGCGGTTCCCATTCCCGATCCCCTGGTGGAAGAGAAGAGGGAGCGGATCATCCTGACCGGCGGTGTGCCCAGCCCCGCCCACCCTCCTGTGGGTTGCAACTTCTCAACCCGTTGCCCGCTGGTGATGGAGATCTGCAAGGAGAAGGAGCCGGAGTTCAAGGATGTAGGGGGGGAGCACTGGGTGGCTTGTTGGCGCGTCTAGGGGCTTGACAAGATACATAGTGTGTAATAAAATAGCGATGAACTTTTGAAGGCTTTTCCTTGTGTATTATTTGGGAAGTCTATGATCGATTCCACTTCGATGAGGAAGAAGGCTATATTTGGAAAGGGGGTGAGGGAGAGAGGCGACTACCAGATGAGGCAGGAAGTACCATTATCTTAAAAGGAGGAGAGAGGAAAGATGTCTAGTAAGTTGCGTTGGGCACGGGTCGTGGGCGCCATTGTCTTGCTAGCGATGGTGGTGGCAGCCTGTGGTCCCGCGGCGACGCCGACTCCCGAGAGGGTCGTGGAGACGGTGGAGGTGCCGGTGGAGGTGGTGGAGACGGTGGAGGTCCCCGTGGGGCCGGAGATGCCCATTACCCTCGATATTCACATGTCGGGCGACCCACCGACCATCGACCCGGCTCTGGGGAGTGATACCACCTCCATCTGGGTGGATGAGCAGCTCTATCTGGCCCTCACCGACCTGGACGATGTGACGGTGGAGGCCATACCGGAGTTGGCCACCTGGGAGGCCTCGGCGGACGGCCTGGTCTATACCTTCTCCATGAGGGATGACGCCAAGTGGGTGCACTACGACGTCCGCAGCGATACGGTGGAGGAGGTGGGGCCGGTCACCGCTCACGATGTGGTCTATGGCACCAAGCGCACCCTAGATCCGCGCACCGGCTCTCCCTATGCCTATGTTCTCTACGTCATCGAGGGGGCAGCGGAACTCAACAGCGCCGACCCTGAGGAACTCACCGACGAGGAGTTGCAGGCCCTCATCGATGGGGTGGGGATCGAGGCCCTCGACGACTACACGGTGGCGGTCACCCTCAACAAGGCGGCGGCCTTCTTCCCCGCGGTGGCTAGTATGTGGGTGATGCGGCCCATGCCCCAAGCCACTATCGAGGAGTTCGGCGAGCAGTGGACCACCCCTGGCAACCTGGTGAGCAACGGCCCCTTCGTCCTGACCGAGTGGTCCCACGGGGCGATGCTGAGGTTCAAGAAGAACCCTCTCTACTACGACGCCGACAAGGTGCAGATCGAAGTCATCAACGCCCCGGTGATCATGGAGGGCTCGACCGCCTTTGCCCTCTACGAGGCGGGAGAACTTGACCTGATGGGCGATTCGGGCTGGGGCGTGCCTCTGCCAGATATGGACAGGGTTAGGGCCGACCCGGTGCTGAGCCAGGAGTTGGAGATCGGTCCTCGGCTCTGCACCTACTACTACGGCTTCATGAACACCAAGCCGCCCATGGACAACGTGCTGGTGCGGAAGGCGTTCGCGGCGGCCATCGACCGCCAGGCCCTCATCGAGAATGTCCTCAAGGGTGGGCAGACGCCGGCCCACACCTTCGCCTGCCCTGGCATCTGGGGCGCCCCGGTTGACGATATGACCATCGCCCCTTACCTCTTGGATATCGAGGAGGGGAAGGTGAAGGCCCAGGAGTTCCTGGCGGAGGCCGGTTACCCCAACTGTGAGGGCTTACCCGAGGTTACCTTGATGCACAACATCTCCGAGGGCCATGCCCTGATCGCTCAGGCGATCCAGGAGATGTGGCGGGAGAACCTGGGCTGCACCGTCAAGATCGAGACCATGGAGTGGGGTGCCTACCTCAACATGCTCCTGCCTGATTCGCCAGATGAGGACAAGCCCCACATCTATCGCCTCGGCTGGTGCGCCGACTATCCCGATGAGGCCAACTGGGTGGGCGACGTCTACCACTCCCAGAGCGATCAGAACTATGCCCAGTTCCACAATGAGGAGTTCGATGCCGCCGTCGAGGAGGCACTTGCGGAGCAGGATTTGGAGAGGAGGGCAGCCCTCTACAACCGGGCCGAGCATATCCTCATCGATGAAGAGATGGCCATCGCTCCCATCTACTACTACACCTTTGTCAACACGTTCAAGCCCTACCTGATCGAGCACCCCATCAACCCCGCGGGTGGCACCACCCATGTGGACAAGTGGGTCCTGGACTGGGAGGCCAAGAAGGCAGCCCGAGGCTGGTAGTAGGTTCATTGGTAGTCATGGGGCCGCAAGGCCTCATGACTGCCCTTTGGAATTATCTTCATTACAAGTTAGGAGCAAAAGTATACTATGCTAAGGTATATAGCGCGGCGGCTTCTGGTCTCCATCCCGGTGCTCATAGCCCTAACCTTCGCTATCTTCGCTCTGATGCGAGCCATCCCTGGGGGCCCCTTCGATTTCGTGGGCGATAAGAGCCTTCCGGCCTCGGTGGTGGCCAATATGGAGAGGCAATACCATCTGGATGAGCCGATTGTGAAGCAGTATGGCCGCTACCTGTGGGAGCTTCTCCATCTCGATATGGGACCTAGCATGAGGGAGAGGGGGCGCATGGTCAACGATATCGTGAGTGATCACTTCCCCGTCTCCTTTCAGTTGGGGGTGATGTCTGTAGCCCTGGCGGTGGTGATAGGCATCCCCATGGGCATCGTAGCGGCCCTCAAACAGAACACCTGGATGGATTACCTGGCCACCTTTATCGCCGTGATCGGGGTGGCTATTCCCGCTTTGGTGTTGGCTCCCTTCCTCATCTGGGTCGTTGGGGTGAGGCTGGGGTGGTTGCCTGCCGCGTTGTGGGGGGCGGAGCGGCCCTTCTATCTGGGCTTCATTCCCAAACCGACCCCGAACTTCTTCCGCCACGCTGTCCTGCCAGTGGCGACCCTGGGCACAGGTTTCTCGGCGGCCATAGCCCGCCTGACCCGAGCCAGCCTCCTTCAGGTGATCCGAGAGGATTATATCCGTACCGCCCGGGCCAAAGGTTTGCGGGAGAGGGCGGTGGTTGTGCGCCACGCCTTGAAGAACAGCCTGATACCGGTGGTTACCGTCATAGGGCCGCTCTTTGCCGCCGTGGTAACCGGCACCTTCGTGGTGGAGCAGATGTTCGCCATCCCGGGGATGGGCAAATATTATGTGGTCGCCATCAACCAAAGGGACTATCCGGTCATCATGGGGGTGACCTTGATCTACGCGGTCCTTCTGGTGATGGCCAACCTTATGGTGGATATGACCTATGCGTGGCTCGATCCCCGTATACGGTATGAGTGATCGGTTCGAGGAGGGGTTATGGCTGTAGCGGAGAGAGCGGTTGCTGCTCTACCGGCGCGGAGAGAGCGGAGTCCTTGGGGTGATGCTTTTTACCAGTTGACGCGCAACCGAGTGGCGGTGGCCAGTGGGATATTTATCATTACTTTGGTTCTCCTAGCCCTTTTCGCCGATGTGATCGCACCCTATACCTATTATGAGACCCGTGTTATCGACAACTATGTGAGGCCGGGCTCTAAGTACTTCCTAGGCGCCGACAGCCTGGGCCGTGATGTATTGAGCCGCACCATCTATGGGATCCGGATATCGCTTTCCGTGGCCGTGGTGGCAGCCACGGTGAGTCTGATCATCGGCATCGTCTATGGCCTCACCTCGGGTTATTTCGGCGGTCGGGTGGACGAACTGATGATGCGGGTGGTCGATTTCCTATATGGCCTGCCGATCATCATCGTGGTGATTCTACTTCAGGTCTATTTCAAAGCCCTGGGGAGGCGGGAGGCGGCCACTGGACTCTCTGCCCTCCTCATGCGGGTTGACCTAGCCATGGGTGGCTTGTTTTTCATCTTCATCGCCATCGGCGCCCTCAACTGGATTGGAATGGCCCGTATCGCTCGCGGGCAGACCCTCTCCTATAAGGAGAAGGATTTCGTGATGGCCGCTCGAGCGGTGGGAGTGGGTCCCCTAGGGATCATCTTCCGCCACCTTTTGCCCAATATCCTGGGCCCCTGTGTGGTGCAAGAGACCCTCCAGATACCCGGCTATATCTTGACAGAAGCCTTTCTGAGCTTTATCGGCTTGGGGGTTAACCCTCCCACCCCTAGTTGGGGCATTATGATCCAGGAGGGCTACCAGGCGATACGCTCCTACCCCCATGTGCTATTGGGCCCCGCTTTGGCCCTCACCCTTACCGTTTTGGCCTTCAACTTCTTGGGGGATGGCCTGCGTGACGCCTTCGATCCGGTGATGCGAGGGACAGCCTAGTCGGCTTCAACCATGTTGGTCTCTAACCTGTATAGGCGGATGGTGTGAACCTCCGCCTATAGTTTTTATTTGAGTCAGGAGGAGGTATGGCTAGAGGGGAGAGGATCCGTATCGGGCGTATACTCTCGGTGGAACCCTCACAGGGAAGGATGGAGATCCGTCACCTTGGCCTTTTCGTCAGGGGACTCACCGCGGAGGCGAAATACCGCGTGCAGGGAAAAGAGAAAAGCCTCGGCCTCCAAGGGGATGTGGCCTATGGGGTGGGGGAGGATAGGGTTAGTCTCACCACCAAGAACGAGGATGTGGAACTCACCTGGCAGGCCTCGGTAAAGAAAGGCGTCCGTCTGCAATTGCGCCTTCTCAATGTGGGTCAACGACCTCTGGAAGTGTTTGAACTTTCACCTTTTCTCCTCTTCAGGGATCAAGGGAGGCTGAATCTAGGTTCTCCCAAGGGTTGGTCTTTCTATCAAAACGGTTGGCAGTCCTGGTCGCCCAGTTTCGCCCGTCACCTGGATAACGGTCACTATGTAACTCCTGGGACGGAGGAGTATCGCCTTCAGCATGAGCCTTACCCTTTACCCCTGGCCCCTAAGACTCTGGTGAGCCATTGGATGACCGTCCTCCACAACCGCATCTCCAGACTTTCGCTTCTCCTGGGCTTTACCAGCGCCAGGGAGCAGATGGCGGAGATACGACTTGAGGTGGAGGGTCTCCGCTTTCGGCGTCTGGCTGCCACTACCTATGCCGATGGGGTGCGCCTCTATCCTGGGGAGCGCATCTCCTCGGAAGAACTTCTGGTAAGGGGGGGGCGCGACCCTATCTCTCTTCTGGAAGGATATGCCCAGGCTTTGGGGGAGAATATGGGGGCCCGAAAGGCGAAGGAGATACCTACCGGTTGGTGTTCTTGGTACTATTTCTACGGCGAGAACGGTGCCCGCGAGACCCTCTCTAACGTAAAAGGGGCGGGCGATTTGCCCCTTGACTATTTCCTCATCGACGATGGACACCAAGAAGAGATAGGGGATTGGCTAATTACCGATGAGGGGAAGTTTCCTCAGGGGATGAAGCGGGTAGGGGAGGAGATAAAAGCCTCTGCTCGGAAGGCTGGTTTGTGGATAGCCCCTTTTGCTACGAGTTCCCAGTCACGCCTCTACAAAGAGCACCCTGATTGGGTGCTCCGGGATGAGGGGGGTGAGCCGGTCATCGCCTGGCACCACTGGGCGGTCCCCATATACGCCCTGGATCTCACTCATCCAGAGGTGCAGACGTGGCTGGGAAAGTTGTTTCGTATCTTGAGCGATAATTGGGGTTACGATCTCTTCAAGGTCGACTTCCTTTACGCAGGAGCCCTGGAGGGCCGCTGGTACGATCCCCAGGCCACTCGGGCCCAGGCTTTCCGCCAGGGGTTGGAGATCATCCGGGAGGCGGTAGGCGATAAGTTCCTTTTGGGGTGTGGCGCTCCTTGGGGGCCGGCGGTGGGGCTGGTGGATGGGATGCGTATTGGACCCGATGTGGCGATTCATTGGCGCCCCCTATGGGGAGACCTATCCTCTCCCTCTGTCCGTAACGCCCTCCGCAATGTCATGACTCGCTATTTTATGCATGGCTGGCTCTGGGTGAACGACCCTGATTGTGTCTTGGTGCGCTCTCGAGGGGAGGAATCGAACCTGAAGTTGAGCGAGATGCGAACTCTGGTTTCAATAGTGGGTTTGGCGGGGGGGAGTGTTTTTTCGGGCGATGATCTACCATCTCTCGGTGGAGGGAGGCGCAAATACTTGAAGTGGATCCTCCCTCCCTATGGACGGGCTGCTAAGCCTTGTGATCTCTTCGAGAACGAGTTGCCCTCTGTCTTCGCTCTTCCCATAGAGGCCGAGTATGGCCGGTGGATGGTGGCCGCCTTCATCAACTGGGCCGATGGGACGGTAGAGACCGAGATCGATTTTGGCCAGGTGGGGCTCAAAACCGCTAACTCTTATCATGTCTATAGTTTTTGGTCTAGACGGTACTTGGGCGTGTTCCGAGAGAGGCTCACTATCTCTCGCCACCAACCCCACGAGACGGTGCTTCTCCTCTTTAAGGAGGCCACAAGCCAGCCTCAGTTTCTGACCTCTACTTTCCACATCACTCAGGGTGGGGTGGAGGTAAAAGCGGTGAAGTGGCAGAATGGGCGGCGCAGAGAACCGAGGTTCATCTTAGAGTTGGTTAAGCCTGGGAGCCAGTCGGGGGAGTTGCTTTTCGCCGTGCCGGAGCCCTACCGAGCGGTGAGCGCACGGGTGAACGGGCGACGCCGTGGAGTGCGCGAAGTCGCTCCCGGGGTGGTGGGCTTGGGCTTCACTCTGAAAGACCGAGCCCAGGTGCAACTCCATTTGAGACGCGTGTAATAACTCCATCGTTATGCGCCTGACTGCTGACTTTGCAGTAGGGGAGAAGGTAGCCGAGGCCAAGGCTATCCATCAAGCCCTCTTGGAGGGGTATGGCCCCCGCCGATGGCGGCAGCGGCTTGACCCCCTGAGTGAGTTGATCTACACCATCCTCTCTCAGAACACCTCTGACGTTAACAGGGATCGGGCTTATGAGCGGTTAAGAAAGAGGTTCCCCACTTGGGAGAGGGTGCGGGATGCTCCGGTGGAAGAGATCGCCGAGGCGATCAGGCCCGGCGGTCTAGCCAACATCAAAGCCCCTCGCATCAAAGATATCCTGTGCACCATCACCGAGCGTCGGGGGGAACTCTCTCTCGATTTCATCTGCCAGATGGAGATAGAGGAGGCGAAGAAGTGGCTGGGCTCCCTTACGGGGGTGGGGCCCAAGACCACGGCTTGTGTTCTCCTTTTCGGCTGTGGACAGCCAGCCTTCCCGGTGGATACCCATGTCTATCGGGTAAGCAAGCGGCTAGGCCTAATTAGCCGAAAGACCTCCGCCCAGGAGGCCCACAAGATCTTGGAAGACCTTTTATCTCCCCAGGATTACTACGCTTTTCACCTCAACCTGATCGCCCACGGCCGGGAGGTATGCAAAGCCCGCCGCCCTCGCTGCGAGATGTGCGTTCTTGCTCCCTACTGCGATTATCTCCCTACGGGATCCCGAGGGATGCGAGGGGTGGGTGATTGGCACTCCTAGGCCCTGGAGATCTGGGAGCCCTCTGGGGTCTTGAAGATATCGATACGGACGGGGAAAGCGTCTTTTAACTCCTCGATATGGGTTATCACTAGGATGAGGGCGAAGTCGTCCTGTATGGAGTTGATAGCCTCGATTAGCCTCTCTCTCCCTACGGTGTCCTGGGTGCCGAACCCTTCGTCGATGATGAGGGTCTCCAGCCTGGCTCCGGCTCGACGGGCCAGGAGTTTGGAGAGGGCGATGCGGATGGCGAAATTGACCCGGAAAGCCTCCCCACCGCTATAGAGTTCGTAAGATCGAGTGCCCAGTTCGTCGGAGATCTTGATCTCTAGGGTCTCCACCGTCTCACCTTTTTTAGTGGTTCTTTGAGTCTCGAAATGGACGTGCATTCGGCCGTCTGTCATGCGGCTAAGTAAGCGGTTGGCCTCCTCTTCCAGTTCCGGGAGGGCGCTTTCTATGATCATAGCCTGGACGCCCTTCTTGCCAAAGGCGAGTTGCAGTTCCTCGTAGATCGTTTTCTCTTCGGTGATCTCTTGCTCTTGAGCGAGTTTCGCCTCTTTTTCCTTCTCCAGGCCTCGGCAGTGGTCTAGTCTCTCTTGGGCGGCGCCGAGTGCCTGGCGGGCTTGGCTTTCGTCATCTTGGAGCCTCTGGACTAAGCGCTCTTGCTCTTCCAGACCCTCCACCGCTTTCTCTAACTCCGTGATCTCTTTCTCTAACGCCTCTCCCCTCGCCTTATCAGCAGCCAAGGTGTTTTGCCAGCGGATATACGATTCTCTTGCTCGCTCCAAAGCCTCTTTGGTGGCTTCAACCCCTTGCCGGGCTCTCTCTAATTCTCTCATCTCTGCTTCATAGTTAGCCAAGGAGGAGAGCCGTGTTCGAATCTCTTCGTGTTCCTGGGGATCGTAGCCTAGACCTTTGATCTGCTGCTCTAGTGCGGTGAGAAGCCCCTGCTCCTCCCTGGCGTACTCATTTTTCTCCAGCCGTTCCTGCAGGGCCTGAAGCCTCTCTTTCTCCTGGGCCAGGGTCTTCTCCGCCTCCTCGACTTGGGCTAGGGCCTGGGAGGCCATATCCTTTTGGCTTTGGAGAGAAGGCCTCTTTTTGACTTCTTCCTCCAGACCTTTTATCTCCTTTTGAAGGTCCTTCAACCGGCCCCTTAACTCTTCAACTCTCCTTTTGTTGTGGCGATATAGGTCTCCCTTCTCCTCGCCTTGTGAACGGTACTTCTCTGCAATACGAGTTATCTCTATCTCGGTTAGATCCTGCTCGCAAAGAGGGCATTTAGCCTCTGCCTCTTCTAGAAGGCTCAATTTCTCTTTGAGGAGTTGCATTTCGGAGAATAACCCCTCGTTAGTCGCCTGGAGGCTAACGATCTCCTGAGATGTAGCCCGCTCGTGGGCGCGCTTCCCTTCCAGTTCCCCCTCTAAGAGGGCTAGCCTGTCCAGTTGGCGACGAAAGGAGGCGAGTTCCTCCTCCAGGCTAGGTCGTCTTTCGATTTGGGCCTTCAGTTGGGCTATCCGCTCCAGAGAGAGCCCCCGTTCCAAGGTCAGAGCACCTCTAGCCTCGTTGATTACTCTCTCTAGTTGGCTTCTCTCCTCGCTGAGTTTCGCTAGCCTTGTCAGTCTACGGTTGAAGGTTTCGTTGGCCTCCCGAGCGGCCACCAGGGAAGCGAACCCTTCCTCTATTCTCCTCTCTTGGGCCAGGATCTCCTGGTAACCTTTCAGGCGATTCTCGGCCAGATCGGTCTCTCGTTCTATGTGGGTTAGTTCGCCCTCCCCCTCTTTTATCCTTTGGAGGATCTCCTCCACCTGGGCAACCTTGAGATCCAGTTCCCTTTTGATCTCTCGCTTCCTTTGAAGTTCTCCTTGCTCCTGGCGGAGTTGGCGAGCCAATTGGGTGGCGATCTTTCGGGCCTCGGTTACCCCCTTCTCGTATTCGGGCATCCGTGTCAGTTCTCGCTCTATACCCTCTAGAGCGGATCTTACCTCTCTCAATTGAAATTCTTTCTCCTTGACCCTCTCCTTGGCTCGCTCCTCCAGGCTCTCGTATAAGGAGAGACCCAGAATCTCGCCCAATATCCGCTTCCGCTCCGCTGGAGGCTTGGTAGTGAACTCATCGGCCCTCCCTTGCAGGAGGAAAGCGGAGTTTATGAAGGTCTCGTAATCCATGCGCAAGGCATCTATGATCTTGTTTTGGGTTTGGCGGATGGTATCCCCGGTGAGGGGCCGAAAGCGACCGTTATCTTTTAGTTGAAACTCCAAGGAACTTCTACCCCGTCGCCTCTTGTCCCGCTTGCGGATGATCCGGTACCGGTTATCGGCTAGGAGGAACTCCAGCTCCACTTCCATCTCCGTCTTGCCCTGGTGGATGAGTTCATCATCGCTTCGGGCCCGGGCCTTGCCCCACAAGGCCCAGGTCATGGCGTCGAGGATGGCGGATTTGCCATGGCCGTTGTCGCCCACCAGGCAGGCTACGTGAAGATCGGATAGATCCAAGGGAGGGAGATCCTCGCTGTAGCACATGAAGTTTCTCATCCTGAGTTTGAGGGGGATCATAAGAACCACCTGCCTTTCTCGAAGAGGCTGGAGCGGATACCGTTAAGGAGTTGCATAATCGGGTACCGGGGCATCTGCACCCGAAGATGAGCGAGGTGAACGAAGAAGTTGGTGCGACGGGTTTCCGCTCTATCTCAAGTGGAGGATTGAACTACCTCCCAAGGTGACCTATTGGGTGGAACGATGCTAGTAGGGGTCAGTTTTGACTCTTTTTCCACCCTTGAATCTGCTCGTACATCTCCTGAGCGCTCATTTGGATCGACTCTGTAACCTGCCCCAGCATCTGGGCCAACTCCTCCAGCCTCCTTGGCTCATCGAGGAGTTGGGCTCTGGTGACCGTTCGCTTGCCGACTTGTTCCTTGACCACCTTGAAATGGGCGTCGCCGAAGGAGGCGATCTGGGGGAGGTGGGTGACGCAGAGGACCTGATGGTCGGCCGTCAGCCTCCATAGTTTGCGCCCTATCACGTCGCCCCCTCGCCCTCCTAGTCCAGCGTCGATCTCGTCGAAGATGAGGGTAGGGGTCTCGTCTACTGTGGAGAGCACGCTCTTCAAAGCCAGCATGAAGCGGCATGTCTCTCCTCCCGAGGCGATCTTGGAGAGAGGCTTGAGCGGTTCCCCTGGATTGGGAGAGATGATGAACTCCACCTTATCGATCCCCGTGATATCAAAAGCGAACCGCTGGCCATCGACCTCTACCCCCTCGGGGTCTTCGGTTTGCTCCAGGGCTACAACGAACCTGGCTTTCTCCATCTGTAGGTCCCGAAGTTGACCCATCACAGCCTCCGAGAGCCTGTGGGCTGCCTCGCGCCGAGCCAGGGAGAGTTGGCCGGCCAGGGAGCCTATCTCCGCAAGCAACTCCTCTTCCGCAGATCTCAGTTCCTCGATTCGCTCCTCGCTATGAACGATCCTTTCCAGTTCCTGGGCCGCTCTTTCGCCGAAAGTCAAGATCTCCTCGATGGAGTCGCCATACTTCCGCTTCAGGTTATAGATCAACCCTAACCGTTCCTCTACCTGGGCCAGCCGCTGGGGGCTATAATCGATAGCGTCTCTATAGGAACGCAAAGACTGGGCTAACTCTCCCAGTTGCGCGCTCGCCTCCTCAATTGTTTTTCGCCTCTCTTGGAGTTGAGGATCGATCTCCTCCAGAGAGGTGAGGATCCGTCTCGCTTCCCCCAATAAGTCGAGGGCCGCCTCTTGATCCTCTCGCCCTTCGTATAGGGCTTCATAAGCGGCGTTGATTTGGGTGATCAACTGCTCGGCGTTGGCCAGTAGGGTATGCTCTCGTTCCAGTTCTTTCTCTTCCCCAGGCTCTAGTTTAGCGGCTCTGATCTCTCGTACTTGATATTGGAGAAGGTCGATTCGCCGGGCCAGTTCCCTCTCGTCGGCTAGGAGCCTCTCTAGTTCTCGTCGCGCTCGATAGAGTGCTTTTACTTTGGCCTCCACCCTTCCTCGAAGATCGGTTACCCCCCCAAAACGATCCAGGAACTCTAGATGCTCCCTGACCCGAAGTAGGCTGAGATGCTCTCCTTGATTGTGAATGTCGATCAGCCGTTGGCCGACCTCTCGCAGAAGGCGGAGGGTGACTATCCGGCCGTTTATGCGGCAGATGTGACGCCCTTGACGATTGAGTTCCCGGCTGAGGATGAGATCCCCTTCTCCCTCTACGCCATATTCTTCTAGTAGAGGAAACAGGAACTCCTGTTGCATCTCCCCCGACGAGGTGAAGACCCCTTCTATCAGGGCTTGGCTTGTCCCGGTGCGGATGAGGTCGCTATCGGCCCTCCCGCCCAAGAGTGTGCTCATGGCGTCCACGATGATAGACTTCCCCGCCCCCGTCTCTCCGGTGAGGGCGTTGAAGCCGGGGGAGAGATCTAGTTCCAGATGGTCGATGAGGGCGAAATTGGAGATGGAGAGGTGGCTGAGCAAACTCCCTCCTAATTAGCGCAAGCGACCCACCGCGGCCAAGATGGCTAAGAGAAGATAGATGATGCTGTAAGGGTTAACCCATGCCCAGAACACCGCTATGGGTATCCTGCCCGGCGGCGGAAGATAACCATCACTGGTAGCCAAAATAGCCAGAAGGAGCAGGGGGTTGCCTATGAAGTAGCCAAAAACCACGCAGGTGGCAGCCACGACCTGGAGACCTACACCTCGCTTATATCCTGTGGCCCGACTGATCGCTTCGGCGGTGAGAAGTCCCACGGCGAAGGCGATGATCCAAGGTATGAAGCCCCCGACGAGGGGGATAGAGATAAAGCTGCTCAATAGACCCCCTAGGATCACGCCCACTATGGCCGATGGGAGGCCGGCGGCCAGAGCTAGGACGTAGTGTCTGGGGGAGAGATCGTAGGGGGGGGTCTTACGTAGTTGGGCACATTCGCGGCAGCGCAAGCCTACGGGGTGGCGGATAGCGCACTCAGGGCAAATGGGCTTGCCGCATTTGTTGCAACGCAAGAGGGTTTCCCGATCGGGGTGGTTGACACAGTAGATAACTTCGGCCATCTCCTACTTGAGCCTCTTTTGCAGGGTTTTGTAGAAGTAGTCCCGCGGTTGGGTTCTGAGAAGGCGACAGAGGTATTCGCTCGCTCTGACCAGCACGGTGTCGCCGTTCAGAAGTTCTTGATGTATCTGGCCGTCTATGGTGAGGGTGGCTGGTTGGTCGCTCTCGATGGTCACTTTTATCTCGGAATGGGCGGGGAGCACCAGGGAGCGGGTGGCCGAGAGGTGAGGGGCAATGGGGGTTACTAGTAACTCCCTCAATCGGGGGTCGAGGATAGGCCCTCCGGCGGCCAGAGAGTAGGCTGTGGAGCCCGTAGCCGTGGCTACGATCACCCCATCGGCGATGTAGGTGATCACCTCCTCGCCGTCTATGGAGGTGGTGAGGTGTAACGCTCGGGCTATCACCCCCCGGGCGACGACTACATCGTTGAGAGCCTCATAGGTCTCTATCTGGACGCCTCCGCGCAGGAAGGTGGCGTGGAGCATATTGCGTTCTTCCACCCAATAGTCGCCCTCGAGAGCGGCGATGAGTTTCTCCGTCACCTCTTCAGGCTCGGCCTCAGCCAGGAACCCCAGGCGGCCCATGTTCACCGCCAGGATGGGGGTACCATGGGAGGCGGCGAGGCGGGCTGCCCGCAATACGGTTCCGTCGCCTCCTAGGGTGACCAGGAGATCGAGGTCTGCGATGCGACGGGCGATCTTTTCCTCCTCCCAGGCGGAAACTAGCCAGAGATCGAGCCCCTTAGAGCGAAGTTCTTCTCTTATCCCCTGGGCTAAAGGACGTGATTCGGGTATCCAGGGGTGGAAAAGGAGGGCTATTCTCTTCACTACTTACCTCCCTCCAATCGCTCTCTCAGCCACTCTTCAAGGCTGCCTATCTCCACTTGAGCCTCCTGGCCGGTGGCCATCTCTCGGGCGGTTATCTCCTCCTTGCGTCTCTCCTTTTCCCCCAGGATAAGGGTATACTCTACCCCTTCCCGGTCCGCCTCTCTCATCTGGGCCTTGAGGCTGCGATCCCCGAAACTCATGATAGCCCTGAACCCAGCCTCCCGCAGTCGGTCGATGAGCCTCAGACTTTCCTCTTTAGCCGCTGAGCCGTGGTAGGCCAAAAAGATCTGGGGACGGGGCCAGGGGGGAGCCTGAACCCCTTGGGCCTTCATGGTCATGATGACCCGCTCCAGCCCTATGGCGAAGCCGATAGCGGGGGTGTCCCTTCCTCCTACCTCCTTAGCCAACCCATCGTATCGGCCGCCGCCACCCACGGCGTTCTGGGCCCCGATCCCGGGAGCCCATACCTCGAAGACGGTCTTGGTATAGTAATCGAGGCCTCGCACTAGTCGATGGTTCAATTGATAAGGTATGTGCAGGAGGTTAAGTTGCTCTTGTAGGGTTGCGAAATGCTCCGCGCATTCAGGGCAGAGGAAGTCGGGGCTCTTAGGAGCGGCCTCGATGATGGGTTGGCAACCCTCGTCCTTGCAATCGAGGAGCCGCAAGGGGTTTCGCTTCAAGCGAGCCCGACAATCGATGCAGATCTCTCCTTCTTTTCCCTGGTAGTAGTTTATCAGGGCCTCTATATAGGCAGGACGACAATTTTGGTCTCCGATGGTATTCAATTGGAGGTTTAAGCCCCTAAGCCCCAGATCTTTGTAGAAGCGCCAGGCCAAGGAGATAACCTCGGCATCGAGGGCCGGATCTTGAATCCCTATCGCTTCGCAATTGAGTTGGTAGTGCTGGCGGAAGCGGCCTGCCTGGGGGCGCTCGTACCGGAAGATGGGGAGGATAGAGTAGAGTTTAACCGGTTGGGGAAGGACATACATGCCGTGCTCCAGGTAGGCCCGCATCACGGAGGCGGTGGCCTCGGGAAGGAGGGTGAGACTATCCCCTCCTTTGTCCTGGAAGGTGTACATCTCCTTTTCCACTATGTCGGTGGTGGCACCGATGCCCCGGGTGAAAAGGAGTGTCTCCTCGAAGAGGGGGGTATCTAGTCGCTCATAGCCGTAGAGGGTAGAGAGACGACGGATATGGTCTCTGATGAATTGCCAGTAGGGTTGGTCCTGGGGCAGGATATCTTGTGTGCCCCGTGGTGCTCGATACAACGAACCTCCTTTCAGGGGGATTATAATGGATTTCCCCATCTACTACAAGACCATTCTATGGTGAGAGGAGTTCTGGGTTTGCCCAAGGTGCGTAAATGGGATAGAATTGTATATTCTGAAAAGAGGGATATGTTGACGTTACTGCTCGCTTCTATCGGTGTGGCCTTGGTCTTCGATTTCCTAAACGGCTTCCACGATAGTGCTAACATCGTGGCCACCATGATCTCTTCTGGGGCTATGACCCCGCGCAAGGCTTTATCTTTGAGTGCCATCGCCCATTTCTGCGCTCCCTTCTTATTCGGGGTGGCGGTAGCTACCACCATCGGCAAGGACCTGGTGAGCCCGGGCAGCGTGACCATCGTCGTGATCCTGGCCGCCTTGGTGAGCGCCATAGTCTGGAACCTGATAACTTGGGCTTTGGGGCTCCCTTCCAGTTCTTCTCACGCCCTGGTGGGGGGGCTGGTAGGCGCTGTGGGGCTGGCGGAGGGGTTAGGGGCCATACAGATGAGCGGCCTACTGAAGGTGGTAGTGGCTCTCGTGATCTCACCGCTTTTGGGTCTGGTGATAGGCCATCTTCTTATGAAACTGGTTCTCTTCCTGGCGCGGGGGGCTTCTCCTCGCATCAATACCCTTTTCAAGCGTCTACAAGTCGTAACCTCGCTAGCCTTGGCCTTAAGCCATGGTACCAACGATGCTCAGAAGACGATGGGGATAATCAGTATGAGCCTGGTGGCTGCTGGTCGGTGGCAGGATTTCGTAGTCCCTTGGTGGGTGATCGCGCTCAGCGCAGCGGCCATATCTTTGGGTACCGCCTCTGGAGGGTGGCGGATTATCAAGACCTTGGGGGCGAAGATATATCGCATCCGGCCCATCCATGGCTTCACCTCCCAAGTTACCTCGGCTACGGTGATCCTGGGCGCGGCTCTCCTGGGGGGGCCGGTCTCCACCACCCAGGTGGTTAGTTCAGCCATTATGGGGGTGGGTTCGGCGGAGAGGTTATCGAAAGTTCGTTGGGGGGTGGCGGGCGAGATCTTCACCGCTTGGGTCCTTACGTTGCCCATCACCGCCCTTTTGGCAGCGCTGTTGTACATCCCGATGAGTTCATTTTGGGGAGGGGGATAGGTCATGAGCATTAGAAGGCTATTCGGAGAGAAGGAAGATAGATTCGTACGGCTTCTCATCGAACAGGCAGCCAAGACCTTGGAGGGTATGGAAGGGTTGGAAGAGTATATGAAGGATCGGGGTGAGGAGGCGGCGGAGAAGGTTACCAGGGCGGAGAAGGAGGCGGATGAATTGCGGCGCATCCTCATCGATGAACTGAACCGTACCTTCGTCACCCCCATCGACCGGGAGGATATATTCGCCCTCTCCAGAGCCATCGATGATATCCTAGATTACGGCTATTCCACGGTGGATGAGATGACCATCCTCAATGTGGAGCCTAACTCTTACCTGCGGCGGATGGTATCTCTCCTGAAGACGGCAGCCAACGAGATCTATATGGCTACCCTGCGCCTAAAGGATCACTCCGGGGTGGCTAATGAGCACGCTCTGCGAGCCAAGGCTCTGGAGAATCGGGTGGAGGATGTCTATCGCGAAGCGCTGGCCGATCTCTTCAGTGGGCCACAAGATGTGGAGCATGTGGTGGAGATGTTGAAGTTAAGGGAGTTATACCGACACTTGAGCAACTCTGCTGACCGAGGGGACGAGGCGGCCAACGTGATCACCGATATCGTGGTAAAGATGACGTAAAAAACATCACCTCTCACACTTCAGGGATGTGACCTTCTATACGTATCTCCCCTTCCCTATTGATCCAGACCCTGTGCAAGAGGATCTTGGCCAACTCTCTCCTATCTCTCAGTTTTTCCTCAGTTGGGGGCTCAGCTTTGAGATAAGATAGCTTATCCTTGACCCCTTCGTATAACCGCCACAACAAGTCTTGGGCGTCCAAGGCCTTGCTCTTGAGGGCTAGCCCTCTTCCCCGGCGACTCGGAAAAGCGGATCGTGCTCCTCTCCGACGGGCAGGAGAACGTCGGAGAGGCCATCAAACTGACTGACCTGGCTGACGCCCGCGATGTCGAACTCGTGGTCGTGCGGCTCAGCGGGCCGCAGGGGGTGGCCGAGGTGTTACTGGAGCAGTTGCAGGCCCCGCCCGATGCCCGCGAAGGCCAGTCGTTCGAGCTGACGGCCATCGTCCGTAGCACGACACGCACAGGGGCACGCCTGCGCGTCTTCGGCGATGGAGGCTTGATCTATTCCCAGGAGGTGCGGCTGTAGGAGGGGAGAAACCGCTTTGCGGTCCCGGTGGAAGCCGGTGAGCCGGGATTCCGCCGCTTCCGCGCCAGATCATCCCCGACCACGACAACCGCCTCCAGAACAACGAGGCGGCGGCCTTTAGCGTCGTCCACGGCCCACCGCGAGTGCTCCTGGTGGAAGGCGTAGCCGGGGAGGCGGCCAACCTGGACGCGGCTCTCACGGCCGCCCACATCGGGGTCGGGATCAGAATGTCTCACGAGCTGACGGCCATGCTGGAGGAGCTGAGTAACTACGAAGCCATCGTCCTGGTGGATGTGCCCGCTAAGGCGCTGCCCCAGGGAGCCATGGAGGTGCTACAGGCTTACGTGCGCGACTGGGTCGGGGGCTGGTGGCGGTCGGCGGGCATCGTGGTGAAGAGAGCACAGATGGGCGGCACGACCAAGAAATTTACGGCGCAAATCTCTTGGGTTCTCCTGCGTACCGGTCAGGGAGACGCTGTGATAGGTTTTACGCCGCAAAACTCACGTGGCCCTTCGACAGTGTCAAAGAAGATGGATAGCCGACTTGCAGAAGATAGGTAGTGACCGGCTTCGGTAGGGCTGACAGTTATAGTATCTAACTTGCACTCACTACAGCCCTCCTTTCCTTCACTGGCAACCGTCTCCTCGCCTAGTGGCCCTCTCCATCCTGCATTCACCCAAGAAGCTACCATCAGATTCTGTAAATCCAATCCATTGCAAGACGCGTGATGATTCTCTCGCGGTAAGATAGATCGATCATGGCTATGGATATCCATCTGCCTTGTCAATCTCAACACTTCGTCTCTTCTTATGACATCTCCTTGGTGGTCATCTAGGTTCTTTTCTGAGACTCCAGGCTGTCTCGGAGCAAGCGGCCCCCAGGATAAGCCAGGACTCGGTTTCGCGGGGCTAGTTCCTTCGCACTCTTGCAGGTTTGCGGTGCCACAACATTGCATCCGCTAACCCCGAGTGGTATACTGAGCCTAAGGGTCAACCTCTCCCACACTGCAAGGGATGGAAGATCGTGACGCGAGCCGGACGTGCAGCCCTGTTCGATGGAGCCTTTTGGGGGGTATTCCTAGCCATTGCCGTCCTGGGAATCGCCGTCTGGCTAGCCATCTTCGAGCATAACTATTACCCTCGTGCGCCAAGAAGCGCATGGGTAGAGAATTCTCGATAGAGAACCCTGCAAGGAGTGTGTAGAGTGGCTAGGGAGACAGGCATGGGGACCCGAGGCAGAACCGTGTCTGAAGCTCTCCCGACAATGTGGCTGATGGGAGCCCTACCTCCCAGAGAGCTGCTAGCCAGAGCATTGCCAAGGTCACGAGAGAAACTGCCGTTAGAAGCGTCGCAAGTTGGACCACCCGTTATAACGGTAGGGCTAGGGTGGAGTTATCGGATTTTGCTCTGAGGGTGGGCAGGAAGTCAGCACTCCCCAACACCCTGACTTCCCCGATAACGAGCGAGGCAACGAGCCGAGCCAGGCGTACAGGCAGGACCTAAAGCAACGTGCAGACGTTACCTATGTGAACTTGGGAACCACGCAAGGCTCTCCAACCTAGAGTAAGTCAGCCTGCGACCAATGTCTTGCGTGGGGCGGAGCCCCCGTAGTAGTCGGAGGTAGGGAAAGCCTGCTACATGGCGAAGGGGGGCAGTTGGGGTTCAGTGCACGTCATCTTGCGAACTAAGCCGGAGGAAGGACGTATGAGCCGAACAAAGATGGCCCAAAAGCAAAAGACACTGACCCAACGGAGAGCCGGATGTGCGGAAACGCACACGTCCGGTTCGGGGAGAGGGATGGGAGAGACCGCAGGGAGCAATCCCTGTATGGCGCTCCTGTCCCTACTCCACGCATCTATAGGTACAGTGAAGACGCCTCATACTAGAGGCCGGAGATAGCGAGCTGGACTTCAATCACCCTGCGGGGGGCTTCAGCATCTGGTGGCAGAGTGACAGGTAGAATGTAAGGTTATGGCCGCGGTGAGGACGCCGCGTGCGGAAGCACGCCTAACCCCAACTGAGCGTCGCCTACTGACGTGCTTAGTTCGCAATGCAGGACGGGTCTTCAGTTACAGGGAGCTCATGGAGGCGATGTCGTCTGGCAACCGCAAAGTCACCATTGGGAATCTGCGATCATGTATCTCCCGTCTCCGCAATAAGATCGAGGTAGACCCAGCACTTCCCAGGGTAATCGTCACTCATCACTGCCAGGGATACTCCTTCACTGGCGAAGAAGGGCGCCGCGGTTACGAGAATGGAACGCATCATGATCGGTGCTGCCTTGGGAGTGTGGCCGTTGCCCTTCTGGTGATTGCCCATCGGTAAGCCAACGCCAAGTCTCCACCATCCGTACTGGAGAACGGGGCCAAAGCTTTGCTTTCGAGATTAGCCGATGAGTGGCTCGTAGAGGCTTGCTAGGAGAGATAATCCGGACGGTTAGCTATTGAGATCGATTGTCATCCCCATTCGGCCGTTCCACCAGGTAGCAAGACTCCAAAGCGAGCCCGCTACTCCGCGAAGATGTTGAGCTGCT
This sequence comes from uncultured Anaerolineales bacterium, assembly GCA_964383935.1. Lineage (GTDB taxonomy): Bacteria > Chloroflexota > Anaerolineae > UBA7937 > UBA7937 > UBA7937. Next base: position 38,747 of record CAYLIE010000007.1, on the reverse strand, counting down.
GAGGCTAGATAGAGCGGAGCTCCGCAGGTGATAGGCCCAGGATCTCCTTGAGTAGATCGGCTGTCCTCGGAGCGTGAACCCGTAGCGGTGGTTGAGGAACCCATACACCTCTTCCACCTGAGAGGCAACTCACCTCACTCTCCCTAGCGATGCAATGAACTGGCGTGTAAGGTGTATTGGCTCCAACGTTTGGTTGCCGTTTCGAGGTGGACGACCGATAGGGGAAAAGGGCGCTCGCCACTCTTGGCACTTGGCAGACAGGGAAAAAGCAATAGGCTCACCTTCCACAGATCACCTAGAAGTGGAGGTCAGCCACCGTATCCTGCCCTGCTGGATGCAAGAGGAGGCGAGAATACCTAAGTGGGGAGAGGGGATCAGTTTGGCTGCCAAGCCGAGGTAGTCCAGCTCAGAGAAGCGAGCGTTGTCTGTCGTACTTGTGCCTCCAGGAAGCAAGGTAGATGCCCGAGCACGCTCGGGCCCCATTGCGCAGCTCCAGGCGAGATGCCTGTGGCCTCCAATTCAGTCAGTGGGGCCGATGAGCGCATCTATCCCGCGCCAAACGATCTCCAGTTCCTCGGCGGCGAGGAAGGGGTTCTCGTCGATGTTCCTCATCACGTCGGCCAAGCGATCTTGGAGTTTAGAGATGGCAGCCTTAGCTCCCTCGTCGCCCAGTTCAAAGGCGGCACTCAGGCTGGTCTTGACCAGTCCTAACTCCTCTTTGGCCGCGCCGGGGTTGTTCTGAACCAGGCGGATGACGGTCTTCACGGCCTCTTGGGATGCCTTCAAGAGCATGTCTTGGATCTTAAGCCGCGCCATCTCCTCCTTCGGGCTGGCTGCTTCGGCCTCCAGCTCGGCCAGCCTGTCGCTCTGTGATTTCAACTCTCTCTCCAGGTCGGCTATCCGCCGGTCTCTATCAAACAGTGCCTGCTGCAACTCTGCTATTCGAGCTGTCCCGGCGTCAGCCTCATCCTTCAGCTCGGTTATTCGCTCCTCATAGTCGGCCACTTGTGTCGAGAGCTGGGTGATCTCTTCGTTATGGGCTGTTAGCTCTCGACCCAACTCATTCCTGACGCCCTCCAGATCGTCTTGCAGCAAGTTGAGGGCGTTAGTGTTGCTGGCGATGGGCGCTATGATCCCTCGGTAGGCGTAATAGCCACCCCAGTAGATGCCCACTCCCAGGGCAGCGATAATGACCAGCACCAAGATGAACTTGATCAGCGTCCAGAAGAAACCAAAAATGCTGGCCAGGGTCGATCTTTTCTGTTTCTCGGACACTATTTTCCTCCTTTGATGAATACAGCACCGTTCGGCCCGACTCAGCGGTCGCCCCTAACTGCCGGGCTTGCTTACTAGGGCGTCGGCGTGGGGACAGGTGTACCTTGGGTCTCGACGAGGAGATCACGGAGGGCGTTCAGGAAGCCGTTGAACTTGGTCGTCTCCTTCTCTATCGCCTCCACATCCCTCCCGAGGTCCCTAACGTCAGCCTCGAGGCTCTTCACATTGTTTTTGAGCTCCTCAAATCCTTCGATCTTCTGCTCCAAATCCTCCACCCGCCCGGTGATGGCCTCCAAATGCGACCGTGAGCTCTCGCTGGCCCGCTGCAATCTCTCCGCTTGGGCCTTCAGTGTGACCATGTCCTGATGTTTGGAGAAATCGAGGCTGCCATTGTAGGAATAGATCACGCCCAGGGAGATGGCTGCCCCTAGCAGGGTGCTGAGGGCGACGATCAGCAGGCCCTTTGCCAGCTCCCACCACACCCCCTTAGCCACAGCAGGCGGCTTAGTTGGCCGAATCTCAGGCTCGATCTCCCCCGCGGCCGGCTTGGCCTCCTCGGCGGACACCTGCTCTGAGATCTTCTCACCTACCGTGAGGCTGTCGCCTATTCGAGCGTAGAGGGCCTCCCCGATGCCTTTCACCTCCTTGATCTGAGCGGTGTGCGCGAAAGGTCCCTTTTGTTGGCGGTACTCGATGATCCTTCGAGCATAGGCGGAGCCGATACCGAGCAGGGCATCTAAGTCAGCAGCGGTGGCTGTGTTGAGATTGACTTTCGCCTCTTCCGCCCGGACCTCCTCCTGGCCTCTTTCTATAGATTCTTCTTCCATAGCAACTCCTTCCAGTGCTCGATGAGCCGCAAAGACGTGTAGAAGGGCAGATCGCTTGACGGCTACTGGCCGATGAGGTTATCGATCCTGTCAATAAGGATCTCCAGGGTTGTCAGGGGAAAGGTCTCGGCCTCGATGCCTTCCCTGAGCTCCGTTATGCTGGCCCTCAACTCCTTCAGCGAGGCCTTGGTCTCCTCATCGGCAAAAGCCATCGCCGCCTCTAAGGCGACGTCGCATTCCCTAAGATCGCGCTTGGCCAGCCCCGCCTCCTCCTCGGCGAGGTGTATCCTCGCCTTGAGGGCCTTCCCCGAGGCCTTGAGCAGCAGGACCTGGAGTTGGAATCCGGCCATCCTTTCCTCTTGAAGAGCGATCTTCCCTTTCAGGTCCCCGAGTTCGGTGCTCGCCCTCTCTAACTCCGTCCTGACCTGTTCGGCCTCGGCAGCCATCTCCTCGACTTTCGTCCCGAACTCTCCTACGCTCGCCCTAGTGGTGGAGATGCCCGCGAAGCTAACGGCGCCTTCCACCACCAGGCCGATCAAGAAGAGGAACAGAACAGCTCCTGTCAGCAGCCAAACAACGGGGACCTTCCCTACTTTTTTCTGAAGCATCTCCGATACCTCCTTTTCCTGCTTTTCCCCTACAGAGTGGAACAGGCCTGACGGGGCATGACATCTACCGTGACGGCTGCGCGAAAGCCAGCGGTTGTCTCCACAGATTCGGCTATATGCCGGGCCAGGTCCGGTGCTGGGAGGGCGTCACCTAGCGTATAAGCCGTCACGTGAACGGTCGCTCCGCGGGGATTCAGCAAGGTTACGTCAACGACGCTGCCGGTCAAAGTCACGCCCGTCGCACCAGCCAACACCCCGGTTACCGCCCGGCGTATAGCCTGCTCCATACGCAGGTGGGACGGCGGAGGCTGGACGTGCACGTCCGTGCTGGCCTGCACAATCTTCAGCAGCGTGTCTACCCGCTCGTCCTCGACGCCACTGAGGAGGACGGTGGTGCCCATCCGCAGGAAGCCGCCAGTGCTAGCCAGTCGGGTGACGTAGAAACCCTGCTCTATCAGGTTGTGTATGACTTGGTCAGCGTCATCGTCACACACAACACATAGGATCAGTTTCACGGCCTTTTCCTACGCTAAGCTTGCTATTGTCTACTACGCCCTTGGGCATCAGAGGCGCTAAAAAGTCACATCACATCAGATTGGGGTGGCCTGGTTGTTACGGATCTGTCCATCAGAAGCGAATTGGGCACGCTGACGCTGCCCTCCGCTGTAGTGATCACTGTCTTAAGGGGGCCGATGGCCCCCAGCGTGCCCCTGTGTGTGTCCACCTCCACCGTTTGCCCGATCTCAAACAAGTCCTTGGCGTAGAAGCCGGCCAGCAGGTTGCGCACCGCCTCCCGGCTGCCCAGGGCGAGGGCCAGCGCCAGCCCCGCCCCGGCCACGGTGAGCAGGTTGCCCAGGGCGCTGTTGAGGAGCGTCGTGTTTAGCCCTAACTGGTCCACGGCCAGGACGGCCGCCATAGCCAGGATGGTGTACTGCACAGCCCGCCCCAGCGCGGCGTGAAACTCGACGCCGCTGCCCGCCGCCAGCGCCTGGGCCCCTTTGCCGAGAAACTGGCCGATAAGTGCGCCACCGACCAGCACAATGGCGGCCCCTAGCACACGAGGCACGTAGGCGACCAGCGCGCGCAAGGCCGTGGCGGCGGTGGTCAGTCCCAGGCTCTCGAGGGCGATCATCAGAAAGGTCAGGAGCAGCAGCCAGTAGATGGCTCGGCCCAGCAGGTGAGACAAAGGCGTCGTGATGCCAGCGCGGGTGAGCGTGTCCGTAACGCCGGCCCGCTCGGCTAGATGGTCCAGGCCCAGCCGTGCTAGCACCCGTCTGGCAGCCCGTTGGGCAAGCCAGGCCAGCAGCCAGCTGACCAGCAGCACGATGAGCGCGCCAACCAGGTTGGGCAAGAGGGCCGCCATCTGATCAAACAACTCGGTTAGCGCACCGATGATGATGTCCGACCATACTTGTGGGTTCCAGGGCATAGAATTCTCCTTTCAGCAGCGATTGGAGCACGGTCAGGAGACCGGCCCCAGCCCTATCAATTGCGATGGGCGAAGGTCTCCTGACCGAACCCTGTTCGGACAGGGGGAAAGCGCGATGCGGAGCGGCGTCACGCATTCCTCCGCTTTCAGATTGTGCAATCTCAGCGGACGATGCGGCTCTCGGCCACGGCCGAGTTGGGCAGGATGATCTCCCTTTGTTCGCTCTTGATCACGGTGGACGTCGGCCCGACGCGCACGATGGTGCCCTGATCCTCTCCGATCGTGACTTCATCGCCTGGATTGAGTTGTGCCGAGAGCGTCCACCCGGCCACTAGGTCACCGGCCAGGGAGCGGGCGCCCAGCCCGAAGGCCAAAGCCAGGATGGCAGCCATGGAGCCAAAGAGGGCCACGTAGAGCGTCTCTGAGAGCGTGATGGCGATACCCAGTTGGTCTAGGGCCGTGAGCACAGTGATGATGGCGAACAGCCAGTAGGTGGCACCGGCGATTAGGTCGGCGTTCCGCTCAGCGGCGCCGGCCGAGGCCACAGCGCCGCGCACCATGTCCCGGATAAAGCCGGCCAGCGCCAGGCCCACGACCAAGATGATCACGGCCACGGCTACATTGGGCAAGTAGGCCAGGATCTGGTTCAGGAACTGGGAGACCTGTGTCCAGCCGAGGGTGTTCGCTGCGGCCACGACGAAGAGCAGGATGATGAACCACTTGACCACCGTGGCCAGGGCACCGGAGGGGTCCAGTGTGACTTCGGCCCGTTCCAAGAACCGCTCGATCCCTGCCCGCCTGGCCAGTTCGTTGAAGCGCACCCCGCGCAGCAGACGCACAAGCATCCTGGTTACCAGCACAGCCACGATCCAGCCCAAGACGACGATGATCAGCGCGGCGAGGATGGTCGAGAGCATGGCCAGGAAGCGCCCTGCCATGTCGCTGAAGGCAGCCGCAATCGCTTGTAGAATCTGGTTGAAGAAGCCCATTTTTCTACCTCCTCAAAGGTTTACTTGTCTGCCCTCTTTATCAGAGGGAGCGGAAGCAGCAGACGTTCCTCCACTCCTGGGCCGCGCCAGGAGCAACCGCAGGAGCGCAGCCAGGGCCGCCAGCCCGAGTGCCAGCAACTTCAACCCATCCCGCTTCAGATCCTCCCACCGGAGGCGCGTCTCCAGCCGTCGCTCGAACTGCTGGGAGGCCGTGATCGGCTCCGCCTGCTGCAAGAGGTCCCGTGTCTCGCTCAGCCTTTCCATGCGGGCCGCACACGCAGAACATTCCCGCAGGTGAGCAGCGACCGCAGCCCGGCTCTCGGCGTCGAGCAGGCCGTCGACGAAGTCAATGAGTGGAAGTTCCTGACAATTCATCTCACTCTTTGGACACCAGAGGAGGCAAAAAGTCACATCGGGCGAAGTGAAACGTGAAGCGTTACAAACGTAAGTCAGGCATCACGTTTCACGCCAGTAGAGTTCCTGAAAGGCCAAACGAGCCCGTCGCACGCGCATCTTGGCCGCGCTGAGGCCGATGCCCAGCACCTCGGCGATTTCCTGGTAAGTGAGGCCCTGGATGTCGCGCAGGATCAATGGCTCCCGGTGGGTCTCGCTCAACTGGTCCAGGGTCTCCTGGATGACGTCTCGTTGCTCACGGGCGATGACGATCTGCTCTGCCGAGGGCGCTGTCGGCAGAAGGATGCCCAGGCTTTCCAGGTCGGGTTCGAGGAGGGAGGGCCGACGGCTGCGGCGATGCAGTTTGTTTTTGCAGGTGTTGACGGTAATAGTGTACAGCCAGGTGGAGAAAGAGGCCTCGGCCCGAAAGTCATGGAGCGCACGGTAGACCTTGAGGAACACTTCCTGGGCCACGTCCTCGGCATCGTAGGGGTCGCCCAGGAAACGGTAGGCTGTGTTCATCACCTGGTCACGGTAGCGGGCCACCAGGGTGCGGAAAGGACGCGGGTCGCCCGGCAGCCGCTGCTGGCACAGGCGAATCAGTTCCTCGTCTGATACACCTTGGTCGCAGGATTGCTCCATCTTGATCAGCACCTCGCGCGGGGTCAGTCTTGGCTAAAGGTGAGGTTAGCGTAGGAGCCGATGAGGATGTTGGTCGGCATGCCCATGAGAGTGCTGATCCTCCCTACAACGGCCTATCTGCGCAAGAGCCATCAGGGTTGATTCTGTCATGGACTGAGACCCCTACTCAGATTCTAGGTCTGACGGCGACCGAGTGAGCACTCCTCCTGGTTTGCCCACCAAAGATGACCATCAAGACTGAAGCCAGAAAAGCCAAGGAGCACGATGCCGTTGGCGAAGACCAATCGGTCGCCCAAGTTGGGCAATTGGCGAGGTAGGGACCTGGTCGCCGGCCAGGACGGTGATGCCCAAGAACACGGCCACCAAGAGAGCGGCCATGCTGATTAGGATCTTACCAGCGTTATCCGCCTCCAGTTTCCGGAAGGCGGGAATGCCGTTGCTGATAGCCTCAATGCCGCTTAGAGCGTTGGAGCCAGGGGGAAAGGCGCGCAGGATGAGAAACAACGTCAAGGCTTGTATGCCGCCTTCCGCAACTGCCGGCGTCTGCGCTGGAAGAGCGCTGAGGGTTCCAGTTATCGACCGGAATACCCCAACGACGATGAGCGCGAAGAAGATGAAGCCATAGGTCGAGATAGCGAAGAGAGTGTCCGACTCCCGTACAACGCGCAGGTTAGCCCAGCCGATGAAGCCAATCGCGAGCAAGCATAACCCCGCACGGAAGGGGAGTAAGGGGGGGAAGGCCGAGGTGATCGCTGCTACCCCAGCCGTGATGCTGACCGTCACTGCCAGTACGTAGTCGGTGAGAAGGGCCGGGGCAGCAGTCAGCCCAGGCCATACACCTAGGTTGTCGTGAGCCGCGATGTAATCCCCGCCCGCAGAAGCATAGCCGTGTATTGTCTGGTAGTATGAGGTGGTGACGATGGCCAGTAGTCCGGCGATGGCCAACGCAATTGGCAGGGACACCCTCAAGGCGGCCACCCCAGCCGCGACCAGCACAAGCAGGATCTCCTCGGTGGCGTAGGCCACTGATGAGAGGGCATCCGACGAGAAGAGAGCCAGCGCCTGGACTTCAATCAGGCGTCGATGGACTTCTTCGGCCGTGGACAGAGGACTAGCCAGTAAGAGTTGGCGGCCAGTGGTGAGCATTAAGCCCCCTTTTCTCACAGCCCCCTAATTATGCTCAACGACGCATATACGAAGTCGTTCGGATGTGTTGATTGTAAGAGAGATTGGCTCTTACCACAACTACACACATGCAATGGCTCATTCTTAGTCAGCCACACGGCGGTCTCAGGGGGGGTGGCAGGATAATGATAGTCAAACTCGCTAGCAAAGCCGTCAAGACCGAGTTTGTGTGCCCAGGTTGCCGTGCAGACACGGGGTGCAATAAGGTTCGCCCGCGCAAGACTAAGGGTTCCAGCCCATTTCTATGAGATGCAGCATCGGCGCACTGTTGACAAACACTTTATGACATGCTACTCTACATATGCCTTACTGACAAGGAAGTGCCCCCCAAAACTAACATCCACAAGCTAGCATCGAGTACTCTTCGTCTTCCGCCGTGCGGGGTGGAGCCAAGGAGGAAGTGAAAGGTATAGAAGCGCTGATCGTTCCCTGGCCTGCCACGTACCAGAACAGGCTCGCTACTGTAGCGGATGGTCGGCGCCTTTCCCATATCAAGACGAGTGCGATCCACGCGGCGATGAACTGATAGAAGACGGTATGGAGATCAGGGAGAAAGACCTTCCAAACACTACAGCGATGTCGCGCACTGTCCCGGAGTTTCATGTTCACTTGAGGGAACCATGCTCAGACTATCGAAACGTCCTCGGTTCGGCGCCATCCTCGACTCGTTGATGCCTATATTTGCAGCATTGCTCGCGCTGCTGGTCGGAGCTGTCATGCTCCTGATGCTGGGCGTCAATCCGTTGGAGGGGTATAAGGCTATGATGGTTGGAGCCTTCGGGAGTGCCAACGCTCTGGCCGATAGCGCTGTCAAGGCAACACCGCTGCTCTTCGTGGGCCTGGGAATCTGCATTGCCTTTCGAGGCGGAGTCCTCAATATCGGTGGGGAGGGACAGCTGGTGGCTGGAGCCGTGGTCGCGACCGCGGTCGCACTCTCGTTGCCGCATTGGCCTGGCTGGGTGATCGTCCCGCTGTGTATGGTACTGGGCTTCCTGGCGGGGGCGATATGGGGAGGGATCCCGGGTGTCCTGAAGGCCTATCTCAACGTCAACGAAATACTCTCAACCATCATGATGAATATGATCGCCGTACAAGGGATGAACTTCCTCTTGCGCGGCCCCATGATGGACCCCGCCCAAGTGGAGGAAGGATCTTTCATTCCGCAAACTGCGCGATTCTCACTGGCCACCGACCTGCCGCGCCTGATACCCACTCGCCTACACGCGGGCTCGGGGCTAGCCGTGATCCTGGCGCTTCTGGTCTATGTCTTCCTATGGCGCACAACCATCGGCTATCGCATTCGGGCCGTGGGACTGAACCCAGACGCCTCGCGTGTGGCAGGGATACCGGTCAAGCGATACATGATGCTGTCTCTATTGCTCAGTGGGGCGCTTGTGGGACTCGGAGGATCTGTGCAAGTTCTTGGCTTACACCACCGGATGTTTACCGACGGCTCAGCGACAGGCTTTACGGGCAGCGCCGGGTTCAATGGCATCGTGGCGGCCCTATTTGGCCGACTTCATCCGCTGGGCACTATTCCGGCCTCGTTCCTGTTTGGAGCGATGTTGGTGGGCGCCAACAAGATGCAGCGCGCGGTACAGGTGCCGTCGGCTCTGATCACTGCGCTTAACGGTCTGATCGTGGTCTTCGTGGTCAGTAGCGAAATCTGGAGGCGCCGCCGAGCGCGGCGCCGCGAATCGGCGACGTCAATTGAGATCGCGATGCCCGACATGGAAACGCAGACTACAAAATGATCACCCAACTCTTTGCTCCCACAGTGCTCATCGGCATCGCCACGTCGGGAGTCCGACTGGCGACCCCCTACCTCTATGCTGCCATCGGTGAGACCCTTGGCCAGCGGAGCGGCGTGCTTAATCTGGGCGTCGATGGCATCATGCTGATGGGTGCGTATGCTGGTTTCTTCGTTGTTTTCAAAACGGGAAACTTGGCCTTGGGGTTACTCGCGGCTGTCATCGTCGGCGGGCTGATGGGCCTCGCAATGGCCTTCATCAGTGTAACGCTAAAGGCTGAACAGGGCATCAGCGGCATCGGTCTCTACCTGTTCGGCCTGGGCATGAGCGACCTGTTATTCCAAAAAACGTTGGGCACAGTCGAGACCGTCAGCGGGTTCCCACCTATCTACATCCCGGTGCTAAGCCACATCCCGGTGATTGGCAAGATCTTGTTCAACCACAACCTGCTGGTCTACGGCGCGTTTGCACTGGTACCGATTTCGTGGTTTGTGCTGAACAAGACTACCCTGGGCCTCATGATCCGCGCGGTGGGCCAAAACCCTGAAGCTGCCGATTCCCTAGGTGTAAGCGTCGCGCGCGTCCGCTATTTCACGGTGACGCTGGGCGGGGTGCTGGCCGGCGTTGCCGGCGCGTCATTGTCCATTGCCCTGCTAAACGTCTTCCAGCAGAACCTGACGTACGGCATGGGGTTCATCGCCGTAGCCCTAGTATACTTTGGCGGGTGGCGCCCGTTGGGCGTGATGGCTGGGTCGATGCTCTTTAGCACGGTGAATGCGCTACAAGTGTGGGTGCAAGTTTTGGGCATCCCAGTGCCGTCGGACTTCGCCGTGATGATGCCCTACGTGCTTACGATCCTGGCGCTGGTCTTTGCAGTCCAGCGCGTGCGGCCCCCGGCGGCGCTCACGAAACCGTTCGAGCGCGGTGGGGAGTAGGCCCTCAACGCTCGCTCTGAGGAGGTGAGGTGTATGGTCAACGAGGAGGAGTAGCCGCAGACCTGCTAGCCGGGCTCTCCGTACTCATACGGGCCCCGGCCACTTATTAGTCGTTGCTGAAACTAAGGAGGCAACCGATCATGAGACTATCTCGTCTGATACTGACTGTAGCGGTGATCAGTGTGCTGGCCTTTGCAGTGGGCTGCAGGCCGGCGGCCACGCCCACGCCCACCACGCCGCCCGCCGCCACGCCCACCACGCCACCAGCCCCCCAACCATTCCGCGTGGCCGTCGTATTGCCCAGTTCCATCACCGACCTGGCCTTCAGCCAGAGCATGTACGATGCGCTGATCGCGATCCAGGAGGAGATGGGCGAAGAGAATTTTGAGCTGGCGTACTCCGACAACATGTTCGTGGTGGATGATGCAGCAGCCGCCCTGCGCGACTACGCCAGCCTGGGCTACGACCTGGTAATCGCCCACGGCTCCCAATACGGTAGTTCCCTGGTGGAAATCGCGCCCGACTTCCCTGATACGAGCTTCGCGTGGGGAACCACGGTCGATACGTTCGCCGATCAGGGTATCAACAACGTCTTCGCCTATGAGGCACGCTCCGAAGAGGGTGGCTACGTCAACGGAGTGATGGCTGCCAGCCTGTCGCAGAGCGGTGTGATCGGCGTGATTGGCCCCATTGAGACAGGTGACGCCAAGCTGTACGTCGACGGTTTCATGGCCGGCATCCTGACCACTAACCCCGACGCCCAGGTCAATGTCAACTGGATCGGCTCCTTTAGTGATGTAGCGCTGGCCTCCGAGGCCGCACAGACGCATGTGAACGCGGGGGCCGATCTGCTGACGGGGACGGCGCAGATGGTGGTGGGTGCCATTGGCGTTGCCGAGGAGAACGACGTGCTGTGGTTTGGCACCCAGGCCGACCAGACCTCGCTGGCGCCTAGCATCGTGGTCGCCTGCCAGGTGTACGACTGGACGGTGGTTCTGGATCAGATGATCGAGCTCATCCAAGGTGGCACCCTCGGCGGCCAGGCCTTCGCCCTAACGCTGGCCAATGGTGGCCTCAACATAGACTACAACCCGGACTATGGGCTGCCCGATGATGTCAAGGCGCTAGCCGAGGATACAATTCAGGCGATCATCGACGGAACCGTCGAGGTTGAGGTGGAGTAGTTAGGAAGGGTGGCCATGAGGGGTGCTGGACCCTCAGATCCGGCACCCCTCCTAGAGCATGATCATCTGTGAGGGATCAAATGGCTTTATCCCGAGAGAGGCGTGTTGAGCACATCGAGATGCGGGGGGTCGTGAAGCAGTTCCCTGGTGTCTTGGCCAATGACAGGGTTGACTTCGATGTAAGGGCTGGGGAGGTCCATGCCCTCCTGGGCGAGAATGGCGCTGGCAAGACCACCCTGATGAACATCCTTTACGGCCTCTATCGCGCGGATGAGGGTCGCATTCTGCTCAACGGGCGTGCGGTAAACATAAACTCCCCGGCGGACGCGATCCGCTTGGGCATAGGGATGATTCATCAGCATTTCATGCTCGTGCCCACTCTTTCGGTGGCTGAGAACGTGGCGTTGGGATTGCCCTCGTCGCGGGGGTTCATGCTGGATCTTGATCGGGTGGGGGAGCGAATCGCTGAGCTGAGTCAGACATACGGGTTACAGGTGGATCCCACGGCGAGAGTGTGGCAGTTGTCGGTGGGGGAGCAACAGCGTGTGGAGATATTGAAAGCGTTGTACCGTGGCGCGGACTTGCTTATCCTCGACGAGCCAACTGCCGTATTGACTCCGCAGGAGGTGGAGGAGCTATTCCTCACTTTGCGTCGAATGGCCGAGGATGAACGCGCGTTAATCTTCATCAGCCACAAACTTCATGAGGTGCTGTCAATTAGTGACCGAGTGACCGTGTTGCGCGACGGGCGCGTGGTCGAGACCCTAGACACATCAGAAACCACGCGGGATGAACTGGCACGCCTAATGGTGGGGCGTGAGGTCCTGCTTCGCGTGGATCGACCACCGGTAGAACTGGGAGCGGTCCGCCTTTCGGTAGAGGGTATCTGGGCGGAGGGCGACAAGGGTGTACCAGCTCTGCGTGGCGTCGACCTGACGGTGCGCGCAGGTGAGATCTTTGGGATTGCCGGTGTTTCTGGCAATGGCCAGCGGGAACTAGCCGAGGTTATCGCTGGGCTGCGAGAGGCCTCTCGCGGCGGTGTTAGGATCGACGGTGTTGACGTGACAGGGTTCTCGCCGTCGCGCTTGCTGGAACAAGGTTTGTCTTACATCCCCGAGGAGCGCATGCGGGATGGGGTGATTCGTGACTTTACAGTGGCCGAGAACCTGATTTTGCATGATCATCCCAAGAAGCCGTATGCCAGCGGTATCTTCATGAACTATGGGGGAATCTCGGAGCGCAGTGACGAGTTGATTGGGGCATTCGAAATCAAGACGCCTACGCGCGATACCCCCCTCAAGAGCCTTTCGGGGGGCAATATTCAGAAGCTAATCCTTGCACGGGAACTATCGCGCAGGCCCAGCGTAGTGGTGGCGGCGCAGCCAACACGCGGCTTGGACATCGCCGCGACGGAGTATATTCATAGGCTTCTGGTAAGACAGAGAGGCGAAGGCACTGCCACTCTCCTCATCTCAGAGGACTTGGATGAGATACGAAACCTCTCTGACCGTATCGCTGTGATATACGAAGGTCAGATTACGGGTATCGTGGGACGTGACGAGGCCACGGTGAAGCAACTCGGCCTCATGATGGCTGGTGTGCGCGCTTCGGATCTGCTTCGCTGAGTGTGCTCGCAGTCGCCTGGAAGAGGCTATCGAGGAGGTCACGGCTCGCTATGTCAAGGCGCTCAAGATCCTCCAGAATCATGGAAAGTTGGAGGCGATCCCCTTCCAGTTCCTCAGGTGGTTCTATCCCAGCCGACAATCGCTGGCTCACATCCTGTTGTGCAAGGAAAGACTTGGAGACTATAGGATGGCGGTTGAGTTCCACAATAACCTATGAGGGAAAGAAGAGCATAGGAATGATACGCAGAGCATCTTGAAGAACTATGGTATCACCTACCTCTGTGTCGATGAGTCGGAGGGATACAAGTCGAGCGTTCCCTGACGCAAAGAGGCGTGTCGCTGGCCTTCCACCGCCAACTGTTCTCTGAAGACACAAGGGACAAGAAGCAAGGGAGTGTAATGCTTTTCCTCGATCTGCGCTGGCTGCTTTTCGGCTTCCTCGTGGTGGTGGCAGTCGATGTGGCGCAAAGGATCGGGCTTCAGCCGCAAGACATACCTGGGCACCTCTCGGCGGTGGTACCAACACCCTACTGGGACATAGAGCTGTAGGTGAAGTCTATCCACCTATGGCGCAACTGAGCAAGAAGGCTAGCGGGCCAAGGCTCTGGTCGCTAGCCCTCCATTGTGTAGATTGATAGCCTCGGCGGGTTGCGGTAGGAGCGTGTGCCCATTATAACGATGGGAGAGTTGATTCTACTTACAAACTATAGCAGGTCTCAGTTCGAGTAAGGGGAGCTAATGAGCGGAGACGGGCTCGAGTTATTCTGTCGTCTTGTCGGGCTTGGGTTCCGCCCGGGCCTGATACTAGCTTACCTGGGATTCCTATGGTTTTTTGCTAGGCGTCGAACAAGGTTCTCCCTTTGGGTAACATTGGGGGGCTCCTACCAACCGCTTTACTATACCGGATCATCCTGAATAGCGACTGGTTGGATCACCAAATCTGCGAATGGATATTTCGTCAGGAACCCCCTAGCTTGGACATTCTATTCTACTATTCTGGGGACATTCTCCTGGCTCTAGCGCTGCACATAGTTGTGGTTGCCTACCTGGCTTATGTCTCCTCTCTGTTTCTCACCCTCGTTATTGGTACTGTTCGCCACCAGAGGCTGTGTTGAAGGATGTGAGAACGCGGAATTGTGCCCGTTCCTTTGAAACTGTTCAGATGACCATACTCAATGTTAGGTCTGTTCCGCTGCTTCTATCTCGAGATCCAAGGTGGTCTGTCATGAGTAGAATCGGCTAGATAAATCAGACCAACGAGGTGTTTGCTGGTGGACACCTCGTTTGGCTTCTGTAATTTGGCACAACTTTATCTGTCGAAGGAGGCTAGATGACACTAAAGCGGGCGATTTGGACGACGAGCGGGTGCCGACTGATCTTGATTCTGAGTATTGTGTTGTTCGTAACAAGTTGTAGTGGCTGGGGCATGCCGTTTCATGCTACCCCGCTGGATGCCTTGACTGAGTTCCCTGGCGAGTTGACGCATTCTGATAGGTATGTCAAGGAGTCCGTCGAGGTTCTACAGGAACAAGAAGTGGCGAGAGGTTTGGTCTTGCTGTACCGCTGGCAGAGTCCCAAATCACAGGAAAGGGACACATATTGTTTGGCCACTACTTTTGTCACGCCGGAAGGAAAGGGCTGGCGAGCCCAGTCTTCAGGCTTCCATACCATACGGCCAAAGGAGCTGCCTTCCTCGTGGGAGCCGCCTCTCTTTGGGTGTGAGATCCCAGCCGATAGATTTGTCGCGGGGTACACCGTGGGAGGCAACATCACCAGTTTGACTACCGCTTCTGGGCTCAGTCATCGTGGCGAGGCTGTTCGCATCGTCTGGTCTGACGGGCAGATCGATGTTGTGCCTTTGAAGGCCGGTTCGTTTCTTCTGGCGCGTCCGGAGATCTTGAAAGTGCAGCGTATCGAGTTGTTGGATGCCAATGGCCATGTGCTGGAAAGCGAGGAATGGTAGTGATAAGAGGGGGCACCATGGTGATTCAGGGGTACGTAGAGCTGAGAGGGCTACGGCAGCTTCTGAATGACTAACGAATTTTCCTGGTCGATACCACTGCTGCTGAGATTATGGCGGAACTACGGGGAGACGAGGTATACCGTGATGCGCCGCACATTAGTGTCTTCGTCCTCTCTCCATACTGGGACCTCTTGGAATAAGGGATACTCGTGGGGAGTACACGTATTTTCTTTCGAGGGATGAGCAAAGATAGGTCTCGTCGGATCGAAGAGCTCGCCGCTAGTCATCTTTCTTGCCTCGCCTGAGTAGTCATACCAGTGGATCAAGCCCTCTTGGTAGAACTCCCAGTCGGCGAGAATACCGCTATCGACTGCTGAGGCCGTCCCCAGCCATGTGACCAAGAGAAGCCACAACAATTGCGACATCTTTGCCAGGCTCCCCTTTGACCCCCCTGTCCTCAAAAGACTCTCCCCCAAGACCGCCTTCGCTGCTAACGAAATGCTTAATCGGCCATTGGGGGGATAAGATGTAGCCACGGCGACGGACCGTTTTGATGTAGATAGGGCTAGAAGGTGATGGCTCTATCTTAAGCCGGAGTTTCCTGATGTACATTCTTACCAGACCGGGACTGCCCACGCCAGGAGGATACCCCCATATCTCCTGAAGCAACCTATCCTTGGAGATAACTTCGCCAGCGTGAGTCATCAGGAATCGCAAAACCTCAAACTCTACAGGTGTGAGGAGGGCGCTCTTTTCTCCAGCGCTCACTTCGAAGGTGCGAGCATCGAGCGAGAAGGGCCCTACTTCCAGGAGGGCCTTCTCCTCCGTTGAAGCCGCCTCAAGGGGACGGAGAAATGCTCTGACCTGCAAGGCGAGCTCTTGGAAAGGAAAGGGCTTGGCCAGATAGTCATCGGCCCTGACTTCAAAGCCCGTTGTTTTGTTCCTATGCTGACCGTTAGGGAGCAGGAGAAGTATAGGCACGGTGGCCGTGGTTGGCTCAGCCCGCAGCCGCCGACAGATCTCCATACCGTCCATCTTGGGCATCACGGCATCCAGAATCATGAGATCAAAAGCCTGCCGCTGCGTGGCCTCCAGGGCCTCGAGACCATTGTAGGCGATGACGATCTCATGCCCCATCTTACGAAGACTGGCCCCTATGATCTGTGCAAACTCTTCACAGTCATCAGCAAGGAGTATGGAGGCCATGTTCTTTCCTTCCTAATAAGTGCCTGGGCCATGGATTCCCTTCCCGGACCATCCCCAAAGGCACTATGTGCGGAGGGCTGACGGCTCTTCCTCCATCAGATCCTGAGCCAAAGCAGCCAGTGAATCGATTCTAGTCCTAAGCGCTTCCATGGTCTCGGGCCTGGGCTTTTGTTGGTATTCGGTGGCGAAATCCGCCACCAGCCTGGCAACGCGCCCGATCTTCTTCGCCACCTCCACGTTCCAAGTTGACCATCCCACTGGTTCAAACATCTGAAACTCCTCACCGAACTTAGGCAACGCCCGCTTGAACCCACCTCCTCGATCCTCGATATCAGGATACGCTCTCCAAGTGCTCATAGACCAGTATGGCGGGGTGAATCTTGCCGTTTTCCTCGAGAAACGCTCTAGTCAAACGCAACAGCCTCTCCTCATAAGAGGAGGCTAGCATCAAGTTAACAGAGGAACGATGGGAGCCAACCCCACCAGCAAGGCGGCGACACTACTTTCTGCACCTCCTTTTGGCCTTCGCCTTTCGTATCTTGAGGAAGGTTTTCACTATCTGGGGATCCCACTGGATACCCGCCCCCTCCCCGAGCTTGGCCAAAGCCTCCTCCTCACTCATGGCTGGGCGGTATGGGCGGTCCGAGGTCATCGCTTCGAAGCCATCAGCCGCAGCAAGAATACGGGCTAGTAATGGTATCTCCTCTCCCTTCAGCCCCTCTGGGTAGCCAGTGCCATCCCACTTCTCATGGTGGTGGCGGATGATGGGAATGGCGTCCTTGAAGGCTGCCACGCGCTCTGCCGTCTGGGCACTCACGACTGGGTGGGACTGGATCATCAGCCACTCGGCCTGAGTCAACTCAGCAGGCTTGTTGAGAACGCTGCTAGGGATGCCGACTTTTCCCACGTCATGCAGAAGGCCAGCGATGCGCAAGGTATCAAGCTGGTCTTTTGCTAATCCCATCTCCGTTGCGATTTCAACGGCCAGCTCCGTGACTTTTGCAGAGTGGCCGGCGGTGTAGGGGTCGTTAGCTTCAACTATGGTGGATACTGCCTCGACGGTTTCTAGAGCGACACTCTTGAGCGCTTCGTCGGCCCGCTTGCGCTCGGTGATGTCACGCACGATGGCTGTGTAGAAACGCTCCTCCCCGGACTTCCAGGTCGCAAGGGAAAGCTCCGCGGGGAATTCGCTGCCGTCTTTTCTGAGTCCAGCCACCTCGGCTGTTTTCCCGGTAATGTCGAATTCTCCCGTTGATCCCCCTTGTCTCATTGCATTTTGATGAAGGTCACGGAATCGCTCTGGCATCAGTAAGGCAACCGGCTTGCCGACTATTTCA
This sequence comes from uncultured Anaerolineales bacterium, assembly GCA_964383935.1. GTDB lineage: Bacteria > Chloroflexota > Anaerolineae > UBA7937 > UBA7937 > UBA7937. The sequence goes on along the minus strand of CAYLIE010000007.1, from coordinate 21,398 downwards.
GCAGCCGAATAGCCAAAAATCGTTTCTGCGCCCTTATTCCAGAAGGTAATGTTGCCACGGCTGTCAGAGGAGATGATGGCATCGGTTGCGGATTCCGCTAAGGCACGGAATCGCTCCTCGCTCTCCCGCAGCGCCTGCTCCGCCCGCTTGCGCTCCGTGATGTCCCTTGCAATTCCCCTTGTACCTACTACCTTGCCATCCTCTAATATAGGGGTGGGCTTCAACTCAATAAAACCAATATTCCCGTCTTTTCTGATAAAGGGGTCATCCACGATTTCAGGGAGCTTTTTGGCCTTAATGCCCCTTCTAAATCTTTTTGCTCTTTCGCTCCTCACTTCAGGGGTGAGGAACTCCAGAAAAGTCCTGCCCACAAGCTCGCCCGGACTTTGAAAGCCAAGAATCTTGGCAAGAGCCCTATTGGCAAAGGTGATGGTCGCCCTGTCGTCTGTAATAACGAAGCCGTCGTTTATTTCATTCACGAGGGTGCTGTACTTCCCCTCAGACTCTTTCAGCGCCTGCTCCGCCCGCTTGCGCCGAGTTTCTGATGTTTCCAATTCAGTAAGTCGCTGGCGCATTTCCACCAATGCATTTATCAGTTGATCTTTTGTCTTATCTTCATCTTTCATGTTGTGTACTTCCTGGGATAGGCAGCGATCTCGCCTAAGCCTCACCACTTTGGTCAGGTGACATCAAAGGAGAGAGCCCTGTGGGGACGAGCAACATCCACGGGCCAAGGTCCGAAATTCTAGGCGCGTGGCTCCTCAACCACCCAGGGAAGCCATCTTGAGAATCAACGCTGCCGTCTTCTTGCGAAGAAGGGAGAAACTGTGACAGTACTGGCACTCCAGGCTTGCCTCCTCATACTCCTCACAAGCGAGCAGTTCCTCTACAACCTCTATCAGTTCTTTTGCCTTGGCAGCCTTCTCGCCGATGCTTTGTGCCGTGTTAACTTGCGCAGTTAAGGCAGCACAAACGCTTTCCTTGGATTGAAACCTGCCACAAGTGATACCGCTTTGCTCGTAGGCCACGGATTCCCCTCCTGGATCCTCTCCCAGAGGGCTACCTGTGGAGGGCTGTCGCCCCTCCTCCATCAGATCCTCAGGCTACGCTTCTGGATACTCTAAATAGGTGCCAGTGGAGATAGTCACCCCCCTCATCTCCCCTTTTCGGTTCCCTCTCCAATGGCTGCTATCTTGGCTGCAAAGGTGTAGGGAGGCCAAGGACCGGTAAAGCGAACCTCCACCCACTCCTCTTCTCTGACTTCCCCCAGTATCTCCCCCAGAGCCTGAACCTTATCCCTTTCCACCAGGAGGGACAGGTTCATGATCATTTGTTTGCCCTGGAGCTTCTTAACCTTGTTTATTTGAGTGTCAATGGCATGGACTCTTAACTGTTCATAGATATTCCGATAATCTTCAGCTGCCCTTTTCTCCATCTCACGTTTCACCGCCTCTGCGATCTTGTGTTGGTAGAAATAGGCTATGCCTGGAGACTTGGTAGCCATCTCCGTCATGAGTTCTTTAGTCTCCTCGCTCTCGGCGGTGATCCTTTGCATGATGACGGCGGGGTCCCAAAGAATTTGAACGCCCAATTCAACCTTATCCCTGAATTCTTCCAGTTTGGCTTTTAGTGTCGCATACCCCTCCTCCAGCCACTTTCGTACATTCTCCTCAGCGCTTCTCTCCTCATCGCCCTTTACGATGACATCAAAGCTCATGGGCAAGACGGTGTCGGCTTCGACCCAGGCGGCATCGACCACTGCGCTGTGAGATGCTACCCATTCTTTGACTTCCTCCTCACCGCCAAGATACGGTTCCGGGGGGCAATCGTGAACCAGGGCGCTGATCTCCTTGTAGGAGATGGAGTAGACCGTATTTCCCATGATGCCGACGGGGCCGAAGTTATCTTTTCTTATACGGGGAATCACACCGTATATATACCTGGCTTGCCGATCCCTCTCTACGGGGGGTTTCATCTTGCTTGCTCCTTTTCAAATCTGACCTGCAGCAAGTTATTGTGATACCTGGCTCTGAACCTTTGGCCATCGACTTGGGGAGAAAGGGGTATCTCCTCATGCACACTCCGGCCGAGCGCTTCAGCCTTCACCACAAGCGTTCCGTCCTCTATGGCCAACTGGACACCCTGTTCTTCGAAACCGACTAATTCCACGATGACCAGGATGTGGTCCCCTTCGTCGAAGATGTCCACCAACCTTTCCCCCTCTATTGGCCTCTTTGCATCTCCGCTCAACCACCAACTGTAGAGGATTCTCTCCCCGCTGGTATGGTCTATCCTCGCCCTCTCGAAGACCAGGAGCGGCTTGCCCAGTATCTTGCGGACTGTGGGGTTTATCACCTCTCTGATCCTGACCAAAACGTTCATATGAGAGGATTCGCCCAGCAGTCTTCTTAACTCTTCGATCTTGGCGTGCCTATTCTCCCGGAGATACCATACTATCTGGGCGCTTACCGGGTCCAGGGCCTCGACAACCCCCTTTAGATCCTCTTCCTCGACTTCCTTTCCCACGGGATCCTTTCCCTTGGGATCCTGTAAGGATAAGGAGGGAGAGTCGCCATGGATCTCAGCCAATATCTCTTGGCCCCGGTCTCGGCGCGCCTGAACGACATCATCGGCCGTCGTCACGCCCTGCGTTTCTAGATCTACGCTCTTTGCCTCTAGAAGTTCGGCGATCTTCCGGCACCAAAGATCCAAATGGGCGGTTATGAAGATCGCCTCTCGAATAGCACCACTAGACCCGGCGCGGTAGGAAAGGCGCAAGCAGTTCTTGGTAGCCAAGATGAAAGGGCTTTTCTGGAAAGACACTTCGGCGATGCTCTTAATGGCGAGGTTAAGTATCACCCTTTTCGTCTGGCAAAAGAGGAGCCTTCTACTGGTCAGGTAGAAGTGCCCCAATTTCCAGGAGCGTCTGGAGAGATAACCCCCTTGCTGATGGAGGAGAATTTGCTCGCCTTCGATGAGAGTAGGGAGTGTCTGAGCCACTTTATCCCTGCACCTCCTTTTCAAATTCCTCTGCCCATCGCTGGGGGTTTATCATCTTATCCAAAACCTCATCCACGATGTCGTCCAAGCCATCTCTCACGCTTTGAACCGTGTCCGCTATTCCGTGCTCCTCCTTTATCTGATCGAGGGCCACATCGAGGTCTGACAGGGCCCGTCCCAATCTGTCGATCTCCTCCTCAGTGAGGTTTCCACCTTCCATCCGCTTGAAAGCCTGCAATTTGAGGGTGTCTCTTATTATCTCCACCAGGGTGATGACCAGCCCCAGGATTCCGTGCTTGAAATTATCTTCATCGAGGTCGACTATACTAGCCACAAATTCCCTTTCCTGCTCGATCTATCTCACTAACGGGGGTGAGGCTTGGTTTTTCTCTCTCTGGCGGGGGCTCACCCAGTCACAGTTAGGGCATCTTTTCTCTAGCAACTGCTTGGTAGGAGCGGGGCGCTCACAGCGAGGACAGCTCTCCATCTCCCCGGCGACATTGCCCAGGGCCCTGGCCCACTCGGCCACCTCCTCGCCGGCGAAGAGTGCCTCGACCGGGCCGTGGGCATTGTTGTAGGAGACGACGAGGACGGCCCGCTCCCTGATGATCCCCCCCAGGTCTCTTGTCTCCAACCTGCCCCTCGTTATCTGGGCGAGGGGGACATCGAACAGTGCCTTGCGATCCTCATTGCAGCACCAAAAGAGACGCTTGTCGGTCAGGTACAGCCGACCTGGTCTCCAGGTTTCTCCCATGATGCCAGAAGCGGGGACTCTATACCACATCTTCGCCTCAGCGGCTATTTCATTTTCCCTAAGGAGCCTATCTATCTCCGCATCGAGGGGAGAAAGCAGAGGGTTCTCATCCAAGGGAAGGCCTAGCACTTCCCTTTTCGCCCGAATGGCCCCTAGGAGTTCTTTTGGCCTCTCGGCGTAGAGATAGGCCAGCCTTTCAGGGTTGAGGGTGAGGTAAATTATCTCTCTCTCGATGCCTGTGAAGTGAGTTTCTCTCTTGATAGCCAAGCCTTTGATCTTCTCCAGGGCGGTTTCAAAGAGCATCTGCCCAGGCTCGGTGCGAAACAAGAATAGCCTCTTGTTGGTGAGGTAGAGATGTCCAGAGCGCCAAGCGCGGTAGATACCTTTGCTATGCCAATGAGCCCCGTACATCCGTAAGAGGATCTCCTCTTCAGCCAACAGGAGCGGTTTCCTCTCTTTAATATATTTCCGCTCCCATTCGCGGGTGCGCTCGTCCCACTCCCGCATCAGCCCGTATTTCAGCATGGTCTCCATGCCTGCCAGAGCCGCCCTGAGGTTAATGCCTAACAAGGGAATCCCGGCCACGGAGATGATGATATCGGCGTTGATCACCAGCCCTTTCTCCAGAACCCTATCCAGGAGGTCCACCAGGGTGGCCTTCCGGTATCTCGATGGTAGTAGAACAGCCTTTGCTTCCAAAGTTCCCTCTTGAAGGAATCTATTTCTGCGATGGCCAGAGTGCCGCGTCCGGTTGGCGACTGCTCTCTATTCGGCAGGTATCACTTCCAGCCGCAGAGATAACACCCCCTTTTGATGAGTGCAATTTTCAGCACCAGGCGGCCACACTGGGGGCATTTAACCTTCAAAACCCTTTCATCTTTTCGCACCGTTTCAGCCCCGGGCACCCAGCCACAGACGTAGCAGCCTCCCCTCCTTCTAGCCTCGCTTTTGACCACCAAAGCGCCACAATGGAGACATTTCACATATCTCGGGTTCCCTCTCTTCTGGCCCTCTTTCTTAGCCTCGCCCGAGATCGCATCCATCAGGATCCAGAAGGGCTCCATGAATATCATCTCATCGCCTCTTGCTCACGAACATAGGGGCTTTCGTACAGGCTCTCACTGACATCTGGCTGGCGATGTTACTTCTCTTCAAGCCTCTAAGGCCTTGGCTTCAGCCCGGGCGCTAACCCAGCCACACCAGGGACAACCCGCTTCCAGCAGTTCCCTCGCCACCACCTGTTTGCCACACTGAGGGCATTCTTCCTTGGGGATTTGGGCCTTGGCCCAGGCTGGCGTCTCGATATTAGTCCCTGAAGGAAACTCCAGGCCGTATCTGGCAGCGGTCTCAAAGGAGGCCAAGGCTGCCCTGATTTTGATGCCCAAGAGTTCTACGCCCACTACGGAGACTACGATGTCGGCGTTGATCACCATGCCTTTGTCCAGGATGGCATCTACAACATCAACCAAGGCACCATGCCGGTCCGGCTCCACATATTCTCTGGCCAATTTGGCTCATCTCCTTCCGTAAGAGTCTTAGTCTACAAACGATGCCACGGGGCTTTGCTGCCCAGAATCGCCTTCTCCGTGCTCATCGAGAGCTACGACAGTCAGTGGCTCTCGATGACTCAGCCCAGAAGATCACTATTAGGCTTAGTGGGCAATATGGGCATCGCGCCCCACGACCAAAGTCCCTACAACTCTTGGGCTTCCAGCCGGGCTCTTCGCTCCTCCTCGGCGCGCTTTTCGGCGTGGATCTCGTCCAGTATCTCTTTGACTCGCGCCCGGCGTACTTCCTCCATATCTTTAAATCTCTGAGGTGTATAGAGCAGCTCCAAGAGTCGGTAAAGATGCTTCGCTCGATAACTTTGCCCCTTACTCTGAAAGAGGGAGGCCAGGCCCAGCATCCTTTCCCTAGCCTCTTTTTCCTCTGGGGTGCCATGATATTGGTCGATGATCTGCCGGTAGCCATCGATGGCTTCGCTGTAACGCCCCTCTTCCTCCTGCTTGATACTATCCTTCAGTATGGCCGCCCTGCGAGCGGCCTCGATCTGCTCCAGGACCGATTCCTCTTTTTCTTCCTTAGCCATTCTCTGTCCTCCTCTTTGTGGGATGTCTCCCCAAAAGGGGAATTTGATCCCTGATGCTAAAGCGGTTAAGTGAAATGGGAAGTTTGACCCCTTTCGCCGCTATTCAAAGCCTTGGGGGAATACCCTGCGCCACCAGGCCTCGTCTTTCTCGAAACGCTCATCTTTCTTGTGCTCGCGAATGGCGTTCAGCCGCTCCAACAACTGCTTCTCCTGGGCCTGGAACTCCTCCTTTCCGATCTCTTCCGTCTCGCAGCGGAGCTGCAACTCCATCAACTGCTCCATGACGCGGTCCCCATCGAGTTGCTCTGCCCCCACTTCTCCGTGGATTTGTTCGAGCAGCCAACTTGCAGATTTGACCGGCACAGTCACTGGCGCAGCGAGTACCTTACTCGCCGTCTTAAGCAATTGGTGTTCTAGCCATGATGTGAAGAACATGGCTCCACTCCCTTCTCCTTCGGCTACGTTGCCGCTGGCTATTCGACTGTTGTAACTACTCCTGTGCCAAAATAACGCGGGCAGTAAAGGTGCAGCCCGTCGATGCCTGTTCCCTGGCAAAGAGGGCAGGTTTCCGCTGGCTTCTCGACGGTTCTCCCCCCTTTCCCCCCACAGCCAAGGCACCTCAGCCTCGTGAAGGGTGAATGCCGGTCCCCTCACAGGTGAGACAGGGCGCATAGGGCTCCTTGACGCTAAGCGTTCCCTTCCCACCACAGGCACCGCAGGTCGAGAGGATCGATAGCACTCCGAAGGGGTCCTTGCCGGTGCCCAGGCAGAAGGCGCGTTTCACCTCTTCGGCTACCTTGGGGCTCGCAGGTAGTTTTTTGGCCATCGCTTTCCTCTCCGTTAGACGGACACTACCCCGGCGCCCAGGCAAGTAGTACAGAAAAGGGCTGACTCCTTTTGGGGATCCCTGCCCAGCCCGTGGCAAGTAGGACAGCTCTCCGTGGGCTCTTTGACGCCGATCACCCCCTTGCCCATGCAAGCCGTGCAGACCAGGCGAGTATGAGGCTGGATACCCGTCCCTCCACAGAAGGCACAGGGGACGCATGGCTCCTCCACCTCGATCTCTCCTGTACCACCGCAAACTCCACAGGCTGCTAGAGGGGAGAGAAGTCTGAAAGGGTCCTTGCCGCTTCCCTGGCAAAAACCACAGGGTGCCCAAGTCATCTTGCCTGCGCTCTTCTTCGTCGTTTTCTTGGCTTTCGCTTTGGGGGTCATCCTTCTCACCTCCCATTGAACGCCTAGGCGGATGGCATTCTCTCTGCAACGCCGTCAGTCTTCGTCTTCTTCCCAGTGCACCACCAATTCCACAAAGTTGAAGGGGGGCGCGGGGCCGACATACTTAAAGGTCATCCTATCATCGTATCTCCTATCCAATTCGTTGACCCTGACATCAAATTTCCCCACCCGGGACTGATGCACTAGGAAAGCGGCGTTGAGGAGCATCATATCGGTGAGGACCTTGTTAGTCTCGTACCTCTCGGCCAGGGGGCTGAGAGCCTGGGCCAGCCTCCTAGCCTCCATCTCCCTTCTCTTCTCCATCTCGTTGTGTACCCATGTACCTAGCTGCAGCCTCTCATAGTAAGTCGAGGATCCCTCCGATGGGTTGGCAGCGATGCGATCTCGCATCTCTCGTATATTTTGGTCTGCGGCTACGATTTCTGGGAAGAGGCGTTCCTTCCTCCAAAAGACTTTCAGCCCCAGTTCGACCTTGTTCTCCATCTCCCTCAGCAAGGAATGGAACTCGCCATACCTTCGCCTGAGCAGTTTCTTGATCTTCTCCTCCGCGCTGCTCTTGCCCGGAGCGGGCTTACATACTGTCCCGAACCTGATGGGGAGAACGGTGAAACCCTGCTTTAGGACCTCCTCGCAAACTAACTGATGCTGCACGATATTGGCCCGGGTAGTTTCATATTCAGCCTGAGGCGAATCGCTGACCACCATCGCCAGATCGAGGAAGGGGATGCTATAGACCTCATCGTCCCGGCCGCCGATCCCCTTGACCGATAGGTGAAGAGGGGTCTCGTGGCTCCGGGTTAAGCAATAGAGGTATATCATTCTCCCGTCATCGGAGCCGTGGCTCATCAGGTCTCTCTCTCCAAACGCTTGACCGTGACCAGAACGCCTTCCTCAATGGCCGCTGGAGTAAAGGAGCAAGAATACTTGGTGGCCGCCTTCGTAGAAGTGATTCCTTGGGCGGCTGCCTGTCCCAGACAGTAACTCTTTAATAATCTATGGGCTTGGGAGATTTGGGTAAAGCGCTCTTCTGCATCGCTGTCCGGCTGGGCATCGGGGTGATACTCCTGAGCCAGGTCATAGTAGGCCTTCTTTATTTCCCCTAGGCTGGCCTTCTCACCCAGGCCCAATAACTCCCTGGCCCGCTTAACCTCCTTGTGAGTCATAGGCCACACCTCGATGGTGGCAAAACTATAGGGGGGCAGGGGCCCGATGCGCCGGAAGTTCAAAGCGCCACCCATGCTCTTATCCAACTCCTCAAGCCTCTCATCGAACTCATCCTGTCTCTCCTTATCGATGAGGAAGGCCACGTTCATCAAAAAGCTATCATCCATGAGAGCGTTTTTGTGTGTATCGATGGAGCAGTTAGCGAGAGCCTCAACTATCTCTTTCTGATGGTCTTCCCGCCTGCGGGCTAGAGATTCATATACCATCTTGCCCAATTTGATCCTATCGTTCAGTCCCCTTAAGCCCGGGTTCCCATCTGTCTTGGCTTTCAATTTGGCGATGGGTTCCTCGTTGCCAATCTCCTGGAAGACGGAAGCAAGGTCCCAGGTGGCTACCACTTCTACCTCAACTTTGTCTTGGATAGCGGCTTGAGCCTCCTTGAGGTTGAAATACCCTTGACGCAATACGCTTTCCACCTCTCTCTCATCCTCCACCATGGTGCCGAACTTCATGGGGAGGATGGAACAGTGCTTCATGACCTCCTCGGTCACTCGTTGATGGGCCGCCAGATCGCGGACTATCTTCTCCTTCTCCTTTAAAGCGCTGTAGTCTATGAAAGGACAATCGCTAACGGCGGCGGCCAAGTCTTGATAAGGAACAACGTACACCTCATCTCCCCGTCCGCCTATACCAATAGGGCCGAAGGTCGTTCTCTCTCCGTTTTGGATCACTCCGTAGATATATTTGGCATCCTTTGCCATGCCCTCATCCTCTATCTCGTCTATCTGGAAGCGGGTGCTATTTCCATCGGCTGCTCATCTCCCACGGGATCCTGTAAGGAAAGCCAAGCAGCGATCTTCTCTGTCGTCCTAATGAGCTCTTGCATGGCATTTCTCACCGCGGGGATCTCTCCTCCCTTCATCGCAGTACGCAGAGCCGTTACCTTGCTCTCCACCTTTCTCCTGACGACTGGCAGCACCTCATCGCCATACCGCTGCAACGTCTTCTCGGCCTGGCAGGCCAGACTGTCGGCTCGATTGAAGATGTCGATCTTCTCGCGTCGCTCTTTATCCCGCTCGGCGTACTCCTTCGCCTCCTCTACCATGCGCTTGATCTCGTCCTTTGAGAGGCCGCTGGAAGCGGCGACGGTGATCTGCTGTTCCTTACCTGTGGCTTGGTCCTGAGCGGTAACCTGCAAGATTCCGTCGGCATCGATCTGGAAGGTGACCTCGATCTGGGGCTCGCCGCGCGGTGCAGGGGGGATACCTTCCAAGACAAAGCAGCCCAGTGTCACATTCTCCACGGCCATGGCCCGCTCGCCTTGCACCACGTGTATCTCCACGCTAGTCTGGTCGTCCTTGGCCGTGGTAAAGACCTGGCTCTTTCGGGTGGGGATGGTGGTGTTGCGCCGGATGAGGGGGCTGGCCACGCCGCCTAAGGTCTCGATGCTCAGCGTCAAGGGAGTGACATCGATGAGGAGCATCCCTTTCACATTGCCGGTCAAGGCCGCGGCTTGGATACCGGCTCCAAGCGCCACTGCCTCATCGGGGTTGATACCCCGGTGTGGCTCTTGCCCGAAGAGTTCGCAAACGGTCCGCACCACTAGGGGCATCCTGGTCTGTCCGCCCACTAGGATGACATGATCCACATCAGAAACCCTCAGACCAGCGTCTGCCAACGCTTGCCGGCAGGGCCCAGTGGTCCTCTCGATCAGATCGCCCACCAACTGCTCCAATTTCGAGCGAGTGAGGGTGACATTAAGATGCCTAGGGCTACCACCACCCATAGCGATGAAGGGTAGATTGATCTCGGCCTGCGGTGCGGTCGAGAGTTTGATCTTGGCTTGCTCTGCTGCTACCTTGAGCCTTTGCAAGGCCACCCTGTCCTCTCGCAAGTCGATGCTCTCCTCCTCCAAGAAACCATCGCAGAGCCATTCGATGATCCTTCGGTCCAGGTCATCGCCACCCAGGTGGGTATCGCCGCTGGTGGAGAGGACTTCGAAGACACCGTCGCCCAGGTCTAGGATGGAGATATCGAAGGTTCCCCCACCTAGGTCGTAGATGGCGATAGTCTCCCGGTTCTCATGAGGGAAATCATAGGCTAGAGCCGAGGCGGTGGGCTCGTTGATGATGCGCAATACCTCGGGCCCGGCTATCTGGCCGGCCTCCTTAGTAGCTTGGCGCTGGCTATCGTTAAAGTAGGCAGGCACGGTAATCACCGCCTGAGTGACGGGCTCGCCCAGATAGATCTCAGCATCACGTTTCAACTTCTGCAAGATCATCCCTGAAATCTCCGGCGGTGGGTACTCCCGGCCGTTCATGGCCACCCGGAGATCGCCGTTGGCGGCAGCGGTCAATTCATAGGGCACTAGCGCCTTGTCATGTTGCACAGAAGCATCAGACAGTTTGCGTCCCATGAAACGCTTAATAGAGAAGACCGTATTCTGGGGGTTGATGATGGCTTGCCGCTTGGCCACCTCCCCCACCAGCCGTTCGCCTTTTCCATCGATGGCCACCACCGAAGGAGTGAGGCGGCTGCCCTCTACGTTAGGGATGATTATGGGCATGCCCGCCTCCATCACCGCCATCACCGAATTCGTGGTTCCCAGGTCGATGCCTAGGGCCCTGCTCACTCGGTTTCCCCCTCATCGGGCTCGCTTCTCTTGCCCAACTTGATCTCCAGGGCGCCGTTCTTGTAGGTGGTCTCCATGGTGCTCTCATCAACCGGGCAAGGAAGTGGAAGTTCCTTGGTGTATTTCCTCTTTCCGGTAGAAGAGAATTTGAGGGTGTCCTCCTCGATTTCGATTCGTATCTCCTTCTCCTCCACGCCGGGCAGCTCAGCAACGACCAAGAGTAGATCATCCTCATCGAAGAGGTCGGTGAGGGGTTCCCTCACCTCCTCGACGATAGGGCCTCTCTCGGTGCGGCGGATATTCCCGAAGGGCTGCACTCTGGGGATGCCACCGATTCCTCGCTGTACTGAGACGCCGTAGACGCCTCTAGGTGCTCCTCCGACCCCACTCCGGCTGGCTCTCCGCAGCCTAGAGAGCGTCTCTTCATCGAGGTTGGCTAGATCGACCTTTTCCACCATCCCAGAGACCAAATCGATGAGATCGCCGATCCCCTTGAAGAGACCGCCCAGGCCCAGGTCTATGCCCTCCATTTCATCCCGTTTTTCTTTGTCATCCCTTGGCATCTTTTCCCTCCTTTTTTCATCAAGCAGTCAAGCCCGGGGGTATTTGGGAAAAACTGCCCGCCAGAGCATCTCTCAGGACACAGGCAAGCACAGGAAATGGTGAGCACTCTACTAGGGGATACCTCCCCACGGGGCATCCCGCTACCCCAACCCTCAATCCTTAACAGGTTGCCTGGTCATCTCTGTCGGAGACTGCTTGTAATCTGCGTTGCGCCGCTGCTTTAGCGAGGGAGAGGATATGGCACTTCTTCCTCTGCCTCTCTGATAGGAGGTTCAGCGCGTTCCAGCAGGGCTCGGGCCTGCGCATCCAACTGGGCGATGCGATCCTCCAGGCGCCTAGCCTTGGCCAACCATATACTGCGCTGCTTTTGCAACCTTTCTTTCTCTAGTGCCAACCCCTCAAGTTGTTGATGTGGGTTTCCCATCCCAGTAAGACGACGGATATTGCCTTGGTGTGGGATATCGTGGGCCGACCTCAGGTATTCTGATGTTCTAACGCGCATCGCACCTCCCTATATCTCGAGTTTCTATTTGCTCTTCTTGAGCAGATCCACCAATATGTCACGCTTCTCCTTGTCGGGCTTACCGTGAGGGTTGATTTCCCGCGCCAAAACGTCGGTCACTATCTGGCCGAAAGCGAGATCGCCCCCGTTGGCCTTCTGGTGGGCCAGGACCTTGCCGATCATGATACAACTCCTGACTGTGGGAGCTGAGTCGGAATTCATCGCCTCTCGGAACCCCCTTGCCAGATCCACTATCTTCTTGGCCTCCTTGGCGGAGACACCCGTTCGAGCCTGGGTGATGGCCAGTTCCGTCTTCCGGTCGAAGTGGTTGATGTCAATAGTGATCATGCGATCTAGCAGGGCCTCCTGGCTGGGATGCACCCCCGCGTATTCCATGGGGTTTGAGGTGAAGATGGCCGTGAAGTCAGGATGAACCCGCAGATACCCCTCAGCGCTCCTGATGGTGGGGAGGATCAGTATCCGCTCCTCGAGCACCGGCAACAAGACGTTATTGGCCTCCGGCCTGGAGCGGCTGAATTCGTCGTAGACCAGGGTGTACCCCTCTTGGCAGGCTACCGTGAGCTGACTGTCGACCCAATGGTAATAGAGACGGTCCTCCGTCTTCAGGACTGAATGGATGAATTGGTCGCGGACCCGCTTGCGGTGGTAACCATGTTCCCCACCTACCAGGTCGGAGGTGGCTAACTCCTCGTCCCCCACCAGGAGCATCATGGGGCGGCCGATCTGGGTGGCCAGATGTATAGCCAGGGTCGTCTTACCACACCCCGTCGGTCCCCGGAAATGGACGGCGAAGCCCCCCTCCACATAGGTCAGGGCTCGTTCGGTTATGCTCTTGATGAAGGGGGTCTCCACGAAGCCTGGAGGTGGCGAGATCTCTACCATAGGAGTTGGGGGCTGGCCGGGAACCATCTCCATTAGCCTGCGTTCTTTCAACTCGTTCAATCGCCCCTCCTCAACGGAGGCCCCCCTTCTGGAATCTCCAACTCTCGTGCTCATTACTCTTCTCCTCTTCCTTGCCAATCGGTAGAGTGATAGAGAGCCCACTACCGAGTTGCTGTCTACTATATTTCCCGGGCATCCCGGCCAGGCCTCTGGTCTCGAGCGCTGCAGGGAGGTGGCTAGACCCGCAGGGTCGCCCCATTCTCCTCAAGTCAACACACCCTACCGCTGAAGGAGAGGGCACTCATAATAGGGTTCAGCCTTGGGGCAGCCAACGCTCCCTACAGCGCCAGGAGGAGGACAGCAACGGAAGCCGTCACGCTACCTGTAACCGCTCCTCAACTCACTCAGTCGGTTTCTTCGGCCGTGCGGCCTTGGCCGGGGCTTTCTTCTGTGCGCGCGGTTTTGGCTTGGGTTTTGGCTTCGGTGGCGCGCCCTTCAGCCCTTGCTGCCAGGCCCTCCGAGCCGCCTTCGTCTCCGCCTTCAGCCCCCTCATCAGAGCGCCGGTCTCGCTCTTCAATTGAGACCTGGCCTGGGTCAACTCGGCCTTCACTTCCTTCCTACGGGCCTTGGTCCCTCGGCCCAGTTCCTTCATCAGAGCGCTGGTGTCTCTCTCCAATTGAGACTTGGCCTGGGCCAACTCGGCTCTCACCTCCTCGGCCATGGCCTGGTGATCGTTGTGGAACCCCGTCAGTTGGATTCTCGCGCCCATCTGGCGAGCCTTGGCATCTTCAGCCAATTCCTTCCTGACCTCCTCGGCCATGGTTTGGTGATCGCTCGCATACCCCGCCAGTTGGCTCTTCACTTCCCTCTTCAGGCTGGCTATGGCCTCCTTGCGACCGCGCTTCGAGGACGCGATCCCTTGGGCCAAGCCTCGCATCTCCTCTGCGGAAGGCATCTTTTCACCTCCTTCCTTCTTATATCTTCTCGTCCCCTGGGGGACTTCCTAACTTCGCAACCTCGCACCTGCGAGGCGGACATCGAGGCTCACCCTTAGTTTCTAGGCTGAGCGTGAACCTGGGGAGGCCTCGACGCCGCCCGCAAGTTGGGGACCCGATGCTTGTTCCCTACCCCTACGCCGGAGCCGCCAGCGGTGTTAAACCGATGGCCTCAGCGTACTTGAGGAAGGTATCCACCCCGGCGACCACGACTCTGGCCTCGAGGGCCAGTATCTCGATGCCCACCAGGGAGATCCTCGCCCAAGCATCGACCACGATCCCCTTGTCCAGGACCCGGTCGATAACTTCGACCAGGCTCGAGGACGCGATAGCCTTCTCCACTGCCATCTCTTCTCACCTCCTTTCCTCCCCCAGGAGCCTTCGCTCCCGGGTAAATTATTGATACCTGCCCTCAAGCCCCAAATGAAGGCTCTAGGCCGGTGCAGCCAGCGGCGTTAAGCCGATGGCCTCAGCGTACTTGAGGAAGGTATCCACCCCGGCGACCACGACTCTGGCCTCGAGGGCCAGTATCTCGATGCCCACCAGGGAGATCCTCGCCCAAGCATCGACCACGATCCCCTTGTCCAGGACCCGGTCGATAACTTCGACCAGGCTCGAGGACGCGATAGCCTTCTCCACTGCCATCTCTTCTCACCCCCTTTCCCTCGGAATTCTTTACCTTTAGACTTAAATGTGATAGAATGATTGTTGGGGAGACGGTAACCAGGGGGCTAAAGGTGCCTCCTGAGTTGCACCTGAGGGTCAATCCACTACCGGCCTGCCAAACGCTGGGCAATGGTTTAGTCCGATTCTCCCCTCGAGGGCTGATTCCTGGTCAGCCCTCTCCTTTTAGTCACCTTTAAGATGAGAAGTGTTCAGAACGATGTTCCATTTCTGCTTCATAGAACTCAAGAGATGTGAGCGAGCCTGTGATCGTGTTTCCCGCATTGCGGAACAGCGTTTTTGTATCTTCGTTAAAAAAACTAACCGATTCTCCCCACGTCGTAGCCCAGACTGGCCGAGATGTTGTTGGCGACCGTGACGACGCATTTGGCCAACTCCTTCAGGCGCTCCCCGCTGATGCGGGCAGTGAGCCCTCTGATCTCTACACTGCCGATGACGGCCCCATCGCGGTGCCTGATGGGCGCGGCCACACCACGGATCCCGTTTGCCCGTTCCTCGTTCTCCGTGCCATACCCCTGAGAGCGAACCGTGGCCAGCGCTTTGTGCAGGGCGGAGTAAGAGTTGATGGTTCTGCGGGTGAAACGCTCCAGCCCCTCTCCTCCTATGGCTTGCCGCAGTTCCCTCGCGGACATGGAAGCGGCTATCACCTTGCCCGCCGCGGTGCAATGAAGCAGCCGAGCCGTGCCCATCTCGGGCTTCGGTTGGATCTTGTCCGGATACTCTAGTTGATCAACCACGATAGCCTCACAATAATCCCTGATCACTAAGGCTACATTCTCACCGGTATCCTGCATCAACCTCCTGAGGTAAGACCTGGCCTGATTACACAGTGGCGTTTTTCTTTGCACCAAGCCCGCGATTTTCAAGGTTTTCAGAGAGGGTTTGTATCTCCGTGTGGCAGCATCCTGCCGGACGTACCCTCTGTCAACTAGAGTGCTTAGGATGCGATGAATAGTGCTCTTGGGCACCTGTAGTCTCTTGCTGAGTTCCACAACGCCAAGCCCGGGTTCCTCTGCAGAGGCCAACGCTTCCAGTACCCTCATCGCTCGGTCTACTGACTGGACAGTGTGGGAACGAGATTCTACGTCACGACTCATTTCTCAAGTTGGCCTGACCAGTGTAGGTGCCCTTTAGTCCCACTTTGGCAGGTGGTTCCACTCGCATCTCAAAAAAAGATGAGCCATCTAGACCTAGAGCAACCGGTCAAGATGGCTCAAAACCTCTGCAAAATGAGCCAAGCGAGTAAGGGGTGCGCAGATTGAATGGGCAACTTTTTACATTCCGAAACACGAGGCACTCTCCCCCACAAGAGAGCAACTGTAGGGATAGCCGCACTAGAAGATGACGAAGCATCCTCTTCGCCGCCAAGCCCTCAACGACAAGACGGCTACCCTACTACGCTTCTGAACCTTGGGCCTGTTGCTCTCTGCTCCCACCTTTCAATGGGTTACTCGTCACAAGAACGAATAACCAAATTATTCAAATTCCGCTGTAACCTTATCACCTCTTGCCGAGGTATCAATGGGTTATGGGTGAATCTTGCCTAAATTCTGATGCCCCGGTGAAAGATAACGAACCCTGAGGGGGTTAAGAAAACGCGCTCTCCGATACCCAGCCTTCGGTTCGAAAAGCGCGTTTCTCAATACGCTATTTCTAGGCGGCAACCCGGCTGCCCTAGTCCGCTTTTGAACCTTAGGCCCGTGGCTTTGCGCCCCCATCTTTCGATGGGTTTGCCTTTATCACCGGTTTGATTGTCAAATTTGTCAACTTCCTTGGGTTCCAACTATCAGTGTAACATCTTTTACCCCAACTGTCAAGGGGCTATACGTAAATTTTGCGTAAATTCCGATGCCCTGGTGAAAGATAATGAACCCTGAAGGGGTTAAGAAAACGCGCTCTCCGACACCTGACATTGGCTCGAAAAGCGTGTTTCTCAATACGCTATCCCCCGGCGGCAACCCGGCTCCCCTAGTCCGCTTTTGAACCCTAGGCCCGTGGCTTTGCGTCCCCATCTTTCGATGGGTTTGCCTTTATCGCCGCGATGCAATCTACATTTTATCAATTGTATTCAAAACATAGCAGTTAATAGAATCTGCGTCAATAGGATAAAGGTACTGATTTTGCGTTAATGTCGACCGTATGACAAATCGGCTATCTGCAAATGAGCAACCCCGTCGTAAAGACGGGGTTGCTCCGTCAAACCCTCGAAAAGACCTTCCTGGCGAGAGTCGTCATCGCTGGGGTAGACACCTTCCTCCAGGGAACAGACCAACTCAACACCAACGGTTTAGGTCTCGAGGATCTGACTCGCTAGAGTCAGATAAACTCTTCAACAACAGAGTTATGTCCTCACCAAAAATATTATACCACAGTCTCTTCTCTATGTCTAACCCTTTGCCAATCATCCATCGCCTGGCGGAAATGTCGCATGCTAATCTGAAAACTCTCGTAGGATTCAGAATCGACCTCGCCATTGAGAAACTCTCGAATGGCTAGCATCGAGGCCTGGCGACAAATCGATTCGATGTCCGCTCCCACTGAGCCCTCGGTCACATCTGTCAGAATCCCTAGGTCAACATCGGAAGCCAGGGGTTTGTCCTTGGTATGGATCTTGAGGATCGTCTCACGGGCCTCACAGTCGGGGACGGGCAACTCGATCAGCACATCGAATCTACCGGGACGTAACAAGGCCGAGTCGACTATGTCCAAACGGTTGGTGGCGGCTAGGACGATAACCCCTTTCAGTTCCTCAATACCATCCATCTCCGTCAAAAACTGGCTGACCACCCGCTCAGCCACATGGGAGTCTCCGCCGCCATAGCCCCGTACAGGAGCCAGGGCATCGATCTCATCGAAGAAGATGATGCAAGGCGCTGCTTGCCGGGCCTTCTTGAATACCTCACGCACCCCTTTTTCGCTCTCCCCCATCCACTTGGACATGAGCGCCGGGCCCTTGACGGAGATGAAATTTACTTCACTTTCGTTGGCCACCCCTTTGGCCAAAAGCGTCTTGCCTGTGCCCGGCGGGCCATATAGAAGTATCCCTTTAGGCGGCCTGGTCTTGGCCTGGGCGAAGAGCTCAGGATACTTGAGGGGCCACTCAACAGTTTCCATCAGTATCTCCTTGGCCTCCTTCAAGCCCCCAATATCCTCCCATCTGATATCGGGAACCTCGGTGAAGACCTCGCGGATGGCAGAGGGTTCGACCTCTCCTAGAGCGGTCAAGAAGTCGTCCATGGTCACCTCCAATTCCAGCAGCCGCTCGTAGGGGATGTGAGACTGAGCGAAATCGATATCCGGCATCAGTTGACGTAAGGTGATCATGGCTGCTTCGCGGCATAAGGCCTCCAAGTCAGCTCCCACGAAGCCGTGAGTGATCTCGGCCAGTCTCTCCAGATCCACATCATCAGCAAGGGGCATTCCTCTAGTGTGTATCTCCAATATCTCCAGACGGCCATTCTTATCTGGGATGCTGATGCTGATCTCCCGGTCGAAACGGCCCGGGCGACGTAAAGCAGGGTCCAAAGAGTTCGGAATATTGGTAGCGCCGATGACTATCACTTCGCCTCGGGACTTCAAGCCATCCATCAGGGCCAAAAGCTGGGCCACCACCCGTTTCTCTACTTCCCCATGTACCTCCTCCCGCTTGGGAGCGATAGCATCGATCTCATCTAGGAAGATGATGCCTGGCGCATTGCGACTCGCTTGCTCGAAGATCTCCCGCAGGTGCGCCTCGCTCTCACCGTAGAACTTGTGGATGATCTCCGGACCGTTGACGTGAAAGAAATTAGCAGATGTTTCGGAGGCCACAGCGCGGGCGATAAGGGTCTTGCCGCAGCCCGGAGGGCCGTGAAGCAAGACGCCCCTTGGCGCTTCGATGCCCAAGCGATCGAAGACCTCAGGGTATTTCAATGGCAACTCGATCATCTCTCGGATGCGTTGAATCTCCTTGTCTAGCCCCCCGATATCCTCATAGGAGACCTTCAACCCCCGATCCCCGTCCGCCTCTTTCCCCTCGATCTTGGTGATCGTGGTTGCTGCCACCATAACCGCGCCCTCAGGGGAGGTGCTGGTCACGATGAAATCCACGGAGCGGGTACCGAAGAGGTTAGCGCGAACCCGGTCTCCCTCAGTGACAACTAGCCCTTCGAGAAGTCTTCCAACGTAGCGGCTATCCGACCCTCGAGGCAGAGTCCGCCTCGAGCCCATAGGGGCCAAGGTGATCCGCTTGGCTATCTGGTGGTCAACCTTGTGAATACGGACCTTTTCGTCTAGGCTGGCCTGAGTGTTCTCTCGAATTATGCCGTCGATCTGGACGATGCCTTTTCCCCGATCGGCGTGATAGGCGGGCATGATCTTGGCTACGGTCGTTCTCTTCCCGGTGATGGAGACGATATCGCCGATTGCCACCCCGATCCTCTCGAAATCCTGGGGGTCGATGCGGGCAATGCCCCTTCCAACATCCTTGCTCTGCCCCTCGGCGACTCGCAAGGTCAGGAGTCTCTCTTCTTTTCGGTTGCTCTTCTTAGCCATAGAAACCTCCCTTCTCCATATCCCATCATCTGTAATACTGGACATCCCATCAATCTCTGAGCGCACATCAACTACACAAGGAAAGGAGATCATCCCACAGGAGCCACCAGATATCTGGCCAGTTCCTCCACCTTCTCTTGTTTCCCTCTGAGAAGGAAACTCCTTTGATACTCTTCCACCTTCTCCTTGACCTTGACCTCCTTCACGACGATATCACTGGCCAGTTTAGGAATCACATTGTGGAAAGCGCCTACAAAGAGGATGCCATTACGGACCAGGCTGTCATTGATGGTTTTGGCTATAAACTCGTCTCTCTCCTCAAGTAGTCTCTTCTTGGCCAGTTCATACTTCAGGGCTGCGAACAATCGCCCCGGGACTGACTTCGATTGGGCTATCTTCTTGATGAGTTCCACCTCCTTGAGGAGTGTAGAGATATCTTCGGTCTTTACTATTTTCGCCCCTCTGGCCATGAGTCTCTCCACTAATTGGTAGTTCCGGCTGCCCTTTCTGGCTGCCTCCTTTACGATCCTCTGGCCCAAGGAGTCCTCGGCGGCTAGGCCATCCTGATAAATCTGGAAATCAGTGACATCGAGGGAGTCCATATGACTCTCTATAGAATCCCAGAATCCGGAGATGGTTCGCTTGTGTTTCTCCCATTTCTCTTCCCCATGCATGGCTACACCCTTCTCATCCATACTGGCAGCCACGCTGCCCAGGTCTGCACCGCCATGGATTAAGGGGATGTAGAGAAGTTTTCTCATACCCTTACACCTAGAGAAATGAGGACTCCCCCGGCCTGGGGCCTATAGCCATCCTTTTTCCGTTCGCTCTAGCCACCTTTCGCCTTGTTGACCCGCAGTTCGAGGATCCCATTCTTGTAGCTGGTGGTCAGTGTTGCCGGGTCGACGAGATGGGGAAGCAACATCTCCTTGACGTACTTCCTCTCCCCCTTGGTGGAGAGAGAAAGAATGTCACCCTGAACATCGACCTCTATCTCCTCCTCGTCCACGCCGGCCAATTCCACCACCACGAGGATGACTTCCCCTTCTTGGAAGATATCGACTAAGGGTTCTCGCGTCTCAGTAACTATAGGCCCTCTCTCCGTCTCTCGAATGTTGCCGAAAGACTCAACGCGAGGAATCCCGCCCAGGCCAGTTTTCACAGTGAGCCCATAGACCCCTCGTGCTTTCTCCAAGCCTTTGAGCTTGAATTCTCCCTGGCGGGTGATCTCAGATTCTCCCTCCTCGACCATTTCGGATAACAACTCGACAAAGTTGCCTAGCCCCTTGAAGAGACCACCAAGGCCTAAATCGATACTGATGTCACCCTCAGGTATTCTTGTTTCTCTCTTTTTTCTTTCGTCAGCCATCTTTCACCTCCTCTTAGTTGCTTCACACCGACGGCGATACTTCATGACTTTGGTCCCTTGGACTTGGCACGCTGCAGATAGTCCTCAAGGGTAGAAATGGACACCCCTATTTCCACTCTAGTCATGGCTTGCCACCAACGTTTACGAGCCTCTTCATACCGCTCTGGATTCTCCTGCCATTCCCGAAACTGGGAGAAGACCCTTTTTAGACCTTCCCCTGCCTCCTGCCACCGGCCATCAAAAGAGAGGGAGTCGATCTGTCCCGCTACTGCCTTCTCCTCACCACCAAAGGCAGAGAGAGCCACGTCGCGCTCGAAATCGGTGCCCTGCCCGCTGCCCACCCCAGAGACCAAATAGCCAACGGCATCGCCGAAGGCCACGCTGAATCGCCCTTCCAAACCTAGTCTATATCCAGCGTTTACGGCCAGAAAGGTCACCAAACGCAACATGGCATCGCTGTTGTTGACCCGTGCGGAACCTCTGTTCTCCTTGAGACGGGAAAGAACCGTGAGAGCATCCTGGTAGGAAAGAGGCGGTTTGTCGTACCAATGGCGAGGGGGCAAAAGTGCCACGTTAAAATCGCTCAGGTCGAAATCCCCGATCTTCCCAACCCTCTGCAAGCCAAGCCTCAACTGCTGCCACAGGTTCGTAAAGAGCGCTTGAGCGACACCAACGTTAGGCCGCAGAACGATCTCTGGTCTGACCCCATCCCTCACCAGCACTTCACACTCAATACCCTCCAAAACCTGCAACTCCACGGGCAGCGTTATCTCCACACTGCCAGTGGTCCGACCGGCCGAACGAATCCTCCGCCTCTCTAAAGCCATGCTCTCCGCCTCCTCCCGAATCTAGCAACGCCTATAGCAGATTATCTAGCATAGATAATAGCACAAAATGGCGACTTTGTCAAGTAACTGGATCGAGGTCTCTGAAAAAGTAGACTTTGGGTGGAAGCAGTAAGTGACGTGGCAGC
>CAYLIE010000006.1:0-99614 GCA_964383935.1 uncultured Anaerolineales bacterium | reverse complement strand
GCGATATCGCGTATCCCGGGTAAGAAGCCCAGGGACCACTTGGTGAACGCAACCGTCGATCTGTGTTGACCTTGACGGGCCAGTGTAAGTATGCTAAAATAACCCTAAATTCTAAAAAGGCGATGAACAGGAGGAGTAAGCGGACGGAGTTGGCAGAGAAGGGGGGCCTTGGGCTGAAAACCCTCCGCAACGAAAGCCGCTGAAGGTCGCCTGGGAGCCGGAGGACTGAACGGCAAGTAAGTTCTCTCGGGTGAGCCCGTTATAGCGAAGAGTGCCGGTTTAAGCCGGAATCGAGGTGGTACCGCGGCCCCTTCCGTCCTGGAGATGGAAGGGGTTTTTATAGGAGCCTGCCCTCTGGCCCGCTGATGCCCCTGGCCTGCCATCGCCAGGGCAGGCAGGACGGGCTGACAAGTACCGGGGCAGGCCGACAGGGTCTTCCTTATCCTTATGGGATCCCGGGGGAAGGGATGACAGGCCAGGGGCCGATGATGCCCTTGCACAACCTGTCCCGTACGTAAAGTATCCCTGTGGGAAGGGAAGGGAGGTTCAAATGGCTAAGCAGAAGATGTCTAAGACCTACGATCCTAAAACGACTGAGGGGCGGCTCTACAGGTTTTGGGAAAGCAGGGGCTATTTGACCCCCCAGGTCGACCGGGAGCGGAGGCCCTTTGTAATCTCCATGCCTCCTTCCAATATCACGGGGGAACTGCATATCGGCCATGCCCTCGTTATAACCATCCAGGACATCATGATCCGTTGGCACCGGATGCGGGGCGAGCCTACCCTCTGGCTGCCAGGTAGCGACCACGCTAGTATCGCTACTCACAATGTGATTGAGAGAGGGTTGGAAGAGCGAGAACTGGACGATCTTCTCAGGGAGATAGGGTATCCGGTGCCCTCGGATGGTCGACCGCTGGCTCGCCATGATCTGGGCAGGGAGTGGTTTGTCAAGTTGGGCTGGGCCTGGAAGGAGAGACACGGAGGTTACATAAACCAGCAACTCCGACGGCTGGGGGCCTCCTGCGACTGGACGAGGGAACGCTTCACCATGGACGAAGGCCTTTCCCGAGCGGTCCGAATGGCCTTTGTCCGCCTCTATGAAGAAGGTTTGATCTATCGGGGCAAGTATCTCGTCAATTGGTGCTCTCGCTGTGGGACGGCTATCTCAGACTTGGAGGTGGAGCACGAGGAGGAGCGAGGCAAACTCTACTGGGTGCGCTACCCGCTGGCCGTCCGTAAAGGATCCTCCCGCAGGGATCCCGAGGGACGAGGGAAGGGCGGGTATATCGAGGTGGCTACAACCAGGCCGGAGACGATCCTGGGGGATACGGCGGTGGCCGTCAATCCCAATGATGAGCGCTACAATCGGTTAGTGGGTAAGACGGCTATCTTACCTCTCTTGGGTCGCAGGATCCCCATCATCGCTGACCGAGCGGTGGATATGGAGTTCGGCACTGGAGCCGTGAAGATCACCCCAGGCCATGATCCCAACGACTACGAAATCGGCCAGCGCCATGATCTACCTATCGTTAACGCGATGAACCCAGATGGCACCATGAGCGAGGAGGCAGGCCCCTACGCCGGGTTGGATCGGTATGAGGCTAGGGAGCGGTTGCTGGCTGACTTGGGGAAGGAAGGGCTGTTGATCAAGGTCGAAGATCATCTTCATGCGCCGGGGCGATGTCAGCGTTGCCATACCATGATCGAGCCCCTCATCTCCGAGCAGTGGTTCATCAAGATAAAGCCCTTGGCCGAGCAGGCCTTGGATGTGGTGCGCAAGGGACGGATCGAGATCATCCCTGAGCGGTTCACCAAGGTCTACTACAACTGGCTAGAGAATATCCGCGACTGGTGTATCTCCCGGCAACTCTGGTGGGGGCACCGCATCCCCGTCTGGTACTGCAACGATTGTCAAGAGGTTATCGTCTCTACTGATGAACCCCGCGAGTGTACAAGTTGCAAGGGGACGAACCTTCGCCAGGATCCCGATATCCTGGACACCTGGTTCTCCTCGGCGCTATGGCCCTTCTCGACCTTGGGCTGGCCCGATGATACCGAGGATCTGCGCTATTTCTACCCCACGACGGTGATGGAGACAGCCTATGATATCCTCTTCTTCTGGGTGGCCCGGATGATCATGATGGGGTTGGAGTGTGTGGGCGATATCCCCTTCCATATCGTCTATCTGCATGGCCTGGTCAGGGATGAAGGTGGTGAGAAGATGAGCCGCTCCAAGGGCAACGTTATCGATCCCTTGGAGGTGATGGACGAGTACGGCACCGACGCCTTGCGCTTCACCCTCATGACCGGCAGCACTCCGGGTAACGATATGAGGCTCTCTCTGCAGCAAGTGGAGGCTAGCCGCAACTTCGCCAATAAAATATGGAACGCCGCTCGCTTCGTGACCGGCAATCTACCTGAGGAGTACGAATTGCCTGAAGGCGATTCCTGGAAGTGGGATCTTACCCCGACTGATCGTTGGATCCTCAGCCGGCATAACCGTCTCATAAGTGAGGTGAACCGCCTCATGGAGGGGTATCAGTACGGTGAGGCGGGGCGTCAGATATATGAGTTCCTTTGGGGGGAGTATTGCGATTGGTACATCGAGGCCAGTAAGGTGGCCCTCTACGGCGATGACGAGAGGGCGAAGGAGAGGACGCGCTACGTTCTAGTCTACGTGTTAGAGCGCACTTTGCGGCTCTTGCACCCCTTCATGCCCTTCGTCACCGAAGAGATATGGCAACATCTGCCCCATGAGGGGGAGAGCCTCATAATCGCTCCCTGGCCGGAAGCGGGACCGATAGACGAGGAGGTGGAGCGAGCACAGGAGACCCTCTGGGAGCATATCCGGGCCATCCGCAACTGGAAAGCGGAGGAGAGGTTGGAGCCTGGAGTCGTGCCCCTGGCGCACACGGTGATAAGCCACGAGTTATTTATGGGAGAGAGAGCAACTTTCGAGAGGTTAGCCGGAGTGCAAGAGCAGGATTGGGTGATATCGCTAGCAAAGCCCATTGAGGGCATTCCCATCGTAACCGGTCCATTCTCTACCAGTTTGAAGATGGAAATAGATAGAGAGGAGAAACGAGAGCTTCTGAGCAAACAGATTTTGCGACTGGATGGGGAAATCGCCAGGGCGAAGGCCCTGCTAGACAATGAGAATTTCAGGGCCAAGGCCCCTCTAGATGTGCAAGAGCGGGAGCGAGAGAAACTGGCCAGATTTGAGGAGGAGAAAGAGAGGCTCTTGGAGAAGTTGGAGGGACTTTCGTAGGTGCGGGTTATCGCCGGAGCAGCCAAGGGGAGACGGCTGAAATCTCTGCCTGGCACTACTACCCGTCCTATCACCGACCGGGTGAAGGAGGCCCTTTTCGACATCCTGGGGCCTAGGGTGGAGGGAGCACACTTCCTTGACCTTTTCGCGGGCACGGGAAGCGTGGGGATAGAGGCCCTCAGTCGGGGTGCGGAAAGAGCCGTCTTCGTGGATCAGGGCCGAAAGGCGGTTGGGTTGATCAAGGAGAACCTGGCTCTCACCGGCTTGACGGATAGAGCCCGAGTCATACGGCAGGATGTCTTTCGCTTTGTCCGGAAGGGGATACTGGCCTCCTTCGATATCGTATATCTAGCACCGCCTCAGTATCGAGGGCTATGGGCCGAGACCTTGCGGGCTTTGGACAGCCATGGGGAGGTCCTGAAGCCAGAAGGGTTGATTATCGCCCAGATGCATCCCAAGGAGTATCAGGAGTTGAGGCTTGAAACCTTGGGACTCCAAGAGCGTAGAA
The DNA here is from genome assembly GCA_964383935.1 of uncultured Anaerolineales bacterium. GTDB lineage: Bacteria > Chloroflexota > Anaerolineae > UBA7937 > UBA7937 > UBA7937. The sequence continues at coordinate 95,838 of CAYLIE010000006.1, read as the reverse complement.
GATATGGGAGCACTCTGCTTTGCTTCTATTCGCTCAAAGAATCAGGGCGGGAGCCCCATTAGGCTAAGACTTTCTGGCTATTTCCCTTGAGTCCCCAATTGGGGTATAATGTTTTTTGATTCTTATCCCACGTGGGAGGAGAGAAGCGATGAATAGAAAGGTCTCTATAGCGCTGATCCTTATCGTGTTCTTAGGTCTAGTAGGGGGTGTCCAGGCTCAGGACAAAGAGTACTATTGGAACCGACTGGACGTGGATATCACCGTGCAGGAGAACTCCGACATCCTGGTTACCGAGACCTGGGAACTCACCTATACGGAAGGCAGTTTCCATTTCATCTATCGCAATATCCCCACTGATCGCTTGGAGGATATAAGCCTGGCGGAGGTGTCGGTCGATGGCCAGAAGTCGGTGCCTGGTCGGGAGACCCCCTATACCTATGAGACCTATTACGATGATGGCGACTACGTAGTGAAGGTCTATTTCCCCTATACCCAGGACTCTACCCATACCTATGTCATCAGTTACATAGTGCAAGGCGGTCTCCGCATCTACGAAGGTGGCGATCAACTTTGGTGGAAGGCGGTCTTCCGCGATCGGAATTTCATGGTTCGTTCCTCGACGGTGACCGTCCATCTGCCGGAGAAGGTAGAAGAGGTACAGAACGTGGCCGCATATGGCTGGGACGCTTATGTCGACGTCCGCGACTCAAGGACGGTAGTCTTTGTGGCCCAGGACATAAGCCCTGGGCGGGAGTTGGAGGTTAGGGTGCAGTTCCCTCATGGCATCATCGAGGGGAGCCCTCCCTCTTGGCAAGCAGCGGAGGATTTTAGAGCCAGAGTTGGTCCCTGGGCTGACTTGGGCTCTCTTTGCCTGGGCGTCTTCATACCGCTAGCCGCTTTCCTGGGGCTCTATATCCTCTGGTATACCAGGGGGCGGGATCGCCCCATCCGGATGCCCGCCGACTACCTCACCGAGCCGCCCAGTGACCTTCCCGCCGGTGCGGTGGGCACCCTTCTGGATGAGCGGGCCGATATGAAAGATATCATAGCCACCATCGTGGATCTGGCCCGGCGGGGCGTAATACGCATGCAGGAGGTCGAGGAGAGAGGCTTCTTGGGCATTGGCACTCACCGAGATTTCACCTTCGAGCGGACCGGCCAGGAGAAAGATCTAAGGGGATATGAACGCACCCTCATTCGGAAGATTTTCGGCCACGGCAGCAGGAAGGAGTTGTCCGATCTGAAGAACAAGTTCTACAAGGTCATCCCCAAGTTGCAGGGAGAGTTGTATGAGGAAGTGGTGAAACTGGGCTTCTTCACCCAGAGCCCGGATCGGACGCGCAAAATCTACACCGGCTTGGGTGTGATGGGGATGGTCCTCTCCGGGGTTTTGGGGTTCTGTATCATGGGTGCTTTGAGTGGCATCACCGCCCTGGCGATCTTTCCCTTCATCGGGCTGGGGTTAGCCTTCCTGGGTGTGGTGATCTTTGGGCGGTTCATGCCTCGTAAGACCGGTGAAGGGTCGATGGCGGCGGCGAAATGGCGAGCCTTCAAGCGTTACTTGCAGGAGATCGAGCGGTACACAGACCTCAAGGAAGCCAAGGATATCTTCGACAAATATCTCCCCTACGCTATCGCCTTTGGTCTGGAGGAAGGATGGGTGAAGAAATTCGCCGCCGCGGGTGCCCCTGCTCCTGACTGGTATATGCCCTATCCCCCCCTGGTCTACGGTACGCCGGGACGTCGCACTGGGGAAGGGGTTGGGACTGGCGCCGGTCGGGGGATGCCCTCCCTGCAAGGGGTGAGCGACGGTATGGCCTCCTCGCTTCAGTCGATGAGCGATGGGCTGGTCTCGCTTCTCAATTCCACTGGCTCCACCCTCTCCAGCGCTCCTAGCAGTTCGGGCGGTGGTGGCGGCTGGAGCGGAGGTGGAGGCGGCGGTGGCGGTGGCGGTGGTGGCGGCGGAGGTGGTGCCGGCTAAAGTCTAATCTCTCAAGGAGGCAGAGATCGTGATCGGGCAAGGAAGGCTCTCTGGGTTGATCCTTATCCTCGTCGGTCTAGCACTGGGAGTGGTAGCAGGCCTCTGGCTTCTCTCCAACGTAGCCAGTGGCCAGTTGCAGATAACGGGTTTCATCCTGGGGCTGGCCCTGGTGCTTATAGTTCTGGTGGCTCCCACCCTGGGCGCTGGCACCTTCATGCTCATCAGAGGCCGGGAGGAAGCCCGAGAGTTCGCCGGGGTGGAGAAGGAAAAGAGGGTCCTAAATATGGTTCAGACCCAAGGAAGGGTGCGGGTCTCCGACGTGGCTTTAGAACTGAATGTGAGTCGCGACCAGGTGAAAGATTACATCTACGACCTGGTGGGGAAGGGGCTCTTCACCGGCTATATCGACTGGAAGGAAGGGGTCCTCTACGCCAAGGAAGCGGCCGAGATGGAGACCAACAAGTGCCCCAACTGTGGTGCTACCAGGGAGTTCGTGGGTAAAGGCATAGTCAAGTGTGAATACTGTGGGGCGGAACTATTCTTATAAGGAGGGAGATGTGGATCTGAGAGAAAGGGTAGTCGGTGCCCAGGAAGCCTTGGAGAGGCTCGCAAGGGCCATCCCCGGCTACAAAGGGTACAAAGAGAAGGAGTTGCGTCGGGAAGCGGACAAACTCCTGCGAATGCACCTGGCACGCCGTTTCGAGGAACAGCGGAGAAGGCTCACCGGGGTTCAGTCTCGACTTGTCGAGGCGGGGGAACTTAAGGCCGTGGTGGTCTTAGAGCGGGCCATGATGAGGCTACAACTCCTCATCGATCGCCTTAAGACAGCCGCTTATGGCCATGCCGGTCTCTTTGACGCGGTGAAGGTGAAGCAGCAGGAGTTGGATGCCCTCTATAGTTATGACTACGCTCTCGCTGGGGGAGTGGATCGGTTGTCCGAGAAGTTGGATAGTCTGGCAGCCGCCACGGCTGCGGAGGTGATAGCCGCGGCCGGCGAGGATCTGGCCTCCGTCCTGGAGGAGATCAATACCACCTTCAGCAGGAGGATGGATGTGATACTCGGCCTGGCGGAGACCACAGCCAGCGAGGAGGGTTAATTGGGGCAGGGCATCAAATCAGATAAGGGAGGAGAGAAAGATGGTCAGGATATTTGACATAATCGAGTGGTTCGACCCCTCGGGGAGGGAGATGGCCCACCGTATCCCGGAACATGGCTCTGGGGATTTCCGCATCGGCTCCCAGGTGATCGTCCGGGAGGCCCAGGCAGCGGTCTTCTTCCGCGATGGCAAGGCACTGGATACCTTCGGGCCAGGGAGACATACCATAGCCACGGCCAACATACCGCTACTAGTGAACCTCATCGGCAAGGTGTTCAGCGGCGAGACCCCCTTCAAGGCCGAAGTCTACTTCGTCAATATGCGAGAGTTCCTGGATCAGAAGTGGGGAACCCCGGAAGCGATCGCTCTGCGAGACACTGACTTGGGGATGGTGCGGCTGCGGGCCTTTGGCACCTATTCTATGCAGATAAAAGAGCCCCAACTCTTCGTCACCAAGATCGTGGGGACTCAGGGTCTCTATGAGACCGCGGATATAAGCAACTTCTTGCGCAGCATCCTGATCTCCGACCTCACCGACCTCTTAGGGGAGACGCAGAAGTCCCTCTTCGAGTTGCCCAGTCTGTACGATGAGTTGGGGGCGGGGACCAAGGTCAAGGCCCAGGATGACTTCGAGGCCTTGGGGATCGATCTGAAGACCTTCTACGTGAGCAATATCTCGCCCACGGAGGAGACGGCCAAGGCTATCGACGAGAGGGCGGCCATGGGAGCCATCGGCAACATGCAGGCCTATCTCCAGTTTAAGGCAGCGCGGGCCTTGGAGGAGGCGGCAGGTGCCCCCGCCCCCGAGGGCGCGGGAGGCTTGGCCCAGGCGGGTATGGGCCTGGGGGCTGGTGTGGGGATGGGGGCTATGATGGCCGGGATGATGACCCAGGCCATGCAGCCCGGAGTTCAGCCCACCATGCTCTGTCCCAGTTGCTCGGCCCAGATCCCGGCCGGCTCGAAGTTCTGTCCTCAGTGCGGGGCCAAGATCGGGGAGGAGATGATCTGCCCCAACTGCAAGGCTGATGTCCCCGCGGGCTCCAAATTCTGTCCCAACTGCGGAACCAAGATAGGGTAGAATGAGTGACGAGTGATTTTGGGGGAGAGTGTGACGAGGCGCTCTCTCCCTGCTTCACCTTATTCCGGTGCTAGCCAAAAGCGTCAGATGGTAACATCCCTGGCCCCTGGCCTGTCACCCCGGCCTGGTACGCCTTGGGGCAGGCGCGCTAGGACAGGCTGGCAAGTACCGGCCCGTCCTGGCATCAATGCTTCGCACCCTGCGCTTCCCAGAGGGATACTTTACGTACAGCACGGGCGGGCCAGGGGGCGGGCTGACGCCACTGGAAATTAAGAATTTGTGTTTGCCTTAATATGGGGTCTCAGTTTACCCCGGATGAGGCTGCGATTGATGGTATGGGCTTAGAAGGGAGCGAGGATGCGTTTCGATGGTCGGAAATACGATGAGATGCGACCGGTGAAGATCACCCCAGGGTATCTAGACTATCCGGAGGGGTCAGCGCTCATAGAGGTGGGGGAGACCCGCGTCATCTGTGCTGCTAGCGTGGAGGAGACGGTACCCCGTTGGTTGAAGGAACAAGCGCAGGGGTGGGTCACCGGCGAGTACGCCATGTTGCCCCGCTCCACTCGCCAGCGCACCCCCCGGGAGACCCGGGGCTTGGGCGGCCGCACGCTGGAGATCCGCCGTCTCATCGGCCGAGCCTTGCGCGTGGCCGTGGACCTCCGTCTCTTGGGAGAGAGGACGGTGATCATAGATTGCGATGTCCTCCAGGCCGATGGGGGGACGCGCACCGCCGCTATCACTGGGGGCTACGTGGCCCTGGCCATAGCCCTGCGCAGGCTGATAAAAGGGGGGCTCCTCCCGGCCAGGGTGCTCAAGACCCAAGTGGCGGCCATCAGCGTGGGAGTGTTGCAGGACGAGCCCCTCTTAGATCTCACCTATGAGGAGGATCATCAAGCACAGGTAGATTTTAACGTGGTGATGACCGCGGAAGGGGAGTATGTGGAGGTGCAGGGCACCGGAGAAGGTGGGGCTTTCTCTCGCCAGATGATGGATGGGCTCTTGGACCTGGCCCAGAAGGGCATAGAGGAGTTGCTGGTGGCGCAGAAGGAGGCGTTGAAGGGGTATTGAGATAGCAGGGCCAGTAGGCATTTGCCTGCTGGATCGATGCCTCTCTGGTTGGCCGCTCAATCGAGCGGCCCTTTCTTTCGGCTATGAGCTTCCAAGGATAGCTCGATTACTTTGGTGACCAAGTCCATGGGGCTCATCCCCTCTTCGGCCGCCTGGTGGAAGATACAGGTGGAGGGGGTCATGCCGGGGAGGGTGTTGGTCTCGGTGACTATCACCTCCCCATCGATCACGAAGCCGTCGAGGCGGGCATAGACTTTTGTCCCCAAGGCTTTGTAGGCCTCAACCATTACCTTCTGTACCTTCTCTATCATCTCTGGGGGGAGGCGAGCGGGGGTGATATTCTCTCCCTCACCGGGCAAGAACTTCTCCTCCACGGTGAGGAAATCGCCGCGCGGAGGTGTCTCGGTAGGGAGAAAGGCGATGGGGTTTTCATTGCCTATCACTCCGCAGGTGATCTCCGTGCCCCTCAGCAACTCCTCCACTAAACAGGTGGTGTCCCACTGGAAGGCTTTTTCCATAGCCGGGGCTAACCCTTCCCCTTCGCGTACCACGGAGAGACCGGTGCTGCACCCCTCTCGCGTGGGCTTCACCACGCAGGGGTAGCCCAGGGTCTCCTCGATATTCTTCTCTATCTCCTCTCTTCGCTCTTGCCACGCTTTCTGGGAGATGGTCAGGTATCTTGGGACTCGGATGCCGGCGGCGACGAGGAGGCGGCGGGTCATATGTTTGTCCATCCCGATAGCCGAGGCCAGGACCCCGGAGCCGGTATAGGGGATATTGAGGAGTTCCAGAAGGCCCTGGAGGCAGCCATCCTCTCCATACTTGCCGTGGAGTCCGATGTAGACGAAATCGACCAGTTCCTTCAACCTCTCGTAGGGGATGCGGGCAGCTTCTTTTTCTAGTCTGGCCTCGATATCAGCGGTGGTGTTCTGGACCAAAAGGGAGAGGGTCATCTCCCAAAGTCGCCCTTTGCTGTCCTGGAAGATGGGGATGCCTTCGTACTTGGTGGGGTCGAGGTTGTTGAAGATGTTCCTTCCGCTTTCCAGCGATATCTCCCGCTCCGATGAGATGCCGCCCATGATGACGCCTACGCGGAGGAGCCTGGCTTTAGACATTGCTACCACGCTTTCGCTTGCGTTTAGCCGATATATATCCACCTTCAAAACTAGACACGTAGCGATCAAACGAAAGATTGGGATCGATTCTATCCCTATCCGGGTAAAGTCTACGGAAGCGCCGGCACCGACTGATCATCTTGTCTGAGACGCCAACGTCTCTTACTAGATACTTGGTCATTCCGTCCAGGAAGAAGAGGCTATTTTCATATTTATTTTCATATTGTTGTATCCTGTCGCCAAACTGCCAGTACAGGAGGACTCGCGGTTCTGAAGCGCTCCGGCTTCTTAGCGCACTTGCGATATCTAATAGGTCAGCAACTAGAGCTGTATAGTCGTGCTCTAGGGCCTTGAGAGATGTTTTCATGTCATGAGCGACCATCTCTTTTTCGAATATAGAAGCTAACGGGACGGTAGCCGTGAAGGTTTCCTTGCCCTCAGGTGAATCGATCTTTTGAACCTTGAAACCGATTTTGAGTTGTGTCATCGTTGCTCTCCCCAAAGTGTGAAAAACTGGCCCATAAGATCGAAGGCTTTCTGATATGATGGTTCGGGATCTCGTTCCATCGCAAATCTTGTGAGTTCTAGAGCAGTGGTCTTAAGAACGTGATAGTTTGCTGCCTGCTTGTCTCCCGAAGCTTTGGCGTATGCAGAATGAGCCTCATTGATAAAGACGGTTTCGCCATCAAACCGCCCTTCGCTGGAGAGGTCCGGTCTTTGCTCAAAAGCAAGACGAATGCCTCCACGAATAACCCGCTGATGTTCTTTGGCTGGTTTGTCGGTTCCAAGCTCGAGACTGGGTGCAAGTCCTTCCTCTGGCCCTGGATAGATATCAACGCCTTTTCCCTCACCCTCGCCACCCTTAGTGCCCTGGACCTTTAGTGCCCTGGACCTTTTGTGTTCCCTTGCCTACGAGTCTTTCTTCGCCAAGTTCGTCGGGAATCGCAACCTTTGCCAGCGTCCGAGTTCCGAAGAAGGTAAGTGATGGAATCTGTTTCAGTATCCGGTTGATTTCACGTTCCAGTTCTGTAAAGGCGAGTGGTCGAGGTTCGGGCCTTTCCATCAGGCCTGCTTCCTCCAGCCATGTTGAGAATTCCCTTTGCGCCTTGCGAAAGAAACTCTCCCAATTCTTATTTCCTCTCTGGAATCGGCACTTGTCCGTTGTAACAGCCTTGATGAGATATGGCGCCTCCATCCATCCGAAAATTCGATTCTTATGGCGTGGCTCTTTTTTGAACCAGGTTCGCTCTATGACCTTACCGTATGTTGCTATCCCCACCCCTTGAAGATGTTCGGGGAGGGCCTGTTCTGCTAGCCCAAAGAATCCCCACCCCTGTGCTTTTCTGTAGCGGAGAATGGAGAACTCTTTCTGATGCTCCACTGTCGCTTCGATAGGGTCAAGAGTGATCACCGAGCCGTTCACGATGAATTTCAGGCCTTTCCTGTACAGTTCTCGATAGCGTTCAAGCCTGCCCTTTCCACCTTTCAAAAGGGGACGCTCTCCGGTATAGACATAGAGTAATTGCCGATCAAGTAGTGGAAAATAATGCTCTTCGAGGACTTGCTTCACTAGAGCGGGTGTATAGAATGACTTGCGATCCTCTTCCAGATATAGAGAGACTCGCGTTCCCGTCTCTGATAGTGTTCTCTCCTCAATGTAATGATATGGAGCATCATCATCCTGCAATCTCCATATAGTTGTGTCATGATAGTTCTTGCTGCGAGTCTCACTGATGATCTTATCGCAGAAGTTTAGTGCCAGTTTGGCGCCCTGTCCTGCAAAGCCGATTCCGGCACCCCTCTCCTTAGTGGTCGTAGCGAAATCGTGGTACTCCTTGAACTGCTTTCGTGTCATTCCAACACCGTCGTCGATTACTCGGAGGATTGCATCTGAAATCTGGATGTTGATTACACGAGCTTTGGCGTCAAGTGCATTCGCTACTAATTCGATCAAGGTAGCGACCTCGGGTTCGAAAGGATATTGGTCCGCAATATTTTGAGCAAGTCTTCGGATGTTTACACCACTCTTAGGCATTTTTTCTCTCCCTCCCTGGCTCTCTATACATAATCTTTCGTCTCTCTATAGCGGCCCTCTTTTATTCTCGTGGGCCTCCAGGGCCAGCTCGATTATCCTATCGAAGAGCATGGTAGCGTTCAGCCCTATCTCCGCCGCTTGGTGAAACATGAAGGATGAAGGGGCCATCCCGGAAGAGGTGTTGGGATCGGTGAGGAGTATCCGGCCATCCTCTAGGAGGAAGCCGTCCAGGCGGCCATAGTTCTTGAAGCCCAAGACTTTATAGGCTTTCATCACCTCTTCTTGTATATGCCTGATCGTCTCCTCCGATACCCGGGCCGGGGTGATCTTCTGGGAGCGGCCGGGCATATATTTGTCGTCATAGGTTAGATACTCATGGGTAGCCACTGTCTCTGTGGGAGGCATGGGCCAAAGTTCCTCATTCCCCAAGACGATGCAAGAGAACTCCAGGCCATCCAGTTTCTCTTCTATGAGGGCCGAGTTATCCCACTCGAAGGCTATTTCCAGAGCCCGGCCGATATCTTTCTCCTTCTCTACCACCGACACCCCGATGCTTGAGCCTTCGCGGCTGGGTTTGACCACGCAGGGGAGACCGATCTCCTCGACGATCTCATCTTGCGTTCCTCGCGGGTCTCGTTCCCAATCGGTCTCTTGGACCACCATCTCCTGGGCCACTTCCAACTGGGAGGCTTTGAGCCCCCGGTGGGCCATGGTTTTGTCCATGCAGAGGGCCGAGGCCAGGACCCCAGAGCCGGTATAGGGTATCCCCAAAAGTTCGAGGAGTCCTTGGATGCAGCCATCATCGCCGTATTTGCCATGGAGGGCGATGAAAGCGAAATCGATGAGATCCTTCAGATCCTCGTAGTGGATGCGTTTCGCTTCGCTCTCCAAGCGGGCGATGATATCAGAAGTGGTGTTCTGAACGATAAGTTTCTTGGGAAGTTCCCAGAACCTGTTCTCTGTGTCCACGAAGAGGGGAAGACAACTATATTTCTGGGGGTTTAGTTGAAAGCAAACCTGTCGCCCGCTAGCCAGCGAGGCCTCTCGTTCTGAGGAGGCTCCTCCAAATAGCACTCCCACCCGCATCATGGTACTCTCTTAACCCTCAACCTTGTTGAACTAAATTCTAGCAATTATGCTCTCAATAGGCAAGGTTGCGCCCTGGGGGCCAGAGTGTTAGAATGTTTGTACGGCCATTAGGAGGGATAGCATGAGTACCACCAGGCTCATAGGCTTGCTTCTCCTCGTAGGGGGCATCGCCCTTCTTCTTATATCAGTGAGCGCGGATATGATAGGGTTGGGGCGTGACCCGGGATTCGGCTACCAGCAGATGGGGGGCAGCCTGGTGGGAGCGGTGGCGGTCATAATCGGCGGGCTTCTCTACCGAAGGGGCTAGACTCTTGAGAGGCTGTTTTTCATGATCTACCTGTCTGATATCCTCGCGGCCACTGGTGGTCGGACCTATGGCCCTGTGTTCGCTCAGGAGTTCGACGACTTCTGCTATGACTCCCGCATCCTCCAGCCAGGAGAACTCTTCTTGGCGGTGAAGACGGAGAAGGGCGACGGCCACGATTATATCGCTGAGGCCTGTCGCGATGGGGCGACAGGGGTGCTCTGCGAGCGGGAGATAGACCTCGCTCCTCACCGTGTGACCTGTGTGATGGTGCCCGATACCCAACAAGCCCTTCGCCATTGGGGCGAATATATAATCAAAAAATACGCCCCTGAGGTCATCGGGGTAACGGGGAGCACTGGGAAGACCAGCACCAAGGAGGCTATCGCCAAGGTTCTGGAAAAGGTTTTTCCCGTCTTCAGGAACCACGCCAACTATAACGGGCGGTATGGGTTGCCCATCGCTTTGGGGAGGCTTCGCCCGGGGCACAAAATCGCGGTCTTGGAGATGGCCTGCGATAGTTTCAACGAGATCGCCGAGTTGGCTCAGATGACCTCGCCCCGCATAGGAGTGGTGACGAGCGTGAACGCCGCTCATCTGGAGTATCTGGGCAGCCTGGAGAATATAGCCCGGGAGAAGGGGAGGCTGATCGAAGCCTTGCCTGAGGAGGGTTACGCTCTCCTCAACTTCGATGCCCCCCGGGTTCGAGCCATGGCCGGCAGGACCAAAGCCCAGGTGCTCACCTTCGGGACGGACCCCAAGGCCGATCTCTACGCCTGCGAAATCGCCACCAATCGTGAGGGTGTGCGATTTTTCGTCCGCTATCAAGATGAGCGTGCTCAAGTCCGGCTTGCTCTTTTGGGTAGCCATAACGTCTACACCGCTCTTGCGGCCATAGGGGTGGGAACTCTCTACGGTCTCTCCCTGCAGGAGGCAGCTCAAAGCCTGGAAGAACTCAAGCCTATTAGGGGGCGCTTGAAGCCTTTGGAGGGGATAAACGGCAGTCTGCTCTTGGACGACAGTTACAGCGCTAACCCGACCTCGACCCTCGCAGCCCTCGACCTCTTAGCCCAAATGGAGGGAGGAGAAAGGGTTGCCATCTTGGGAGATATGTTGCAACTGGGGGCCTACGAGGAGGAGGGACATAGGGAGGTGGGGCGCCGGGCCGCCCAGGTGGTGGATTATCTGGTCACCAAGGGTGAGCGGGCCACTATCGTGGCCGACGAGGCGGGAAGATGCGGCTTGACAGAGGAGCGGATCTTTGTGACCTACACTACGGAGGAGGCGGTCCGGAGCATAGCCGAAAGGATAACCCCCGGCGATATAGTGCTGGTGAAGGGGTCGATGGAGGCTCGCATGGAGAGGGTGGTGGAGAAACTACTGGCCGACCCCTCGCAGGCAGAGAACCTCCTCGTCCGGCAGAGCCCGGCTTGGAAGCGGATTCACATCATCGCTCCCGATCGCCCTACCTGGGTAGAGATCGATCTGGGGGCTCTAGCCTATAATGTGCGGGAGATCAAGAGGATAGTGGGGGAGAGGGTGGGGATCATCGTCACCCTCAAGGCTGACGCTTACGGCCATGGCGCGGTCAAGGTAGCGCGCACCGCTCTGGCCAACGGGGCCACTATGCTGGGGGTGGCTTGCCTCGGCGAGGCGGTAGCCCTCAGGAAGGCTGGCATTTCCGCTCCCATCATCATTCTGGGCTATACCCCTGCTTGGCAGGCTAGAGATATCGTCCTTCACGATGTCACAGCCACCGTCTTCTCTCTAGATGTGGCCAGGGCTTTCTCCCGCGCTGCCGTGGCTCTCAACTCTCAGGTGTGGGTGCACATCAAGGTGGATACGGGCATGGGCCGGCTGGGCCACCTTCCCTCTGACGTTCTCCCCTTCGTGCAGGCGCTCCAAGGGTTACCCAACCTTGTGGTCGAGGGGATCTTTACCCATTTCGCCATCGCCGACGCGGAGGATGCCCACGGCATCCCCGGCTGGGGGAAGGAGTACACGCTCCGCCAACTGGAGGTCTTCGAAGGGGTAGTGAGGGAGCTGGAGGCTAACGACATCCATATCCCCCTCATCCATGCGGCTCATAGCGCTGCCATCTTCACTCTCCCTGAATCCTACTTCAACCTGGTGCGGCCGGGGATAGCGATCTATGGGCTCGACCCTTCCCCAGAGGTTCGTTGTCCTGATAGTTTTAGACCGGTTCTCTCTTTCAAGACCCAGATCGCCCAGGTGAAACGGCTGCCGGAAGGGAGTTGCATAAGTTATGGCTGTACCTATCGCACCGAGAGAGCTTCCTCCATCGCCGTCATCCCCGTAGGCTACGCCGATGGCTTCCGCAGGGGGCCCAGAACCTGGGGCGAGGTCTTGGTGCGGGGCCAGCGGGCTCCGGTGGTGGGGCGGGTATGTATGGATATGAGTATGATCGATGTCACCGATATCCCCGGGGTCCGTCAGGGGGATGAGGTGGTTCTTATCGGCCAGCAAGGGGAAGAGAGGATCACCGCTGAAGAGGTGGCGGATAAGTTAGGCACCATTAACTACGAGGTGGTCTCCGAGATCTTGGCCCGGGTGCCGCGAGTGACGTGACAACTGTAGTTTCTAGAAAAAAACGGACGTGCGACGTACACACATGTCCGTTTGTTTTTTGGGAAGAACGCTCTACTTGTTAAAACGGAAAGTGTCGATGATCAACGCATAAACGTCCTGTTGCATCGTTGCCAACGGCTGGTTCTCCAAAGGGTAATCGTTGAAACTCAGTGCTACTACTTGGCCATTGCCGGTCAGGTAGAAGGTGGGATAGGAAGAGTCAAAAGCGAAGTAATTAACCCAGAATGCAGGCTGACCAGCTACAACGGAACTTCCCACGCTATCTTCTTCTATCACTCCCTCCTCAGACACTGGCAACGACCCCCATGGCTCGTTCCGTTCTCTGGCCTCCTTCCAAGTATTAAGGATATAGTCCCGCGCCCACGATTCTGAATCAAGCCCATCAGGGTTCTCGTAGGTCAGTATGATCAACTTGTAGGCTGGGCCGTTCCAACCCCAGTCCGCATCACCTGGTTTGACCCAAACTATGGGGCCAATAACGTGAATCTCGCTTGTTTCGGGAGGAAAGGGGGCGACGTTTTCCACCCGAGCATTGGGTGGATACTGAAATGAGAACCATTGACCTTCGTAGGTTTCTAAGGAGTAAGTGGAGGGAGAGGTTTCTTTTCCCGGCGATGGACGATGAAAAGGAGGGAATGGCTTTGGGGTTGGCGTCTGGGTTGGTATCTCTGTTGGTGTGGGAGTTGCTTTCGGCGTCGGCACAGGCGTATCAGTCGGCTGTGCGGTCAGTGTGGCTGCAATGCCAACTTGGATAGTTGCCTCTACATCGGAGGTGGGAGTGGTACCACAGGCTGCTAGTAGCAAACTTATCAAGATGGGGAAGAAAAGCCCCTTCATTAATTCCCACCTTCTTCTGTGAATCGAAAACAAACCGTCCAAATATAGTATATTACAAATCTCCCCTCCTCGCATGTCCATTTTTGGGAAGAGTGGGTTACTGGTTGTGCCCTCGTCCGGGGCCTCTGCCTAGCCCCAGTCCCCTCCCGCGCTCCCAGCCAGGAGGGACCTGCGGTCGGCCTCTGCCTCTTTTTGCTTCTACTTGGAGAGTCCCGGTCATGGTGTCCGTCAGGGCTCGCCCGGACATGATGGCTCCCAGATTCGTATCTCTTCTCTTGATATCCAATCCAAGTTCCTTAATGATGTAGCCCCAACCTCCACCTTCCTCTCGTCCCCTCATGGCCATTATCTGGCCGAAAGTCAATCCGCTGGCCTCAGCGAAGAAGAGAGCGATGGTCATGTTGCCATAGCCCGTCCCGTCATCGTGCCAGGCCTGCACTTGCGTGTAGTCGAGGCCGAAGAAGGCGGCGATCATGGCCGCCACGGGGTTAGTTATAGTTTCAGGGGGCGGCGGCTCTTGGAGAATAGGGTGGGGGTTGCTGACTGCAGGGGAGGCCGCCAACACTCCCGTTGCCGTCAGGAGAAGCATCGCTCCCACAAGGAGTGCCAGAGTCAAGATCTTCTTTCGCATCCCTTTTCTCTCCCATCTAAGAATTTGATTCATGCTATAATGTTAAGAAGACTATGCCAGAACCTGGGCCTTTTCATAGCTAATACCGTACGATAGGATAAAAGGATACGGGTATATAAATCTGATCTGCTAAGGGGCAATATCCGTATCTTTTCACACTCTGTAGCGGTATAAGATAACAGATAGCGAGTTTGGAAAGTGCCAGATGAGGAAGGGCTTATCCGGCGGGCCAGGGAGTACGATCCCCAGGCTCTCGCTCTGCTTTATCGCCACCACGTGGGCGCTATCTACCGGTATATCCATCTACGGGTTGGCCGGGAGGATCTGGCGGAGGATCTGACTGCCGATGTCTTCCTTAAAATGCTGGAGGGGATAGAGTCGTTTGGCTATCGAGGGGTGCCTTTCGCCGCCTGGCTCTTCCGCATCGCCCATGATCGAGTGGTGGACTACTTTCGCCGTCAGGCCAGGAAAGAAACCGTTTCCCTGAGTGAGAGGCTTAGCGCTCCTGGCGAAGGTCCCGCGGCTATGACCGAGGCGGCGTTGGCCAGGGAGCGCCTTCGCCAGGCCTTCGGGCGGTTGACGGAGGGGCAACAGCAGGTGATAGTTCTCAAGTTTGGAGAAGGGCTCACCAATGCGGAAGTAGGGCGGTTGTTGGAGAAGAGCGAAGGAGCAGTGAAATCTCTTCAGCATCGGGCCTTGGTCTCGCTGAGGCGATTCTTGGAGAAGGAAGGATGAGGGAGAGAACCGGGGGAGGGTTTTGGGAACTGATGGTCATCTCTTGGGATTAAGAGGTCTCGAGGAAAGACTCCGTAAAGAGGCATAGTGAACGGGTGGAGAACCGCGTGGTGAAAAAGGGTTTTGAATCGTTGTTGGATGAAAGTTTAGAGCGTCTTCGCAAGGGCGAAAATCTGGAGCCTTTGGCCGAGGAGATAAGGCCTCTTCTGAAACTTGCTAGTCGAATCCAGAAGGTCTCAGTCCCGCCAACAGAGGCCTTCGTGGGCGACTTGGAAAAACGCCTAGTTGAGAAGGCGAAGGCTCTACAGCGAGCCAGGAGGCGCTCTCTCTGGGATCGGTACTTGACTCCTATCTTTTCCCCTGGAAGGGCGAGGAGATGGGCAGCCGTCTGGGCCGTGATCCTGGCCCTGGCGCTAGCCAGTGCCGGTACCGCCATCGCCGCGCAAAGCAGTATACCCGGAGACCCCTTGTATCCTGTAAAGAGGGTGACCGAAAGGCTAGGGCTCCTGGTGGTTCGTGACCCGCCTGGTAAGACTCATCTCCGCTTGGAGTTCGCAAGGCGTAGGATGGAGGAGATAGAAGCGTTGGATAACAGGGGCGAAGAAGTGGAGGAAAGCGTCTTAGTGGAACTGGCCACGGAAACGGAAGGAACCCTGGAGGAGATAGAGGTAGCCCCGGAAGGGAATCGCGAGCCCCTCTTTGAGAAAATGGTCGATCTTACCGAGCGTCAGCAGGAGGTGCTTCAAAGGGTCCAGAGCCGCGTTCCGGAGCAGGCTAAGCCTGCTCTAGAAAGGGCTCTTGAGGTTTCAAGACGGGGCCATGAGCGGGCTAGGGAGGCTATCCAACAAGGGCGGCCCGAGGTGCCACCCGGACAGGAGAAGAAAGAAGGCATTGGCCCTCCCGAAGACCGCGGAAAGGGCAGGGGCCGCCATTAGATGTAGGCGGGGAGGATCGATTTTCAAGGGCCATCGAATAGCGATGGCCCTTTCTCCTCTCGATAGCCAAAGGTTGCCAAGAGAAGAAAGGCTGTTATATAATGGATGATGTTGACAGTTGGGCGACATCGTTGTATACTAGGAACGTCTTTTCCTCTGTATTCCCGCGGATGCGGGTAACAAGGTCAACCGAATGGCAAAGCGAAAAACCCCTCGAACCCGCAGGAAAAGAAAGGCTGGGCATCTCCAGGCTGGGGGTATATCTTTAGACCTCGAGAATCGCTGTGTTATCAAGGGCAAGGCGACCGTTCGGTTGACGCCCAAGGAGTGTGCTTTGCTCCAGACCTTCATGAACAACGGCGGTGCGGTGCTTACCCGCAAGTTCCTTATGAAGAAGGTGTGGGAAACCGACTGGACGGAGGATACAAGGACTTTGGATGTTCACATCCGATGGCTCCGCGAGAAGATCGAGGATAACCCGAGCAAGCCGGTATACCTGCGAACGGTGCGCGGGGTAGGATACCGGTTCGAGGTGCCGGGGTAGCCCTCCGGGTTCGTTTTTGTTTGATGAGTGGTCTTTGTCCTCAGGTAACCTTTTCCCACCATCGTTTCACTTACTGTCTATAGGGGTCTCGTTTAATTCGAGGGAAAGAAGAGGAGCCGCTCCATGAGAAAAGGGATCGCCCTTTTGACCGCCATCTCTATCCTTATTGGAATCTCTGGCTGTGCCCTTGGTCAATTGGTCTCTCAAGCACCCACAGCGACCCCTACACCCTCTAGGACACCTAAGCCCACCTTCACCCCTTTGGTCACAGAGACACCGACTCCGGAGGCTACTCCCACAGCCACGAATACCCCAGTCACCGTTCCCACCGATACTCCCACCCCGGCCGCCTCGCCGACGGCGATGCCTACAGCTACCAACACCCCTATCCCTCCGCCGCCTCCCCCTCCAACCGCTACCCCCACTCATACCCCTACACCAGTGGTTCACGCTTGCTCCTATGTGGCGGGTAGCAAGAAGGCGTCGGCGGCTGGGAAGCCGGGCGAAGGCCAGCCCTCCTCTATCTTTGAAGGTTACATCATCGATGCCGCTGGCAACCCTCTCAATGATTACGGTGTCTATTTTGAGCATCAGAATCTGGGCACTGCCTGTGTGGTCACTGGGGATCCCAGCAAGTACTGGGAGCCTGGGTTCTGGAAGCACGAATTCTGGGCTCCGGCTGGCCCAGACATGCAATATTATCTCACTATTAAGGGGAGTTGCGATCCTGGTGCGCCAGCTTTATCCATAAGGGAGAGCTTCCGCTACAAATGGTGGGGCTCAGGACATCATCAGAACATAACATTCAGATGTAGTTTCTAGTTCTTGAATTGAGGTGGTTGGATGATAGAGAAGATCAGTTGGCTGGGGCACGCCAGTTTCAAGATCGTGGACGATAAGGTGGTCTATATCGACCCTTGGAAACTGGGCAGGGCAGAGCCGGCAGATATAATATTGGTCACTCACTCCCACTACGACCACTGTTCACCTCAAGATGTGGCTAAGTTGCAAAAAGAGGGGACGGTGATCGTCACTGTGGCCGACTGCGCTGGTAAGTTCAGGGGTGACGTGCGCATCTTGAAGCCTGGGGATAGTCTAAAGATAGACGAGGTGACTATCGAGGCCGTGCCCGCCTATAATACCGATAAGCCCAATCATCCTAAGGCTGCTGGTGGGGTGGGCTTCATAATCGAGATGGGCGGGAGCCGTATCTACCATGCTGGGGATACGGATTTGATCCCGGAGATGGACGGGATCGAGGCTGACATAGCCCTTCTCCCTGTGGCGGGACCTACCATGACTGCTGAGGAGGCAGCCCAGGCCGCGGAGAGGATCAACCCCCAAGTGGCCGTCCCCATGCATTACGGGGAGATCGTGGGCTCCCGAGCCGATGCAGAGAAGTTCAAGTGGCTTTGCAGTTGCGAGGTGCGGATTCTGGAGCCGGAGAAATAAAGATCAGGTGGAGAGCGCGGAAGAGCGGCTTCCATAGTGAGGCCGCCTTTTCATTCTCGGAGATAGAGGTTTGAGGCTGGTTATGGTATAGTAGCGGGAAGAATCGCCCTAGTGTTCTCTAATAGTATCACTTGGGAGCGGTGAGTAGTCGAGAAAGGGGGGCATACGTCGCGCACAAGGGGCGACGTTACGTAAGAGTGGAGAGATGATCAGTCTACATCTCCTCGCCTTGCTAGAAGCCACGCTGGTCACCATCCTCTGGTCATTCTCTTTCGTTCTCATCAAGTGGGGCTTGGAGGAGTTGCCTCCTTTCCTCTTCGCTGGCCTGCGCTATTTCGGGGGCTTCTTGGTCCTTCTGGCTTTCGTCCTGGCGCTGAGGAGGCAGGGGCCGCCCCAAAATCTGGGGCTCCGCAGATGGGCCAAGGTGGTGGGGATAGGCATCGCACAATATACCCTGGGCAATGGCTTACTCTTCTTATCGCTCACCATGATCCCTGCGGTGATGGCTTCCTTTATACAGGGCCTGATACCTCTTCTGGTAGCGCTCTTGGGGGTGGTCCACCTCCGCGAGCGCCCCTCGCTCCTCCAGGCTGGGGGGATAGGTTTGGCCTTGATCGGGGCCTACATCTTCTTCCCCCTTGACGTGGCCGCGGGGCAGGCTATGGGGATCATCATCGCCCTGGGGGCAGCGCTCTCCTTTGCCTATCAGATGATACTCGTTCGAGATCTCTCCCGGGATGGTATCCCCGGCCCCTTATGGTTGACCATCATCAGCCTGGGGATAGGAGGCGGGCTCCTCTTTCTGCCTGCGGCTTCTGAACCCCTGCCTCGACTGACCATGACCGGTATAGCGATCCTCCTCTGGCTGGTTGTGGCTAACACGGCCTTCGCCTATCTGCTCTGGAATCATGCCCTGGAACACCTCAGGGCCTTTGAGCAGGCTATGGTGGCGAATACTATGCCCTTGCAGATAGCCCTCTGGGCCTGGCTCTTTCTGGGAGAGGAACTGACGCTTAGGATGGTTGTAGGTCTAGTGGTCGTTGTTTTTGGCGTCTTTGTAGTGCAGGCCGATCAATATCTCTGGAGCCTCCTGAGGAGGATTCGCTCGGGGAGGGCGCCATAGTCAACCTGTTTGCCCTGCGCACAATAATAGGCCTCGCCTTCAGTTTCGGCGCGCAGTAGCTACGATGGAGCACGTCGCCAGACCCCGGGTGGGGCTGCCATTCCTGTTGGGCGCTTTTTTTTCTGGGCGCGGCAGTGATTCCCGTATGGGAGGGTTAGCATGTCAGGACAGGATATATTAGGCTTGGTCCTCTCTTACGTCTTCGCTTTCGGCCTCATAGGGTTGGCGGAGGTGGTGAGGGCTTGGCGAGGTTGGCCTACGGAGTTCACCCGTAAGGTTATTCATATCGCGGCTGGTTCCTGGGTGGTAGGCATCATTTACATCTTCGACCATTGGTGGTGGGGGGTCGTCCCTACGGCCAGTTTCGTGATCCTCAACTATATCTTTTATCGCTTCACTATCTTCAAAGCGATGGATACCCGGGGTTCGACGCCGGGAACCGTCTATTTCGCCCTCTCCATCACCATTCTTCTCCTCCTCCTCTGGCCGCGGGGTCAAGAGGGGATAGTCGCCGCGGGGGTCATGCCCATGACCTGGGGGGACGCTTTCGCCTCTTTGATAGGAGTGCGATGGGGACGCCACCGGTACCAGGTTCTGGGCAGCCGTCGCTCCTGGGAGGGCTCGGTGACCATGTTCCTCTTCAGCCTGTCGGCCACCTTTGTGGTCTTGCTCCTGGTAGGTTTGCCCCTCTCCCCAGCCGAGGGCTTTCTCTACTCCTTCCTCATAGCTCTAGGGGCTACCCTGGTGGAGGCTTTCTCTCCCTGGGGTCTGGACAACCTTAGCGTGCCCTTCTTCTCTACGGGGCTCCTTTATCTCTTGTTGGCGGTCTAGATGCTTGACTTAGTTGGTGGGTTTCTCTTGAGTCTGGCTATATCTGTTGTTGCTTATGAGGGCCGCTCCCTCTCCCGAAGCGGGGTCTTGGGAGCCATACTGGTGGGCACCATCACCTTTGGGCTGGGAGGCTGGAGCTGGGGTCTATTGCTCATAGCCTTCTTTGTCCTGGCTACTCTCTTATCTCATTATAAGAGGAGCCAGAAGCAAGCGCTGGCGGAGAAGTTCGCCAAGGGACACCGGAGGGATTTAGGGCAGGTCCTGGCCAATGGAGGCTTGGGAGCCATTCTCGCTACTCTCCATTTCCTCCGACCGAACGATCTCTTGTTTACCGCCTTCTTGGGGAGCATGGCCGCGGTAAGTGCCGATACTTGGGCTACCGAACTAGGGGTCCTGAGCCCCCGCTCGCCTCGTCTCGTCACCACGGGGAAGGTGGTGGCCGTGGGGACCTCAGGAGGTATCACCCTATGGGGCATAATGGCCTCTATAGAGGGAGCGTTGACCATGGGGGGCGTCGCTTGGCTACTTCTGGCTCTAGAAGGGACAGCCACCTCGGTATCCATACTTCTTTTGGCTTCCCTGAGCGGTCTTTTGGGTTCCCTTTTCGACAGCCTTCTAGGGGCTACGCTTCAAGGCATCTATCTTTGTCCTCGGTGCCGGGTGGAGACGGAGAGGGCCTTGCACCGTTGTGGCTACCAGACCACCCATATCCGTGGCTGGCGTTGGTTTAACAACGACCTGGTCAATTTTGCCAGTTCGCTTTTGGGAGCTACCGTAGCCTCCCTTCTCCATCTAGCCTTTGTCCCCTAAGCCTAAGAGAAAAGAGGAGCCAAGAGGCTCCTCTCCGATGCCTGATCTTACCCCATCTACTCT
Source organism: uncultured Anaerolineales bacterium (assembly GCA_964383935.1). Lineage (GTDB taxonomy): Bacteria > Chloroflexota > Anaerolineae > UBA7937 > UBA7937 > UBA7937. Next base: position 75,497 of record CAYLIE010000006.1, on the reverse strand, counting down.
GAGCGCAGGGTAAGGTTACCCAGGCCCATCCGGACCTTGATGACTAGGGTGTTCGCGGCCCCCTCGAAGGCATCGTTCACATACTCTTTCTCTTCCAGCCTGCTGAAGCCGTAGATATCCGTATCCGATACCCCTTCTTCTAATATGACCTTGGTTCCTGTAGATTTCGGCACGATGATGGTCACCTGGCTGATCCCGGTTTCGATCCTCACCTCAGCCGAACGGTTGAGCGGCCCGGTGAAATCGAGGGTGTAGCGGCCGAGGCCGCTCTTGAAAGTCATCTCTTCGAAATTAGCGTGCCCCAGCCCCAGGATATCGAACTCCGAGGCCCCGGTCTCGATCTCTATCCTCTCTAACTCTTGGGAGTTCGGTTCTTCGAGGGAAACGGTGCTCCTGGCGGCGCCGGTGCGCATCTCTAGATTGGTGAGGCGCAGCCCGCTCAAATCGAAATCGCCACTGAAGGCTCCGGCCTCGATACGCAGCGACAAAGGTATTTTCTTTGTCAGCCAGACCTCCCAGTCGTTGCGCACCCTCTCGGTGGGTAGGCCCCTGATCTCCGTCCCTCTCCGGGGGCTTATCTCCACCCTGGCCTTGGCCGCACTCGAAGAATATTCCGTCTCCGGTTCCAGTTGGTCCACGTTATAGGTGACCTCTCCTTCCAAGAGTTCGGTGGCTCCAGGCTTCAGATGGAAGTTGGCTGCCCCGAAGCGGAGAAGAACCTCAGCGCTCTCAGCGTCGCCCAAGGGGACCAAGAGTTCCTTGATGCGCAGTTCGCCCACCTCCAGTTTCGGTAGTCCGGGGATGGAAGAGATATCGCAGCCCACAAGCAAGAACGCTCCACAAATAAGCGGTATCAAGACCTTTCTCATAGCAAAGCCCTCCATAAGAGTTAGTTTACCATTATATCTATTAATACGCAAAGCCGCGAGGAAGGTTTCGCGGCTCTATAGCCTGGGGCACTATCTCCGGGCGTTATTGGGGTTCGAGTTCGGTCAACTCCTCCCTGCAAACAGAGAGTCGGTTCTTGCCCGCTCGCTTGGCTACCAGTAACGCCTTATCCGCGGCATCGACCAGGGCTTTGGCGCTATCGGCGTGATGGGGATGGGTGGCTACCCCTAGGCTGATGGTTATCCGACCGATAGTCTGGCTATCTTGCATTGAGAAGCGATGTTCCTTCACCTCCTGTTGTAGCCTCGCGGCGAGGAACCTGGCCCGCTCTGTCTCTGTCTCTGGCAGGATGATGGCGAACTCGTCCCCGCCGTAACGAGCCAAGGTATCAGTCTGCCTAGTTACCTTGGACATCAGTTGAGCTAACTCTATCAAGAGAGCATCCCCTGCCAGGTGGCCGTAAAGGTCGTTATAGGCTTTCAAAGCGTCGATGTCGAGGATAATGAGGGAAAGCGAGCGATGGTACCGTTCGCTCCGCTGGATCTCCTTCTCTAGTGCCTCATAGAAGTAGCGGAGGTTGTAGAGGCCAGTGAGGCTATCGGTGATGGCGAACCGCTTAGTCTCTTGATAGAGGCGGGCATTCTCGATCGCAGTTGCGGCCTGGCTCGCCAGGCTGGTCACCAGCCGGAGATCGCTATCTCCGAACTCCTTCTCACTCTCACGAGATAATGTCATCACCCCCATAACCTTTCCCTTGCTGGTAAGAGGCGCACACATGAGACATTGGGCCTCTTCGGGAGTGCCTGGGACCTGGATGGCTCTGGGATCGCGCTCTGCGTGGTTCACGATCTCTGCAATCCCCGTAGCGGCCACGTGCCCAGTTATGCCCTGGCCGACGGCAACAGGGGTGGCCATGATCTCTTCGGCATACTTCTCTAGTACAACCAGAGCCTTCAAGGTTGTCTCATCAGGCTCCAGCAGGTAGATTCGGCTGCCATCGGCCTGGGTCAATTCTTTGGCCTGACTGGCTATGGTCTCAAGCAGTTGCGCAAGGTCGAGGGACGAGGCAAGGGTTTGAGCCGTGTCTAGGAGAACTGACAGTTCCTGAGCTCGCCTCCGCTCTTCTTCATAAAGGCGGGCGTTCTCGATGGCTACACCGGCTTGGTTGGCCAGGGTCTGGCACAGCTGTATTTCCTGGTCAGTCCACTTGTGTCGCCGTCGGCTATCCCAGATCAGAGCGTAGCCACGCAGTACCCCGGTCGCGTAGATGGGGATGCGCAGGGCACTACGGCCATCGAAGTCGGCCATCATATCGCGTGTCGCCGGCTCCAGGTTGGGATCGTCCGTGTGGGTGACCAGGGGGCAGTTCTCCCGCATAGCCTGCAGAATGGTAGGATGGCGCGTGAGGTCATACACGGTGCCTATATCTGGGGTGCGCTCGAGGGGTGAGGCCTCTGGGCCCCAGTATTGGGCACGGACCGTTGCGCGCTCGCCGCTTTCGTCGAGCATCAGGATATGTCCGCTGGTGGCTTTGGCCACCGAACACAGGTGGTCAGCGACAGACTCCAACACCTCGTGTAGCTCGAGGCTGGTGGAGGCATCGCTGGTCACCTCAAAGAGGAGGTGCAGTTCCTCTGCGCGTCGGCGCTCCTCCTCATATAGGCGTGTGTGCTCGATAGCGATGGCGATCTGACCGGATAGGGTCTCCATGGCCATGACATCTGTTTTGTCAAAGGCGTTGAGGTGTACGCTCTGGATATCGAGAGCGCCGATGACCTCTCCTCCCAATTTGATGGGAACACACAGCTCTGATTTTGTTAATACCTCCTCCAGGAAGCCCTTGATGTAGTATGGATCCTGGCTCACATCATTGGCCAGCCATGATCTCCCCGTCCTGATAACCAAACCAATTATCCCCTTATCCAAAGACTGGCGATACCCCCCGGGCGCTATGTGCTCGAAGCCTCCGGTGACGGCCTCCATTATCGCTTCGTGGCGCTCTTTGTCTACCAAGAATAGGGACACATTGTAGTAGTTGAAGCCGCTGCAAATAGAACGAGCGACCTCCTCTAGCATCTCATGCAAGTCAAGAATCGAGACCGCCTTTCTGCCCACCTCATTGATGACCGCCAACTGAGTGGCTTTTCTCCTCTCACCCTCGTAGAAGTGGGCGTTTTCGATGGCGATGGCCGCCTGGTCGGCAAGGAGGGCCAAAATGCGCAACTCTCCCTCGTCAAAGGTATGAGGCTCAAGGAAAGCGACGTTGAGGACGCCGAGAACCTTTCTGGCCCTCTTCAAGGGGAAGCCGGCTATGGCTTTCACTTTCCATTCGCGAGCCTCTTGCGAGGTGAATAGAGGATGGGTTTCGGCATCGTTGATGACCAGGGGTTCCCCCTGCTGTGCTACCGTGGCGGTGAGACCGTCCTCCCGTGGCGTCGCTGCCACTCCTCCCTTCTCTCTGCTGTCCCACACAGCGGTGCCGAATCTGAATTCTCCCCTTTCTTCATCGTAGAAGAAGATATGTGCATCTGTGGCCTCCACTAACTTCAAGGCGCTTTCGGCAATCGATTCCAGGACTTTAGCCAGGTCGAGGGAGGAGGTGACCTGTAGACTGACCTCCTGCAAGGCAGCCAGCTCAGACATCCGACGCTTAGTTTCCTCATAGAACCGGGCGTTCTCGATGGCTACGGCGATGTGGCTGCTGAGGGTAACCAGGAGTTGCAGGTCATCTTCCGTCAAGGGTCTCTTGTTATGGCACTCTACGTTGAGGATGCCGAGGATGGTCTCACCACTCTTGATGGGCACGCAGATTTCGCTGGTGATATCGGGATAGGCAGCGATGTAGTCGGAGTTCTTGGTCACGTCGGGGATGAAAGCCGGTTGTCCAGTCCGGGCTACGCGACCTATGACTCCACGTTCTAGGGGTATGAAGTCGATGATAGTCTCGCCATCGTAGCCCGCTTGGGCTTGGAGCCTCAAGCCCTCTTCCTCTAGGAGGTAGATGTCCACTAGGTGGTAGCCGAAAGTCTGAGAGAGTTCCTCCACCACACGCTGAAGCACCTCTTGCAGATCGAGGGTGGAGTTGATGACCTCCGCCGCCTTGTGGAGGAGTGCGGTCTCCGCCAACCGTTTCTGTGTCTCCTCATAGAGGCGGGCGTTTTCAATGGCGATGGCTGCCTGGGCAGCAAAGGCCAGCGCCAAGCGGGCGTGTTCCTCGGTGTAAAAACCTGGTACTTTCTTGTCTAGGGCGATCATCCCGATCATACGATCTCCGAACAAGAGCGGTACCCCTAGCCAGGCTCGGATGCCGGCCTGGGCATGAGGCTCCTCGCGGAAGGCGCTGTAGATGGTCGGGACGTCCTCCACGATGAAGGGGGCTCGGCTGGTCATTACCTGGCGGTTGGGGTTGTCGTCCTCCACGGGGAAGGAGATGCCGAGCAGTTCGTCGAGGTTGGGAAAACCGTGGCCGCCGATGATCTCCAGGCGATCTCCCTTGAGGAGTTGGACCGAAGCACTGTCATAAGGCACCACCTTTTGCAATTCGCTCAGAATCGACTTGAAGACCTCTTGTAGGTCTAAGGTGGCGCTCAGCGTTTGGGCTGCCTGACGCAGGGTATCCGCCTCTTCCCGTTTGGCCCGTTCTGCCTGATACAGACGAGCGTTCTCGATGCCGATGGCTGCCTGGTCAGCGAAGATGCTCAGGAGTCGAACATCGTTTTCATCGAAAGGTCTTTGTCCCTCCCTCGCCACGTCCGTAGCGTTAAGTACCCCGAGGATCTCTCCCTTCCATTTGAGAGGCACCCCGAGCACAGAGGTGAAATGGTTATGGGCGTACTTCTCCGACTTCCCCTCCCAAGAGCGGTAGTCTTCCACGATGATAGGCTCTCCAGTTTGAGCAACCTTCCCAGACAAGCCTTCGCCTAACTTGAGTCTGGTCCCGGTGAGATCCCGTCCCAGGTTGTAGCTGACTGCCAGTTCAAGCTCTTCCACTTCGGGATGATAGACGTATATCCCTCCCCCTTTCACTCCTAGCAGGGCAGCAGCCCGCTCGACGATTGATCGCAGGAGCTGTGGAAGGTCCAACTGTGCTGTGATGTCCCAGGAGGTTCGCTGTAAGGCTAGCATCTCATCCAGTCTTCGCTTGGTCTCTTGATAGAGCCGCGCGTTCTCGATGGCTATACCGATCTGGTTGCCGATGGAAGCCAACAGTTCCACCTCTGAGGGCGTGAATTTGAGGCCGCTCTTCCTCCCCGCAGCCAGGACACCGATGATTCTACCCTTTGACCTAATGGGCAAGAAAGCGAAGACTTTCAACCCCTCTTTCTCCACCAAATCCGCAACTTCCTGGCTAACCTTTCTCGCCTCTCTAGGTAAGTCTTCAACAACTACGGCCTCGCTCGTGCTGGCTACCAACCCTATGAGAGGCTCCCCCACCTTCTGAGTGGGGGCAAGGACATCCATGGCTTCCTGAGAGATTCCGAAAAAGGTGCTGGGCACCACCATCTGGGTCTTCTCATCAATCAGGGCAACCCCTCCCACATCGACATCCATCGTCGTCTGGATGGTCTGCAAAACCTCTTGCTCTAAAGTCTCCAGATCTAAGGAACGACTGGCCGCCTCCGCGGTGGCATTGAGGGCAGAAAGTTGCTCAGTTCGAAGCCTCCATTTCTCCACACCAATTCCAGCCAGGACCGCCATTAGAAAAAAGCTGATTCCCTCAAGGCCGAGGTTCCATACGAGGTTGCCCGTTAGGGGAGCGGTAAGGGCCGTCACTGTGGTGTGGCTCAAGGTGGACAGGACTGCCGTGAAGATGGCCGTCGCCGTGTCCCAGAAGAGAACAGCGGTGGCGATGGGGAAGAGATAGAGGAGAAGGATCGCGGGAACATCCTCACTGAAGTCGTAGCAGAGAACGGCGACGGCGAGGACCGCGGAGGTGGAGACGAGGTAGCGAAGTCGCCGCACACCGGGGTGCCGCGTGAGCATATAGAGGACGAGGATATAGGTTGCTGGGACGAGGACGACTTTCCAGAGGTGCCCCCTCAGAGGGCTGGATGCAGGCAGCAGAAGAAAGGCTCCAGCCATACTAACGAGTACGATGAGCCCCACGAGAAGGAGGGCTATTCGGTACTGTGCTCCCAGCCTTTCCATCCCCTTAAGAATAACAGACTTAGATAGGCGGGGCAATAGGAAAATAGTACGCTTTTGACCTAAAGGAGACTATTTGCCAGTGGCCACCACGAGGGCTAGGGCGTACTCTTGCGAATGGGAGAGGCTGACGGCGAAATCCGTTAGCCCCAGAGCACGAGCGCGCTCTAGGGCGGAGTCGTGCAGATGAACCTGGGGCTGGCCGAGGGGGTCGGGGAGGATCTCCATCTCCTGCCAGGACAGGCCATATATACCTGTTCCTAGGGCCTTGGAGATCGCTTCCTTGGCAGCAAAGCGAGCGGCGAGTTCCGCTATCCTCCCCTGGCAGTGGTGGACTTCGGTCTGGGTGTAGATACGCTCCAGAAAGCGATCGCCAAAGCGCTCTAAGGCCTTGGCGATACGCTCAATCTCTACTATGTCCACCCCTACCGATAACATAGTCGCCTCTTCAGGAGGCGGCCTCTTTGGCCTCTCTAAGCTCGGAGACGACGGTGGGCCCTTCATACCCCCGACCCACGCCCCGATAGATGAAGCCTAGTTTGTCTACCTTCTGGGGGTCGTATATATTCCGACCGTCGATAAGGATAGGCTGTCTCATCAGTTTCTTTATTCGGGCCATATCCAGATGTTTGAACTCGTTCCACTCCGTGACCACGATAAGAGCGTCGCTCCCCTCTGCTACCTGGTAGGGGTCGGAGCAGTAGGTGACATCGGGCATAACCCCCTTTGCCACCTCCATGGCCACGGGGTCATAGGCTTTTGCGCGCGCTCCCTCATTGGTCAAAAGGTGGATCACCTCGATTGAGGGGGCCTCCCGCATATCGTCGGTGTTGGGCTTGAAGGCTAGCCCCAATATGCCGATGCTCTTCCCGTGTAAGGTGCCCACGACCTCTCGGAGGGTCTGTATGATCCGTCTCCTTTGATCACGATTGATCTCCATCACCGCCCTTAGGAGTTGAGGGTGACAGCCATGGATGGAGGCCATATGCTCGAGGGCTTTCACATCCTTGGGGAAACAGGAGCCACCCCAGCCCAGGCCAGCATCTAGGTAGGCCTGGCCGATCCGCTTATCATACCCCATCCCTATGGCTACCTCTTTCACGTCGGCCCCCAGTTTCTCGCAGATGGAGGCGATCTCGTTGATGAAGGAGATGCGGTTGGCCAGATAGGCGTTGGAGGCGTACTTGATCATCTCCGCGGTGCGCAAGTCGGTGATCATGATGGGAGCCCTCAGAGATAGATAGAGTTGGGCTACTTGTTCGGCGGCGTCACGGTTGGTGGAGCCCAGGACGATGCGGTCGGGGTTGAGGAAATCGCCGATGGCTGCTCCCTCCCGCAGGAACTCGGGGTTGGAAACGACGGCGACTTCGATCTCTGGATCGGCATACGCCTCCACGATCTCGGCCATCCAGTCGCCGGTACCGATGGGCACGGTGCTCTTGTTGACGATGATGAGGGGGTGGTCCATGACCCTAGCGATCTCCTCCGCAGCCATGCGGATATATTTGAGGTCTGCCTCTCCCTCAGCACCGGAAGGGGTATTCACGGCGATGAATACGAACTCGGCCTCTTTGATCCCCTCGGGAGAAGAGGTGGTGAAACGGAGGCGGCTGCTTTGGGCGTTACGTCGTACCATCTCCTCCAGGCCGGGCTCGTAAAAGGGGATGGTTCCCGCTTTAAGTTTGGCGATCTTCTCCTCGTCGATGTCGACGCAGATGACTTGGTTACCCAGGTCAGCGAAGCAGGTTCCAGTGACTAACCCTACATATCCAGCGCCGATAACGCAGATCTTTCTCATGGGAACACCTCGATTGAAGAGAAATAGGCAAACGATATCATATCACAGGCTTCCCCCCTTTTCAACCCTTTCCACGATCTGGGCAGCCCTCTGGCCCAACCGAACGCTGTAGTTCATCCCCCTGTCCTGAGGGTAGATTTGGCTGGTATTGGCCAGGTAGAGCCCTTCGATGGGCGTCCAGAGAGGGGAGATCCTTTCCGAGTAGTCACAGGTTATGATGGGCTGGGCAGCGTCGGCTCGGAAGAGCCAGAGTTCCTCTATGCACGTCTCATTGAAAGCCGGGTTTATTTTCTTCAGGAAGGGAAGATAGGTGGTCAACAACTCTTCGGGGGGGAGATGGTAGTTGGGGTCATGGCGGGAAAGGTAGTTGGTGAGGTAAACGATATGTTTGCCGTTGTAGACCTCAGGAGGGATGAAGTTGGTCTGCTCTATGGCTCCTACAAAGGGGAAGCCGGTATCGCTTATGTTCAACCAGTATATGCGGGATAGGGGCTCCTTCAGCGAGAGAATCAGGCAGACAGCACCCAGATACTCTACTTGACGCAGGCGGGCCGCATACGCTTCAGGCAAGTCTGGGGCTATCTCCAGAAAGACGAAGGAAGGGACCGTGGCTAGGACCAGGGGGAAGCGATGCTCAACCGGAATCTCTCCCTCGCTGCTCTCTATCTTCAATCCTGTGACCCTCTTCCCTTCGATGATTACCCTCTTGACCGGGCTGCCTGGATGTATCTCTCCGCCCAGTTCGGAAATCCGTTCTGCCAGCCTATCGATGAGGGCTTGGAATGACCCTTCCATATAACCCAGGAGTTCCCTTTGCATCCCGGGGCCCCGGGAAGCGACGCGGTGTTTGAATTTGCTCCACAGCCAGGCCATGCTTATCTCATCGGCGTGCTGGCCGAACTTGCCTCGCAGGAGGGGGCGAAAGATCACTTCATACGGTTGCTGCCCCACGTTTCGCCTTACCCATTCCAGGGCGGTCACATTTTCCAGGTTCCGCCAGTCGGCGAACCGTTGCAGGTACAAGGTGACTATCCCCGTCCGTAACCGTTGGGAGAGGCCCAGGGGGCGGAAGCGGAGAAGGTCGAAGGGGGTAACGAAGTCGTAGATCTGGCCTCCGTAATAGATGCCTACCTTGGAGGGGAGCCATCGCATCTCCTCCGTCAGTCCCAGTTCCTCGATGAGGGCTACCATCTCCCTATCGCTGGTGAAGATATGGTGGTAGAACTTCTCCAGGCGCGTCCCTTCGATGGGGAAAGTGGCGGCTTGGCCTCCCAGGTCCGGCTCGCTCTCGAAGAGGAAGACCTCATGTCCCCTCTTTGCCAGTTCATAAGCGGCGGTCAGGCCGGTTATGCCCCCGCCGATAATACCGATGCGCAATGGACTACTCCTTTGGCTGCTTTCCGGAGACCCTGGCCAAGTTCCGCCGGGCTTTCTCCGCCTCCGGCGAGCCGATTCCCTCGAAGATAGCCAGGGCCTCACGGTAGAATTGGACTGATTCCTGCACCTCACCGCTCTCTTCAGCGAGCGTTCCCAATTGGGCAAGGGAGAAGGCTATTCCATCCTGAGCTCCCAGATTTCTAGCGATTTGCAGGCTTTGGTTATAAAAGTTTTTTGCCTCCTGGTAGTGGCCTTGGTCTTGGGCGATGGTGCCGAGGTTCTGGAGCGAGGAGGCGACGCCTGCTTGATTGCCTAGCTGCTTTTGTATCTCCAGGCTTTGGCGATATAGGTTTTTTGCCTCCTGGTAGTGGCCTTGATCTTGGGCAAGCACACCCAGTTGGCCGAGAGATTTGGCTATGCCCACCCGGTCGCCCAGATTTCTAGCGATTTGCAGGCCTTGTTCAAGCAGGTCTTTCGCCTCCTGGTAATCGCCTTGGTGTTGGGCGACCATGCCGAGTTGGTGGAGGGCCGCCGCAACGTTTTGTTCGTCGCCCTCTTGCTGGAAAAAGAGAAGTCCCTTTTGGAAAGCCTCTCGTGCCTGGGCGTAGTCGCCCCGCTGGTAGCGGATTATACCCACGTTGGCGGAAAAAGCAGCCGCCACGGCCGGGAGGTTGGCCTGGCGGGCAGCGGAGGCGACCCGCTCTCCCGACTTGATGGCCTCATCCCAGTAGCCCCGAACGTCCAATAACCCTGTCACGGGAGCGCAAATCCGATTGGCTAATATTATCAGGCTTTCCCAATGCTCAGCGGCGTAGGCGTAGTCCAGGGCTGCCAATAGGTTCTCCCTTTCATCATCTAAGGCGTCCAGGTCTTCTTTGGTAACCTCTGGGTGGGCATCGGCGTAGGCCAGGAAGTAGAGGATAAAGCGCTCTTTCAAGCCTTCGGTGCGCTCGTCTTTCCTCAGTTGCGCCTCCGTCAGCCGCCGAGTGAGGGCCACTATCCCCAGGCGGTGCCCTTCAACGGCGGTATCCAGCAGGTCAAAGGCGGCTAGCCTGCGGATGGCCTCGTTCACCCTGTCTTTGCCGTCCTCAAAGCCGCAGACGGCAGCCAGGGCCTCTCGGCTGGCCGTGGGGACAAAGAGGGCCAAGGCCAGGAGCGCCATCTGTCCATCGTCGCCCAGAAGGCGGAAGGTGCGGCCAAAGATGCGGTCTACGGCCTTGCCCTTGCCACGGTCTAGGCCGGCATATACGTCCTCTGGTGGCATCTCGTGGGCCAGCTGGCGAATCATCCAGCGCATGAGCATGGGGTTGTGCCCCGCCTCGCGGGCAAGACGATCCCGGTCTAGAGTTGCCAGCCTGTCGCGATTTGGGGATTGTTGCACTAAGTAGGTCAAAAACTGCCCCGCTTCCTCTGGTCTCATCGGCCCCACGTGGATATTCTGGCCGATGAGAAGACCCCACCGGCTGGTGACTAGGACGGGGCAGGATAGTTCGTTCAGAAAGTCGGTGATGACTTTTCCCTCCTCCTCAGCGATGGTCTCGAAGTTGTCAAGGCCCAGAAGGCAAGGCATGGCTTCAGTCAGGAGTCGGTCAGCCAGGTCAGCCTTGGCCTCGGGAGCCAAGGTACGGGCGTCTTCTCGCCCTAGGTCGGTAAGGATTGTGTCCAGCAGACTGACCAGCGTAAAATCGGTATGCTTATCTGCGGTGTCCCAGATCACACCACCGCTGTAAGGTGAGGGGCAAAGGCTATGGGCTACCTCGATGGCCAGGGTGGTCTTCCCCACACCGCCAGCACCCCAAACGGTAACCAGGCCATTGGCACCCAGCGCCTCGCTCACCCGCTCCACCAAGTCGCGCCCTTCGCGGTCATGGCGGTCGATGAAACTTGGCTCAGGGCGACGGGGAGGTTGTGGGGTGGGACGGGGAGGCGGGGGTGGCTTACGCCTTTTCTGCACCCACTCGTATAGTTGGATAAAGCCATAGATGCCCGCACCTAAACCGACAACGACGGCAATTGCTGCTAACACTACTTCCATTCTCTGCTCCTCATGCCACGATCACAGGAGGGCACTTATTCTCGATTACTCTGAGACGTTACCGGCATCACTTGCAACTCTCTCCACGTGAGGCTCTCCCGCCACATGAAGAAGAAGCCCAGGGCGGTGGGGGGGAACCAGAGGGCGGCGTGTAAGACGAGGATGAAACTGGTAGCCACTTTTTGCGCCACTCCGAAGAGGCGCAGGCTCCAGATGCCCGTCAACTCGAAGGTGCCCAGGTATCCAGGCGTGGAGGGGATGGAGGTAGCCAGATTGACTATGGCCGTGGTGAAAACCAAGGCGTAGAAAGGCGTCCGGAAAGGGAACCCTTGCATGACGAACCAGTATTTGGCTGACTCCACCAGCCAGAGGAGCACCGAGATGACCAGCACGAGAAGGATCTCCTGCCCACGGCGTAAGACCTCCAGCCCCTCGATAAATCTATCTAGTAAGCCCCGCGCCGGCTCCTGAAAGCGGTGAGGGATTAGATGGGTGATGAACCATTCGTAGGTTCGCTTGAACCTCTCTGGGGAGGAGGCGATGATCAAGAAGACAAAGAGGGCCCCGAAGAAGAAGAGGCTAGCGAAGGGGATGATTTGGCGGAGCGCCTCGTTGGCCGGGACTAAGGGCAGGATAGCGAAGACGAAAATGAGCATGGTGATACCATCGAAGATCCGCTCCACGATGATGGTGGCTAGACTGGCCGTGGCACTAACGGATTCTTTCCTTTTGAGGACATAGGCCCGGATCAACTCCCCGGCACGCAAGGGGAAGACGTTGTTCCCCATATACCCTATCACCACCACCGGGAAGAGGTCTCTCAGGGGGATAGCCTTTATGGGGCGGAGGAGGAAATGCCAACGGTAGGTTCGTAAGATGACGGCTACAAAGTAGACCGCCACAGCGGGGATGAGCCACCAATAGTTGGCCTCCTTTATGGCCTCTCCTACCTCGTCTAGTCGCTGTCCTTTGAGGGCGAAATAGAGGAAGAGAAGGCTGATGAATACCCCTAGCCAAAAACGGAGGCCTCTTCTCATGGCACCTAATCTTACCCGAAAAGGCGAAGAAAAGCCAAGCCCACAAAGAGAGCGAGGACATGTCGTCCTCGCTCGAGGTTTCTACTTTTGGGGGCTTACCTTTAGTCCGTGTTTTTCTCTAAAGGGAGCATCTCTCCCAATACCCGTTCCAAGGCCATCGTATGGCTGCAAACCCCTCGACGGGCGAAGAAGCCGCAATCGCAGGTCCATTTCCCTCCTTGGAAGGAGACCAGGTGGGAGGCATGGTTCCCCTCTAGGGTGACCTTGAATTCATCGAACCTTATCCTGTGCCGCTCCTCGGCGTACCGCTTCGACTTTTGGATCTTCCCTATCATCCCCGAATCCATAGTTACTCCTTTTCTAAAAGAAACACCAAGGCAACCTCAGCCCTTGGTGTTCAGCCCTGTAGTTCTAATCGGCAGGTACAATCCCGTAGCCGTCCTCTCTGGATCTACTGGTACAAGTTTACCTTTCTTCTTTCAGCCTGTCAAGTAGCATCGACTTGTTCTGGTTGAAGGGAAACGTCGCCCTTCAGGGCGACGCTACATTTTGATGCCACCCAAACCACTAGCGTAGGTCGGGTATGGAACCCCGACCTACCGGTGCTGACGCCGCAAGTAAGGTTCTTAGGCCTGGGCCAGCCGCTTCTTCAAATAGGCTATCGTCCTCACCGAGGAGGGGTCCACTCCTCGCAAGGCAGCGAGATATAGGCTCGCATAATCCCCGAAATGAATGGTCGAGAGGACCTGGGAGAGGGGGCTTCTGCCTTGGGCCTCCATGGACCAATGAGATATCTCATATCGGTCTAGCATCTCCTCGGTCACTTGGAAGCGGAGGATGTTTCTGGGGTGGTAGAGCCGGGAGATAAGAAGCAGAATCACGCCCTTTTCCGCCAACTCGGCAGGATAGGGGAAGGCTTCCACGGTATTGTGATGGAGTTCCGGGAGTACCTCGAAGAAGGCGAAGCATTTACCGTTTTCGTTGAACTCTCCCTTCCAGCGGCGAGCCACCGGTGCCAGATGCTGGGCTCCGTAGATGACGGGCAGTTTGCCCTGGAGTAAGAGGGCCAGTCGCTTGGCCGGATTTTGGGAGGTGGGGACCTCTTCTCTCACTTTGCTGCCCAACCCCACCACCACTTCTATCGCCTCTTCCAGATCTGGCGTGGGATCGGGGACGAAGCCGAGTTTGGTTAAGATGCCCAGAAGCATGGTTAGGGAAAAGCCGAGAGCGGCCCTGGGCTGGGCGACATACGAGAAGGTGAGGAGGTTTTCGGCCATCTGGGCTAACTTGCCATCGGTGGTGAGGGCCAAGAGTTTGGCCCCTCGGCGCGAGGCCTCTCGGAAAGCGGCAAGGGTCTCCTCGGTATTTCCCGAGTAACTGGAGGCTATGACCAACGTGCCTTGGCCCACGAAACGGGGGATCTCGTACCCTCGATTGACGAAGATGGGCACTGGGCATAGATCTCTAACCAGGGTACGAACTAAATCCCCTCCTATGGCTGAGCCTCCCATGCCTAAGATGATCACACTGTCCGCTTGAGCATAGTCGGCGGGGAAGCGTTGACCTTCGATAACCTCCCAAGCCTGGCGGCACTGCCAGGGCAACTCGGCGATCCGTTCTCCCATAGATTGGGGGTCGTTTCTTTTCAGGGCACCGACATCGTCAAGATCGATCATTGGAACCTCCTGGAACCTTTCCTTCTGTTCGTTAGGTCGAGCCAGATCTGATAGACCTCGCTTCGGGGATGGCCGCTCAGTTCGGCTACCTCTTTCGTCGCCTCTCGGCCAGATACCCCTTCAGCCCGCAGTTCTCTCAACGCCTTCCTGACCTTTTCCTCCTCCCAGGCCCCCTCCTTCGCCCCGGCGATGACTAGGGTGAACTCGCCCCGTGGGCGCACCTCTTTGAAATGGGCTCGCAGATGAGAGACACTCCCCCGGATAACCTCCTCATGTAATTTGGTGAGTTCCCGGGTGAGGGCCATCTCTCTATCGCCTAAGACCTCTTCTATGTCCTCTAGGCTAGCCGATAGACGATGGGGCGCTTCAAAGGCTACGAGGGTTCGCTTTTCCCTGGCTATGGCCTGGAGGAAGCGGCGGCGCCCTTTCCTCCGACGAGGCAAGAAGCCTAAATAGACGAAACTGTCTGTGGGGAATCCGGAGACGGCTAGGGCAGCGATGGGGGCTGAGGGGCCAGGGATAGGGACCACAGCGATTTCGGCGGAGATAGCGGCCCGCACCAGTTCGTAGCCGGGGTCCGAGATGCCGGGCATGCCGGCTTCGGAGACCAGGGCTACATCTCCCGTCTGCAGGATATCGAGGATATAGCCTAGTTTGGTGAGTTTATTGTGCTCGTAATAACTGAGGAGGGGGGTTTCGATCTCGTAGCGGGCCAGGAGCCTTCCGGTACGTCGGGTATCCTCACAAGCGATAAGCTCCACCTCTCGAAGGGTGCGGAGGGCCCTCAAGGTTATATCCTCCAGATTGCCTATCGGCGTGGCCACTAGATAAAGGGTGCCCATGGCTCCTTACCGTTACTTGGGGATGAAAGGAAAATAGTATTTGTTTGACAGGGCGAGAAGGGTAGGTATGGAATCCGTCGATACGTTGCCCGCTCCATCGATGAATTTTATCCGTAGGCTTCCTAGCGTCTCGCCTTCAGCGAGTTGCGTGGTGATAGCATCTTGGTACGGCTCAGGGTAGGAGACCACCAAAACCCGGTCCAAGGCCAGATCGGCGACGCCGGTGAAGTAGGTGCGGAACTCAAGCCCCAGGGTTCCTTGATCTGTGTAGTTGAGGTCAACGCCGAACTCTTGATAGACGTTCGACTCTCGGAAATCTATACCCCGCAGGCGGAGGAGTCCCAGTTGGCGGAGCACATACCTGCCTTGGGAGTCAGTAGTGTGGTCTACTACGTCCAAGATAGCCGCCACTTCGGTGGTGTTCACGTTGCTGGTCTTGAGCCGGAAGTAGGCTCGATAGGCCTGGCCAGGCGAGAGGTCCAAGGTATAAGGGCCGTACCAGTAGCCGGGGGTGTGCACTCCTGCTTGACCCTGCCAGGCGTATCCGTTGAGGGCGTTCTGGTCGTAGATATTCACCCCTGAATTCGCTTCGTGGCGGAGATCCTCTCCTTCCCATCTCCAGTTGTGGCTGATGGCCATCTCCTGCAGGCCGCTTCCCCCTTCATCGGAGGCGGAGGAGAAGAGGGTAACCGTCGAGGGGTCGCCGGGGTCCTGATAGGCCCCTACGGTTCCTGTGGGAGTCACTCGGTCCAATCCCACAAAAGCCGCCGGGCTGGATTCGTATTGGATGACGTTGTCCGCTTGGTCAATGGCGATGGCGGCGATCTGGATCGATGCCTCAGAAAGGGACTGGTTGGGGAGGGGGGAGAGGTCCCAGAGATAACTCCAACCGTCGTTCCCGTTAGTGTCTGTGACCAGGAGATGCCAATCGATATTCACCCCATCATCGTAGCGGGCCCAAAAATCCACCCGCTTCATACCACTGTTTCCATCGCTGGCGTTGGCTACCAAAAGCGCCCGGTTGGTGGCGAGGTAGAAATCCGACCAGGGGAGGACTACGCTAGCCACGGGGGGTTTGGAATCGTCTCCCGACTCACCTGGGGCTTCCACGGTGACATCCGTATAGTAGTGAGTCAGGATCTGCTGGTAGTTCCAGCCGTGCCAGGAGGCCCAGCGCTGTGCCCCCCATTGGGAGAGCCCCCAGCCGTGGCCATACCGAGAATCGCCAAAGCAGACGGGGTCGTTGACGGCCTGGAG
This sequence comes from uncultured Anaerolineales bacterium, assembly GCA_964383935.1. GTDB lineage: Bacteria > Chloroflexota > Anaerolineae > UBA7937 > UBA7937 > UBA7937. Next base: position 59,442 of record CAYLIE010000006.1, on the reverse strand, counting down.
ATAGGGAAACTTATTGGGAAGGTCATCTCGAGTTCGGGTGGGATGGCCATTATTTGCGCTGTACATGGCGATGATAGGTGAGTCGAGAGGAGGCTCTCCGTCATCCCAGTCGTTGTGCCAGAGGTACTGCCCCCAGGTGGCATCTACTGCGGCGTCCGTCTCAGGATAGGTATTGGGGCCCATGTACTGATAGTTAGTGCAGTCATCCACATCCCAGTGAAGGGAGACTGGATGGTTGAGGGCATAATACCAGCCGTAGGAGCGAGCCGCGACCGCTTGGGCCTTTAAGGCCTCCGGTTCCCAGGAGCGGGGCATCTCATAGGGAACTACATGCTTGACATAAGTATCAAGTTCGAAATAGTCGATTTGACCATCGGGGACGTTGCGACTCCAATTACAATAGGCGTGGTGAATCACTCGGATGTAGTCGGGCGGCGAGAGATGCGTACTTGCTGGGAGGCCAATAGAAGGAGCAGCCAAGGGAGTTCCCTTGGAGATAGGCTCAGGAGAAGCCTCCGAATTTTGGGTTTTGAGCAGAGCCTTTTCCACATCTAGAACCCATACGTCCCCATCCCGCTGGAAGGCCAGGTATCGCCCATCGGGCGACCAGGCGGGTGCGCTCTCTTCCCTCTCGCCGGGAGTCAGGGTGTGCAGGCTCTTGCCATCCGGGCCTGCCAACCAGATGTCGCAGGCCTGCGTCGTCCCACTACCTCTTGGGCAGCGGGAGAAAGCGATGATTTCCCCATCGGGAGACCAGCTGGGTGCTCCGAAGTACTCGTTCTCGCTCTCTGCTAGTGGAAGGCGGGCTGAACCATCCGCATTGGTGACCCAAAGTTGAGACTGGAGTTGGTCCCCGACAACGATGTAGGCTAGTTGGGTGCCGTCGGGGGACCAGGCAACGGGGCCAACTAAGGCCTGATGGGCTAAGGTTTTGGGGTTGGTTCCGTCAGCCCCTTGCACCTGCAGAGTCGAGCCATCGCTGGTGACCACCCTCTCGCCTGTGGGGGATAGTTGGAAAGGACGTCCGGCTGGCAGAGTCACGGCCTGCAATTCCTCCCTCCCTTGCCTGTCGACCAGAACTAACCGTCCGCCCTGGGCGAAGGCCAGGCGGCCATCGGGCAGCCAGGCAAGGGGGAGGCCCCAGTCGGCGGGGGCGATCGACCTTTGCTGGCCGCTGTCCAAATCTAGCAGCCACACCTGACCTCTTCCATTCCCCTGAAAGGAGAGGTAGGCGATCTCTTCCCCATCAAGCGAAAAGAGGGGATAGGCAGCGTTCTCGGTTAGTTTTATGGCCGCTTCACTGTCGGCACTGAGGAGCCAGAGGTCGAAAATGGTCTGCCATCCCTCTCCGCTCTCCACCGCCTCCCCCGGCCGAGTGACGAGGATCTCTCTTCCATCTGGCGACCAGGCAGCGAAGTAGGAGAGGCCATCGGTGGTCAGCCTCATTTCGCCCAACCCACCCTGCTCAGCAGCGACCGGGGTACCCATCGTCTCGCCCGAGTGGAGAGTGAGAGCCAGGAGCAGCATAGCGATATAGAGAGTAACCTGTTTTGCAATCAGTTTTCCACGCCACATCACAGAGGAAGGATATGTCAGGATTTGACGCTTGTCAACGCCGGTGAAACTTGAATTTCGAAAGAGAGCGTGTATAATAAAGTCTATCTCTACAAGGACAGGCAGGCAAGATGATGCTAACTAGGGGTCGGAGAGCGTTTCTTTGCCTTCTCGTCATCTTCTTTCTATTCTCCGCTCACTCTCTGGAGGCTGCTCCTGGTGCGGAGGAGACGATCATCCACGTGGTAGAGCGGGGAGAGACCCTCTCGGTCATCGCCGCTCGCTACGGAACGACGGTGGATGTCATCGTCCAGGCCAATGGCATCGCTAACCCTAACCTCATATATGTGGGCCAGCGGCTCACCATCCCCACTCAGGGGTCGGTCGCTCCTGAAGAGAGTTACGTTGTGCAACCAGGCGACACCCTCAGCGGCATAGCCGTTCGCTTCGGGACCACAGTTTCGGCCATAGCCCAGGCTAACGACATCTCTACTCCCTCTCTCATCTACCCCGGTCAACGACTCATCATCCCCTCTGCCGTCCAACAGCCATCGGAGTTGCCTACCCAGGCCCAGGTGCACGTTGTGCGCCCCGGTGAGTATCTCTCTCAGATCGCCCGTCTCTATGGCACCACCGTCTGGGCTCTGGCCGTGGCCAACGATATGGCTAACCCCTCCCTCATCTACCCCGGTCAGCGACTCATCATCCCCACTCAGTCGGCAACGCTGCCTGCCCCTATTACGGCGGTAGAGTTCGTACCATCCCGGGTGACTCAGGGACATACTCTTCTCCTCAAAGTACGGGCCGGGGAGGAGGTGAGCCTGGCGGGGAGCATAGATGGCTGGAGCCTCGTCTTTGCTGGGGCAGAAGGGGAGTACTGGGCTCTGGCCGGATTTCCCCCTTGGAGCGAGCCGGGAGCCCACTCTTGGTCTATAGTGGCTACCGATGACGAGGGCCGGGCTGTGGAGGTCTCAGGTTTTGTGCTGGTGACGGCGGCTGAGTTCCCCATTCAATATATAGATCTACCTGCTGAGCGGGAAGGGCTCCTAGATCCGGAACTGGTGCAAGCGGAATGGGCACGGGTGAAGGCTCTCTTCGTTCAGGTGACCCCCTCCAAATTGTGGCGAGGGCGGTTTCTTGTGCCCGTCGAGGGGGAGGTCTCCTCCCTCTTCGGCACTCGCCGCTCTTATGAAGGTGGCCCGGTGGCTAGTTACCACATGGGTGTGGACTACGCCGCTCCAGAAGGCGCTCCCGTGGTGGCCGCCAACTCCGGCCGTATCGCCTTGGCCGAAGAGTTAACCGTGCGAGGGAAGACGGTGATCATCGATCACGGCCTGGGGGTCCATACCGGCTACTTCCACCTCTCGGGGATAGCGGTGGCTCCAGGGCAGGAGGTGGAGAGAGGCGCCTTAATAGGGTACGTGGGCTCCACCGGGCTAGCCACGGGGGCTCACCTCCATTGGGAGACGCGGATCGGGGAGATAGGTGTGGATCCCACAGAGTGGACGGCAAGGGCCATACCGGAATAGGGGACTAATTTCCTATTGACCTGCGTTTAGAAATCGACCATTATGTGCATATGATGTCGCATACAAGATTCTGTTCCTTCGTTGCCTCGGTTGTTATTCTATCCTTTGCTGTAACCTCTGTTTGGGCTGCGCCTCCGGGGGTTGATCCGGTCATACATATCGTTCAGCGAGGGGAGACGATATATTCCATCGCTAGGAGGTATGGCACCAGCGTAGAGGCGATAACCAGCGCCAACGGCATCGCCAACCCCAACTGGGTCTATACAGGCCAGAGGCTCACTATCCCTACCCAGGGCTCTCCGCCGACTACGGTCTACACTGTGCGGCGGGGCGATACCATCTTTTCCATAGCCCGGAGGCACGGGACCACGGCTAACACTTTGGCCTGGCTCAACGGGCTCTCCAACCCCAACTTCATCTGGGCAGGGCAGAGACTGCGCCTAGACCCCTCGTCGTCGCCGCCATCACTGGAGCCATCAGGCGAGTCTCGTGTCCATCTGGTGCAGCCTGGGGAGATCCTCATCCGTATAGCCAGACGGTACAATACTACCGTCTGGGCCCTGACCAGGGCCAACAACTTAGCCAACCCCTCCTTTATCTACGTGGGCCAGAGGCTGATAATATCGGAGGAGAGCGGCCAGGAGCCCTCTCCAGAGAGTGGCGGAGGGGAGAGATGGGTCGACGTTAACCTCACCACCCAGAAGCTGGTGGCCTATGAGGGAGACCGGGCCGTATACTCGGCCGTCGTCTCCACAGGGACAGCCGAGCGCCCCACCGTCACCGGCCGCTATCGCATCCAGCGTAAGTACCGTTATAAGGATATGTCCTACTCTGGCTATTACTATCTCCCTGATGTTCCCTATGTGATGTTTTTTTATAGCGGCTACGCTATCCATGGCACCTACTGGCATAACAACTTCGGCACCCCTATGAGTTTTGGCTGTGTGAACCTAGCCGTCTCCGATGCCCAGTGGCTCTTCGACTGGACCACCCCCACTTTACCTCCCGGCTATAACGTGATATACTCCAGCGCTAGCAACCCGGGTACCTTGGTAGTGATACATTACTAGACCCCACGATGTTCTATCGGTTAGCCAAGCCTTTTCTCATCCTGCTCCTCAAGATTTTGACCCGCTGGGAGGTAGAAGGAAGGGATAACCTCCCCCCGAGAGGGCCTCTCTTGGTGGTCTTCAACCACTTGGGTCACCTTGATCTGGCGCTTTTGATGGCCGCTTTACCTTGGCGGATCACGGGGTTGGCGGTGGCTGGTCTTCGGGAGGTACCGGTGACAGGGTTCCTTTTGAGGTTGGGAGGGGCGATCTGGGTGAATCGCGGCCATTACGACCGGGAGGCGCTCAAGAAGGCGTTGGCGGTTCTGGAGCGGGGAGATATCTTGGTCATCGCTCCAGAAGGGAGGATAAGCGTCACCGGGGCCTTGGAAAGGGGAAAGACGGGGCCGGTCTTTCTGGCCCAGCGGGCGAGCGTTCCCATATTGCCCATTGGTATCACGGGAACGGAAGATGCTCCTGAGAAGTTGAAACGGTTCCGGCGGCCTCGTCTCCGCGTAATTATCGGCCCGGGGTTTAGATTGCCGGAGCGCCCCCCAGGACGATCTCGAAAGGAGCAACTGAGGGCTAACTCCGACTTCATCATGCGCCGCCTGGCAGAACTCCTTCCCGAGAAATATAGAGGGGTTTACCGATAGGGGTTCTCTCCTTGAGCCAGCGTCACTGGATCAGGGGCAAAGTTAGGGGGATGGCAGAGGGGGTGCGGGTGTTCTATGGTAGCCACTTCTGGAGATGGGGAGTCATCGCTCTTGTAGCCTTGATATTCACGCTGCTCCTCTCGCCTCTATGGCCGGTCTCGATACTGGTCAAGGCCGATGCGGTAGCCTACGCCGTTTGCGGCCGTCTGCCGGATCACTCCTTTCACTTGGCTGGCCGGCAGTTGCCCCTCTGTGCTCGTTGCACCGGGACCTTTCTGGGGGCTTTTTGGGGCTTCTTGGGACTCATGGCCAAGGGAAGGGCCAGTCGCTTCCCTCCGGTGAAAGTTCTTATCCTTCTGGTAGGGTTCATGGTACTCATAGGGGTAGATGGCCTAAACTCTTACCTCTCCTTCTTCTCTGGCGCACCTCATCTCTATGAGCCTCGTAACAGCCTGCGGCTTATCACGGGGACTCTTTATGGCCTCTCTTTAAGTATCTTGGTCTTTCCCGTTTTCAACTTCACCCTCTGGCGAGAACCAGAGACCAACGAGGCGCTGAGTGGCTTTAAGGAACTTTCGCTCTTCTTAGTGGGAACCCTTTTCATCGTTCTCATCGTGCAGGCGCAGATCGATGCTTTTCTCTACCCCTTGGCTCTGGCCAGCGCTTTAGGCGTCCTACTCATCTTCACCCTGGTGAACACCCTTTTGATTCTAGTAGTGAGCGGCCGGGAGGGACAGGCCAGAACCTGGAGGGACGCTCTCTTGCCCCTAGCCTTGGGCTTGGGAACCACACTCTTGGAGATAGGGACCGTTGGCTTTGCGCGAGCCCAGATAACGAGGCTCCTAGGGCTACCGTTTTGAGGGTTGTCAACTAGAGCCATCCTTGATATAATGCATCAACCTGCCCAGGGATGAGGCCCCTGGCGCAGAGATCTTCCTCGGGAGGTATGCATCATGGTACAAGCGGGTTTGAAGGCGGGACTCATAGGCGGAGTCATCGCTGTGGTTCTGGCCTTGATCGGCTTGATCCCCTGTTTGGGTGGACTCATCGCTTGTTTTGGCACTTTGATCCTATGGGTAGGGGTCGGAGCCTGGGCGGTGGGTTTGGGGGGCGAGGAGATCCAAACGGCGGGTGAGGGAGCCGGCGCAGGAGCGGTGGCCGGGGCGGTGACAGCGGTTATCGGCGGAGTGGCGAATATCGTCATTGGATTGGTTAGGGCCGCCATCTTTGGGGCCACAACGGCGGCAAGTGCTCTCAGCCAGATGCCTCCCGAGGCGTGGCGGGCGCTGCGGGACCTGGGGCTTGAGCCCTCCCTCGTCATCCGCTGGACGACAGGGTTCGGCGGGCAGTTGGTGGGTGGCAGTCTCTGCTGTCTGATCGGCATAGTTATCGCCGTCATCCTGGGTGCCTTGGGTGGCCTCCTCTGGAAGACGATGAAGGCTAGTTAGTGTTTGGCTGCAAAGTCGAACCTCGGCGTTATCAGTTGAGCCTGTGGTTGTATCACTCAATGGGAGGTTAAGATGGAGATCGGCAAAGCTTTTACTTATATCTTCGATGACGAGAGTTGGATCGCGAAGATACTCATCGGGGGCATCTTGGGGATCATCCCCATCGTGAACTTCGCGGTTTTTGGCTACATAGTGGAGACGATCCACAATGTGGCCCAGGGTTTGGAGAGACCCCTTCCGGAATGGTCGGAGTTCGGCGAGAAGTTCGTCAAAGGGCTGATGGTGTTCATAATGGGCTTAGTCTACGCCATCCCCGTCTGGCTGATTATGTGCTGCCTCTGGGCCGCTGGCTTGGCCGTGGGAGGGGAAGAGGGAATCCAAGAAGGTATCCGCACTCTTCTCTCCACCGGAGGGGGATGCCTGGGCGGTCTCTATGGGCTTATCATCGGCGTCCTCTCACCGGCTATCCTGGTTAACTATGCGGTGACCGGGGAGTTGGGATCCGCCTTCCACTTCGGGGAGATATTCGGCCTCATCACTGGGAACCTGGGGAACTACATTATAGCCATTCTCTTGACCTGGGTGGCTGGCCTCATCGCGGGCCTGGGGGTCATCGCCTGCGGAGTGGGCGTGCTCTTTACCTCCTTCTGGGGGTATCTGGTGATGGCCCATCTCTTCGGGCAACTCCACCACGCCTCGGTAGCAACCGCATAGGAGCGAAAAAGCGAGAAAGGGCCAGGGCCTGGGGCTAACCCCAGGCCCTCTTTTGTGGTAAAATAGAGAAGCGAGAAGGTTAGTTAGGCATAGGGAGTATAGGTGGCCTTTTCTGACTTATCGGAGAGAGTGAAGAAGATACCCACCGGCCCGGGCGTTTATCTCTTCAAGGATGGGAAGGGAAGGGTGGTTTATGTGGGGAAGGCGGCGAATCTGAGAAATAGGGTGCGCTCCTACTTCTCCGCTTCGCCCACCCGAAGCCCCAAGTTGGCCCATCTGGCTAGGACGACAGCCGACTTCGAGTTCATCGTCACCGAATCGGAGATGGAGGCCCTCGTTTTGGAGTGTTCCTTGATCAAGAGGTACCGCCCCCGCTATAATGTCCGTTTCCGGGATGACAAGCGGTATCCCTATATCAGGGTCAGTTGGCAGGAGGAGTTCCCCCGCATCCAGATCGTTCGCCGCGCCCAGCGAGACGGAGCCAAGTATTATGGCCCTTTCGCCTCCTCGGCGGCTATGCACCAGACCCTAGATACCCTGCGCCGTATCTTCCCTTACGTGACCTGCCGGCGCAAACTCACCGGCACCGATCAACGGGCTTGTCTCTATTATTACATCAAGCGCTGTCCTGCCCCTTGCATCGGGGCTATCTCCCAGGAAGAGTATCGGGCCCTCATCGAGGGGGTCTGCCTCTTCCTGGAGGGGAGGCAGGAGGCGATCCTTGACTCCCTTCGCTGGCAGATGGAGGAGGCGGCAAGAGATCTGGAGTTCGAACGGGCAGCATCCCTACGCGACCAGATCCGAGGCATAGAGCGGGCTATGGAGAAGCAGAGGATTGTCTTTCGCACCAAGGTGGATCAGGATGTGATAGCCCTGGCTAGGCGGGATGGCGAGGCCTGCGCGCAGGTATTCTTCGTGCGGGGGGGCAAATTGATAGGTCGGGAATCGTTCCTCTTGGAGGGGACGAAGGGTGAGGAGACGAAAGAGGTTCTGACCTCTTTCCTGAAGCAGTTTTACGATGCGGTGGCCTACGTCCCCTTGGAGATCCTCTTGGGGAGCGAGATAGATGAGGCCTCCGTGATCAGAGCGTGGCTGGAGGAGAGGAAGGGGGCGAAAGTGACCCTTTCCGTTCCCCGCCGGGGGAAGAAGCGGGGACTGGTGAAGTTGGCGGAGGAGAACGCGGCCCAAACCTTGGCCCATCTGGAGGCTCAGGAAGCGATCGACGAAGAGAAAGCGATGGCCACTCTCACCGATCTGCAGGAGCGCCTTGGACTGGAAGCCTTCCCCTTGCGCATCGAGGCTTATGACGTCTCCAATATCCAAGGGGTGGCCGCTACGGGGAGCATGGTGGTTTTCCAGAAAGGTGTACCCCAGAGAGAGGCCTACCGCCATTTCCGTATCAAGAGCGTCCAGGGGACCAACGATTACGCCATGATACGAGAGGTGCTGCAGCGACGGTTTAGGCGAGCCCTCGATGAGGATGAGAGCGCGTGGGCGACTCTGCCCCACCTGGTGGTCATCGATGGGGGAAAGGGTCAACTGAACGCCGCTCTAGAGGTCTTGGCTGAACATGGCTTGGAGGTTCCCACCGTGGCTCTGGCCAAGGAGCGAGAGGAGATCTACTGTCCAGGGGCTGATCGTCCCCTTCGGCTTCCCGACGATTCCCCAGCCCTCCGGTTGATGCAGCGACTGCGGGACGAGGCCCACCGCTTCGCCCTAGGCTACCATCAGAAGTTGCGGAGGCACAGGAGCCTGGCCACTGTTCTGGAGGAGATCCCGGGGATCGGTCCCAAGAGGAGGAGGGCCCTCCTGAAACAGTTCGGCTCCCTGGAAGCGATCCGCCAGGCTAGCCTCCAAGAGCTTGCTGCCGTGGAGGGGATGAACGAGGTAGTGGCCCAAAAAGTGCGAGATTTCCTATAGAGGTGGCATCTTGATTCAGACTTCACCCCGGTTCTCGTGGTTGCATCAGGATGAGGTTGTTCTCTCCCTTCATCGGCGGCACCCCTATCTCTTGGCTGTTCGCTTGCTCCTCCCGGCCTTCTTGCTCACCTTACCCGCTGCTTTTTGGGTTTTGTCTCCGGGCTCCTTTGGTCGTCTCCTTCCCTTGGCCTACCTTTGCCTCGGCCCTCTGGCCGCTCTTCTCTTTATGTGGTTCTATCTCGATTGGCAAAATGATTACTATGTGGTCACCGACAAGCGCGTAGTCCATGTGGAGAAAGTGATGCTCCTCTATGAGGAGCGGAACGAGGCTGCGCTAGGGAGGATCCAGAACGTGACCTTGGTCTCTCCCCATGCCTTGGCTAGACTACTAGGCTTTGCGAACTTGGTCATAGAGACCGCGGGGGCTAGGGGCAAGATAGTTCTTACCGCCTTGCCCCAGGCGGACCGGGTGCAGGAGGAGATCCTGGCCCAGGTGGAGCGCTCCCGAAAGGAAGAAGCCCCCCCGGAGGAGGCCCTCGTTGAGCCCCAAGAGAGGGCTGTCGTTACCAGAAAGAGAGGCGCTTTTCCCCTCCTCCTTGACTACCTTTTCCCTCGCCTACGCTTAGAGGAGGGCTCCCAGGTGACCTGGAGGAAACATTGGTACGTTCTCTTGCGGAAGACGGCGGCTCCTCTGGTCCTTCTAATACTCGTCTTGGAGATAGGGGTGGCCGTGGCTTTGGGGCTCCCCTTGGTCTCTTTCCTGCCTCGAACCTCGGCTTTGGTTCTCTGCGTGACCGCCGCTAGTCTCTCGGCTCTCTTCATCCTCTACCGGTACGAGGATTGGCGGAACGATATCTACGTCTTGACCGATGATCGGATCATAGACATGGAGAAGAAGCCCCTCTTCTTGCGAGAAGAGCGGAGGGAAGCTAGCCTGGCTATGATCCAGGATGTGAGGTATCTCATCCCCGGCATAGTTTACAACCTTCTCAACGTGGGCATGGTGATCATAGAGACCGCGGCTACCGAGGGGGAGTTCACCTTCGATTGGGTACATGACCCCCGCCGCGTTCAGGAGGAGATCTTCGCCCGGCTGGACGCCTATCGTGAGAGGGAGAAGAGGAAGGAGCAGGAGGCACAAGCCGCTCAACTGAAAAAGTGGCTTGAGGCCTACCGGAAGGCGGAGAAAGAGCCACCGGAAAAACCCTCGGCACAAGCGCCGGAAGAGCCCTCAGCATAAAAATAAAAAGGGGCGCGATCTCGTGCCCCTTTTTTCTGTTGGCCTTAGACCTCTTTCTTGGCCCTTCGCCGTCGCCAGATCCACACTACCAGCCATCCCAAGAGCGCAAAGGGTAGGGCTACGATGACCAGAATGGGCAGGAGGGTGACGATGAAGCGAGTGGCTATCTCGGCTAAGAACTGAAGGGCCTTTACTAGGTCGCGGAGAGATTCCCGGGCTGTGCGCAGCCAGTCCCATCCAGGCTCCACCACCTGCACCTCCTCTTTGGGGGTGAGGGTCACGGTTAGGGCGGACATGGCGGCGCTTCTTTCTAAGTATTGTATGCGTCCCTTGGTCTGCTCGACCTGGATGCCGATATTGGAAAGTTCCCGATAGATGGCTAGTATGCCTTCCGCCTTTTCGCCCCTTTCCCGGGCCGAGTCGAGGAGTTCACGCAGTTCCTCTTCGGTCTCTTCCAAATAGGTGAGACGGGCTTCTAGATCGACATACTCCTCGGTCACATCCTGAGCGGAGATGTTCTCACTCTGGACCTCCAATGCGCCCTCTTTGAGGCGTCTCCTGGCCTCATCGAACGATTCGGCGGGCACCCGGATGGTTATGGTGGCATGAAGTTGGTCATTCTCTCTCCAGGAGTTGGAATCGATGACGAACCCCCCCAGTTCCAAGGCCAGAGCCTCTATTTTGGCCAGGCTCTCCTCGGTATCTTCCACCAGGAGGGCGATATTCCCCGTCCTTATGATGAGCCGTTCCTCCGCTGGGACTACTACGGCCGGGCCACCACCCCTCCCGTACTCTTCAACAGGGAGAGCTGCGGGGATTTGCTCTGCACCCACAAAGTACTCTGGGGGGACGGGTGTGGGCATCGCGGCAGGGGCGCAGCCCACAATCTGCACCAGGAGGGCGATCGTTAGCGCTGCTAAGAGCCATTTGCCTTTCATCTTATTCTCCTTTGGTTTGAGGTTCTCTATTTTCTAGACGCTCTCCAACCTTTGAAGGTTCCCCAGATCTACCAGCCATAAGAGAGACGGGTGATGAGGCTCTCGGGGAGCCCTTCCCTTTTCATCGACTTCCGGGTCTCCTCTACAGGGTAATCCACTCGCCGATACTCGAGTGTCGCCTCTCGGCTGTGGAAGAGAAGATAACTGGCCCGAGGGTCGCCATCGCGAGGCTGCCCCACGCTTCCAGTATTGATCATATACCGGTTCATATCGAGGGGTACCCTCTGTCCGGGAGAGAGGATGTAGGCTTGGGGGTGTGCCTTCTCTTCGCGGAAGATCACCGGAACGTGAGTGTGACCATGAAAACAAAGTTGAGTATTGAGAAGTTCAAAACTGCGCTGGGCCACTAGGGGGTGGGTAACATACTCCCAGATGGGAGCGCGGAGGCTGCCGTGAACCAAGGTATAGTTGTCTTGAACGAGGGTCTCAGGGAGGCTTTGCAGATAGGCTCTATTCTCAGCGGTCAGTTCTCTTGCTGTCCATTGACAGGCCTCCCGAGCGGCGGGGTTGAACTCGGCGGTATCCATCTTTCCGATGGCCGCCCAATCGTGGTTTCCGGCCACGCAGCGAAGAGGGAGTTCCCGGAGGCGGACGATACACTCGTTGGGGTTAGGCCCATAGCCAACTAGGTCTCCCAGGCAGAGCACCTCGTCGATATGAGCCAGATCGACCTCCGCCAAGACCGCTTCCAAGGCAGGCAGATTGCTATGGATATCGGAGAGAACGAGATAGCGCATCGATTTCAGTCTAGCACAGATGGGCTCTCTTGACCAGGCTTAGAAAATCCTGCCCAGCCTCCAGAGGTGCTCAGTTTGAAGCCTTTTTGCGTTCTAATCGATCTCTCTCTTTTTCTCGATGGGGAAGTGGTACTTGCCGTCAACTTCGACTTTGAGACCCCCTTTTTCCAGTCTCTTTGGATTGATGGCTCTCTCCCACCCAGAAGTGGTCGGGGAGGATGAGGGGGCTGGACAAGACACGCAGGCCATGGTTCACATCCTGAGGATGTTCACCATCCGAAGGATCGAGATGGACGCCTTCCGTCCCTAGAGGATCCCGCGGGAGGGGAAGGGTGGCGGGGCTCACGTAGCAGAGATTGGGCCGCTGGCCGAACTTCTCAAAGTACCGCCCAGCGGCCTCCTTAACCTTTAGAGAGACCTCTTTCTTCGGGTCATCGTCGAACCAAAGGAGCCCCACTTGCATCTCATTACCGGCCATCTCGAACACCCGTTCCATATTATACCAGAACAGGCGTGCTATGTCAAGGAGAATAGCGATCTCCGGGGTCTTTTCGAGGTAGCCGAACAGGGGATTTATTCGGCTTTTTTGAGGGCTAGATTAAGTCGCTTCATGAGGCGGGCTTTTCGGCGGGCAGCGTTGTTCTTATGGATGACGCCTTTCACTGCTGCCTTATCGAGGGCGCCCATAGCCTGCCGTGCGGTCTGTGCGGCCTCCTCCAATTTGCCCTCGGCGATGAGCCGATCCGTTTTCTTTATGAAGGTCCGAGCCCGAGAGCGGAACACCCGGTTTCGCTCTCTCCTTCGGGCCGAGGACCTGATCCTCTTCTTTGCCGATGCTGTAGTAGCCAAGAGACCTCCCTGGTTGCCAACTGATTAAATAATACTCGATTTCTGCCTCCTTGTCCAGTTAGCATGAGAGTTTGCATATATAACGCCCTTCCTCCCCAGCCGATTTGATCGCTTTCCGCGCCCGCAAGCTCCTGGCTCCAAGCTAGGAGGTAAGGGCGCATAAATCGACTTGCATTCTTAGAACTAATGTGCTATACTAGAAAACAGTGTGAGGAAATATCAGATGGAATATCAAAATAGCGGTCATCATATCCATCTTGTTGTTTACCATCTCATCTTTTGTCCCAAAAATCGGAGGGCCGTGCCGGTGGGTCGAGTGGCTGCTCCCTTGGAACAGATCATCCGGCAACTAGCTGCCGAAAACAAGTGCGAAATTCTGGAACTGGCTATTCGTCCAGATCACATTCATCTGTTTCTAAGAGACGACCCTGTGAAACCCGCTTACCGGATCGTGAGAGCTGTCAAGGGGCGAAGCTCCTGCCTTCTCAGACAGGAGTTCCCACACCTGAGGAGGCTCCCTTCCCTCTGGACGCACTCCTATTGCTATTCTACAGCAGGCAATGTCTCCACCAAGACTATTCAAGCATACATCGAGGCCCAAAGTGGGCATTAACTCGAAGGAAAGCAAACTATGCAACAACTCACCTACATTGCTAAAATCAAGAACTTGGATGAGGTTGAGAGGGATCTCGACAAAGTGGGTCTTGCCTGCTCCAAACTCTGGAACGTGGCCCTTTACCACTCCCGCCAGGTGTGGGAAAGAAAAGGCAAAATACCACATGCCTTCAAAGTACAGGAGGAGGTTCAGTCCCACTACTGGTACAAGCACCTGCCTTCCCATACTGCCCAAGCAGTCCTCCAAGAGCTCTGGCAGGCCTATAAGTCGTGGTTCAGTCAGCGCAGGAACGGCAACTATGGAGCTCGCCCACCCGGGTATTGCAAGCGGAAGGGGCGGGTGTTGATGAATACTGTTACCTTCAAGAGATCGGGCTTCAAATTGGAAGGAACTAGACTCCGCCTTTCCAGGGGGGAGACGGTCACCGCTGAGATTGGAGAGAAGTATCTTTATCTCGACCTGGCTCTGCCCCCAGTTGCCGATATTTCCAACCCCAAATTGGTCAGGCTGGTGCATCGAGAGGGCAGGTGGGAAGTCCACCTCGTCTGCGATGTTCCCTGCGCTGACGAAGCCCCAGGCGAAGGCGTGGCGGCCATTGATGTGGGCATCGTCAATCTGGCAGCAATAGCCTACAGCGACGATACCACTGGCCTCTACAGCGGTCGAGGTCTTTTGGCCCAGGAGTACTACTTCGTAAGGGAGATAGCCAAATGCAAGCCTAGCAGATGGAAGCCTGGCTCTAGAAAGCGAGCGGCATCCAAGCGTGAAAGGAAGCTGCAACGGAAAAGAAGCGGGAGACGGAAGCAGTTCCTGCACGCTATTTCCCGAGACATTGTGAACATGGGTATCGAGAAAGGTATAGGCACCATTGTTCTTGGCGATCTCTCGGGCATCCGATGGCAAAGTAACGGCGAGGCCCGCAATCACGGGAGGGCTAGCAACCTCAAGCTGCACGCCTGGCCTTTCGATAGGTTCGCTCAGATGCTGGCCTACAAGGCAAATTTGAGCGGCATCACAATTGTCAAAGTGAGCGAACGGAACACCAGTCGAAGGTGCAGTGCATGCGGTTGTCGAGATGGAAACAGTCGTATTCATCGCGGCCTCCTCGTCTGCTCGGAGTGTGGGGCAGTCATCAATGCCGACGTCAATGGCGCTATCAATCTTCTCCGTAAGTATCTCCAAGGGCTCGATTTGAGCACCGGAGTATCGGTTCGAGTGGGAGAACTTCCCACGATCTGGCCCGAACCATCGGTCAACCGCTACGATTGGGGAAAACCCAATCCATTTCCCGCAGGGATCCTTGAGGAAGTCCGCGTAGCGGGGAGTGCCTGAGCGCGAGGCGGCCGAGAACCTCCTTGCTTTGGCTGGGAGAGTGTCAGTATAATAGTGAGGCCAAATAATGGTTGAGGTAGGGATGGACGAGGGTCGAGCGGGAGAACTCGCCCGGGCCGCAGGCGTGGTGATGGTGGCCTTTGTGGCCAGCCGATCCTTGGGGTTGGCTCGGGAGATGATTATTGGCAGCCAGTTCGGTACCAGTTGGGAACTGGACGCTTATCTGGCTGCCTTTCGGATACCCGATTTGATCTTCCAGATCATCGCCCGGGGTGCTCTGGGGTCGGCCTTCATCCCTGTCTTCACCGAATATCTGGCCCGGGGGGAGAAGAAGGAGGCTTGGCGACTGGCTAGCGCCATCTTCAACATAGTGTTTATGGCCGTGACTATGGCCAGCCTCCTGGCTGCTATCTTCGCCCCCCAACTGGTGGCCCAAGTGGTGGCGCCGGGCTTTGGTCCCAGAGAGCAAGCCCTCACGACTAGCCTTATGCGGCTCATGCTCCTCTCCTCGGTCGTGTTCGGCGTCAGCGGGATCGCCATGGGCATCCTCAACTCGTTTCAGCACTTCCTTTGGCCAGCCTGGGCTCCAGCCATCTATAACCTCTCCATCATCGGAGGGGCGCTCTTCCTCGCTCCCGCTATGGGGGTCTATGGCTTGGCTATAGGCGTGGTGGTGGGGTCTGTCTTGCACCTCCTGATGCAGGTTCCGGAACTGGTGAAAAGAGGGCTGCGCTACTTCCCTATCTTGGGTCTTGGGCATCCGGGGGTGCGGGAGGTGGGGTGGCTGGTGCTGCCCCGCATGCTGGGGCTGGCTACCATGCAGATCAATTTCTTGGTGAACACTATCCTGGCTTCGGGCCTGGTAGCGGGCAGTCTGGCCGCTCTAAACTACGCTTGGCTCTTGATGTTTCTTCCCCTGGGCGTTTTCGCCATGGCCATAGCCACGGTGGCTTTTCCTACTTTTTCCGAGTTGACGGCCAAGGGGGAAATAGGCGACCTGCGCCGGGCTCTTTCGTTAACCCTGCGGGTGACCTGGTACCTCACCGTCCCGGCCACGGTGGGACTCTTCCTCTTGCGGGAGCCGATAATCAGGTTGCTCTTGGAGCGGGGAAGGTTCGGCTTAGAATCCACCGGCGCAGTGGCTTGGGCCTTGCAATTTTACGCTTTAGGGCTTTTCGCCTACGCCACAGTGGAGATAGTCACCCGGGCCTTCTACGCCCTCCACGATACCTTAACGCCGGTCCTGGTAGGTCTAGCCACCATGATCCTTAACATCGTTCTCTGCCTCCTCCTCGTAGGGCCGCTGAACCATGGAGGGTTGGCCTTTGCCAACTCTCTGGCTACCATGGTGGAGATGGTCTGGCTACTGTTTATCCTGCGAGGGCGGATGAAAGGGATGGGGGGGAGGGAACTCTTGACCTCTTTGGTCAAGAGCACCGCCGCGGCGGCTCTAATGGGGATAGCGGTGGCCTGGTTCGCCGGAGCCACCAGGGGCAGCCACATCGTATTGCAGGCCCTGGGGGCTATGATCCTGGGGGGTGGGGTTTATCTCCTGGCCTCGCTGCTCTTGGGGGCTAGAGAGGTGGAGGCGATGAGGAGGTTGGTGGCGAGAAGCGGCAGGTAGCGGCGGGCTGAACCCAACGGTACTGGTTCTGACACATCACTCGCGCCCCGGATTTCTCCCACAGGGATCCTGTAAGGAAAATCCGGGGCCAGCCTCATTGTTAAAAGGGCGACGTCTTCTCGTCGGGTTGAAGCCTCTGATCTAATGATGCCAGCCTGTCCTGGTACTTGCTAGGCCGGGGGACAGACCGACGCTACGCTAGTGGTGTCAGAAGGTAACTTCTGACACCACAGGGGTGTGGGCCCCTTTCGCCTCCATCTCCAGGAGGCGGCGCTTCATATCCAGGCCGCCGCCATAGCCGCCCAGACTTCCATCTTTTCGAAGCACACGGTGACAGGGGATGATGATGGGGATGGGATTCTTGGCCAGGGCCGCGCCCACGGCCCGATAAGCACGCGGCGAGCCTACCTCTTCCGCCACCCAGGAGTAGGGGCGAGTCTGGCCATAGCGGATGCGAGAGGTAACCGCCCAAACCCGCCGTTCAAAAGGGGTATAGCCTTCTAGATCGAGTTTCGCCGCGAAGGTCACCGGCTTCCCGGCGTAATACCGCCGCAACTGCTCCTTCAACCCCTCGGCAGCCGACTTTTCAAATGAAGCCTGGGGCCAACGCTTCTGGAGGTTGGCCAGAGCCTCCTCCGCGCTGGGGCGGGGGTACTCCAGGGCTCGTAGCCCTCGAGGAGAGAGGAGTAAACCTACCCAGCCTGCTTGGGTCTGGCAAAGGGTTATCGTTTCCCAAAGGGATACTTTCGTACGCTTCATAAAGAGTTAGAAAGGGATCTCCTCTTCGGGAGATTCCTCCTCCGGGCCAAACTCAGGTGCTCGTTCCTCCCTGCCTCCAAGGAATTTGACCGTGCGAGCACGGAGTTCCCAGGTGGAGCGGCTCTGCCCTTGTTGATCTTCCCAACTTCGCTGTTGCATCTCCCCGTCCACCAGCACCATTCGCCCTTTGCTGAGATACTGGTTGCAGGTCTCGGCCAGTCTCCCCCAAGCCACGACTCGGAACCAGGTGGTCTCGTCGCGGGGGTTGCCCTCGGGATCGGTCCAACGACGGTTGGTGGCCACCCGCATGTTAGTGACTGGGGAGCCGCTGGGGGTGTATCGCATCTCGGGATCGGCCCCTAGACGCCCTACGATCACTATCCGCTGGTACATGATTGCCTCCTCTCTCGATTTGTGTCCTTACAGGATCCCGTCCCACAGGGATCTCCTAGGGATAGGGAAGTGATTATGGCCCATATTATAGCAGGGTTTGCGCTCCTTATCAACGGCTAGGGTACTTTGGGCTTGAAACCTAGTTGCGTTATAATGCGTATACTACTATGCAGGGGAATGGGATGCCCTTCGACAAGGCTCAGGACAGGCCCTTCGACAAGGCTCGGGACGGGCAGAAGGAGCGCGGCTGGGTCCGGGAGGCGGTGGCCGGTGATGAGGAAGCCTTCGCCCGCTTGGTGGAGAGGTACCAGGCAGCGGTTTACAACCTGGCCTATCGGATGCTGGGGAACGCTAGGGACGCCGAGGACGCCGCCCAAGAGAGTTTCCTTCGTGCCTACTCTCGGTTGCAGAGTTACGATCCGGCACGCAACTTCTCCTCTTGGCTTCTGGCCATCGCCGCCCATCATTGCATCGACCGGCTCCGTCGCCGACGCTGGACGATCTCTTTGGAGGATATCCCCCTTGGACGCAAGTTCTCAACTGGTCGAGACCCGGAAAGGGAAGTGGAACGGAAGGAGGAGCGGGAGGAGATCCGTCGGTTGCTTGAGTGTCTCCCTCCCGATTATCGACTGGTGGTCATCCTCTACTATTGGAACGATCTCTCCTGTCGCCAGATCGGGGAGGTTATGGGGTTGGGAGAGGGTGCGGTGAAGTCCAGGTTATATCGAGCCCGAAGGATGCTGGTTCAAAGGTTAAGGGAGGAGAGGGAATCCGCCTCCCATCGTTCAAGCATGGCTATGGGGGAGGCACCTTAAATGGTGCATCGAGGAGAACTGATCCCCGCATATTTGGATGGGGAACTCGTGGGGGAAGAGAAGCAGCGGCTAGAGGAGCACCTAGCGGTTTGCGCTCAGTGTGAGGATGAATTGACCGCTTTACAAGAGGTGGGTCTTCTTCTCTCAGAAGCGCCTCTCTTCCCGCCGCAGCCTGGTTTCACCGCTCGAGTGATGGCTAGGCTGGCCCAGAGGGAGGCTCGCCGTCGCCTGACGAGGGTCGCTCCTGCTTTGGTGGCTGCATCCCTCATGCTAACTTTTTTGGCCCTGCTTTCCGTCGTGGGGTTTCTAATCCCCTGGTGGGGTACGCTGGCAGCACCCGCTACCCTCATGAACCTAGGGTTCGATCTCTCGCTGAGGGTCATTCAAACGAGCACTACCTTGGCCCAGGCTTGCTCCTTCCTCTTGGGCGCGACTCTGGGGGCTTTACCCCCTGGGCTCCTTTTGCCCTACTCTTTTTTGATGCTAGGGTTGATGATGGTCTGGGCTAGATTGGTGATCCGTGCACCTTTGCCTCTGAAAAATTAAGAAGGAGGGTTCAAATGAAAAGGGTACTATTCGCGTTCTTGATCGCTACTCTACTATCGGTGACCGCGGTCCCCCCGGCCTTTGCCCAGGGAGGTGGTGAGGGCCGAGTCATCTTCGGGCAAGATTACACGGTAGAGTCCGGCCAGGAACTGGAAGGCGATCTGGTCATCTTCGGCGGCGACCTTACCGTCGAGGCCGAGGGGCGGATAGATGGCGATGCCGTGGTCTTCGGTGGCGATGTGCTCGTGGATGAGGGGGGGCGTGTGAAGGGGGATCTGGCAGCCATCGGGGGCAGGGTAACGGTCGCTGGAGAGGTAGATAGCGATGTGATCAGCGTGGGCGGCGATATCTATTTGAAGCCCACCGCTCGAATCGGCAACGACGCGGTCGCCGTCTTTGGCCAGATGGAGCGGCTAGAGGGAGCGTACGTGGGTGGCCAGGTGGTGGAAGGGGCGGAGTTACGCTTTGCGCCTTTCTATGGCTTCAGAGGGGGCGGAATCAGGGGTTGGAGGGTAGACCTCTTCGCTGGCTTTCTCTCTCGCGCCTTCCGAGCCATAGTCACCATTGTCGCCCTGATGGCTTTAGGCCTTCTGGTGGTGGCCCTCTTGCCTGAGCAGGCCAAGACAGCGGCTGCTGCGGTGCAGGCCGCGCCTTTCCCCAGCATCGGGGTGGGATTCCTTACTCTATTCGTCTTCTTGCTTCTCACCCCGATCCTTTTCATCGCCGTTTGCATCGGCTGGGTGGCATGGCTACTCCTCTTTATAGCCTTGGCCGCGGCAGCCATCTACGGCTGGATAGTCTTGGGTTCGGTGGTGGGGGAGAGACTGCTTCAAGCGGTGAAAGTCGCTGAGCCGGAGCCCTTAGCCTCCGTCCTCTTGGGTGTCTTTCTCATCACTCTCATCTCCGCTACACCTCTTTGCATCGGGTTCCTCTTCACCTTGGTGGCCGGTTCCTGGGGGCTGGGGGCGGTGATTCTCACTCGCTTGGGGACGACCCCTTATCTACCCCCCGTCGCTATCCCTGAAGAGGCACCGCCTCTGCCCGCGGCCGAGGAAGCGCCTAAGCCCCAGCGTAGAAGGGCTGAGAAGGAGGAAGAAGAAACTTCTGAATCGTAGCCTGCCCCAAGCGCCGTTTAAGGGAGAGGGGTTACCCCTCTCCCTTTTTTGGTTCAGATCTTCAGTCTCCCGCCCTGCGGTCCTGCACTTCGTCCTGAGTCTTCAGATCCTGTCCTGGGATCTTTGCTTCGCACCCTGCGCTTCCCAGAGGGATACTTTACGTACAGCACGGGCAGCCCAGGGGACTCAGCGTCCCGAAGGAAACGCATGTTTTGGCTGGAAGAGGGTGTTAATGGTATAATTATCGAAAGATTATTGGGAAGAGGTGGTGTTTGGAAGCAGACGGGCGGGGGATAGAGAGCGTTCTATTGGGCCTGGGGGCTTGGTGGGCCAAGCCTCGCATTTGGCTGGGACCAGCCTGGGCGGTTCTCTGTGGTGGTTTAGCCTCCGGGAGGCTGGAGTTCAACGGGAGGACGGTTCTGGTTCTTCTTTTGTCCCTCTTTCTAGGAGATCCGCTCCTGGGGACCATCTGGCGGGAGGTATCTATCATAGCGTCCCCCTCCAACCCCATCTCTCTCAGTGAAAGGTCAAAGGCCAGGCTCTCCCCGCCACCCTATACTCTGCCTGGCTCCCTGGCTGATCGTCTTTTCCGTTGGGTGGAAGAGCGGCTTTCTTGGTTCTGGCCCAGGCTCGAAGCCCCTCTGGCTGGCCTAGCCTTCGCCCTTCCTTTGGCCTTTGCTCTGGCTATCCTTTTGGGCCGGAGCGTAGTCATGCTCATAGCCGTGGCTTTGATTTTGGTGGCCTGGGAATCTCTACGTTTACATGATGGCAGAGAGCCGAGTCGCCTGCTTCGAGCCTCTTATGCAGGGGGGGTGGCTTGGCTTGTGGGTTATTTGGCTTTCAGGCCCCTCATCCCTCCAGTAACGATCCAGCGATATGGTGAGGCGATCCTTTGGACATTAATCTATACCGGAGTCCTGTACGCTTTCCAAAGCATAGATGGAGGCGAGCGACATAGGGGGGTGAGAGTCCTCAATCTGGTGCAGATCTTTGGGGTAGCGATTCTGGTTCTGACCAAGGAGCCGATACTTGCGGGGGTCGCGGGCCTTCTGCTCCTGCCTCAGATGCTGCTTCAACCGGTTTTCAAGCGACGCGATTGGTATCTGCGGCGCACTCAATTCTTCGCCCTGATGGGGCTGATGATTGGGGCCCTGGCGGTGGCGATATGAGGTTCGCGATCTGGGCAGCTCTGGCGCTCCTTCTAGCTGGTCTGGCATACTGGTTGCTCGTCCTCACCGAGGGTGTCTATCTCGGCCCTAGGGTAGTGCGGTTTCTTTACGACTGGGGGGCCAAGAGTTACGATGAGATCAAGAAGTTCGACGTGGCCGAGGACGCCTGGCACCTGGCTATACCTTTGGAGAGGAGGCTTAGAGGTTGGAAGTGTCCCTCCATCCTCGATGTGGCCACGGGCACGGGGAGGATGCTTCTGGCTATCGTGCGCCGTCCAGGGTTCGAGGGCTGGCTAGTGGGCTTGGACACCTCGTTGCCGATGCTTCGGGTGGCGAGGGAGAAGGTCCAGGGGTATGGGGGCCGGGCATCTTTGATCTGGAAGGATGCCTCTCGGTTGCCCTTCGCCGACGGTTCTTTCGCCGCCGTTGCCTGTATCGAGGCCCTGGAGTTCATACCCCACCAGAGATTGGCCTTGGGGGAGATGGCGCGAATCTTGGCCCCGGGCGGGGTTCTCTTGCTCAGCAATCGAGTGGGTCGCGATGCGCTCTTCTTCCCCGGCCGAACTTTTGGGAGGAGCGAACTCAAGGACCTATTGGGCGCTCTTTCCATGGAGGATGTACAGGTTAACCGGTGGCAGGAGTGTTATGACCTGGTATGGGCCAAGAAGAGAGGTTCGCCTGGAAGGGAGTCTCCCCAGAACCTCTTGGAGGTTCTCCTCTGTCCCCGCTGTGGCTCCTCCCTGGCTAGGAGGAGCGAGGCGATGGGTTGCCTGAACTGTGATCATTTTTACCCTTTTGTAGATGGGGTTCTGAGTCTGGAGGTATAAGTCATTGACTAAATCGAATACGACGCCAACGGAGTTAAAGGGAGCGAAGGAAGGGATAGTCACCCTGGATGAGGTAAAGCAGGATGGGGAGGCGGTCGCTCTCCTCGAATCGGCCAATGAGCAGTTGCGAACATTGGGCTATACGGAGCATGGTAAGAGACACTCCAGCCTGGTGGCCAATATCGCCCAAAACGTCCTTTTACGCCTCGATTACCCCGAGAGGAGGGCGGAACTGGCAGCCATAGCGGCCTATCTCCACGATATCGGGAACGCCATCCACCGCGATGCTCACGCTAGCGCCAGTGCCCTCATCGCCCTGGACATCTTGCGACGTCTAGGGATGGATCCTAAGGAGACCGCCTTGATCATGGCCGCCATCGGCAACCACGAGGAGGAGCGAGGTGAGCCGGTGAGCGAGATTTCAGCGGCGGTCATCATCGCCGACAAGGCCGATGTCCACCGTTCGCGGGTGCAGAACCCCGATATGCTCTCCTTCGACATCCACGACCGGGTAAACTACGCCGCCCAGCGCTCCTTCGTGCGGGTGGACGCGGAGAATAGGACCATCACCTTGGAGTTGGAGGTGGACACGGAGATATCGAGCGTGATGGAGTATTTCGAGATATTCATGAGCAGGATGCTCATGACCCGGCGGGCCGTGCGGTTCTTGGGCTGCGAGTTCGTCTTGACCATTAACGAGACGAAGATGTTTTAATGCATAGGGTCAAGAGGCTCAGGGAGTGGTGGGGGAGGAGGGAAGAGAGATGAATCTGGAAGCGATGAATGAAGAAGAGTTGTGGGAGCAACATGTTAAGGCAGTCCGAGGCTTCGAGGATGCTTTCATAGAGTTGCGACAATTCGTATGGGAGAAGTGCCTAGGGACGCCAGAGATGCCGATACAGCCGACACCGGAGACACTAGAGCGTCTGCTTTTGCTCACAAAAAGAGCGAAGGAGGCCTGCGACAGGATGATAGAGGCATCTCAATGAACTGACTGGCTAACGGCTCAGGGAGCGGTGGGGAAGGAGGTAAGAAGGTGCAGAGGGCGATTAGGCTGACCAAAGGCACGATTGGCACGATGGATCTCCAATCTCTGGAACAGTCTGAAATGAAGTCTGGTGGGCACCGTCGTTGGTGGCTGTATGAAGCGCGTGGCCAATTTGTCGCGAAGGAGCTGGACAAAAGAGCAGCGAGACGCATCACTGCTCCCATTAGGACGCCGCAGACCTTTGAGTGGCAGAAGTCAGCCCTAGAGAGGAAGAAGCAAGACCTGGAATGGAAGCTCACAAAAGCCCGAGCAAAGCTGGCCCAGTCTCGGGTGGGCTTGCGGTCTCTTTTCAGCAGTGAACGGCGACGCGAAGAGCTGGAGCGTGAAGTGGCTACCCTGGAGAGCGACCTCTCTACTGTCGAAGACACCCTCTCTACTGTCGAAACAAAATTGAGAAAGGCTCTGCAGCGCAAGAGGACGGCGGAGAAGCGCTGGCACTGCATTTCATTCCACCCCGAGGATAGCCGCCTGGCGGACAAAGATCGTTGGGGCTACTCAGGCGTTTATATGCATGTATACATGAAGCCCAGCGTGTTCGAGAAGGCCCAGGCGTTCCAGAGAGAGGAACCTATCTACCTATGCACTTGGTTCCCCCAAAAGCAGGACAAGCTGGAGGGTAAGTTCTGGTGGCACCGTGATAAGTTCTGGGCAAGCACAGGGTACTCTGAAGAAGAGGCCAGGCTTTTGATATGGGAGAAAGGAAGGCGGGAGCAGAGGAAGTTTGAGAGGCTTGGCAAGGCCAAGGCTGCGGCCGAAGAAGCCCTTGAGCAAGGGGGGCGGGAAAGGATTCCGGAGGAGGTCCGACTGCTCGTCTGGGAAAGAGATGGTGGTCGATGCGTGAAGTGCGGGAGTACTGAGGATTTAGAGTTCGACCACATCATTCCCATCTCAAAGGGCGGTAGCAACACTGAGAAGAATGTCCAACTCCTGTGCGCCACATGCAATCGGGAGAAGCGAGACCATATAGCGTAGATCTGTTTGGTACTGTCAAGATGTAGCTCCTGACACCAATGTAGGGGAGGCCCTGGTGGCCTCCCGAAAAGGAGGGGTGAAACGGGAGGGGACCCTTCGCTGCGCTCAGGACAGGCAAGCCCCTCCCCTACAACCCTGAAGTTGTATGATGCTCTAATTGGGGGAACCGATGTTAAGGACACACACTTGCGGAGAACTGAGAGCGGAGGATGACGGCCAGGAGGTAACCCTGGCCGGCTGGGTGGACCGGCGCCGCGACCACGGAGGGCTCATCTTCATCGACCTTCGAGATAGGGAGGGGATCACCCAGTTGGTCTTCGATCCCGCTGTCTCGGAAGAGGCCCACGATATAGCCTCCCAGGCGCGCGCTGAATATGTCCTCCAGGTGAAGGGGAAGGTGAGGCGCAGGCCCGAGGGGCTGGCTAACCCAGCCTTGGCTACGGGAGAGATAGAGGTGGCGGTTAAGAACGCCGTGGTCCTCAACGAAGCGAAGACGCCGCCTTTCTATGTGAGCGAGGAAGCCCCGGTCGAGGAGGCGTTGCGGCTCCGCTACCGGTATCTCGACCTCCGGCGTCGGAGCATGCAGGAGAAACTGATGCTCCGGCATAGGGTGGTGAACTATATCCGCCGCTTCCTAGATGCTCGGGGCTTCATCGAAATAGAGACTCCCATCCTCATCAAGAGCACCCCCGAGGGGGCACGCGACTACTTAGTGCCCAGCCGCCTCTATCCCGGCTCCTTCTACGCCTTGCCTCAGTCTCCGCAACAGTTAAAGCAACTCCTCATGGTGGCTGGCTTCGACAGATACTATCAGATAGCCCGCTGCTTCCGCGACGAGGACCAGAGGGCCGATCGCCAGCCGGAATTCACCCAACTGGACCTGGAGATGGCCTTCGTGGAGCAGGAGGATATTCTACAACTCACCGAGGAACTCTTCACCTCCATAGTGGAGGAGGTATCGGATAAGAGGCAGATGTTCAAACCTTTCCCCCGCCTCTCCTATCAAGAGGCCATAGAGAAATACGGTAGCGACAAGCCAGACTTGCGCTTCGGCATGGAGTTAGTGGACATAAGCGACCTGGTAGCGGAAAGCGACTCCAAGGTCTTCCGGGACGCCGTAGAGGCAGGGGGGAAGGTGAAAGCCATCAGGGTCCCAGGGTGCGCCGATTATAGCCGCAAAGAGATCGAGGAACTCACGAAATTGGCGGAAAGCCAAGGGGCTGAAGGGCTGATCTCCATGGCTGTGGAGGAGGGAGGCCGCATCCGGTCCTCGGTGGCCAAACACCTGCCCCCCAGGGAGGTATCGGCCATCCTATCCCGCCTGGAAGCCGAACCTGGCGACCTCCTCCTTTTGGTGGCCGGCCAACCTGAGGTAGTAGCCGAATCTCTGGGCCACCTTCGCTTGGAGATGGGGGAGCGGATGGGACTGCGAGCCCCCGAGGTTCTGGCCTTCGTCTGGATAGTGGATATGCCTCTCTTCGAGTGGAAGGAGGAAGAGGGACGCTGGGATGCCAAGCATCACCCCTTTACCGCCCCTCGGGAGGAAGATATCCCTCTCCTGAGGACCAACCCTGGCGCGGCCAAGGCCCAGCAGTACGACCTGGTCTGCAACGACGTGGAGATAGGAGGAGGCAGCATCCGTATCCACCGCCGGGAGATCCAGGAGTTGATATTTGAGATCATGGGCCTCTCCCGGGAGACCATAGAGAGCCAATTCGGCCACCTCCTCACCGCCTTCGAATATGGCACTCCTCCCCATGGAGGCATCGCCCCGGGCATAGACCGGCTGGTGATGGTCTTGGCTGGGGAGAGCAACATCCGGGAAGTGATCGCCTTCCCCAAGACCCAGAGCGCCCAAGACCTCCTCTTCCAAGCCCCCTCGCCTGTCTCGGAGGAACAACTGAGGGATTTGCACCTTCGGTTGGCGGAGGATGAAGAACCTTAAAATCTCAGGTGCCAAAGCGTGTTGCGCTTGCAATTTTGGCCATTATGTGCTATATTAAAATTGCGTCACCCTGTAGTGCCCGTGATGCGACTAGAGAGTTTTGAGCCAACACTTGAGAAATAGGGAGCCGATCTCTAGAGGGGCTGTCCGTAGGACAATAACCGATAGGTAGGCACCCACCTGCGAAAGCAGGTTCAAAACTTACAAGCACACGACACAGCAGGGGACGTCTTAAGCCAGCAGGCTACGCAGTCTGCTGGCTTTCTTTGTTGCCCCAGCGATCGGCGAAGGGCCTGGGTTGACAAAATCGCCCTTTGTGGGATAGTATTGTTAACATAATTATGAAAGATCAAGGGATGAATGTACGAAAATACCTCATAATTGGATGCATCCTTTTCCTGATAATGCCACTGGTCGCGTGTAGCAAGGGGTCAAACTTGCGGGAAGTGACCATCAAAGCACGCATCGCTACTAGTGAGGCTCAGTCATACCGCGTGAAGGGGACGACAAGGTACACCTCAGATGGTGAGACTTTAGAGACAGTATTTGAGGGAGAGTTTGCTGCACCTGATCGCTTTCGAGCGAAGGGAAGCGCCGACACCGACTGGTGGTGCGAGGTCACAAAGATTGGCGATAAGAGCTATGTCCGGACATCAGATGAAGTGGAGTGGGGTGGCGGGAAAAGCGATGTCACGTGTGCAGTACTTCCTATTGCGGAGGCGCTCGAACCTCTCGATTCACTAATCGATCTCGAGCAACTGCCGGACGAGCAGATTGACGGCGTGGACTGCTTCCACTACCGCGGCAAGGTTGATCTAGATTCTTTGGTTTGGAAGACTTGGATGGGATACCAGCATACGCCGGAATTTCTAGAGGTGATGCGCCGCGCGAGTATCGACGTTGAGTTGTGGGTCGGGAAAGATGATTACCTGATACGGCAGATGATAACTACAATCCGTTTTCCGGCGTCGGAGCCTGGCACTGGAGAGGAGGAACGGGGTACCCAAACCACCATTATGCGGTTTTACGACTTCAACAAGCCCATCGCCATCGAGCCGCCTCCCACAGGATGAAACGCTATTGCTTCAAAGATATGTAGTCCGACTCTGCTTGGTTGAATTTCGATCAAGAGGCTGGGGGAACTCCTGGGTTCTAACCCTCTATTGACAAGATTCCGTTTCTGTGGCATACTATTGGCAATTAAAGGCGATGATGGAGACGAGTAGGCGGGTGCTCGCCGGTTAGAGAGTCCGGGCAAGGTGGAAGCCGGATGCGGTATGACTCCGTCGAAAATCCCTCCGGAGCCGCCAACCGAAAGGGTTGCCGAGTAGACTTGGCCGGGTTCGCTACCCGTTATCCCAGGCGAGGGTATGAATACGTACCCTAACGAGTGAGCGGGAAGTGGCTAATTAGGGTGGTACCGCGGGGGTAAGGCCCTCGTCCCTAGGACGAGGGCTTATCGTTTATATAGAGGGAGGATCCTGTGACTGAACTCTTGTACCTGACTGATAGTTACCTTCGGGAGTTTGAAGCCACAATAATGGAGGTGGAGGGAAGTAAGGTCGTCTTGGACCGCACAGCCTTCTACCCTCAGGGTGGGGGACAGCCCAGCGATGTTGGTACCCTGTTGGACGACCGAGGGCAGACCTACAAGGTGCTTAAGGTGAGCAAGAAGGGGGGAGAGGTCTTCCACAAAGTGGATAGGGAGCCGCCCCCAGCAGGGACCAGAGTCCACGGGGAGATCGATTGGGAACATCGGTATAGATTGATGCGCACCCATACCGCCTTGCATATCCTCTGCGGCGTAATCTTTAGGGACTATGGGGCCTCGGTCACCGGGGGAAATATGGAGCCTCTCGGAGCGCGGATGGATTTCGAACTGGAGCATATGAGTGCCGATTTTGCCCAGGAGGTGGAAGAGAAGATCAACCGGGAGGTGGAGGCGACTCGTCCGGTCAAGATAAGCGTACTCCCTCGGGAGGAGGCTTTCCAGATCCCGGATTTGATCCGCACCAAGATCAACCTCCTGCCGGAGGGGATAAAAGAGGTGCGGGTGGTAGAGATAGAGGGGCTGGATATGCAGGCCGATGGCGGAACCCACGTGGCCAACACCAAAGAGGTGGGGCATATACGAGTGGTGGGCCATGAGAGCAAGGGGCGGATAAATAAGCGGTTGCGGATCGCACTGGAGTAGCCATGGCTAGGTTTAGATTCTGTCCTAACTGTGGGGTAGCCTTGTCTCTGGATGAACAGCCCCAGGTCTGCGGAGGTTGTGGGGCTGAGCATTATGAGCATTCCTACCCCTGTGCTGGGGCTTTGGTGGTGAAGGGTAGTCGGCTTCTCTTGGTGAAGCGGGGTGTGGAGCCCTATAAGGGGTGCTGGGACATCCCCGGCGGCTTCCTGGAGGCGGGAGAGCATCCAGAGGACGGGGCTGTGCGCGAGGTCCAGGAGGAGACGGGGCTGAAGGTTAGGTTGAGGGGCTTCTTCGGGGCTTATATAGATACCTATGGCCTAGGAGGGGATTATACCCTGAACCTATTTTATCTGGCGGAGCCGATAGGTGGAGAGCCGCGTCCAGCCAGCGATGCCCAGGCACTGGCCTGGTTCCCCCCGGATGGGCTGCCCGAACCCCTCGCCTTCTCCCACATCCGTCAAGTATTGGAGGATTGGCATAGGAGGTCAATCGCCAACGATGAGGTTGGCAGGTACTCTCATCGGAGGTGAAAGATGTTCAAAGAGGTACTCACCAAGGTCGATTTCGTAGAACTGGAGAAGGAGATACTTTCCTTCTGGCAAAGGAACCGTATCTTCAAGAAGAGCCTAGAGTTGCGTAAAGACGCTCTTCGCTGGGTCTTCTACGAGGGGCCGCCCACGGCCAACGGCCTGCCCCACGTGGGGCATGTCTTGACCCGGGTCTTCAAAGACCTCTTTCCCCGTTACCGCACCATGAAGGGGTACTATGTCCTGCGCAAGGGGGGGTGGGATACCCATGGCCTGCCGGTGGAGCTAGAGGTGGAGAAGGAACTGGGCTTCACAGGGAAACCAGCCATCGAGGAGTACGGGGTGGCGGAGTTCAACCAGAGATGCCGTGAGTCGGTCTTCCGTTATGTTAACGAGTGGTACCAGACCTCGGAGCGGATCGGCTTCTGGATCGACATGGATGACCCTTACGTCACCCTCTCCAATGAGTATATAGAATCGGTCTGGTGGATCTTGAAGCGGTTTTGGGAGATGGGCCTCCTCTATGAGGACTATAAAGTGGTGCCCTATTGTCCCCGCTGTGGGACTCCTCTATCTAGCCACGAACAGCATTACCTTGACGCTTACAGGGAAACGGACGACCCCTCCATCTACGTCAAATTCCCCCTGCGGGATGAGTCGGGGACCTATTTTCTGGTCTGGACCACCACCCCTTGGACGTTGCCTGGGAACGTAGCCCTAGCCGTGCATCCCGATGTAGAGTACACCCTGGTGGAGCAGGATGGGGAGAGGCTTATCTTGGCCAAGGATCTCTTGGATGAGGCGCTGGTCGGCGACTACGAGGTAGTGAAGAACCTTAAAGCCAAGGATTTGGCGGGAAAACATTACTCGCCCCTCTATACCTTTCTCCCTGTGGA
Source organism: uncultured Anaerolineales bacterium (assembly GCA_964383935.1). Taxonomy (GTDB): domain Bacteria; phylum Chloroflexota; class Anaerolineae; order UBA7937; family UBA7937; genus UBA7937. Next base: position 29,970 of record CAYLIE010000006.1, on the reverse strand, counting down.
TGTCGATTACTGCTACGTCCTAGCGGCGGATTTCGTTACCACTGAGGAAGGGACAGGGATAGTGCATATGGCCCCCGCCTTCGGAGAGGTGGATTTGGAGGTGGGCCGGGAGTACAGCCTGCCCATCCTGCAGACGGTGGACTCCCAGGGGAGGTTCATCCCTCAGGTGAACCCCTGGGCGGGGATCTTCGTTAAGGATGCCGACCCTTCCATCATCGAAGATCTGGAACGGAGGGGCCTCATGTACCGTTCTGGCACCTATCGTCATACCTACCCCTTCTGTTGGCGGTGCGACACCCCTCTCCTCTACTACGCCAAGAGCACCTGGTTCATCAAGACCACGGAGCGGAAAGAGGATCTCTTGGCCAACAACCAAAAGATAAACTGGTACCCAGCCCATATCAAGGATGGGAGGTTCGGCAACTGGCTGGAGAGCAATGTCGATTGGGCGTTAGGCCGCGACCGGTACTGGGGCACCCCCTTGCCCATCTGGCGGTGCGAATCGTGCGGTCACCAACTCTTGGTAGGGAGCATCGCCGAATTGGAGGAGCGAGCGGGCCGTTCTTGGTCCTTATCCCGGGGGAGGGGAAAGGAGTTGGACCTCCATCGCCCCTTCGTGGACAGCATCCTTTTCCCCTGTCCCCAGTGCGAGGGGAAGATGCGACGGGTTCCGGAAGTGATCGACGCCTGGTTCGATTCTGGTTCCATGCCCGTGGGTCAGTGGCACTACCCCTTCGAAAACGAGGAGATCTTCCGAGAGCAGTTCCCCGCCGATTTCATCTGCGAAGCGGTGGATCAGACTAGAGGGTGGTTCTACAGCCTTCATGCCATCTCTACCCTTCTCTTCAACGAGCCCAGTTACAAGAACGTTATCGTCTTGGGGCTGGTCGTCGATGCCCAGGGGAGAAAGATGAGCAAATCTTTGGGCAACGTGGTAGACCCTTGGGATGTGCTGCGGGCTCATGGGGCCGACGCTGTGCGTTGGTACTTCTACACGGCCGGTCCCGCAGGCAGCGAGCGCCGCTTCTCCGTCGAGTTGGTGGGGGAGGTGGTTCGGAAGTTTTTGCTTACCCTTTGGAACACCTACGCTTTCTTCGTCATCTACGCCAACATCGACAACTACCACCCCAGAATCCCCGCCCTGCCCGTGGCTCAACGTCCCGCTTTAGATAGATGGATCCTCTCGGAGTTGAACTCTCTGGTGGAGAAGGTGGATAAGGCGCTGGACAATTTCGACGCCACTGGCGCCGCTCGACCCATTCAAGAGTTCGTGGAACTCCTCAGCAACTGGTACGTGCGGCGCAGCCGACGTCGCTTCTGGAGGAGCGAGCAGGATGAGGATAAAGCGGCGGCCTACGCCACCCTTTATGGGTGCCTCACTACATTGAGCAGGTTGCTGGCGCCTTTCACGCCCTTCTTGGCGGAGGAGATATACTGCAACCTCGTCTCTTCCGTCGATGAGACAGCACCGGAGAGCGTGCACCTCTCCGACTTTCCGCAGCCCGACAGGGGTCTGATCGATGCGAAGTTGATGGCCGATACCGGCCTCCTGATGCGGCTGGTGAGTCTGGGACATGCGGCACGGAATAAGGCCGGCCTTAAGGTGCGTCAACCCTTGGCTCAACTTTTGATAAAGGTGCGTACCCCTGAGGAACGGGAGGTGATAGAAGGTCTTGCCAACCAGGTCTTGGAGGAACTGAACGTTAAATCGCTGGCCTTCGTGGAGGAGCCCGATTTGGTTGAATACCAGATCGAGCCCGATCCTCGCTTATTGGGCCCCAAGTACGGAGCCCTCTACCCCAAGATCAAAGAGGCGCTCACCAGCCTCGATACCTACTCTGTGGTGGAGAAGGTGCGGTCTGGAGAGGGGGTAGAAGTCACCATTGAGGGCCAAAAGGTGGTTCTTTTGCCCGAGGAGGTGAAGATAGAGTCCCTACCTAGGGAGGGTTTGGTTATAGCCGAGGAAGGGGGGCATCTGGTAGGGGTAACCACTACCCTCACCGAGGAGTTGAGGCGGGAGGGGTTGGCCCGGGAGATAGTGCGGCGCATCCAGACTTTGCGCAAAGAGGCTGACTTCAAGATCGAGGATACGATAGTCACCTACTTTGAAGCCCATCCTATACTCGTACAGGTGATGGAGGAGCATGGGGAGTATATCAAGCGGGAGACCCTCTCCACAGCCTTGGTGCAGGGAGGAGCCCCTCCGGGGTGTGTCACTAAGAGTTACTCCATCGAGAGGTACGGCATAACCCTTGCTCTCAAACAGGGTTGATCTTTTCTGACCTTTCTTGTGTTGAAGGTAGGGGTAGCCTCGTAGGGGGCTACCCCCTCGATTTGCCGCCCATTTTAGCCCGGTTTATAATGGGTGTGGTTATGGCATGGAGAGGTCGAGCAGGGGTTATGGCAAGGGTCGATCTCGTTAGTGATTCACCTCAGAAAACACGGGAGATGGGGGCCTCCTTGGGTCAACTCTTACGAGGCGGCGAGTTGATCTGCCTGGAAGGAGAACTGGGGTCGGGCAAGACCACATTCATTCAGGGCATCGGACGGGGCCTGAGGGTGGACGGGCCTATCACTAGCCCTACCTTCACCTTGGTTAACGAGTACCGGGGAGAAAATCTGACCTTCTATCATGTCGATCTCTATCGGGTAGAGAGCCGCCGGGAGATCATAGCCTCTGGGCTGGAGGACCTCTTTTTTGGGGATGGGGTCTGCGCTATCGAGTGGGCAGAGAAGGCGAGGGGGCTGGTGCTTCCAGAGAGGCTGTGGATCATCCTCGAACATGGAGGGGAAGGAAGGAGGCTCATCTCCATGGAGGCTGTGGGCCCAGGCTATGAGGATTTATTGAGGTCCTTAGAGGGAGGGTTGGCGAGGAGGCAGAGATGATATTGGCCCTCGATACATCGACGCGGACCGCTAGCATCGCCATCTATGGGAGGGAAGAGGGGGTGGTCTCCGAACTCACCTGGCGTTCCTCCAGCCATCATACCGTTGAAGTAGCACCATATTTGGACCTGCTCTTGAGACAGAGTCCTAAGGAGTTGGCCGGAATAGCCGTGGCTCTGGGGCCCGGTTCTTTCACCGGGCTGAGGGTGGGGCTCAGCCTGGCCAAGGGGTTCGCTTTGGCCCAGGGCATACCCTTGATAGGTATCCCCACCCTCGATGCTCTGGCCTACTCTCAAAGCCATCAACCCTTTCCCATCTGTGCCCTTCTGGAGGCTGGGAGGGGGCGGATCTGCGCCGCCCTCTATGAAAGGGTGACCCTTCATCGGGTCACCGATTACCTCCTCACCACTGTAGAGGGGCTCTGTTCTGAAATCACTCGTCCCACCCTCATCTGCGGAGAGATAGATGAAACGGGGAGGGGTATCCTCCGAAAGAGACTGGGGGATCGCGCCATGGTCACATCGCCGGCTGCTTCTTTGAGGAGAGCCGGATACCTGGCTGAACTGGGCTGGGAGCGGCTCCAGCGAGGGGAGGTAGACGACTCGCGGACGCTAGAGCCTCTCTACTTACACCGTCCGGAGATTCCGTACGTAAAGTATCCCGAGGGAGAAGATGGATTATGACGGTTTAGCCTACAAGGTAGAGCCGATGCAGATGGGCGATATCCAAGAGGTGACGGCCATCGAGCGGCTCTCCTTTCCTACGCCCTGGCCTATGGGCGCTTACCGATTCGAGATCCGTCGGAACCCTCGAGCCTACTACTTTGTGGTTCGCCCTCAAGAGGGAAGGGCGGCACAGTGCGAGAAACCACGTAGGGGGCTCCTGGCTCGGTTCCGCTCCGCCGACCAGCGACTGCCCATGGTAGGGTATGGGGGCTTTTGGTGCTCGGCAAGGGAGGCTCATATCAGTACTATAGCGGTGCATCCACACCTTCGTAGAAAGGGGATCGGCCAACTCATCCTCATGGCTATGATCGAGAAAGCGAGAAGTTTGGGGGTCGATCATATAACCTTGGAGGTACGAGCCTCTAACTTGGTCGCTCAAAGCTTGTATCGTAAATATGGCTTCCAGGTAGTGGGTCGGAAGAGGAGGTATTACTCCGATAATAACGAGGATGCGGTGGTCATGGCCGCTCAAGATATCGACCGCCCCCCCTATTCGACTCATCTTCAGGGGTTGCAGGAGAGGTTGATGGAGCGTCTCAAAAGATGATGTGAAGCAGGGCGATGGTTATGAGGAACTGGGCCAAGAGCCCTGTTCCGGCGAGAAGATAGGTGGCTAGAGGCTCCCGACGGTGGAGGGCGAAACCCAAAAGGGCGTTCGCTATGAAGATTATCAGGCCGATAGTGGGGAGCCTCAGTATTTGCTCTTTGGGAGCGATCCGGTCCACAATACCGAAGGCGGTGAAATGGAGAGGGAGGATATTGGGCAGGGTAGGGTAGCGAGCCAGGAGGTAGGCGAGAAGGACTCCGTTAGCCAGGGCTCCCAGGGCGAGAAGGAGTTGGGCCAGGCGATCCCGCCAGAAGGGTAGGGAGACGAGGGTGCCGTAGGTTATCTTCTCCTCTAGGGCTATGGTGGGGCCCATCTGGCGGCGGGCTTCCAAGGCAGTGAGAAAGCCAGCCGGGTTAGAGGGAGAGAGGGCGTAGGCGGAACTGGGGGTGACCAAGAAGAGTTGTTTTTTGGGGGGCTCGGTGGCGTAGAAGAGGAGAGGCCCTATATCTTTGGCCTGGCTGCGCCCTAGCCAGCAGCGGAGCCAAGCGAGCCTAGGGGAGGGAATGTCGCTAAGGCCCCTCCCACGGGACTCTGTAGGGGCCACGATGGAAGAGAGGTTGCTCAAAGGCACCACTTGGCGAACGCTCCCGCAGACGATGGTCACGCTATCTCGATCCATGAGATAGCGGAGGGTTAAGAGTTGGTAGATTCGGTAGGCTAGGAAAAGCAGGGGGCCTAGGCTTAAGAAGACCAGGAAGCCTAGAAGGAAGGGCGTGAGGGAGATGGGGCGGTCGATGAGGGAGAGGATGAGGGTGGCATCGATGAGCAGGATGCCCACCATAGCCGCCAAGGTCACCACCACCCCTATTAGCCTTCTAGGTCTCCATTCGATCATGGGTCACTCCGATACGATGTCTAGGAGATGATATACCAGGGCGGGGCGGAGGTCAACCCTCCTGGAGGGCAGGGGTGGTTGAATAAAAAAATATGGGAAACAACCACTCTCCCCTCGCAAGTTTCGCATCTCAGAGTTCGACCTCCCATTCTTCGGCCAGGGCGTCCAGGGCATGTTGGACGGCGGTGTCGAGGGGGGTGTGGTATTCGCCGAGGTCCTTGAGGGCGCGGAGGGAGCGGGTGAGTTGGCCGATGCCGCGGCAGACAAGGGCGTAGGCCACAGCGGGTTCGATCTCGGAGATGAGGACGCGGCGGGTGAGGAGTTTCAGTATAGCGATCTCGTGGGCGAGGGAGAGTCCCTCGTCCTTCATTATTTGGCTCATCTCCTGGAGTTCCTGGCGGGTGAAGGCGCGGCTGTAGAAGCCGTGTTTGAAAGCGTTGCGGTTGCCCTTGGGAGCGCCGCCGGTGGACCCCAGTTCCGGGACGCGATGGGGGCGGCAAAGGGAATGGCCGCGCATAGCCCAGGCCTTACAACCAGGATACTGACAGCGACGGTCGGGAGGTGGCGGTTGGTACATAGAGCCTCCTAGTAGACAACGCAAAGGGAGCCAAGGTCTCCTTTCCTGGGCTCCCCGCGTGGGATTCACTCTGGGGAACACACGCCGGAATAGAACAAGCGTGCTATAATTATAGCTGAAGTAGCGGGGTTTGTCAAGAGGCTTTGAATCACGAATAGGGCGAAGGGCGGGAAGAGGGGCAGAGGGGATCAGATGGCTGTTCGGTTTCGGTGAGGATCAAGAGATGGGCGCCGGATTACAAATCCAGCGCCAGGGGTATGGCTGAGGTGGCGGGGTTTGTCAAGGGGTTTGAATCGCGAAGGGGGCGAAGGGAGGGGGCTTTTGAGGGTGTATGGCTATTGACCAGTCGCGGTGGCTATGGTAGAATAGAATACAAGGTCAAAGAAGCGCCCACATCGCACCATCGTTGCAATAGCGCGTTCTGGGAGGGTATAGCATGAAAGATTGAGGCCGACCCTTTTGCCTGGCTCAGGCCAGGAGGTGGTCGGCTTTGTCTTTTGGGATGACAGGGGAAGCGTGAGCAGCCCGGTGGCGTGCAGACCGTGGTGGATTCGTATAGTGAGCGGAAGCCTAGGGATAGGAGGAGAACAAAGTGAGTGACAAAGTAAAGGCTAGAGTTGTCCAGATAATGAAGGAAATTCAGCCAGAGGCAGATAGAATCAGCGGAAAAGTGGGTGGCGCCCCGGTTGTTGTCATCATCGCAGGACTAAAGGAGGCTGAGGTGCCTAGATGCGTAACAGTCTCCTCGAACCTTAGCAAGAATAGAGAAGGCCGCCTGCGTGATTTGCTCGGGATTCTTCAAACAGCTATACAGATCGAGAGTCTGGATCACCTCCTACGGCAAAGGGCTTGATCTGGGTCAGTGTAGTGATGGAGTCTGGGGGGCAGTATACAAAGTAGCCGGGAGAACCGAGGATGAGCGGTCGTCGGTACGATGTGGCTCAGATTTGCTTGAATGGCCATCTCATCAATGACCTGGTATTGGCAAGGCCTGAATTGAACAAGAACTTCTGTGACAAATGCGGCGCGGCTACCATCACCACTTGCCAGAAATGCAATGCGGAGATTCCCGGAGAACGTCTACCTGTTAGCGGTTTTTTACGTACGCGCATTCTCGTGCCCGCCTTCTGTTCCAACTGCGGCACGTCCTATCCCTGGACTGAGAAAGGACTTGAGGCTGCCCGCGAACTGATTAGAGAACTCGAAGGTCTATCTGAGGATGAAAAGGCGATCCTGGCGAAGGACCTCGACGACATCATAACAGATACTCCCAAGACGAAAGTGGCTGCTGTCAGGTGGAAGAAGGCGCTCTCGAAGGTTGGCAAAGAAACGGCACATGCCTTGCGTGACATCCTCGTAGATATAGCCAGTGAGACGGCGAAGAAAGCACTTTGGCCCCAGGGTTGAGGTTGGTTGTAGGGTAGTCTTCGGGAAATAGGCTGGGTTGGAATAGGTCAAGGTGAGTGCTTCGGTGAGAGGCGGATGGCAGGATAAGTGAAGAGATCATCGCCGTGGTGGGATCGCAGGAGGAGATCCGTTGAGGGTGATCGGGAGACTATAAAGAAGCATTTTGGACGCGCTATTCTGTTCGTGAAAAGGAGAATCTACTGATGTCAGTCGCTCGACCACTTTCGAAAGAGGTTCTGAGAAATACGATTCTCAAGGTCCTTGCTGAGCACGAGCGCCCTGAAGGGCGCTACATGGGCCGCAATCGGGATATTCGGTCCATAGTGAAATCTGGAGTGCCCGAGGTCTTTGGGATTACAGCCTTATCCAAGGACGAACTCAGAACAGGGATGATAGCCGTACACGAACTGGAGATAGGCGGATTCATCATGCGAGACCCCGATCAGTCTTCGGACAACTTCAAAGTGCTGACAGACAGGGGCAAACGAGCGGCGGAGCAATCACTTGAAGATATGAGGCTCCCTTCGGTGGACATAGACCAGCTTCTCGAACGAGTCGATTTGCTAGGGAGAGTCCGCGACGCCTATTTGGCCCAAGACTACGAAACAGCCATTTGGAAAGCCTTCAAGATGCTCGAAGAGACGGTTAGGTCTAAGGCGAATCTATCAGCGGACGATTTTGGCGTTGATCTGATGTCGAAAGCCTTCAATCCAAGTGGAGGTCTCCTCAAGCATCCCGATGCGCAAACTCCAGCAGAAGAGGAGGGTTTCCACCTCCTGATGCGTGGGGCTATTCAGTGGTTCAAGAATCCTCCCGGGCACCGAACAATCAGATATGATGATCCTGTGCTAGTGGCGCAGGCGCTTGCCCTTGCGAACCTGCTCCTGGATATGGTCGATCAATGCCAATTCCGTTCATGATGCCTCAGGTTTCAATGTTGACGTAATGGCTTACCTGGTTGGCCTATCTCTTCCGCGGCAGGGTGAGAGGGGAAAAGGCGGTGAAGGTGAGAAGGGGGCGTGGATGGAGATAGCCAATCTGGTACAGTGAGAAGAGGCAGTGATAGGGCTGTGATGCACTGACCGAAATCGCCTATGAAAGGAGGAGTTTGGATGCAATACCAGTGGGAAGAAGCTTTTGAACAGTATGTTTCGAAGGAAAGAATAAGGGACCTTCGCCAGTTGGTGAACAGCATAAACAGGAGAGGACGGATGATAAAAATGTCAGTGATTATGATCGCCATTCTTCTTAACGCATTAGTGCTTTCTCTCATAGGTATCTTGGACATCCTCAAGCAAGAAATGGACTCAAGGATCGCTGTTATCAATGGGATGGTAGCTCTTGAGCTGGCAATAGTCACCTTCCTATCTCCAATCAAGGGTGTCAGGCTTACAAAAGAAGAGGTTAATGAAAAAGTTGGCATAGCAGTGACTGCAGATATCATGGAACGAATCCGTAAGACAGCGGAGGAAGGGGCTTCAGGAATAGAAAAAGGGTTGGCGCTTATTGGCGGTTGTGCAACTTTCATAACGGTGATTCTGAAAGTTGCGAGCTAGTGGAGGTGTAGAGATGACTTTGATGGGTCTGCAAAAATGTCCGCATATGACTGCCCGCTGTCCGCATTATCAGACAGGGTGCGATGATCCAGCAAGCAATGAGTGTCACCATATAAAGAGGACTACGGCAAGCATGGTTAACGCTCTGGTATCTTTGGACATGGTAGGCCCTGAAAGACTTCCTCCAGCTCTCCTGCAATACTTGGAGGAAACGAAAGATTTCCTAAGGGAAACGGACACCCGCTGGAGAAGTAGCCAAGACCTGCTTCGAGGGCTAGCCAGCATTCCCGAGAGATGATGCGAAAAGAATCGTCAGCCTCGTCTAACAGCGTGCTTGCAATGGGCCTGACTGTGCCTGGCTATTGAGCCAACAAGCCGGGGCGCACCTCTTTCGCGGCAGGGTGAGAGGAGGAAACCATCGGCCTAAGGGTTGGGCAAGCACATGGCAGAACAGCTAGGCCTTGAAACTGTCGCCACGCATGAGTACAAGGGTTGTTTGGGAGGAGAGAAGGGGAACAAGGACTGTCTCTGCTAGAAGGAGAGGAAGAGTCTGAGCTGATAGTGCACCTGCGAAACGGGAAAGGGCCTGTTGGTAGATGAAGGTCGTATGTCCAGCTCCGACTCTTCCCAGTGTAAGTATACCAGATTTGGGCCAGCTAAATCGTTAGAATTCGGTAAGAGTTTGAGAGCATATGAAATCCTGAGCCTCCCCCGCATCATCTGGGCAGACTGTTCTGCGGCAGGGTGAGGGGGGGGCTGGTTAGGAAGTGATGCGGATGGGAGACTCTAGGCGACATCTCGGTTCGCCTCGGTAGACCGATGTCAAGGAGGTAACGAATGAGTCCAAAGCGATCTCGAAAGAAGGTGCTGGTGTGGCGGATCACAGTGGATGAGCAATTGGCTGACGATCTCATCCGCTTGGTGGTCTGTCCGCTGGCTGAAGGGGTTAAGGAGTTCTTCGATCGAAGGGAAGATTGGGGCAAGGAGCGCCAGTGGCAGGCTAGGCCCAATACCTACGCTCGGAAGATGGGTATTCCGGCGGCGCAAAGGGGAAAATGGCCTTGGGAAAGGCTGGCGGAGGGCCAGGTCTTCCTGTCAGGGGAGTTCGAGATTGTCGGCAAGCGAATGGCGCCCACATATTTCAAGGTCAGCCCGGGACGACAAGAGTTCCTGCGCATTGATGACTTGGAAATGGTCAGAGAGGGTTTTAGGCGGACATATTCTGAGGTGCTGTCAAGGGGGATGGCATGATGGCGAGTCCCATTCAGCCGCAGGATTTAGTGATCCACGTGCTAAACGTGGGTTTTGGAGACAATATCCTGATCGAATTCCCGGTCGATAGCGCGGGCCAACGGTCATACGGACTGGTCGATTGCTACAATTCGGTCAAGACCATGCGCTACCTGAAGAAGTTGATGGAGATCCGGCCAGGACGGTCCCAGTTGCGATTTCTGTGTGCCACTCACCCGCACTTAGATCACATCCGAGGCATCGAGCCTCTCCTGAAGAGCGACAAATATCGGCCCGCGGAATTTTGGGACAGCGGCTTCCGGCACAATTCTAGCACCTACCACGACATATTGGACACGCTCCTAAGAGAACGGATCAAGGTGGTGCGGGTATCGTCAGGCATGGAGTGGTATTTTGGCAAGGTGCAGATTACGGCGCTAGCGCCGTCGGTTTTCCTGCGTAATCGCTATGCCACGCATGGCGTGGACATGAACAATAGCTCTATCGTGCTGCGGCTCGAGCACCGGCGTGAAGATATGCTGGTGATAAGGTCGAGGGAGTACGAAGGCACTGTCAGTTTGGAAGCCGAGCGTCAAGCGGGCCGATCGGTAGTCATTCTAGCCGCCGACGCGGAATTCGATAGCTGGGCGCAGATCGCCTACGAGTTTCCTCGGCTAGAACGGACGAGTGAGCACGACCCATTGGTGAAGAGGATGGTCAACTATCTAAACTGTTCTGTAGTAAAGGTAGCCCATCATGGAAGCATGCACAGCACGCCCCTGGATGTCTATGAAAAGATGACTCCGGAGGTGGGAATTGTGTCTACGAAACAGGAGGTGGGCAAGAAGACGATCGATGGAGAAGAGTGGGAACGAGAGCTGTTTCCACACGAATCAGCGATTCTGGCCCTTAAGGAATGCGGTGCCCAGATATTGACAACGGACGATAGTTACGAGAGCGATCCAGGCCCAGCGCATCCGGGTAGCATCGTGGTGGTAGTGCCATCGGGGGGCAACGCCCGCTGTACAAAGTTGCACGATGGAAAAGGGGATGTCGATCCCCCACCGACAGACGTGTAAGGGACGTCCTCAGTTCGACAGGTGTTCTTGCCTGTGGTTGGCGGCAGATATACGGCGGCGTGAGAGGGAGGAGAGGAAGAGGGAGCGGTTGCCGGGGAGGTAGGGAGTAAGAAGGGGTCAAGCCAGCGCACCAACTGTAGCCGAAAAAGGAGGAAGGATGGAGGAGCAATCCATTCTACATCTGATGGAAGACTGGGGGTATTACCTCCTCCCCAAGTCCCATCCACAGAGTCCCGGTTACACCGGGCTGCTCGTCACCATCCGCAAGGAACCTACCGGAAAGCACTTCGATCCCCAGTCGATGCGCCTGTGGATCCGTTTGCTCCGCGATGAGCAGGAGGAGATAAGACAGGCTAAACTATGGATAGATTCACCCACAGCATTGCCCATCAAAGGGTCGATACACGTCTGTCCTGGATGGGTGGTGTTGCGTGACCGCCACGACAGGCGGGCCTCTTTCTTCGTCTTTGGCGGCTCACTGGAGGCGGTCTCTGTGCCCAGTGAGACGATATATTCGCTCCACTCACCCGCACCAATTCTAGAGATCACCGAGAACCTGGAGAGTGTTCCAGACCTGTTGGCTTCTGAGACCGAAGCGCTCTTAGGCGAGTTGCAGGTAAAGTGGGGGTTAGGCGAGGAAGGGTTTGTCCGCCGACTGGCGCAAGTGGACCCTCTTCAGTTCTACCTGGCAACCCTGAATTCAATCCTGGCGCGTTACGAACACGACCACACCTTGCAGGAGGCCTCTCATGAGTTCTACCTTGCGCTAGGCAACGAAAAAAGATGGCTGGTGGAGAAGGGACAGTGGCCTCCTTCCTCTAGGCTGGAGGAGTTAGTCGCTCCCGATTGATATGGAGCGTTGCCATGGTCGTGGGGAAAAGGTGCACAACGCGCGGTCCGGCGCACATTGTCCTTGGCCAGGCCGCCAGCCCGTTGTCCAAATCTCCTGCGGCAGGGTGAGAGGGAGAGGGGGAAGAGGGAGCGGTTGCCGGGGAGGTAGAAAGGGCAGGTATCCCTACCTGCCCTACATTTCTGTTTAATCACCCTCTGACCTCGCTCAGGACAGGTAGGCTCCACCCTACGAATTGGGTCTTGACTCTCCCCTCACGGGAGGGTGTATACTGTTGGTGAAGGCCTTCGGAGAACCATAACAGGCGCGGGGAGGGCGTGTTCAAAATCGGTGACTTCTCCAAAATCAGTCAGGTATCGGTGAAGGCACTGCGGTACTACGACGAGATCGGGTTACTCAAGCCAGCCCGCGCAGACCCTTTCACCGGCTACCGCTACTACTCGGTTGACCAGTTGCCCAGGCTCAATCGCATCCTGGCTCTCAAAGACCTGGGCCTGTCGCTGGAGCAGATCGCCCGGCTGCTGGATGACGAGTTGCCTCCAGCCCAGATCCGAGGGATGCTGCGGCTGAAACAGGCGGAGATCCAGCAGCAGATGGAGGAGGACCAAGCACGACTGGCACGGGTGGAAGCACGTCTGAGGCAAATCGAACAGGAGGGTGTGATGTCAACCTACGACGTAGTGCTCAAGAAAGTTGAACCACAAATGATCGTCGCAATACGCGAGACAATCCCGACCTATGGTGACCAGGGACCGCTCTGGAAAGAGTTGGCCGACTACCTGAAGCAACACGGGGCCAAGGCAGCCGCCCCTTCGTTGACCATCTACTACGACACCGAATACAAGGAACGAGACGTAGAGGTGGAGGTGGCCACCCCGGTGGAGGCGCCGCTGCCTGGCGACGAGCGGGTGACGGTGCACGAGTTGCCCGGTGCTGAGTTGATGGCCTGCGTGGTCCACCAGGGCAGTTATGACACCCTCGGCCAGGCATACACCCCCTTGCTGACCTGGATCGAGGCCAATAGTTATCGTATCGTTGGCCCCAACCGGGAGGTCTATCTGCGCTGCCCAGACAATGAGTACGAGGACCCGAACGCTGTCGGATACGCTGATTACCTGACAGATGATCCAGCCGCCTACGTGACCGAGGTGCAGTTCCCGGTCGAGAAAGCGTGACTCAGAGATCGACCTCATAAGGAGCGAATTCTAGGTTGCTGCTAGTTTCTGTCGTCTCGCTCCAGCATAGACAGGAGTAACCCAGGGGGCGTACCCCTTGTTCTTCCCCCGGGCGATCTCGAAGTAGAGGTCGCGCAGTCGCCTTACAATAGGGCCTATCTCTCCCGTGCCCACCGTGCGGTGGTCTATAGAGGCGATGGCCACGATCTGGACGCCCGTGCCACAGAAGAAGGCCTCCTCCGCCACGTACAGTTCGCTCCTATCTATATGCCTCTCCACCACCTCTATCCCCAGTTCTTTTTGGGCTAACTCCATCAGCCCCGCGCGGGTTATCCCCTCTAAGATATCCTCTGTTATGGGCGAGGTGATCAGTTTCCCCTCTCGGACGATGAAGAAGTTCTCCGCGCTCCCCTCGGAGACGTGGCCATCCTCGGCCAGGACGATGGCTTCATCGAACCCTTTCATCACGATATCGGTCTTGATGAGGGCGGAGTTTATATAAGAGCCGGTGATCTTGGCTCTGGCAGGGATGGCGTTGTCGCTTACCCGCCGCCAGGAGGAGACCCCGGCCTTGGCTCCCTCCTCACTCTCGATATATTTGCCGAAGGGGGTGGCGAAGATAGCGAAGCCATCCTCCAGGTCATGTAGCCTCACGCCGACCCCCTCGGTGCTCTTATAGGCCAGGGGCCGGATGTAGGTATCCTCGCGGAACCCTTCTTTGCGCAAGAGTTTGAGGGTGATGTCGCAAAGGGTATCCACGTCGTAGGGTAGGGAGATGGTGAGGATATGGCAGGAACGGTGGAGGCGCTGGTAATGCTCTCGCATCTTAAGGAGGTATAGTTCCTCCTCTTCGTCGTTCCAATAGGCGCGCATCCCCTCGAAACAGCCGGTGCCATAATTGAAGGCGTGAGTCATGATGCTCACCTTCGCCCTCTCGAGGGGCACGATCTGACCTTCAAAGAAAGCGTACCTGGTCTTGGCCATTTTTCTCCTCTCTGTGAAGAGTTCTCTGTCTTCCTATCCCATCCCTTCCCATGGAATCCCTGTGGGACGGGAGATCCCGGGGCATGACCAGCGAGGCCTTTGTTCAGGCTTTAGATCGTCTTGTCAGGATGCGAACGCATGCACCTCTTTCAGGTCTCGCCGAGATGTTCGGCCTGCCCGAGGCCGGGTTGGGTATCCCAAGGGTACGATGGCTACTGGCCGGAGATGGGAGGGGAGATCGAGGGCTCGTGCGGCTTCCTCTTCGTGGAAGGCTCCTATCCAGCAGCCCCCTAGCCCCAAGGCTACTGCGGCGAGCAGCATATTCTCCGTGGCCGCGGCGGTGTCCTGGAGACAGTATAGGTTCACCCCTCGCCCACCGTACCGCATCGCCGAGCGGCCTGGGTCGGCACAGACGACCACTACCACCGGAGCCCGGGCGATGAAGCGCTGATCCAACGCGGCCCGAGCCAAGGCCTCCTTTTTTCTCTCCTCCCTCACCACCACGAAGAACCAGGGTTGTAGGTTCCCCGCCGAGGGAGCCTTGATCGCCGCCCGCAGGATCTTCTCCATATCTTCGGGAGCCACATCTCGGGAGGGATCGAAATCGCGGAGGCTGTATCTTCTCTCGATAACTTCCCAAAAGTCCATCTATTAGGTCTTGATCTCCCACTTTTTGAGTTCAGCGATGAGAGAGTGATCGGTCATATCCAACTGGAGGGGGGTGATCGATATCCGTTTGTTGGCCAAAGCCCAAATATCGGTTCCCTCTTCGGTCACCCCTCCTGGTCTCTCCCCGCCAATCCAGTAGTAACTGCGGCCCCGGGGATCCCGTCGCTCTACGAGGGCGTCCTTATAAAGCCTTCTCCCCAGACGGGTGATCTCCGCTCCGGCTATCTCTGAGGGAGGGAGGTGAGGTACGTTGACGTTGAGGAGGATGCCTGGGGGTAGGCCCCTCTCTCCCATTTGATACACCAGCCGGGCCGTGAACTGGGCTGCATAGGTGAAATCTGCTTCCTCCTCAAAGGTATCCAGAGAAACGGCTAAAGAGGGGATGCCGGAGATTACCCCTTCCATAGCCGCAGTCACCGTCCCGGAGTAGAGGATGTCGTTGGCCATGTTGGCTCCCGGGTTGATCCCCGAAACCACTAGGTCTGGAGGCTGGGGGAGGATAGCCAAGAGGGCTAGAGCCACGCAATCGGAAGGGGCCCCGTTGGTGGTATAGGCCGTGGGGCCATCGGGGAAGCGAGCCTTGCTTATTCGCAGCGGCTTATGCATCGTTTTGGTGAGGCCAGCGGCCGACCAGTTATGGTCGGGGGCCACCACTACTACCTCCCCCACCTCTAGCAGGGCTACGACCAAGGCCCGGAGGCCGGGAGCGTTGATGCCGTCATCATTGGTGGCTAGGATCTTCACAAGAACCTCTCCCCTTCCTTATCTCTCCAAAGGGACTCTTCTATCCCTAGTTGTTCTTCTCTCTTGTGGATGACCTTGATTTTGATCTTGTCGCTCTCTGTGCGATTCCCGGCAGCATCGACGGCCACCACATGGAGGGCATGGGTCTCCATAAGGGCGGATCCCATGGTGATAGTCCACTTCTGGTTGTAGGGGCTCACCGTGTCGTAACTGAGGAGGTGATCGTCTAGGTAGAACTCTACCCGCTCTATGGAGAAGTTATCTTGCGCTTCCGCTTGGATGCTCACCCACTCATCATCTTCCATTACGTAGAGGGCGTCATCTGGGGGGTAGGTGATTTCCACCCCGGGAGGGGTGTTATCCACCGTGACTTGAATCGAAGCCTGCTCATAACTATCGTCATTTCGGACCACGGTAAGTTGTAAGGTGTAGAGGCCGTTCAAACCGCTGGCATCCCACATCTCTAGGAGTCCGTGGTCAACTTGGTTGTGATGGTCCCCGCCGATCCGGACCCAGGATGAGGGGTTCAGTCCCTCACCATATTCCAGCCGGTAGAGGCGGAACCTGGGTTCCCGTGCGTTCCCTTCGATGGGCACCTGCCCATGAACATAGGCGTAGGGGCGAGGCCTGGTGATAGCCACATCTCCCGTAGCCGGGCCTGGCCCGTGGAGGTCGCAATACTCGGCAGGTGGCTGGGGGATCTGGTTTTCCCGCACCCAATCGGCCGCCTCGGGAGGATAGACCTCATAGACCCTTTCCTCCACAGAGGGGCAATAGACGGTAGCCAACTTGCCCGATTCTGGATCGATGCGGAAGGCTTGGTGTACATTATCGTAGGTGGTGGGCGCTGTTTCGGGGAGGAATATCTCCTCTACCGTGCTAGGGGAGTACTCGGTGGTGAGGAGTCCCGAGGTGGCGTCCACTACCAGATGCTCCAACCCTGGCGGCTCGACGAAGCCCTCCACCGGATAGGAGGCTAGGATCTCTTCCATGTAGTCGTGCCAGATAGGCCCGGCGCCCAAGGAGCCGGGAACGTGCTCCATGGCTTGGTTATCGGAGTTCCCTACCCAGACGCCGGTCACTAACTGGGGCGTATAGCCGATGGTCCAGGCGTCACGAAAGTCGTCGGTGGTTCCCGTCTTGGCCGCTGCCGGTCGGCTAAGAAGGAGCGGGCTATTGGGTCCGAAGGCGGGGGTTCGCGCCGCGTTGTCCGAGAAGATGCTGGTCATGAGATAGGCCACTTTGGGGTCCAGGATCTCTCTCGTCTCGGGAGCCAGATAATCCTCCAATATGTTCCCTTGGGAATCCTCCACGCGCAGGATGGCTACAGGGTCCAACTCCCGGTAGCCGGGACGAATCTTCTCGGGAGGGACCGACCGCCCAGCCATCACCCCTCCATTGGCCAGGACCCCGTAGGCGTAGGCCATATCCAAGAGACGCACCTCACCGCCCCCCAGGGTGAGGCTCAACCCATAGTAATCCTTGGTCAAGGTGTTGATGCCCATACGATGAGCGGTGGCGATGACGTTCTTCACCCCCACCATATCCAACACCTTCACCGCTGGGATATTCACTGAGCGGGCCAAGGCCTGGCGTATCCGCAAGGGACCATGGTACTTGCGGTCGTAGTTCTCTGGGGTGTATGGAGGGTTGGGATAGTCATTGAAGGTGGTGCGCACATCCATGATCATGGTGGCCGGGGTATAACCTTGCATGAAGGCTGTAGAGTAGGTGAAGACCTTGAAGGAGGAACCGGGCTGCCGAGAGGCCAGGACGGTGTTCACCTGCCCGTCGATATCGGGGTTGAAGTAGTCGAGGCTCCCCAGCATGGCCAAGATCTCCCCCGTGGAGGGCTTTATGGTCACCAACCCGGCGTTAGTTACATTTCGACCCTCCTCCTGGAGTTTGGCGATATGCTCGTTGGCGATCCGCTGGGCCACCTCCATCATCCCCAGATCTATGGTGGTATAGACCCGCAACCCGCCCGAGTAGACTACCTCCGGACCATACTTCTCTTCCAAGAGTTGGCGCACATACATCACGAAATGGGGGGCTATGATATCGAACCTTTGCGGAGCGTAATGGAGCGTCTCGGCCTTGGCGGCCACTATCTCCTCATAGGTGATGTACCCCTGACGGTACATGGCATCCAGTACCAGATGTTGCCTCTCTTGGGCTTGCTCCGGATAGTCGAGGGGGGAGTTGGCACCAGGAGCCTGGGGAAGGGCGGCTAGCATCGCCGATTCTGCTAGCGTCAGATCCTGGACGTGCTTCCCGAAGTAGGCTTGGGCGGCCGCTTCCACCCCGTAGGCCAGATTCCCGTAGAAGGAGTTATTCAGGTACCATTCTAAGATCCGACCCTTATCGTACCGGCGGGTGATCTCTAGGGCCAATATCGCCTCTTTTATCTTCCGGGTCAGGGTTCGTTGTGTCCTCTCCTCGGGGGGGATTAACACGTTCTTAACTAGTTGGACGGTGATGGTGCTACCTCCTCCTTGGTAGTGGAGGATGGTGGCAAGGGGTGTCGGTAGAGCCGATTCCAGCGCGCCGCACAACGATGCGGTACCCTCCATCTCGCAGACTAGACCGGTTAGGTTCCCCAGAGCAGCCCGAGCGATACCTCGGATATCTATCCCTGGGTTCTCATAGAAATCCCGGTCCTCGATGGCTATGGTGGCTTGTTGGAGGTGAAGAGGTATCTGATCTAGGGGGACTACGGTGCGGTTGCCCCACTGGGGGTCGAATATCTCCCAGAGGAGCACGGTTCCCGTGCGATCGTAGATCTTGGTGGTCTGGAAAGTGGCCTGGGAGCGGAACTCGATAGCCTCCGGGGGGGGCAGTTGACGGGCGTAATAGGCGTAGACCGCCACCACGCTGCCCAGGCCGGCTACCATGGCCAGGATCGTGGCCAGAGCGATGAGGATGAGGCTGGAGGCGAGCAGTTTGGTGATCTTGCTGCCGTTATTCCGATGAACCCGCCCTCGTCGTCGGCGAGCGATCATCGCTTTAGTGTTGTTTCTCACGGTTCGCCTTTCTTTGCAAGCCTAATCACAAAATATCTTACTTCAAGCGGGCTGAAAGCGCAAGGCCGCTTCAAGAAGGAGGGTACCCTGCAACGAACGAGTTGACCGGCTGTCCTCACAGGATCCCTGTCCCGCAGGGATCCCGTGGGAGATCCCAGGGAAGGGATGGGAAAGCCTCGATTCCTCTTCCAATCGGGAATGGGGCCTTCCCCTATCCTTACAACAGGGTCCTGAGGGATAGGCGGTATGCGGCTGTGCGTTCGGCATCCGAAGGAGAGGCGGCAGAGGGGTTAGCATATCGAGGCCCAGATGGGGCTGCTCGTAGTGATAGTGGGTTGGATGTCCCAGGCCCCCGGCCTGGCAAGTACCGGGGCAGGCTGATGATGCCAAGACGGGCTGGCAAGCACCGGCCCGTCCTGGTACCCCGGCTTGGCACGCCTTGGGGCAGGCGACTTGGGCCAGGGGCCGGGGGACAGGCCATATCCGACCTGGGTAGGGCAGGTATAGAAACCTGCCCTACTTACTAGCCAGCCTGCTTCAATGAGAAGGGTACCCTTCTCTCTTCTCTACCACCAAGAGATGGGAGAGGGCGAAGAGGCGTAAGGGCGTCCTCTCCAGGGCATAAGTCATGCGGCGGAGAAACCGAGCCAACTTGGGGCTTCGAGCCTCTATCTTGTCGTACCCAGGGTAGATCTGGGTATGAACGATGCGGTCGTAAGACAGGCCATTGAGGAGGCGGCGAAGCCCTTTTATTGTGTATGCCCGCACGTGAGGAGTGAGGCGTCGCCTCAAATTATCAGGTAAATAGTTTGTCAAGGGGAAATTCCCGAATCTGTACCTACCCCGCCAGTATATCCCGTGGGTCTCGAAAGGGTAGAGTCTGTTGGGGGCGAAGATGATCATGCGGCCCTGGGGTTTGGTCACCCGGTAAGCCTCTTGCACCACCCCTCTATCATCCTCCACATGTTCTATCACCTCATGGAGGAGGACGACGTCGAAGCGGTCTTGGGGGAAGGGCAACTCCTCGGCCCGAGCAGCGGCGAGATTAGGCAGTCTCCTCGCTGCCTCGGCCACTCTACTCGCTTCCAGATCCACACCGTAAACTCGGTCGCTGAAGCGGCGGAACCTCTCCACATAGGTCCCGAGGCCGCATCCTACATCCAAGATCATCTTATCAGCCAGGGGGGCGTATCTGTTTATGAGGGCCAGACGCCGCTCCTGACCGAAGCGCCAGAGATAACTGGGACAGCCTAAAATGGCGGCCTCCCGTTCCTCAGCGGTCATAAGTATCTCCTTTTAGTGATTCCATATTACTAGAGGAAGGGGGAAGGCACAACTCATCTTGCCAAAGGGGGTGGATGAGGATATATTATTGTGGGAGGAGGCGACATGCATAAGTTAATCATCATCGGATCGGGTCCCGCGGGGTTGGCAGCGGCCATCTACGCCGCTCGCGCCGACCTGGCTCCCCTTCTCATCGCCGGGAGCGATCTGGGAGGCCAGGTGGCCCTCACCAGCCAGGTGGAAAACTACCCCGGTTTCCCCCAGGGGATAAGCGGAGCTGAACTCGCTCAACTGCTGCAGGAGCAGGCCGAGCGGTTTGGCACCCGTATAGAGTTGGATGAGGTGGTAGAGGTTGACCTATCTACCTCTCCTTTCAAGGTGAAGACCTATGGCCCAGAGTATGAGACTCGGGCTCTCATCGTCGCTACCGGCGCCTCCCCTCATAAACTCCAGGTCCCTGGGGAGGCGGAGTTCACCGGACGGGGGGTCTCTTACTGCGCCACCTGTGACGGTTTCTTCTTCCGGGACAAGAGGGTGGTGGTAGTGGGGGGGGGGGATGCGGCTGTAAAGGAGGCGCTCTTCCTCATCAAGTTCGCCACCAAGGTTTACATTGTGCATCGGCGGGATCAATTGCGGGCTGAACAGATCATACAGGAGAGGGCCAAAAAGAACGAGAAGATAGAGTTCATCTGGGATACGGTGGTGACCGAGATCGTGGGGAGCGATAACGTAACTGGCGTGCGCCTCAAGAACCTGAAAAGTGGCCAGGAATCGCTTCTCCCTGCTGAGGGGGTTTTCATCTATGTGGGCAATACCCCTAACACCGCTCTTTTCGAGGGAGAGTTGGAACTGGATGAGGAGAGATATATCGTCACCGATCTTGAACAGCGGACCAGCGTTCCCGGGGTCTTCGCCGCCGGGGATGTCCAAGAGCGAGTTCTGCGACAGATAGCCACCGCCGTGGGCACGGGGGCCAAGGCGGCCATGGAAGCGGAAAGGTACATCGCCGAGTTGGAGGATAGAGCCTACCCGGGGTGGAAACCTCTGGAGGCCTGATGGAGGGCAGATGAGCAAAGTGGCCATGGGCAAAGATGAGATATTCTATCTTCAAAAGGGAGGGAGGAAGCCCTCCTTGCTTTTTCTTCATGGGGCGGGAGGTACCCATCGTCACTGGGGAAGACAGATACAGGGCCTTGGGGATGCTGATCTCGCTTCTCTCGACCTCCCCGGCCATGGCCGCTCGAAGGGGGAAGGACGCCGGAGTGTCGAGGGGTACGCGAACCTGGTGACGGAGTTCATGGCCGCTCTCGGTCTGAAGAGCCCCACAGTAGTGGGCCACTCCATGGGGGGAGCGATAGCCTTAGATTTAGCCCTCCGCTACGGGGAGCGGTTAGAGGGCTTGGTGCTGGTGGGCACCGGAGCCCGATTGCGGGTGATGCCTAGCCTTCTCCAAGGGCTAAGGGGAGAGTTTGAATCGACGGTGGACCTCCTCTGTCGATACGCCTATGGCCCCTCGGCCAGCGAAGAGATGGTGAGGTTGGGTCGAGAGGAGATGCTGGCTATCGGCCCGGAGGTGCTCTTAGGGGATTTTCTGGCTTGCGACCGCTTCGACGTGATGGATCGCCTGGACGAGGTTCGGCTTCCCACCTTGGTGATCTGTGGGGAGGAGGATCAACTGACGCCGCTTAAATATTCGCAATTCTTGGTCGATCATATCCAGGGGGCCAGGCTGGTGACCATCCCTGAAGCGGGCCACATGGTGATGCTGGAGAAGCCGCAAGAGACTACCGATGCTATTGCGGAATTCTCTTCTGTAACATCTTCTTGATCTTTAGCGCTGCGCGAGCGCGATGGCTGATCCTGTTCTTCACTTCTGGTTCCAGTTCGGCCATGGTGCAACCCTGTTCGGGAAGGTAGAAGACCGGGTCGTAGCCGAAGCCATGCTTCCCTCGAGGGGCGAAGGTGATGACCCCTTGGCAGGAGCCCTCTGCGATCTCCACCTCTCCCCCAGGGGTGGCCAGGGCGGCGAAACAAACGAAGCGAGCCTGCCGCTTCTCCCGGGGGATATCCTTCATCTTCTCCAGAAGGAGCCTATACCTATCCTCATCGCTGGTCTTTCCTCCATAGCGGGAGGAGAAGATGCCCGGTGCACCTCCTAAAGCCTCTACCTCCAGGCCTGAATCGTCGGCTAAGGTTAGAAGGCCGCTGGCTCGGGCATAGGGTCTGGCTTTCAAGACAGCGTTCTCGACGTAACTGCGGCCGCACTCCTCTACGAAGAGGCTTATCCCCTCTTCTTGAGGTGAGGTGACGGTCAAGGCTAACTCTTTGAAGATCTCTCTATATTCCTTCAATTTTCCGGGGTTATTAGTGGCTATAAGCAGTCTCCGCACTTGGCCTCCTAGGTATTGACTAATCAAAAATTGTAGCATATAATGGGGCGTCGTACAAAGCCGGAAAGGGGAGAGTGTTGAAAAACAGCTCTTCGCTTAACATAGTGGGGAAGAGATTGCATCCGTAGTATCTCTTCCTACTTTCTATCCCTACAATCATGCAAATTCTAACGGTTTGTGGGAGAGATTATCGATGGCCAAAGAGTTTATCCCGCCTTTTCAACAGTCTCGAAAGGGGGTTTTGAGGTGATAATAGATTATACTTTCTTCGAAAGATACGCGACCTTCTTCTGGGTTGGGCTCCTTCTCTTGGATGCTGTTCTCCTCATCTGGCTCCTATTTACGCGGAGGGGCCAGAGAGCCCTGGCCCGCCGTTTTCAGGAGCAGATAGAAACCAAAGAGGCCCAGGACTGGGAGGGAGTTCTTGCCGACTATCTGGAGGAGATCCGGGCTACCACCGAGCGAGCCAAGGAACTGGCTGATCGCGCGGAGGAGGTGGGGAGGAGGCTAGAGCGCACCATCCAGAGAGTAGGGGTAGTACGTTTCAACGCTTTTCCCGACGTGGGTGGCGACCAAAGTTTCGCTATCGCTCTTTTGGACAACTACGGCGATGGCGTGGTCGTCTCCAGCCTTCAAGGTCGGACCGAGAACCGGGTCTATGCTAAGCCCTTGAAGAGATGGGATTCCACCTATGCTCTCTCCGAGGAAGAGAAGCAGGCTATCGCCAAAGCCTATGCGATGGAAGGGTAGCAACCTTAGATGGGGAGGAGAGGGGCTTGAGAGAGAAGAGAGGGGTTAGTCCCACAAGCGATAGGATCGAAAATGTCATTGGGCCCACGGCCAGTTTGAGCGGGGATCTCAAGTGCGATGGTGGCGTGCGGATCGACGGGGTTTTTAGGGGAAGCGTGGAAAGTATGGGCAACGTCATCATCGGGGAGGCGGCCAAAGTAGTGGCCGATATCACAGGCCGCAATGTCTCCGTGGCTGGAGCGGTGAGGGGGAACATAAAAGCCAGTGGCCGACTGGAGATCCTCTCCACCGGTCAGGTGTGGGGCGATATCTCTGTGGAATCGTTCCTCATCGACGAAGGTGGATTCTTCAACGGACTGAGCACCATGCGGGGAGAGATGGAGCCTCTTCTTGTGGAGGAATCCCCTAAGACTGAGAAAGTGGGCTAACTAGACGGTCTTCTCCTGGCTTGTGCCATGCCAAACGCTGCAATTTTCCCCTGTTCATGGTCTTCTAGTAGGCGAAATTTGCGTCCCCCCACTGATTTTCGGCCCGTACGAAAGAAAGGAAGCGACCTGCAGGAAACGCGAACTAACCTTTCAGACCAACGATATAAGCTGCCGACGAGGTTCACTTTCAGTCAGTAGACGAATGGAGGGAGATCATGATGAAGGATCTGACCGTCATTTTGGAAGACCGCCCTGGTACGCTAGCCGATATGCTCGAGGCCCTGGGGAAGGCCAGCATCAACATCGAGGGGGCGTGTGGATACCCCATCGAGGGCAAGGGGATTATCCACATCTTGGTGGAGGACGTGGCCGCTGCTCGCCGGGCCTTGGAAGAGGTTGGCATTGAGGTGGGTGACGAGCGCGAGGTCTTGGTTCTGGAAGTCGAGGACCGACCAGGCGCAGGAGGGGAGGTCGCTCGGCGGATAGCCAATGCCGGGGTAAATGTCGACCGGTTCTATATGGCCACGAATAACCGCGTGGTCATCGCTGTCGATGACCTAGAGAAGGCTCGCGCCGTCGTGTAGCGCCGCGAGCGTAGGTCACCTCATCCAGAAGGGCGGGCAGATGCGCTTCCTGGTTGGCGCGGCGCTCAGTGAGGAGGACGTCGGGGCCTGAGAAGCCCACAACTTATCAGATCAAAGGAGGTAACTGTCATGGAAGTGTATCGGATTTACCACGTTTGGACAGCGAAGGCCAAACCCGGAAAACTCGATGAAGTGGCGAAGTGGTGGCAGGAGAAGGGCAAGGCCACGTATGAGTCATTACCGGGCGTCAAGTCAGTGAAAGCCTATGCCGCACAGTTTTTCCTTGGCGGAGAGTATAGCCTTGAGATATGGATGGAAATGGAGAACTACGCCGCTTACGACCGGATGGATGAGGATATGTTTGCTAACCCCCAAAAGTACGCTGCTTTTGGCGAGATTCCAGAACTGTTCGAAGTGGGCCCGGCGCGGGTGATGGGGGACTTTCCCGAGTCCGTCTGGTCCCCCCCGGAGGAGTAAAGGCAGTGGGCTATTCCCAGGCCACACCGGTGGTAAAGGGACTCACCTCTGCCTGTATAGTCTGCTTCGCCGAGCAGGAGAAGCCCATCACCTCTCGGCTATCTCTCTTAAGCCCTCGACATCCAAGATCTGTAACCTCTTGCGACCGATCCTGATTAGACCTTGTCTCTTGAAGAGGCCCAAGGTCGAGGTGGTGGTCTCCCGGTAGGTGCCTATCGTGTCGGCCAGGTTCTGGTGGGTATAGCCGGCGATGATGGTTCCCTGTTCCTTCATCAGACGGAGGAGAAGAGAGGCCAAACGAGCGGGGACGCTCTTGAAGGTCATGTCCTCTAATAGCGATTCCACCTCCAATAGCCGCTTTCCCACACCCTCCAATATCCGCAAGGCTATCGTGGGCCTCTGAAGGAGGAGCCGCTCCAAGGCGGTGCGCTCGATGGTTCCGAGGGTGCAATCCTCTGCCGCCTGGACGAAGGCACCATACATCCCTTGTCCGATGAGGGGCATCTCTCCAAAAATAGTGCCTGGGCCAAGGGTGTCGACAACCCGCTTCTCCTCCTCTCGGGTAAGACGATAGAGTTGAACTATCCCCCTTTTGAGGAGGAAGAGGATTTCTTTCTCTTCCTCGGGGGTATAGATGACCTCGCCCCTTCGGAAAGCGGTCTCCGAAAAGGAATCTGCTACCTCTTCCCGCTCCTGAGGGCCAAGATCACGGAAGATATCCTCGACCAAAAGGTACCCTATTCTCTTCTTCATCTCGCTCCCTTTTCGTATAGAATTGGCCGCCTCAGCGGTTTGTCCTCGACGCCTCTTGCCGGGTTGAGAAGCCCTCCCTTGTGCAGGAGCGAACCTGGCAAGGGAAGATGGGCTGGCTCCGGTTCAAACCGGTGGTTGTAGAAGAAGGCCTATCTGCCAAAGTCGGTTCCATTATACCGCAGTACCTCGCCTGGGGCAAGCCATCGGTGTCTCTCATTCAAATGCGACAGATAGGTAGCAGAGGGCCTCAATATGCTAGCCCTCTGCTGTCTCCAGTTGCACACCGCCTATCCCTCGGGATCCCGTGGGGAAAGGCTCTAATCCCCGGTGCTCAAAGAGGAATGGAGGCTTTGGCCGGTTTTCGTTCTAGTCTGGTCCCGGATTTCAAATCCGGGACCAGCGAGAGGGGAAAGTCGTCTCCTCGTCCTGACTGCAGTGGACTAGGGGACAAGCCCTGGGCTGAAGACCCAGGGCGAACCGTACCACCGGTTGTCGCATTTTTAGCAGGACTAGCCGGCCCCCCGCGTTTGACTGAGAAGGTGAGAGGGTTTATAATGATGTGAAAATCGCGGAAAGGGAGCGAAAAATGACAGACCCTGTGGCTTTCAGGATCGGTCCTCTGGCCATCTACTGGTATGGCATCTTCATGGTGTTGGCTATATTGGTTGGAGGGTACATAGCCAGCCTAGAGGCCAAACGGCGGGGAGAGAATCCAGAGCATGTCTGGAACGGGCTTCTTCTCGTCGTCTTGTTTGGCCTCATCGGGGCCCGCCTATATCACGTCTTCTCCAGCCCCCAGGGGACGGTCGGGGGTTGGGAATATTACCGCCGACACCCTGTCGAGATTTTGATGATCCGACAGGGTGGGTTGGCTATCTACGGGGCTGTGGCGGGAGGGATATTCGCTCTCTGGCTTTATGCTCGGATCAAGAGGCTGGATTTTCTCGCTTGGGCGGATTTCGCGGCTCCCGGGTTGCTCTTGGGGCAAGCGATAGGGCGGTGGGGCAACTTCTTTAACCAAGAACTCTACGGCAAGCCCACCGCGCTGCCTTGGGGGATACCTATCGAACAAAAGTACCGTCTCCCTCAGTTCGCTGATCTGCCGGAGACGGCCCGTTTTCATCCCACTTTCCTCTACGAGTCCCTCTGGTGTCTTTTCTGCTTCGGCCTGCTCTTCTACATCGGCCGGAGGTACGGGGCTCGGCTCCTCAGGGGAGACATTTTCCTCCTGTGGGGGATTCTCTACCCTCTGGGCCGCTTCTTCACCGAGATGCAACGCCCCGATGCCTGGTTGGTGGGGGGCATCGCCGTGGCCCAGATAATAGCCGTAGCGATCATCGTCATCTGCGGCGGGATCATACTCTATCGGCATAGATTCGCTGGGAAGCCCAGGCAAGCCTAGTCGGCTCCCAGGTCTTGGATTTATCCTCTTAAGCCAACTTCCTTGGGGTTTTGCGGACATTTTTGCGCAAAGAGACGCTATCTGAAATGCTGCAAAGAGGGAGTTACTGCTATGTCTAATAACGAACAGCAATCTTTCGTTAGATGGCAAGGGATAACAATCAAGCAGTTGAGCTTTGTTAATAACCTGCTGATAGGTCTTGCCACAGGAATGTTAGCGTTCCACACACAACTTGCTTTTGACGACAAAAGCTCCGTTACAGCTGTTGATAAGTGGCTTGTTGTATTATCTATTGTGTTCTTGTTTCTGTCCTTGGCAATTGGATGCTATTTGGCTTTGAATAGGTTGTGCTCTTTCCGAATTACGGCACAAGTTGCTCGCAAGAGAGAAACCGACGCACGAGAGCGTATAGAGGAATTGCGGACTGTAGCAAGGAAACTCGACGAGAGAACTTGGCGACTTCTTGCTGGACAGACAATTCTGTTCGCGTTGGGTGGACTCCCTCTTGTAATAGCCTCTGTTATACGATACTTGAGATAGCGGATAGCGGCACTTCGGATAACATGGCGTTTGCGGCTTCTCCCCCTTTGGTCGCTTCGCCCAAAGTCCGCCTGTGGCGGGCCTTCGCAAACACGTGAGACGTTAGGCGTAATTCGCCCCCAACAACAATATCCAAGGAGTTCAGATCAATCTCGCCAGGAGTCCCCGCAGATATTCTCCCTGCTCCGTCAGACACTCATCGCTTCCCAGCCCCAGTTCCTTAAGGCTCTCTCCCCTCCGATCTAGTAGCGACTGCTCCAATTCGCCCGGCTTCTTCTTTGAGGGTGCTTAGGATAACAACGCTTACTATAAGCGCTTGGGGAGGGCAGCAAGCCTTAACTTGACAAAAGAGACAGGGTTGGTTATAATATTATTACCCCTCCCCCTAGGGAGGGGATAGCAAAGGAGGTAGAGAGATGGCATCACGAGGATGGGTATTGGCTTTAGGAGGCAGGTTCCTTTTGGGTCTCGTCTTGGCTATCGTCGTGGGCGGGGTTCTGCTCTTCGCCCTTGGGTTCGGTGGTTGGGGCGGGCCCATGGGCTCCGGCTACTACTGGGGTGGAGGCCACCACTCTATGATGGGTAATTATGACCACTACTACCCCTACAGCGAGTGCCCTTACCACGATGAGGGTGGTGGAAGTTGGGGAGATCTACCGTAGACCGCTTCGGCTGGTGAGACTCCTAAAAATAGTTTCCGGAGGTGACCAATGATGATGGGAGGAGGGATGTTCTTTTTCTCTTTGCTTTTGCTTCTCTTTCTCCTTCTACTCTTCGGGGCTCCCCTGCTGCTTCTGGCGGGTTTCGGATACCTTTTCGTTAGGGAACGGGGCAAGGGGCGGCCTAGAGAAGAGGCCTTGGGGAGGGCCTGTACCTCCTGCGGGCGCATCCTGCAGAGCGAGTGGGCTCACTGCCCCTACTGCGGGGCCACGCAGGAGGCCTAAGACTGGAGACGACCGGGCTGCTCTGCCCGGTCGTCCCTTTACACAATATCGAGGAAAGACGAAGGGTTTTCCGTGGCTAGCGATGGGAAAAAGAGAGTGACCATGCAGACGCGAGCCCGTTATGATCGCCTCGCACCCTTTTATGATCTGATGGAGACTCTCATTGAGAGGCTCGCCTTCGCTCGCTGGCGCAAAGAGTTGTGGTCTTTGGTAGGTGGTCAGCGCCTGCTGGAAGTGGGGGTGGGGACAGGCAAGAATACCCCCTACTATCCTCAGGGGGTGAAAGTGGCCGCTATCGACCTCAGCCCCCAGATGCTGGCCCGGGCCAGGCGTCGAGGGAAGGGAAGAGAGGAGAAGATAGATCTGTATCTTATGGATGCGGAGGATCTAGCCTTTCCCGACGATACCTTCGATACCGTGGTGGCCAGTTTCGTCTTCTGTTCAGTGCCCGATCCCGTGCGGGGCCTGCGGGAACAGGCGAGAGTCGTTAGGCCGGGGGGCCGTATCGTGCTCCTGGAGCATATGCGGAGCAATATACCGCTTTTGGGACGTTTGATGGATTTTTTGAACCCCTTGATAGTGCGGTTGACGGGGGCGAACATCAACCGCCCCACTCTGGAGAACATACGGAAGGCCGGACTCGAGGTCGAAGAGGAACGAGAGTTGTCTCCTGCTGGAATAGTGAAACTGATCGTAGCCAAACCCCGGTACTCTTTAGCGTAGCGAGGGAAGTGGCTCGCCCCTTTGACCCCTCTCTTTCCTTGTGCTAATATCTGGGCATGGATAAGCCTCGACCAGGGAGGTCTTTCTGAAGGTGTCGGCTTCATCGAGGGGAAGGCTTTTAAGAGGAGTGCTTTTTCTCGTCGTCCTGGGTTTGCTCTTCCTCTTCGGCACCGCTCTAAGGGGGAGAGGGGCGGGGCCTCTCACTGAGGGACCGGCACCCAACTTCACCCTTCAACTCTTTGACGGAGGAACGACCTCCCTAGAGGAGTTGCG
Organism: uncultured Anaerolineales bacterium; assembly: GCA_964383935.1. GTDB lineage: Bacteria > Chloroflexota > Anaerolineae > UBA7937 > UBA7937 > UBA7937. The sequence goes on along the minus strand of CAYLIE010000006.1, from coordinate 1,075 downwards.
GGGTGAGATAGTGGTGATCAATTTTTGGGCTGCCTGGTGCGTTTATTGTCGGGAGGAAACCCCTATCTTGGAGAGGGGTTGGCAGGCCTACAAGGATGAGGGTGTGACCTTTATCGGTGTGGACTGGATGGATGTGGAGCCGGAAGCCCGAAAATACCTCTTGGAGTTGGCTATCACCTATCCCAACGGGCCGGATTTGGGCGGCCGGATCGGTCGTGCCTACAGGGTTCAAGGGGTGCCAGAGACCTACATCGTGGATCAGGAGGGGAACCTAGCCTATACCCAGATCGGGCCCCTAGATGAAGCCACCTTGGTTGGAGTTCTGGAGAGCCTCCTAGACCAACCCCATCAGTAGGCGGCGTAGATATGCCCCTTCCGGCGTCAACCTCCTAGGACAGAGACGCGAGGTCTGTAGAACTTAGTAAAGGCGATTGACATCACGTTGTTGATATGATGGAATCTGATTTAAGAGAACTTCCTTCGCTTTTGTGCAAATTAGACGTCAAGTGAAGCCCCTGCTCATCTCCTTTCAGTTGATCCTGTAGTAGCAACAATAGGAGTTAATCTATGGAGAGATCACTAACTAAAATGGTCAAAGAATTTAGATTGTTTTGGAAAAACTACGTATTTCAGAGCCTTTTTGCTACTTTTGCAACCTTCATAGTGCTTTCATTCTTGAGCCCCCAGCAGGCGGTAATAGAAGCCTCGATAGGCTCTACCATCTTTATCGTATTTGCGATGCCAAAGAGCGTTACCGCTAAACCGAGAAACGTTATCGGAGGTCACTCGGCAGGGCTCATCTTCGGATCTTTATGCGCTTTGATTCCGCACCCCTCATTTCTACATTCTATTATTGTATACTCCTTGGCTGTTGGGCTCTCGATTTTCATAATGGTCATTACAGATACAGAACACCCCCCTGCATCAGGCACCGCTCTGGGGGTTGCAATGAGGGGGTTTTCCCCAAGTGTGGCAATCGCTGTAATAACGAGTGCTATAATATTATCGTTAATCCATCATTGGCGAAACTGCAAAAACCAAGAAATGAGATTTTGCCCGATTTTTCACCCAACGG
>CAYLIE010000005.1:0-107525 GCA_964383935.1 uncultured Anaerolineales bacterium | reverse complement strand
ACTCTTGGTGGACATGATTATACCATACTCCACGCCTGACTCCTTGAGTACGGGGCGTAGACCCCAATCATGGATTATCCAGGTGCCTCATAGCGCTCCTTTTCTACGCTGCTACTATGCGACCCGATAACCAGCTATGGACTCGGTATACTAGGTGTCTCCTCCGTGTAGCTCGGTGTTGATGGTGTAGCCTTGAACGTATATTACCCTGTGAAAAAGGGGTGTCAATATTGGGTGGGCAGAGGTGTTCACCATAGAAACGTTTTTCGATCCTCACTTGGAATACATAACAAACTCGGGACAGAACCCGACCGCTTTGAACGCGTTTTAACCGTCGATTTTTCGGGTTTAGGGGGTAAATATACCCGGGGGATTTTAAACAGTTAGAACGTGTCCTTTGGATAATTCTATATTCAAAAACACCCCGGAAATCGCGGTCTCAAGGGGGTTTGGCAGAATAATGATGGTCAAACTTACTGGGAAAGCGATTCAAACTGAGATTCTGTGCCGGAATTGGGGGGTGATAGCGGTAGGAGTTGGAAAACAGGGCCAGGAGATACCGCGTGCTTTGGGACGGTCAAGTTGAGGGAGGTCTATGCGGAAGAAGCTACAGACTAGGCCATGACGAGGCCCCTTCGGTCCTCAGCCCCGCTAACACTACCTCTCCTTCGGATACTTCCTTCCCGGGCTTGCCATCCCTAGCCTGCCCTGGCACGCCTTGGGCCACCAGGGGGAAGGCAGGACAGGCGCCTCGGCTCTTTTGGCCTCTAGAAGCTTCCGTGCTAAGCTTTTGACACTGTGTTTCAGGATCATGAGTGCTCACCCGCTGGTGTATCCAGGCTTTCAAACAGAACCAGGATACCATATCAGGCTCAGGTGAACACTCTCTTATCACCGAAAATCCCGATTATTTAGCACGCTACTTTGAGGAGAGCGGTCTTGAACCGAAGGGACTGTCAGCCCCACTACCCTTCTCAGCCATCCAAGAAGCGCTTGGTCTCCTTCCAGAGGCGCTCGATCGCCTGAGAAGCCCGGTCCCGGGAATAGGACACCACTGATTTCCCCTGCACCATGGCCTCGGTGACTGCCTTATCGAAGGGGATGGACCCCACCAGGGGCAGGTCCCGCGCGGCACAATCCTCGGCTATGACCTGGCTCACCTCGGGGTTAAGGTCGTACTTGTTGATGCAAACCAACGCTGGCAAACCGAAGTGTGCTGTAGTGGAGAGGATACGTTCTAGGTCATGGAGGCCGGCAACTGTGGGCTCAGTGACTAGGAGAGCTAAGTCGGCCCCTGCTGCGGTGGCTATCACCGGGCAGCCTATCCCCGGTGGCCCGTCAACGATGATAAGATCGCACCCTTGAGCCAGCGCCAGTTGGCGGGCTCGCTGCTTGACTATGGTTACTAACTTGCCTGAATTCTCCTGGGCTGGTCGGAGTTGGGCATGCACCAGAGGACCATAAGGGGTGTCGGAGGTGAACCAGTGGCCGGATAACGGCTCCTCCAAGCGTATGGCCTCGGAAGGGCACTCATAGTAGCAGACGGCGCACCCCTCGCAGGCGATGAGGTCTATGAGATATTCATCCTCCCTCTCCTGCACCGCCTGGAAGCGACAAACCTCTGCGCACCTCCCACAGGCGGTGCAGAGAGCGGGCTCTATGATGGCCAATTTTCCTCCTCTGAACTCACGCTCCTCCCTCACCTGGGGCGAAAGTACCAGTTCCAAGTTGGCTGCGTCCACATCGGCATCGACCATCACTTTCCTCTCCGCCAGATGGGCGAAGGAGGCAGCGACGGTGGTCTTTCCGGTCCCCCCTTTCCCGCTCAAGATGACCAATTCCCTCATCGCCCCACCTGCTTTTCCATCTCTTTACACATCCCTCTGAACCACAACTTGTAACCGGGGAAGGCTTCTACTAGAGGACTGCCTCCCGAGTACGCCTCGGCGATCCGTTGGTCGAAAGGTATGCGCATCAGGATGGGAAGGCTTTCCTCCTGACAATACCTTTCCACCCCGGAATCCCCTATATCGGCCCGATTGATCACCACTCCCGTAGGCAACTTGAGTTCCCGCGCCACTTCTACCGCTAACTTTAGATCGTGGAGGCCGAAGGGTGTTGGTTCAGTGACCAAAAGGCAATAGTCACTACCCCGCAACGACTCAACCACCGGACAGGAGGTGCCAGGCGATACATCGAGGATCACTGTCTTTTCACCTTGGGCCATGGTTTTCAGGCGGCGGATGATGGGTGGTGGCATCGGGTCCCCTGGGTTCAACAGGCCATAGGCGAAGGCCATTTCCCCCACGCTGCCCCACTCTACGACTCCGATCACGTGGGGCAGCTCTTCAATCGCTCGTAGAGGACAGGCCAGTTTGCAACCTCCGCACCCGTGGCAAAGTTCAGGGAAGAAGAGCACCTTTTCCCCCACCACAGCGATAGCGTTGAATTGACAGACTTCAGCACAACGACCACAGAGGTCACATCTATTCTCATCAATCGAGGGCCTGAGGATGGCTACCTCTTCTCGCCCTTGAATCGCTGGATTCAAGAAGAGGTGAGCATTGGGAGCCTCAACGTCGCAATCTAGGAGTTGTACCTGATTTTGGGTGAGGGACAGGGCCAGACTGACCGCTACGGTGGTCTTACCTGTCCCTCCCTTGCCGCTGGCCACAGATATTTTCATCGCTTTTCTCTCTCCATACGCAGATCGGTCAGGAGTTGCATCAGGTGGTTGGCTGTGGTGGGAACCATTTTCACCCTCGCGTCAGCGAGGGCACAATTGTGTCCTTTCCCGCTCTTCTTTATTAGCGCTGCACCTACTTCTTTCGGGTTGTATCAGAAAGCCACCTCCATGCCAGCGGGACAGGCCTTCACCAGTTCCCCGAAAGCATGCTCCAAGGCCACTAGGGCTCGCTTTCCAGTGCAATGGTTCAGATAGAGCCAAGGGGAGCCATACTCCTCCCTCAATATGGAGATGAGGTGATCTATCTCCTCCTCGCCTAGGTCCAACAGGTGAGCGCCGCCCAAAACGGCTTGGATCTGACCGCCAAAGATATGGCGCACGTGAGCCAAGGTGTTTAACAACCCGGCATGGCAACAGCCTAGCACCACGACTAAACCTCGGCTCGCATCAAGCACCAGAGCCATATCGTCGGCATAAGGGTCGGGAGCCCAGCCATGGGGGGTGTGAATAAGGTGTCGTGCACTTCTACCCTCGGCCTCGAGGCGGGAAGCCACCTCTCCGGTAGTCCAAACCTGTGGTGCCACCTCTACGGGCTGGGAACTCAAGTTCAGTTCGGCATACTCCTCGATCTCTCTACGGGATAGGGGCAAGCCGATATATTTGGGCCTCCACCACCGGCGGCGAGCGAACCGTCCCTGAAATATGGCCGGATGGGCGAAAACCTTACAACCGGGCACCAGGGAGAGAAAGGCCCGCATCCCCCCCGTATGGTCGGGGTGGCTATGGCTGATGACCAACATCGTGACCCGCCTCCACTCCAAGTCCAAAATGGAAGCGTTGTGTAGAAGCACCTGCTCGCTGGCCCCGGTGTCGAAGAGGATATCGCTATCCTCCTCAATCTCTATGAGGAAGGAGAGGCCATGCTCGGCCTTGAGGCCGGAGCCTGGCTGAGTCTCGTCATTCACCAGGCAAGTGATGGTGAACACGGTCTACTTTTCTCTTCTTTTGGCACACTCCGGGCAGTAGCCCAAAAGTTCAATCCGGCTCCCCGTGATCTGAAAGCCATGCTGGTCTGCTAGATTCTGGTGGACGTCGATGCAGTGGGCACACTGAAACTCGATCACCTTGCCACAGCGGAGGCATATCAGGTGTTGATGTTCTTCCTTTGGGTTCGCTTCATAATGGCGACGATCGGTAGCCAGACCGAGTTCTCTGACTAAGTCCAGTTCCCTGAGCAGATCGAGGGTGCGATAGACGGTGGAGAGACTGAGGCGAGGATACTGCTCTTTTGCTTGTAGATGGATCTCATCCGCGTCAAGATGGCCCTTATGCTCCTGAATGATCTGCAGGATGAGCCTCCGTTGAGAGGTGATCCGCTTACCCTTGGCGCGGAGGACACTCATGGGTTCTAACGCTCTTTTCCGACACACCCCATCACCTTCCCAGATACCGAGTTCAGCCGAATAGATTATCCAAAAGCATCATAATGGCGAAGCCCATAACGACCCCGAAAGTCCCTTCCCGCTCATAGCCGCGTCGATGGGTCTCGGGGATGATTTCATCGCTCACCACAAAGAGCATGGCTCCAGCGGCGAAGGCCAAGCCCAGTGGGAGGATCGGTCTCGCTACGCTGACGGCCACAACCCCGAAGAGCCCGGCGATAGGCTCGGCCAAGCCGGAGAGGGTTGCGTACCACAAAGCGCGCCCTCGACTGTACTGTTCGCGCACTAAAGGCAGGGCCACAGCCAACCCCTCAGGCATGTTCTGCAAGCCAATGGCAATAGCAAGAACGCTCGCCGCCCCGATATCCCCGCTTCCAAACTCCACTCCTACCGCTAACCCCTCGGGGAAATTGTGCAGAGTGATGGCTAGGATGAAGAGCCAGATACGGCGCAGGGTGGACGATGGCCCCTCCGGTCCGGAGATGAAGTGGATATGGGGGATGACCCGATCCATCAGCGCCAAGAAGATGCCCCCCATCAGGAGTCCCAGAATGGTGACCCAAACCCCTCCCAGTTCGATGGCTGGCACTAGGAGGCTGAAGGCGGTAGCGGCCAGCATCACTCCGGCGGCGAATCCCAACATTGCATCCAGTAGCCGATCCGAAACCCTTGTAGTGAAAAGCACGGGCAACGCGCCCACACCGGTAGCCAGGCCCGTGCCTATAGTGGCCAGGAAACCCAGAGCGATGAGGTTGCCACCCCATAGATTAGCGATCATGATCTCCTCGAAAAGCGCTCATTTCCAAGGGAGAGCCCTTGAGTAGAGGGGTTATCGCTACTCTCGGATCATTCTAGTCCCGCACTTGGGACAACTGACATCGTAGCAGGGCTGGCCTACTCGGTGGGGCACTTTATGGCCGCAGTTGGGGCAGACGCAATAGCCACTCGGCCCAGAGCCGGGCTTGGTGCCCCCCATTCTACCGCGGCCCTGGCCTCGACCTCCTCCTTGGCCTCTCCCGCGACCAAATAGCCTCTGGAACACTCTTCTCACCTCCTTCTACACTCTTCCTCGGTGGAACAGGGTGGGGTGGCGCACCGCTCCTCCCGCCCACAGCAGGTGGTTCCGGCGGGATGCTCTCTCCCTTTGCTCATCACGTAGGGAGCAGAGAAGAGTTTTGTCAAGAGAGGGCTGCCGCAGTTCGGACAGTGCGGCGTCTCATCTCCAGAGCGGAGCCAGACCTCCACCCGTTCCCCGCAATTTTGACAACGATACTCGTAGATAGGCACTTCTTCGCTCCTCTATCTAAAGGGTTCAGGATGTTAGTGCCAAATTACCATTGTCGCTTCTCTATCATGGCACAGACACTATGCACCACCCGGATGCTGTGCTCTTGGCAAAAACGGATGGCCGTCTCCGACTCGCTGCCGGGCTGCATCCACACTCTCTTCAGACCCAACTGCGTACATTGATGAACGATCTCCTCCGTGACCGTTGGAGGCACCACTATGTCCACCACCGCCGGCTTCTCCGGCAGATCAGACAAGGTGGGATGGAGTTTTTGCCCCTCGATCTCGCCCCCCCGGGGGTTAACCCCGTAAACGGTGTACCCGGCGGCTCTTAGATCGCGGAAGATCTGGTTGCCGTACTTTGCGGGATCCTTCGAGGCACCAACCACGGCCCACACCCGCTGATTGATGAACTCCTCGATCAAACCTTCCATTCGTGGCTCCTTGGTGGGGGTTCATCCCCCGCGGCGGCGCTTTCGAAAGCGATGGCCACCTCGTCCCTTTTCATTCGACGCCAGTGCAAGGCGAGAAGCGGCCGTCGTGGGCTTATCTGCGCTTCGGTCCAAGGCGTTCACCAGACGAGGTATCAGACGTGGGACCACTTCTCTTCCCCAAAAGGCCAACGCGCTACCAAGTAGGGGGGCTAATTGCCTCCCCAAGGGGACAGTAGGCGACGCTGGTCTCCTGGAGGCAACACGGGGCCTGGGTTGCACTCTAGGCAGCACCGCCTTTTCCTCAACCGCCTCGGTCACCACCAGCATGGCTCCATTAGGGCAGGCTTCTACGCAAGCCTCGCATGCGTCACAACGCTCTTGGTTGATAGTGGCAAGGTCATCCACGATAGCGATGGCCCCAGTAGGGCAGACCTCTACGCAGGTGGCACAGCCGGTGCATCTCTTACCATCTACGTACACATAGGCCACCTTCCTCACCCCTCTTGATCTTTTTTCTCCAGTTCTTCGATCCTTCTCATCACCTCATCTAATTGTTTGCCAAGCGCTTCTGTTTGGGCTTTGAGAGTGGAGATATCCTCCTTGGGCGCCGAAGGCGGCGTCCCAGCCGGAGGTGGCGTGGGAGGTGCGGCCTGGGGGCCAAAGAAGCCCATCCCGCGTCCCATACCCATGCCCATCCCACGTCCCATGCCCATCCCGCGACCGATTCCCATCCCTCGGCCGCCCGTGCCGGCGTAGGGTCCAGCACTAGGCCCAGTGATGGCCTGCAATCTACCTTCTTTGTAGGCTTCTACCGTCTCTTTTACCGTGCCTCCGGCCACGGTAAATATCTGGACTCCAGCACCCTGGAGGACGTTGAAAGCGTTTGGCCCTACGTTCCCGGTGAGTACCGCCTTCGCGCCTTGATTGGCCACGAATTGAGCAGCCTGGATCCCTGCCCCGCCTGGCGCGGAGATGGCAGGGTTAGCCACCGCTTCGAACTCCATGCTTTCCGTATCCACGAAGAGATAATATGGACATCTCCCGAAGACAGGACTGACCGGGGCACTGAGATCGTTGCCATTAGAACTTACCGCTATCTTCATGGTGATACCTCCCTTTTTGATTATTTGTTAGGTGTGGCCTTTGCTCTCTTTTTGGGCCTGCGCCTCCGGGTCTCGGATTCTTCCAGCGGGACGACCTCCGGGCGCTCGGCCTTGTAAACGTTGAGGAGATTCAGCCCCTCAAAGGCCTCTTCTATCACCTCCATCTCGGAAGGGCTTAGAGGATGTACGGGGGATGGCCGCAAAGGGGTGTTCAGTTGCACCTCGTCGGACTGGAGTTCATGGGCCAGTCGGGCCATCTCCGGAGCGTGGTCCTTATTAGCCTCTACAAACATCATCTGCAAAGCCAGTCTCCCCGTGAACCCCTCTCGGAAGCGGCGGATACCTTCTACTATCTCTTCCAGGCTGTAAGGGACGAAAGGGCGATTGATCGCCTGGAAGAGCACCTCGTTGGGCGCGTCCACCTTGGCCGCCACTAGGTCGAAGAGGGCCAAGTCTTGGCGCACATCCTCTCTCACCATGAGCGAAGAGTTGGTCAGGATGGCGATGGGGTAGGGCGACCGCTCTCGCACCGCTCTCACCAAGGGGCTCAAATTGGCGGCCAGGGTGGGCTCCGCCACGCCGGAAAAGGTGATGTAGTCAAGAGGCAAACTCTCCGCTCGCTTCAATTCCTCAATTAGTTGCTCTGCTCGGATAAAGTTGCGACGCTCTGTAACAGGATGCTTAGTCCGCCCTAGTTGGCAATAGATGCAGTCAAAAGAGCAGGTCTTGCCCTTGCTAGAGACAGGGTCCACCCCCAAGGAACGTCCCAGCCGCCACGAAGGCACCGGTCCGTAGATAACGCTCACTCAACCTCCCCTGGTCTAGGAAGCCCCGACTTGGCGGGGGATAGTTCTTGTCATCCCCCGCCTTTAGGGATGGCACATGGTTTAGGCTTCCTTCTCTAGTTCTTCGATCCGCTTACTGATGGTATCCAGTTGGCTCTTAAGCCAGTCGGCCTGAGTCCTAAGAGCGGAAAGTTCTGTCTCTGAGGCCATAGCGGGTGGCTGGAAGCCTGGTCCTGTCCAGCCCGGACCGCCCCACCAGGGGGCTGCGGTCGGCACGGGCCAGTGCCCGGTCATGATATATTCGGCACAAGGACCTAACCCTGTAGCGCTTCTGCCCACCCAGCCTGGGCTGAAGCCGAACCGCATCCAACCGGGAAGTCCGGTCATATAGTACATCCAGCGATGGCGCATCTCACTCACCTCCTTTAGACTTCGCTAATTTCAAGTCTTAATCAGCCTACCACCATCGGCGACCCATGCCACGCCCTCCCCGGCCTAGGTCACGGCCCCCAAAACCCCGCAAACCCCACCTGGGGCGTCCAAACCCGTAAGCCGATGGGTAACCCCGGTAAGGCCGGGAGTAGGAAGGCGGGTAAGCATAGGGGCCATAGGGTGCAAAGCCTGCGCCGGCGTATAGAGGGCTATATGGATTGCACCACCCCTGTGCACCGCCGGTCATAGGGCCCATTCCGTCTGGTCCGGTTCCATTGAATCCTGGCATCCCATTCACCTCCTTTCACTTTCTTCACATCTTGCAGCCGATGTCAGATTACCACGAGGCAGACCATCGGCCGCGTGCTCTACCTCGTCCCCGTACGAATCCCCAGCCGAACCGCATCCCCAAGCGCGGTAACCCAAGCAGCGATGGATAGGGCGTTACAGGAACAGATGGCGTCTCGTAGGGGTAGCCCGATCGTACCGGCACACCACCCAGCCCGGCGTACCCATAGGGCACGCTTGTTATTCCTGGGGATGGAAGCACGAACGCACAGTAGCCCTCCCCGCGCCCGGTCATAGGGCCCAGTCCCCGAGGCCCAGTTCCATCAAAAGCCGGCATATGGCTCACCTCCTTTCCATACTCAATGATATCTCTTCACTAAACTAATGCAGGAACTCTCTGTGATCTACGATGGTGCCATCAAGATAGGCTTGTGAAGCAGCATCGATCTCCGCGATATCGGTGACGATGGGGGTGATGCCCGCCTGTTTCATGCTCTCATAGGCACCCCAGCCCATCCCTCGACAGAGAAGCACCTGGCAGTCGGCGATGGCGGCGGCCATCCGAGCATGGCGGTCCATAGCCATCGGGCCGAAGCCATGGCGGCCGCTCTCATCGAGGCGCTCCTCCTCTCCTACGAAATGGAGATGGCCCAACTTGTCGCGCATCTCCCGGTTCACGATCTCACCGTTCTCCACGGTTAATACCGCGTAATAGGGCGCACGACCGAAATGTTGGCTGATGGTGACTCCATCATCGGTGATGGCTGCGATCTTCATTTCCCCCTCCCATCTAGTGCGATAGAGCCAGAAATATCCCCATGGCCATCATGATCACTCCACAGGTCTTTGGAATCCAGAAACGATATCTGCTCCTACTTGCCGCTCCGGCTAGGCCACCCATGACTAGCCCTAAGGGGATCAAACCCAAGGTGGTTCCCAAACCGAAGACGAATACCGTTAAGGTGCCGCGCCAGATGCTACCCATAGAGGCAGCCCAGGCCAGGATCGCCAGTTCGAAGGGGCAAGGGGGTAGCCCCCTGACCAATCCCAGGGCAAATACGCTAAGGGCTCGGGAAGTCTCCGACGGCGTTTTCTGAAGGGAAGCCTCTCCGTGGTGATGTAAAAGATGGGCACCCTCTCCCCCGGCAAATACGTATAGGCCGAAGAGGGCAGTGATCGCTCCGGCGGCCACCCTCAACACGAGGCCGTATTCTGCAAGGAGGGAGGCCCCCAGATAGGCGGAGATGGCCCCCAATGCGGTGTCGATGAACGTCATCCCTAAGCCGTAAAGGGTCACCAAAATCATCGCCTCCCGGAGCCTCTTGGCCGCCCACATGATGAGCAAAGAGACTACCGCCTTGTCCTCGCACGGCTCCAAGGTATGAGCCAAACCCAAGATGAACGCTCCCAGGAAAGTGATACTCTCACCCTTCATGCTTAGGGGTCTCACCTCCTAAGGTACGGGCGATTTCCTCCATAACCTGGCTCTCATATTCCTCAATCCTCCCGGCATCGCAGAGCGTGGAGATCAAAGGATCAAGGGGCAGTTGACCCAAAAGCGGTATGCCGAACCGCGCCGCCGTGGCCACCGCCTTGCTGGGGCCGAAAACCTCGATAGGCTCCCCACAGTTCGGACAGATGGCATAACTCATGTTCTCCACCAGTCCTAGGATAGGTGCGCCCATGTGTTGGATCATCTGAGCCGCTTTGCGCACCACCATCCCCGCTAGTTCCTGCGGAGAGGTGACCAGTACCACCCCGCTCAAGGGCAGCGATTGCATCACCGTCAAGGAGGCATCGGCGGTGCCCGGCGGCAAGTCTACGATCAGATAGTCCAGATCGCCCCAGAAGACATCGTTCCAAAACTGCTTGATGGCCATGCTGATAAGCGGCCCCCGCCAGATGACCGCATCATCCTCATGGGGCAGGAGCAGGTTGATGGACATTACCTTGATGCCCTTGCTGCTCTCCACCGGCAGGATGCCCATGGGGCTGTTGTTTGGACGCTTCTGCGTGGAGAAGAGCATCTTTGGGATGCTGGGGCCAGTGATGTCGGCGTCGAGGAGGCCCACTTCGTGGCCCTTTCTTTTCAAGGCGATGGCTAAGAGCCCCGCCACTAACGACTTGCCCACGCCACCCTTGCCGCTCATCACAGCGATGACATGCTCGATGCGGTTGAATTGCTGCGCCAAGCCCGCCCTTTTCTCCTGAGCAGAGATGAAATGCGCTCGCTCTTTCTGAGTCATCTCAGCTAACTCGATGGCCACTTGCTTAACCCCTGGTAGCTCCTCCACTGCTGCCCGCGCTTTGCTCAGGATCTGATCCTTTATGGGCACCCCCACAAAGGGCAAGAGAACGGTGAATTTCACCTGCTCGTTATCCACTCTTATCTCTTTGATCATGCCCAGTTCCACCAAACTGCGATCCGATTCCGGATGGATTACCCCTTCTAAGGTCTTCTTAACCTCTTCGACGGTGATCAACGGTTTCTCCTCCCCTCGGTTATACATTCGCAAGCGGAAGGGAGTCCCCTCATATAATCTCTGGGACTCTCGAACGGCTGTCAACGATGCTCGCCCTCCTCCATATGCTCTTCGTAGGCGGCCAAGAATCGCTTCAGTACCTTGGCCGTCTCGCGCAAGTCTCTCACCCACCAGGCCAGATATTGGTCACCGTCGGGGGTGATCCGATAGACCCGCCGAGGTGGCCCCCCACCACCCTCAGTTTGCCAGGTTGAGGTCACCAACCCCCTCTCTTCCATCTCCCGCAAATATCGGTATACCACGCTGGGGTCGATGGGGGCCTCCCCAAATCCGAATTCAGATAACTCCTCGATTAAACTATAGCCGTGGGAGGGACCTCGATGAAGGAGAAGCAATAAGCAAGGCACCACAAAGCGGTAGATGCGCCGAGGAGAAGCGGCTTGTCTCCGGCCTCTTCTCCATCCCCTTCGACGCATACGGGGCATAACTTCCTCCTTCCCCTATCTCTGACCTTTGTCTCGTTCCATGTTGGGCTTCCCAAGAGCCCAACGATCTAAGACATAAGTGTGAATTGCAACTAATGGTATATTGCATATAGATTATACAACTATTGCCTCTCGTTGTCAAGTTTTTCGGGGCCTTCTTTCAAGAAGATGGTGCTCAGGGAGGATGAGGAGCGTGGTTGAGCCTAGTCGGAATATTTGGTTAAGGCTTCTCTATGGAGATGTGGCATCATAGGCTGTATATTTTCTACGAGACCTGCGAGCCGCTCAACCTTGGCAGGATCAACTCCTCAGGTGACATCGGATGCTTTTAGCCCCTTCTCTGTCAGAGCCCAGACGTGGCCCGCCTCTTCGATGGCACACTGGGTGGCGAAAGGACAGCCAGCGCAACGATGGTCGCAATCACCCGCTACCGGGTTGAGGTACCCGAGGCGCGCCAACTCCTCGATCATCTGCTCTAGCAGTTCCTCGCTCACACCCAACCGCTGGGCCAATTCTCTTCTGGTATGGATACCTCCCTGGGCTACGATGCGCAATACCTGGTCTAGCATGGCTTATCCCCTTCGCTACTCCACGAAACCGGCTATCTGATAGACCAAGATGCCACCCAAGAGGGAGATGATCAATAGATAAACCACGCTGAAGCCCGTCCACCTCCAAGAGTTGGTCTCCTGCTTGACCGTGGCCACGACGGCCACACAGGGGATAAAGAGCATCTGCACCACTAAGAAAGCCAAAGCAGCCGCCGGGGTGAGGGTTTGCCTCAGGATGGTAGCCAGTTGGGCCTCCTCTTCGCCAGCACCGAAGAGCACCCCCAGGGTGGCTATCGAGTTCTCCTTAGCGATGAAGCTAGTGAGCAGAGCGACCATCATCCGCCAACTTTGGCCCATCAGCCGCCCTACAGGCTCTAGGAGGTGGCCCATGGTTGCCAAGAAACTGGTCTCGATATCTCCGGTGGGCAGAGCAGAAAGAGCCCAAACGATCACCGAGACGACTAGGATAATGGTGCCTGCCCGCACCAAGAAGGCCTTACAGCGTTGCAATATCAAGAGGCCAATGGTCCGCCAGTCAGGTATGTGATAGAGGGGCAACTCCATGATGAAAGCCACCCGTTCCCCGCGGAAGAGCACCTTATTGAAGACTATCCCTGAGAGAGCAAGGACTACCAAACTTAATCCCACCATCCCCCAGGAGACCAAGGGAGCCGCTGCACCGAAGAAGATGGGAGTGAGAAAGGCCAAGACGGCCATACGAGCGGTGCAAGGCATCAGGGGGGCCAGGAGGATGGTCAGGAGCCGGGCTCGAGGCGATTCGACGATGCGGGCGCCCATAACTGAGGGCACGTTGCAGCCGAAGCCCAAGAATAGGGGCAGGAAAGACTTGCCATGCAACCCCATAAGGTGCATAAAGCGGTCCACCACGTAGGCCGCTCGGGCCATGTAGCCTACATCCTCCACAAAACCGAAGGAGACGAAGAATATTATCAGAATGGGCAGGAAGGTGAGCACTGTGCCTACCCCGCCGATGATGCCATCCACCACTAGGCTGGTCAACCAGTCGGGGGCTCCGCTCAGGGCCGCATTGACTAGGTCAGCGGCACCGCCCACGACGACGGTATCCAGCCACTCCTGGAGAGGTGCACCCACCGCATAAGTTAGCCAGAAGATAAAGCCCACAATGCCCAGGAGGATCAAGAGGCCCCAGAAAGGGTGAGTAGCCCAGCGGTCTAAGCGATGGGTTAGAGTTATCCGACCCACTTTGGGACGTATTAAGGCAGCGCGAATCATGCGCGAGATCCAATCATACCGACCGCTAGCCACCGCTACCACCGCATCCTCGTGTTGATGCAGAATGGCGTGAACCTTTTGCCAGGTATCCTCCTTCATCCGCTCCCGTATCATCTCCGTTATTTCGGCATCCCCTTCCAAGAGCTTCAGGGCCACCCACCTTCGCGGATAGGGCTCCGGCACGTAGGGGTTGACCAAGCTCTCGATCTCCTTCACCACTTCGAGGTGGTCCTTTCTTACTCGGGGCCTATGGGGAAGGTAATCAACCTCCCCTTCAGCTAGCCTGTCGATCTCCTCCAAGAGCAGTCTTACCCCCTGCCCTTTGGTAGCCACCATAGGCACCACCGGCACCCCTAAGGCAGCCTCCAGTACATGGGGCTCCACCTTCACCCCCTCAGACTCAGCCACGTCGACCATATTAAGGGCCACGATCACCGGGACGGGCAGAGGCAATAGTTCCGCTACCAAGTACAAGTTGCGCTCAAGGCTAGCCGCGTTGACGATAGCTACCACTACATCGGGCTTCTCTCTAATGATGTAGTCCCGCGCTATCCGCTCCTCCAAGGAATTGGCGGTCAGGCTGTAGGTGCCAGGGAGATCTACTATCTCCAGAGTGTGGCCGTCGAAATGACAGATGCCTGTCTTCCGCTCGATGGTCTTCCCCGGCCAGTTGCCCACATGCTGGTTGAGGCCGGTCAACAGGTTGAAGAGAGTGCTCTTACCTACGTTGGGTTGCCCGGCCAGAGCAACGGTAATCACATGTTCCGCCATCACTTCCCTCCCTCCGCTATGGGGGTGACGATGACCTTTTGCGCTTCACCCCGACCCAAGGCGATGCGGGTACCACGCACCATCACGATGATCGGTCCGCGCCCGAAGTTCTGCACCATGTTCACCCTGGCCCCAGGGGTGAAGCCCAAAGTAGCCAAACGGCTGGTCAGGCTCTGTCCCCCGGCTAGGTATTGAACTGTCCCCATTTCGTTAGGGGCCAAACTGGCAAGAGGGATGGCTTTCGCTCTACTCAATTCTCACCTCCTGCTACCTCTGGCGAAATCGTAGCCATCTGTCGTAGATTTGGTTTAGTATTGCTTCTGCTAACCGTTTGCAAACTATCCTACCAAAAAAGATCCGCCTCCTATCAGGCGAATAGCAAAAGTTTAGAGAGGCTTGACCATGACCAAGGAAGCGACTCGCTGTCCCAGGATATGTTGCTCCCCCTCTACCCGCACAGTGAGCGGGCCTTCGAAGGGGGCTTTCGCCTCAAGGTACACGGTGGCTTCCGGTACGAGCCTCAGATCCTTTAGATATCGCAGAAGGTCTCTTCCCTCCTCAACTATGTACTGAACGAGACCTTTCTCCCCCGGTTCTAACTCCATGAGAGGCTTGGTAGCCTCCACAGCCACCTCCCCCTGGGCGGTGGGGATAGGGTGGCCGTGGGGGCAAGTTTCCGACCGCTCGAGAACCTCAGCCAGTCGATCGGTCACCAGATCAGAGGCAGCGTGTTCGAGGCGGCAGGCTTCTTCGTGCACTACATCCCAACTCAGCCCCAAAAGATCGGTAAGAAAGCGCTCCCAGAGCCGGTGGTGACGGATGAGGCGCAAAGCCGTTCTCTTACCATCTTCTGTGAGACTCACCCCTCTGTATGGCTCGTAGAGCACCAGTTCTTGTTGAGCCAGTTTTCGCATCATCTCGCTGACTGAGGCAGGTGAGAGCCCTAGTCGCGCGGCTAGTGCCGAGGTGGCAACCGGACTTACCTCCTGTTCCAGTTTGTAGATGGTCTCTAAATACTCTTCGACACTCTCGCTTGGCACTTCCTCTCCCCTACGGCGGTCCCGGCAGCATGGGTCCACGGCTGGACTCACGGCCGCCCGAACGTCTCCTCTTAAATGAATGAGGCGTTCCCAAATTAGAATTTCGGTCATCCATAATATAACATAGTCGGCACCAGATGTCAAGGGCTAGTGGCTTCCGCTGAGTACATAGCCTCTTCCATCCTCGCGCAGAAGAGACTCCTGTCGTTCACCGGGACGTGGGCTATTTCACCAGCGTCGGGGCCTCCCTACCCATCTCGGCGCTCCGATTCTGTAGGTAACGAACACCCAGAGGTGGTGAAGCCGATGGTTCAGGAGTCGAAAGCGTAACCAACAAACTCAGGACAGGAACCGATCCCCGTCGTTCCCGGTAGCACAGCCTTGAAGGGGGTCTCACGGCCATCTAGTATGGAGTTGATTCAGATACGCGTTGAGGCGAACCTCGACACGAGATGGAGGAGCCTATCAAGTAAGGGAGAATCGGTGAGCGCAGTTCGAACATTTGCTCGCTCAGGGCGATTGCGCCTCAGTCGATTGCACCGGGGGCGTGACAGGCAGCGGTTACCGTGTTGGAAGGCCAAGAGAGCAAACCTTCACCAAAATGACACAGTTTCTTCACGGCTTCTTCACAATCCTGGGATATGATTGGATCAGGCTAGCCAAGTTACTAAGAATCTTAACAGAAAGGAGGTGAATCACGTGACCAAGAAGAGGCTTATACTGCTGTCCAGCGGGGCGCTGATAGTGCTACTACTGGCAGGCGTGGCCGGAGTGGCCATTGTGTCCGCTGACGAGCCTACGCCCACGCCTCTTGCTCCCTTTGGTTGGGACGGTAGAGGCCGTGGCTTCGGCTGTGGCTGGGCTGGCGGCACGTGGACGTTGTTCGACGCCGCCGCCGAGGCCCTGGGGCTGACCCCCGAGGAGTTCTTCGCCGAGTCGCATGGGGGCAAGAACCTGGACGAGATCGCTGAGGAGCAAGGCGTCGAGGTGGATGCAGTGCAGGAGGCCATGAACGCTGCGCGAGGCGAGGCCATGCAACAGGCCATCCAGCAGGCCGTGGAAGACGGAACCATAAGCCAGGAACAGGCCGACTGGATGCTTGAGGGGCTTGAAAAGGGCTTCTCCCCTATGGGACGCGGCTTTGGCCGCGGATGGGGCCAACGCGTCATTTTCGAGGGCGAGTGACCGTGCGGTCTGCAACGATGGTGTTGGGGGGAGGTGGTCAAATGAACAATATGTGGGGGGAGCGCCGTGGCGCTTCCCCCCCCCACGCCATTGGTGCAACCTGACTACATCGAACTCTCACGGCTTCTTCATATTCAGGAGATTGCTAAGGCGGATTCGATTCCGCTTTCCTAGCCTGTAGCCCCGCTAATAAAGGCTAGTGAGAAAGGATGAAGATGGATAGAGGTTCTGGGTCCAGATACTCCATAGTGGTTCTTGTTGTGGCCTTGGGTATCGTGACCGCTATCATTTGTGGAGGCTTGGTTGGCGGCACGGCTGGGTACTGGGTTGCCCGCTCACAACCCACCCTCTCTCTTCCTACACCGGTGACCATAGGTCAACCGGAGGGACAACCTACCCCCTCCCTAGGCCAGACAGAGGGAGAACCAACCTATCTAACCCTCACCCAAGATTCAGCCATGATTGAAGCCATCGCCAAGGTGAAACCAGCCGTAGTTACGGTGATTAACACCCTCCCCGCCAGACAGACCCTCTTCGGGATCGAGGAGCCCCAAGCCTCTGGCTCGGGGGTCATTATCGATGAAGAAAGTTATATCGTCACCAATAGCCACGTGGTGGAAGATGCCGAGCGGATAGAGGTCATCTACGCCGATGGCTCTAAGGAGGAGGCCACGCTAGTGGGCGCTGACCGCTACTCCGACCTGGCGGTCATCAAAGTCGGAGGGTTGGTCCCCGCCGTGGCCGAACTAGGCGACTCCTCCACCCTCCAACCAGGGGAACCGGTAGCCGCCATCGGCAGCCCCTTGGGCGACTTCAAGGGGACGGTTACCGTGGGCGTCATCAGCGCCTTGGATCGGAGACTGGATACCGGACGGGGCTACCTGATGGAGGACCTCATCCAGACCGATGCGGCCATCAACCCTGGGAACTCTGGCGGCCCCTTGATCAACACCCTGGGTCAGGTGATCGGTATCAACACCGCCATCGTAGGGCGTAGCGCTTACGCGGGCACCGTGGCTGAAGGGTTGGGCTTCGCCATCCCCTCCAACACGGTGAAAGCGGTGGCCCAGCAACTGATAGAGAAGGGATATGTAGAGAGGCCCTACTTGGGCATCAACTACGCGACGATAACTCCCCGCCTGGCCTCCGCCTACGATCTACCTTCAGACCATGGAGTCTATGTCCAGCAGGTGGTCTCTGGTTCCCCGGCCTCCGCTGCAGGGCTCCGAGAGGGAGATATCATCACCGCTATCAACGACCAGACCATCGACGAGGATAACCCCCTCAACAATGTCCTCTGGCGGTTCCATGTGGGCGATGAGGTAAGACTCACCATCCTCCGCCAAGGGGAGGAACTAAGCGTAGATGTCACCCTCACACAGCGCCCATAGGAGCGAGGTGTGGGGCGAATTATGAGGCTGTCGAGGGGTGGGATAGAGACCCTGCCTGCCATCATTTGGTGACGGTGCGACGAGAGGTTCTGAAGATCCTGGCGGCACAGGAGAGATCTTCTGCCTTGGAAAGATGGAACTCGACTATGGCTCGCCATATTGCTTTGGCGTTTGCTGAAGCCCAACACTGATAAAGCAACTTCTTACTCGAATAGGAGGAAAGTCACAATGAATGAGAATACGATGGGAATCTGGCGCGATCTCTTCGGCTGGGTAGATCAGTCCGAGAAGACTCTGCACCATGTGAGCAAAGAAACCCGATGCTGTTGACCCGCTGGGGCTCGATAGGCCCGCTTCTGAAGCTGCCGGTGAGGAGACAAAGAGAGAGCGATCTACATCAAACCTTCACAGTTCCTTCATAATTTCTTCATTTCTTTTCGGTAAGATAATAATAACGATATAATCCCGTGTGATTTGCAAAATATATCATACTATTCGCATCTTTCGTGCCACAGAGGAGAGAAGTGCTTCTGGTGCCCAACTGGGCCATCGAGCGAGAGCGGCAGCGGAAACGCGTGGAAGTCATCGTCGAGGGCCAGCCACAAAGGGTGTACATCGTATTGGGTTTGAGCAACGGGACATACAGCGAGGCGGTCACCGGTTTGGAGGTGGGAGAGGGGGCGATCATCCAAACCCAGAGCCCCCGCATCCTCGAAGAGCCAAGGGAGGTGGGAAGAATAGGGGGACGATGATCGAGTTAAAAAGCGTAACCAAGGTCTACAGGATGGGCGAGGTGGAGGTCCACGCCCTGCGTGACATCTCGCTGGAGATAGAGTCGGGCGAGTTCATCTCCATCATGGGGCCGTCCGGTTCCGGCAAGTCCACCCTGATGAACATTATCGGCTGTCTCGATCAGCCCACTTCGGGCTCCTATCTATTGGAAGGAACCAATATCATGGGACTGGGCGACGATCAACTGGCTGAGATCCGCAATCGGACGATCGGCTTCGTCTTTCAGACCTTCAACCTTTTGCCGCGCACCTCCGCCCTGGAGAACGTAGAGTTGCCCCTCCTCTACACGGGCATCTCTAACCGGCGGAAGCGAGCCTTGGCCTCCTTGGAGGCTGTAGGGCTCGCCGACCGTGCGCATCACCAGCCGAGCGAACTCTCCGGCGGCGAACAGCAAAGAGTAGCCATCGCCCGAGCCCTGGTCAACGAGCCCTCGATCATCCTGGCCGACGAGCCTACAGGCAACCTCGATTCCCGGTCGGGCGAGGAGATCCTAGCCATCTTCGAGGCCCTGAACCGAGAGCGAGGTATTACAGTCATTACGGTCACTCATGACCTCCAGATAGGCGCCCGCGCTGGCCGCATTGTACATCTCTTCGATGGGCGTATGGTCAGCCAGGAGGGGAGTGATGAAACTAGAGGAGGACAACGATGAATAAGATCGTGGTCGTCATAGGGGTGTTACTGGTCATCGTGGCTGTGGGAGGTGGCTCCTTCTGGGCTGGGATGAGGGTGGGGGAAAACCGGGTCATTCAGGATCCTGCCCGTTTCTTCCAGGAGAGGATCAGAGGCCAGGGTGGCCAGTTCCCAGGGATGGTCGGGACGCCCCAGCCAGGTGCAGAAGCCCAGCGATTTGGTGGCGGCATCATGGGCACCATCGAAGCGGTCGAGGGGAGTACCCTGGTCGTGAGCTCCGAGGAGGGAGAGATCCAGGTGCATACCACAGATACCACCCTCATCGAGAAGTCCATGGTGGTGGGCGTGGGGGACCTGGATGTAGGCGAGCAGGTGGTGGTTGCGGGCTCGCGGAACGATGATGGCAGCATCACCGCCCGCTCCATCCGAATCTCCACGGCCCCATAAACCCTGAGGGAGGTATGAAGATGCAACGGCTGAAGCGCTTATTGAAGTGGCTAGCCCTGATTCTGGTGGTCGCGGTGGCGGGGACGGCTGCGTGGTGGTTTTGGACCCGAAACCAAGCGCCCCAGACCACCAGCCTCACCCAAGTGGTGACGGTGGAGCGAGGGAATCTCGTGGCGACCATCGCGCCCACCGGCGAGGTCTACGCCCCTCGTCAGGCGGAGTTATACTTCGACGTCAATAAGATCGAATTGATCGAACTGAACGTGGTTCCGGGCCAGCAGGTGAAGGCCGGGGATCTGCTGGCTCGCATCGACCCCACGACTCTGGAGCGGGCCGTGACCCAAGCCGAGGCCGATCTCACGGTGGCCCAGGACGCACTGGAGAAGGTCCAAAACCCCTATACCGATCTAGACCTGGCTGGGGCCCAACGGGCCGTGACCCAGGCCCAGGTGGATCTGGAAAATGCCAAGAAGAATTTGATCCTCGTCCAAACCGATTCCGACAACGCCCAAAGGATCCGAGACCTGCAGTACGAAGTTAACTGGTATGAGACCCACTACGGCGAGTCACTGACAGAGTATGAAAACGGTCGGATCACTAAGGAGAGACTCGACCTAGATTGGAATAACCTGGTGACCGCCAAGGAGAATCTGGAGAGGGCCCTCCTTAGTCGCGAGATCAACCTCGCCAACGCCCAAGACCAGGTGGCCCAGGCCGAGTACAACCTACAAAAGGCCCAGGACTCTCTGGCCGAAATCCTGGCTGGCCCCGACCCCAAGGAGATCGAGGTGGCCCAGGCCAAGGTTACCACCGCCCAAGCCGCTCTCGCGGATGCCCAGGCCGCCTTAGAAGCGGCCACCCTGGTGGCTCCCTTCGATGGAACGGTCATCTCCACAGGCGCCGAGGTAGGAGATCTCGTCTATTCGACCACCACCGTGGTTACCCTGGCCGACCTCTCGAACCTGCGGGTGCGGGCCTTCGTGGATGAGACCGATATCAGCCAGGTGGAGATCGGCCAAGAGGTGGAGATCACCTTCGATGCCTTCCCGGGGAAACAGTTCCGGGGCCAGGTGCTGGAGGTGCCGCTGCAGGGGACTCTGTCGCAGAACGTCATGACCTATGAGGTACCCATGAGTCTGGAGGGGCCAGAAGACGTGCCGCTGAAGACAGGGATGACCGCTAATCTCAAGATCGTGGTGGGCCGGCGGGAGAATGTTCTCTTGGTGCCGGCCCTGGCAGTGCAGCAGGGGGAGGAAGGGAACGTGGTGATGGTGCAGGACTCCCCCCAGGGACCTGCCATGCAGACGCCGGTAGAGGTGGGGTTGAGCGATGGACTATACGTAGAGGTGGTACGAGGGTTGAACGAGGGCGATCAGGTGGTGATCGAGTACCAGCCAGCCCAGGAGACGGGCGGGTTCTATGGCATGGGGGGCATCTTCCCTGGCGGGGGGCAGCAGAGACGACCATGAACATCATCGAAGTTGCACGGGTGGCTGTGCGCTCTCTCTCGGCCAACAAGTTGCGCTCAGGGCTCACCATGCTGGGCATGGTCATCGGCGTGGCCGCCGTCATCGCCCTGGTGGCCGCGGGCGCCGGCACCCAGGCACAAGTCACCGCTCAGTTCGAGAGTCTAGGCTCCAACCTGCTGACCATCAGATCAGGGGCCATGACCTTTCGTGGTATGTCCATGGGGGCAGCAAGCGCCCAGACCCTGACCAACGATGACGTGGAGGCCATCGCCAAACTGGCCACTTCCGTATCGGCCATCGCGCCCCAGTACTCTACCAGCGCCCAGGTGGTCTATGGCAATCAGAACACCCAGACCAGCGTCGTGGGGGCCACCCCGGACTACCTGACGGTGCGCAATTTCCAGGTGGAGCGAGGACGCTTTATCAACAACCTCGACCTCACAAATCAGGACAAGGTGGCCGTCTTGGGGGCCACAGTGGCCGAAGATCTCTTTGGCGAGACCCTCGTTGATCCCCTGGGTAAGACGATCAAGATCAACCGCCAGAACTATCAAATCGTGGGCATCCTGGCCAGCAAGGGGCTCGGTGGCTTCGAAAACCCGGACGACCAGGTGCTCATCCCCTTGAGCACAGCCCAAATCAAGTTCGGGGGAGCGGGCACCACCACCTTGGAATCTATCAACGTGCAGGTCGTCTCGGCGGATAAGATGGAATGGGCCAAGGCGGAACTGATGGCCATCCTGCGGGCCAGCCACGGTCTGGCGGCGAGTCAGTCTGATGATTTCACGGTGTTTGACCAGACCCAAATGGTGGAGACAGTAACGG
Organism: uncultured Anaerolineales bacterium; assembly: GCA_964383935.1. Lineage (GTDB taxonomy): Bacteria > Chloroflexota > Anaerolineae > UBA7937 > UBA7937 > UBA7937. The sequence goes on along the minus strand of CAYLIE010000005.1, from coordinate 85,742 downwards.
AAGTAACGGAGACCTTCACCGTACTCTTAAGCAGCATCGCCGCCATCTCCCTAGTGGTAGGGGGCATCGGCATCATGAATATCATGCTGGTGTCCGTGACGGAGCGGACGCGGGAGATAGGCATCCGCAAGGCGGTGGGGGCCAAGCGCAGGGACATCCTGGCTCAGTTTCTCGCAGAGGCGGTGGTTCTCAGCCTCCTGGGTGGAGTTGTCGGTATCCTGGCAGGCTACGGCGCTGCGCAGGTGGTTACCCCCTTGCTGGGGGGCACACAGCCTCTGGTTACCTCGGGCAGTGTGGTCATGGGTCTGAGCGTCTCCATCGGCATGGGCCTTTTCTTCGGCACCTACCCGGCCAGTCGGGCGGCCAGCCTCCATCCCATTGAGGCGCTACGATATGAGTGAGGGTTATCATCGGAGCCGAGTAAGGCCCACTTCTGGGACGATCACTTTCGTAATAATTGCTGGAGAGCCTTGGAAGAGCGCAGAGGAGGAAGGGATGCGCTTTGCCTGGAGGGAGAGAAGGGAGGGGTCAGTGACTATTCAAACCCTGCGCATCATGATTCCGGGGATGCAGGTGGTCCTCGGGCCACAAGATCTCGAAGACGAAGGAGGCAAATTAGGGGGTATGAGAGATGACTAAACGCAGAGTGATCGTCATTGGGGTTATAGTAGCGGCTCTTCTGGCGGCAGCCATAGCCGCCGCGGGGGGCATCGTCGGCTACCTCGTAGCCAAAAGATCCCTGGCCCTTCGCCTTCCCTGGGGCCCATACCAGCATGAGCGGCAACGCCTCCCGGCACCTTTCTTCCAGCCTCTCCCGGAGATCAGACGGGAATTTGTGATCCTGGCTTCAGGCGCTCAGGTGACCTGGGTGGAGGAGGGGAGCCCCGCCGAAGAAGCCGGAATCAAGGCAGGTGACATAATCGCCGCCGTGGATGGCGTGGAGATCGACGAAGATCACACCCTTCGAGATCTCATTCTGGAGCATGAGCCAGGGGAGAAGATAACCTTGACCCTCAGTCATTGGGAGGAAAGCAAAGAGATCCAGGTGACGTTAGGAGAGACCACAGACGAGGAAGGAAAAACCCTCCCCTACCTAGGGGTTCGCTATTGGTCCATTAAGCGCCGACGGTTCTTCCAACCCCAACGGTTTGATCGGAGTCATCTCGAACAGCCGAGACTTAGCCTCCTGGTGGATTCGGCACCGCCTTCCTAGCGCGTAGCCCAGCTAATAAAGGGTAGGTGGACAGCATCTGCTTTGTTAGGGTCCGGCCCCAGGCCCAACTCCTTGCTTTCTCTGTTTTAGTTGCACCGCACGACGAAATGAGGCATGATTTGAGGGGGAATGAAGATAGAGAGGGGTTCTAGGCCAAGATACTTCGTAGTGGTTCTTGCCGTGGCCTTGGGTATCGTAGCCGCTATCATTTGTGGGGGGGCCGTTGGCGGCGCGGCTGGGTACTGGGTTGCCCGCTCACAGCTCACCCTCTCCTTTCCCACACCAGTGATCATAGGCCAGCCGGGAGAAGCCACCTATCTAACCCTCGCCCAAGATTCAGCCCTAATCGAAGCTATCGCCAAGGTGAAGCCTGCCGTAGTTACGGTAATCAACACCCTTCCGGCCAGGTGGACCTTCTTCGGGCTCAAGGAGCCCCAAGCCTCTGGCTCCGGGGTCATCATCGATGAAGAGGGCTATATCGTCACCAATAGCCACGTGGTAGAAGATGCCGAGCGGATAGATGCCATCTACGCCGATGGCTCAAAAGAAGAATCTGGAAAATGTCAAGGATCGCTTCAATATCCAGTACAAGGATCAACCAAAGGGTGATTTCATGGGGCGCGATGTGATCTCGTCGGAGACCTCGTTTACAATGCAGATCAGTGAGCCTATGGCTGACAAGGAATTGTACCACATCCTCAACCCAAAAGATGACTGCTGGGCACAAACCATATTCCCCACGAGTTCGCCTGTGCTTTGACAGGATAGCGATGATGAAGTAATCTCCCTTTGTCTTGGGAGAAAGTAGTACGGAACGTCTTAGAGGTGGTTGATGAGCAAAGTCCTGGTGGTGGATGACGATCCCGGGATCGTAAAAGTGGTGCGGGCCTATCTGAAGCAAGCAGGCTTTGGGGTCATGGTGGCCTACGACGGACAAACGGCGCTACATATTGCTCGCCACGATAAGCCAGACTTGGTGGTCTTGGACCTGATGTTGCCGGAGATGGACGGTTGGGACGTATGTCGTGTTTTGCGTAAAGAATCCGATGTGCCCATCATCATGTTGACGGCGCGGGTCGAGGAAACAGATAAACTGATCGGGTTGGAACTGGGAGCCGATGACTACGTGACTAAACCCTTTTCTCCCCGGGAGTTGGTAGCCCGGGTGCGTGCTGTCCTGCGCCGGGTTCAGGGCATGCCCCCCAAGCCGAAGGTGATCTCTCGCGGGGAAATCACTGCGGACCTCTCCCGTCATATGGTAACAGTCAAAGGAGAGCCTGTAGATTTGACGCCAACCGAGTTTGACCTGCTCGCGGTGCTGATGCAAGATGTGGGGAGGAGTTTTACCCGCTTACAACTGCTGGAACAAGTCCAGGGATACGCGTACGAAGGTTATGAGCGCACTATTGACGCGCACATCAAGAACCTGCGTCAGAAGATCGAAGCCGACCCTCGGAACCCTCGACACATCGTGACTGTTTACGGTGTAGGCTACAAGTTTGAGGAGTGATCTCATGAACAGGCTATGGTTCAGATTGACAGCCGCTCTGGTGCTCGTCACCCTGATCGCAGTTGGGTTATCAGTCCTGATGACCAGATTTGTGACGGCTAGCAGGTTTCAGGGCTTCGTGCGTAGCAGCCGAGCCGCGGAGAGGTCTGGATTTGCTGAAACCCTGGCTGCCTACTATGCTAGCCAAGGTAGTTGGGAAGAGGTGGATTCTCTCCGCCCCTGGCCTCCGATTCGCATAGGCCGTGAGGCCGGGCCAGAGGTTGGCCGAGCATGGTCCTTCCAGTTAGCCGACACGAATGGAGTGGTCATCGCTGCCTCACGAACTGGCGAGATTGGCCAGCAACTCTCCCAGGATGAGTTGGTCACCAGCATACCTGTCGAAGTGGAAGGGCGAAAGGTCGGTTTCCTCTTGCCGAGTCCCATGATGGACGACTTCAGCGTGCTCGAACAAGCGTTTCTAGAGCGGGTAAATCTAGCCATCGTGCCGGTGGGCATCCTGGCCTGCGCCATAGCCATCCTCTTAGGCCTTTTCCTCACGTGGCAACTGACCGGCCCGCTGCGCAAGTTGACGGTCGCCGCGCAGGGCATCGCTGGAGGCGACCTAAATCAGAGGGTGGACATAAGGTCCAAAGACGAGCTCGGGCAACTGGGTCAGGCTTTCAACCAGATGGCCGAGAACCTGGCACGAGCAGAGAAGTTGCGTCAGAATATGGTGACCGACATAGCGCATGAGTTACGCAACCCGCTGTCCGTGATGCGAGGTAACCTGGAAGCCATCTTGGACGGAGTGTTCGAGCCCACAAAGGAGAATATCGCGTCCATTCAGAAAGAAGCGGTGCTTCTGTCCCGATTGGTGGACGACTTGCAGGAGTTGGCTCTGGCCGAGGCCGGTCAGTTGAGGATCGAGCGGGAGCCAACGGACTTGGCCTCTCTAGTAGACCGGGCCGTGACTGGCGTAGCCCCACGAGCAGAGAAGAACGATGTCACGGTAGTCAAGGACCTGCCGGCCGATTTACCCCTGGTGAGCATAGACCCTCAACGGATAGGCCAGGTGCTGTCCAATCTACTGGGCAACGCTTTACGATATAGCCCGGCAGGGGGCACCATCACGGTGAGGGCCAGGAGAATGGAGGAAGTGGTACGGGTGGACGTGATAGATCAGGGGCCGGGGCTGGCCCCCGATGAACTCTCCCTGGTCTTCGAGCGTTTCTATCGTGGCGATAAGGCCCGCTCCCGGACCACTGGGGGAGTCGGGTTGGGCCTCGCCATCGTCAAGCAACTGGTGGAGGCCCATGGGGGAAGGGTCTGGGCCGAAGGTGGTACGGGTGAGGGGGCTACCTTATCCTTCACATTGCCGCTTTGACCATAAAGCGGACGCTAGACCCTAGCCTATGATGCCACCAGACCCAGGTGCTCCCACATACGGCAGTATATGACCAGCATCTCCGTAGTGCAACGGACCTTCGTGAACTATGCTGTTACGTGTGTGATACATCTTCTCGACAATCTCGAAGGCCACGAAGTCTTTCCTCTTTTTGCAGGGCACCTTGCTTTGACTTCAGTCGGGATGGATGCTCCAAAACCAGCCAGGCAGAACAGTCTTTTTACAGGAATGCGCCCGACCGTAGTAGTCACTATCAAAAGATAAGTTTACAAGTAATCCCCGAAATTTGCATGCTTCCCAAGACCATCGGACTTTCGATCAGGGTGTCTCGCCCAGCTCCATCGCGGAGACAAAGACGTCCAGCCGAGCCTCAAAGAGACCAGCGCGAGGGCAACAAAGAGCCCTGAATACTAAGTTCAGGGCTCAGCCTATACATTGAGAGCCCAAGCCGGCAGCAGGCAGCAGGTACAACCAGCCTTTAATGTCCATAGACCTCGGTACCACCCCCTAGGAGAGTGATTCTATCGTCTCCCACAGGGATACTTTACGTATAAGATGATGGGAGACAAGAAGAGGATCTCTTTTCCCTCGGGATCCTGTAAGGATGGCAACTTTGGGTCTATCTCCCTCAGAGCCTCAGCAGGGCTCTTCCCTGGCCTAACCCAGCCAGGACAGGCCCTCCTAAACCATCGTGAGAGCGGTCGTAGTTGTAGTAGTAGATCCACTCAGAGGCTTTGAGCATGAAGTCTTTGAGGTTTTTGAACCCTTGCTTCTCCAAGCGATAGAACTCCTCATCATCGGTGCGATGAGACCGCTCCACGAAGCCGTTATCCTCCGGTTTCCCCTTCCTGGTGCGAAGGTGAGTGAAGAGAGGAGTTCTTCTCAATTTGAGTTGATTGAGCTCTTGGCCATATCGCTTCGCGCTTCTCGTCTGATGGCCTCCATATTCGGCTCCCCAAGCGGTCTGTTCTTACAGGATCCCGGTGGGAGAGGTGGATGGTCTCCTCGAAGGGAGCGCCATGGCTCTCCAGATGGGAGAAGAGATACTCTAGGAAGTTCAAAGAGGCCCCCTTAGTGTTCTGGAGGGAAAAAGAGATAAGCCGGGCCCTGGCCCTCTGGCCTATCATCCCTAGTCTGCCCCCTGGCCCGTGGCAGGCCAGGGGAGGGTAGCCTGGGGAGAACCTTATGCGGGGTGAGTCAGGTGCCAAGTGGTGAACACAGCCTCAGAGATACCTGACTATTGCTAGCGCTTCCCTTCTGTGCTATAATGGTTTTCAAATACCCGGTGCGATGGGATAGGCTTCCTGCAAGGAAGCAGATTTTCTCGACGAAAGGGGGGATGATCGGGAAACGAAGAGTATCGCCTACTTTCGGGCTCATCCGAGAGCCCAATCTCCGAGTGACGTAATATCGAGTCAAGAGGAGGAGAAAGATGATTAGAAGGATTGGGGCAGCGATGGGCGCTTTAGCGATCCTAGCCTTGGTGGTGGTTGCTTGTGCCCCAGCCGCGACTCCTACGCCCACCGAGGCGGTGGCTCCTGTGACCTTGACCCTCTGGACCAAGGAGGGCGAGGAGGCCCTGGACTGGAACCAGGCCCTGGTGGATGAGTTCAACGCCACCCATCCCGGCATCACCATCGAGCTGGTCAAGAAAGAGAATGTCGAGGTCCTGCGAGAGGACTTCCAGACGGCCAGCCTGGCCGGCGCCGCGCCGGAGATGCTGTGGACCGTCAACGACCACGCCGGGCCCTTCACCGCCGCAGATATCATCCAGCCGGTGGACGATCTCTTCGACCTGGGTGTGTTCGTGGACTCGGCCTTGGCGGCGGTGGAGCTGGAGGGCAAGCACTGGGGGGTGCCCATCTCCAACGGCAACCACCTGATGCTTCTCTACAACAAGAGCCTCATCGCTGAGCCGCCCCAGGACACCGACGAGCTATTCGCGATTGGCCAGGAGCAAACCACGGGCGAGAACTACGGCCTGGTCTGGAACCAGACCGAGCCCTTCTGGCTGGTGCCCTGGCTGGGGGGCTTCAAGGGCAAGGTCTTCGCTGAGGATGGCGTCACTCCCACCCTCGACACCCCGGAGATGCTCGCCACGCTGCAGTTCCTGCACGATATGAAGTACGACGCCCAGATCATCCCGCCGGAGAGCGACTATGATGGCGCCGATACCCTCTTCAAAGAGGGTAAGGCGGCGATGATCATCAACGGTGACTGGTCGCTGACCGGCTACAAGGATGTGCTGGGCGATGACCTGGGCGTGGCTCGCATCCCCCTGGTCGTGGCCACGGGCGAGTGGCCTAAGCCCTACACCAGCGGCGTGTACTTCATGCTGGCTAAGGAGGTTACCGGCGACAAGCTGGAGGCGGCCAAGGAGTTCATCAACTTCGTGACCACCAAGGAGAAGCAGCTGGAGCAGGTCACGCTGCTGAAGCGCCTGCCGGCTCTGAAGGAAGCCCTGGACGACCCGTTGATCACCGGCGACCCGCTCCTCAAGGGCTCGGCGGATCAGATGGTGGTCGGCACGCCCATGCCCACGGTGCTGGAGATGCGCTGCAACTGGGACGCTATGAAGCCTGAGATGCAGGCGGTGTTGGCTGATACCAGGAGTGCGGAGGACGCCGCGGCCGCCATGCAGGCAGCCGCTGAAGCCTGCATCGAGGCCCTGGAGTAAAGAGCCATGCAAGCTGGTACGAGGAACGGGGGGAGTTCCCTCGTTCCTCGTACCTATACGTTTTAAGGGAGATCTGCTTTTAAGGGAGATCTGCTATGGGGCCGTTAACCGGTGAGGTCATCGCCCAGAGCCTGGGACAGGTGGGCAGCATGGTCGTCTTCACCCTCCTTGGCACCCTGGTCCTCGAGGTCATCATCTATCTGGTTTTGGGGAAGGCCCTTAAGAGCAAGTACACGCTGCCCTACATGTTGTTGGCACCGGCCGCCGTCGGCCTGGCCCTGCTGGTCGTCTACCCCATCGGCTACGAAGTTCGGCTGGCCTTCACCAACATGAGCCTGCGCCACTTCCGCGAGTACACCCTGAGCCTGGCGCAGGGCATAGACAACTTGCGCTGGGTCTTCACCAAACCTGTGTTGAAGCAGGCCAAATTTTTCCCCGTCCTGGGGCGGACGATTCTGTGGACGGCCATCAACGTGGTCTTCCACGTAGTAGGGGGGATGGGGCTGGCCCTGCTCCTCAACCGTCCCATGCGAGGACGAGGCCTGTATCGCACCCTTATTATTTTCCCCTGGGCCATCCCGCAAATCATCGCCGTGCTGGCCTGGCGGGGGGAGTTTCACTTTGAGTACGGGTTTATCAATGTGATGTTGCAACGCGTGGGGCTGCAACCCATCCAATGGATGGCCGATCCCTTCTGGAATTTCGCCGCCGCCTGCATCACCAACATCTGGCTGGGTATCCCCTTCATGATGGTCATCATCCTGGGCGGGCTGCAGAGCATCCCCTCGGAGTTCTACGAGGCGGCGGAGATGGACGGTGCCTCAGCGGTGCAACAGTTCCGGGCTATCACCCTGCCCATGCTACGGCCCGTGCTCACGCCAGCCATCATCCTGGGCGTCATTTGGACCTTCAACAACTTCAACGTCCCCTACCTGATCAACCGGAACGAGCTGGAGACCACGGACATCCTAGTCACAGCGCTGTTCCGAGCGGCCTTTGAGTACAATCGCTACGGCTTCTCGGCTGCCTTTGGGCTGGTCACTTTTCTGTTCCTCTTCGCCTTCGCCGTGGCGTACATCCGGGTGACAGGCGGGCTAAAGGGGGTGTACGAATGAGCACCACGGTTGAAACTCTGCAAAGAACTCTGGCCCAGACTCAAATCCGACAAAGGAGTGCTTTGTCCCGCTTCTTCCGTGCCGGTCGGGGAGATAGCCCCTTCAAGCGGCTCCTGATCCACCTGGTTCTGATCCTCTCCTGCGCCATCGCCGTTTACCCCGTGCTGCGGGTCATCAGCGTCTCCCTACGGCCTGGCGACCGGTTGCTGTCCACCTCGTTGGCTATCATCCCTGCAGACGCCACCCTGCAGGCCTATTCCACGGTGATCTTCGAGAAGGACTTTCTGCTGTGGCTGTGGAACAGCCTAATCGTCACCGTGACCACGGCCATCGTCGGCGTCATCCTGGCGGCCACCGGGGCCTATGCCTTCTCCCGCTGGAAGTTCCCCGGCCGGGGGCCGGGCCTGCTCTTCCTCCTCACCACCCAGATGATCCCGGCGGCCATGCTCATGGTGCCCATCTACATCCTGGCGGCTCGCCTGGGCCTGATCAACAGCTACCGGGGCCTGGCTATCGCCTACTCTGTGAGCTCGGTGCCCTTCAGCATCTGGATCCTGAAGGGCTATTACGACACCATTCCTATTGACCTTGAAGAGGCGGCGTTGATCGACGGAGCCTCAAGGATAATGGCCTATTACCGCGTCATCCTGCCTCTCTCCACCCCAGCCCTGGCCATCGTCTTCCTTTTCAACTTCATGATGGCCTGGAACGACTACTTGCTGGCCCGCATCATGTTGCAGAAAGCGGAGATGTTCACTTGGACGCTGGGGATCTGGACCCTGGCGGGCCAGTTCCGTGTGGAGTGGGGCAATTTCGCCGCCGCCTCGATATTGATCATGATCCCCGTCATGGCCCTGTTCCTCTATTCCTCCAAGTGGCTTATCTCCGGGCTGACCCTGGGGGCCGTGAAGGGCTAGGCCATTGGTGCTTTCCACGAAAGAGGATCGGAAGAAGAAAGGCTGCAGCCCTTGGCTCTCCGATCCTCTCTCTGTGGGAGAGAGGGATGGCTCTAGAATGGAATTGTTGAAAATGGCTTTCCTATCTGCTGGTGATGGCGAGGGTTTGAGGAGCCTGCCTCTCGATGGTGTGAGCGCGTTGGATGAGGAGATGGCGGCAGGTCTACACTCCCCGCAACTTCGGCCTGGTAGGCAGGTCTGCATTGGCAACCACCGCCGCTGAGGAGCGGATATGGTTCGGCAGTCGTTTGTTGAGTGCCAGTATGCATGAACCCATCGGATGAAGGACCTGCTTTGAGAGACACCACGGCAACCCCAGTAGTAAACTGGACTGCTGGTGGGATCGAACTTGCCTTTTCGTCGCTGAGCGGTGTCTTACGTACCTTGCGCGGCGCTGGCTGGAGTGAGTCGGTCGCGGGATGGGGTGCTCCTGTCGCCTCGGTCGATGCTCGACTGCGCTGGGAAGGGGTGGATGTGTGGCTTTCGGGCCTGCACCAGCGGTTGTATGTCGATCATCTGGCTAGTGATGACCTCCTCTCCATCCTCATCGACCTGGGCCCGCTGCGACTGGACGATCGCTATCAGGTGATGGGGAACCTCATCGCCCGCCGGATGACGGTCGAGAACCAGGGCGATCTGGAGCTACAATTGACCGCCATACGGTTTTGCCTGCCCGGTGTGCTGATCGGCGACCCGGCTGACTGCTTATTTGAAGCCCCGGCCACTGCAGTGAGGCCCCGCATTCCGATGGCCCTTGCAGCCCAGGAGGATCTCGATATAGGCCCTAGCGACGACTTCGCGCCGGCAGCTCGGGCGCGCTGGGGGATGGCGCTGGAAGATGCACCAGACGCTACACCTGGTCTATTGGCCCTTCATAACCCCGTGCTTCAGCAAACCCTGATGCTCTGGTACCACAGTGATGTTGAAGAGGCAGGTCCGCGAGTGGCCGGCAACGGCCCAGGCCTCGATTTGTGGCACGACAGTCATCTGGCCGGCTGGCTAAAGCCTGGTGCGACGCTGGAGGGGGGTACACAGTACATCCTGCTGCATGAAGGGGATTGGGCCAGCGCTCTGGCGGCGTACCGAGCGTATTACCACATCGCCGGTGTTCTACCTACTCGCTACGGCGATCCACCAGACTGGGTCCAGGAAGCTGTTATCTACGAAGTGCATCCTGGCCAGTTCGGTGGGTTTCGGGGGCTGGCTGACGCGGTGCCCTCTTTGGCGGCGATGGGAGTGACCGTGCTCTACCTGATGCCTATCTGGTGCTACGATAACCGGAGCGGTCGGGCTTGGGACGAGAATTGGAAGGCCAGCGGCAGTCCCTATGCCATCCGTGACTTTGAGCAATTGGAGCCCACCCTTGGCTCTGGTGACGACTTTCGCTATCTGGTGGAAAAAGCCCACGCTTGCCGCCTGCGCGTGCTGCTCGATTTGGTCGCCCAGGGCTGCGCTATCGATGCTCGCTATGTAAGGGAGCACCCGGAATGGTTCTGTCGCGATGAAGCGGGGAGCTTGGTTTCGTCCCACGGCTGGAACGACACCTACTCCTTCGACTGGGCCAACCCTGAGTATCAAGAATACATGCTCAGGTGGAGTCTCGATCTCATGCGCCGATACGGCTTTGACGGCTTCCGAGTGGATGCACCCCATGGCAAGGAGCCGAACTGGGACCAAACCATATCCTATCATGCCAGTCATACCAATCTGGGGATCACCTCCTTCCTGGATCGCTTGCAGGACGGCGTGAAAGCGGTCTCGCCCGACGCGGCGCTCATGTGCGAGCTCTTCGGCCCCTTGTTCGTCCACAACCACGATCTAGCCTGTGACTACATAGTGGTCAGCCAAGCCTATCAGCTCCTCTCTGGCCGCCTTAGCGCGGCCGCCTTCAGCCGCTGGCTGGATGACTACTGGGCGGTGATGCCCGGCGACGCGGTCCGTGTGGCCTTCACGGAGACCCATGACACTCGGGGCTTTCACCCACCAGCCTACGCCCTGCGGGGAGCCCGCGGTGAGCAGGCGCTGCTCGGGGCTCTGGTGTTGGCCGGCTTTGTGCCCATGATCTGGAGCGGGCAGGAGAGAGGTCAGGAAGAGTTTCTCCGACGCCTCTTCGCCGCTCGTAATACCTCGCCAGCCATCCTGCGCGGCGAGAGGTTGTTCAACGTGATCCGTTGTCAGAACGAATGGATGTTCAGCGTCGTCCGCCGTTACAGGGATGAGTTGGCCTGGGGCTTGGTTAATTTTTGGCCGGAGAAATGCAGCCACAGGTTCGATGTGCCACTTGACATCCTGGCGCCCGAGGTGACCTACTGCCTGCATGACTTGATAGCGGGCCGCGACTGGGAGGAGGATGGAAAAACAACCTGGATAGGCTCTGAGTTGGAGTCGATCGTGTTGACGCCGGAGCCGTTTCTGCCCTACTTTTTCCGCCTCGCACCCGCACAAGGATAAGTTTGTCCTCAACGCTGTAGTCTGGTTGTGATGACATCGATCATTGTCTACTGGCTTGAGCCGGTCGCGGGAGACGATGCTCCGGTTGCCAAAGGAGGTGGGAAGGTGAAAAGGATAACCTTTATCGCTCTCTTGGGAGCCTTCTCTCTCTCCACGCTTTTGATCGGTTGCCTGCCATCACCTACCCCTTCACCTACCCCTACGACCACGCCCGTGGCGGAAGAGGAGCCTCTCTATCTAGCCATCATCTGGCACCAGCATCAGCCGCTATACTACAAAGACCCCAAGACAGGCATCTACACCCGACCTTGGGTGCGGGTGCACGCCACCAAGGACTACTACGACATGGTGGCCATACTGGAGCAGTACCCCGAGCTGCACCTGACCTTCAACCTGACCCCAGTGCTGATCCGGCAACTGGACGATTTCGCCGCCGGCGCCAAGGACATTTACTGGGTGCTGGCGGAAAGGCCGGCCGACCAACTGAGCGACGACGATAAACGGTTCGTCCTGCGCCGCTTCTTCGACGCCAACTGGACCAACATGATCGGTCGCTTTCCCCGCTACAAGGAGTTGCTGAACAAGCGAGAAGGGAGCTCCGACGAAGAGATCGAAGCCGCATTGAAGGCTTTCTCCGAACAGGACTTCCGCGACCTGCAGGTCTGGTTCAACCTGGCTTGGTTCGATCCCGACTTCCTGGTCGAAGAGCCGCTCAAGAGCCTGGTGGAGAAGGGCCGCGACTTCAGTGAGGCTGACAAGAAGATCATCTTCGATAAGGTACTGGAGGTGATCAAAACGGTCATCCCCAAGCACAAGGAGCTGCAGGATAAGGGACAGATCGAGGTCATAACTACCCCTTATGCCCATCCCATCCTCCCGTTGATCTACAACAGCGACCTGGCGGGCGTGGGCGACCCGGGGGCGGAGCTACCGGAGCGGTTCTCCTATCCCCAAGATGCCATCGCTCACTTGGCCAAGAGCGTGGAGATTTATGAAACCCACTACGGGCGCAAGCCGAGAGGTCTCTGGCCGGCCGAGGGTGCCGTGGCCCAAGACATCGTTAATCTCGTTGCCGACGCGGGATACACCTGGATGGCCACCGGCGAGCATGTCCTGGCCAAATCGCTGGGGATGGACGGTTTCACTCGCGATAGCAACGAGACCGTGCAGGAGGCCGATGCTCTCTACCGCCCCTACTACGTACAGTTCCGAGACGGCCCTAAGGTGGGCGTCGTCTTCCGCGACCTGCGTCTCTCCGATCTCATCGGCTTCGAATACTCCGGCACACCCGGGGAGGAGGCGACCCAAGATTTCATGAACCGGCTGGAGGCGATCCGGCAGCGCCTGAAGGCGCAAGGAGCCGAAGGGCCACACCTGGTCAGCGTCATCTTGGATGGCGAGAACGCCTGGGAGTATTACTCCAACGACGGCAAAGCTTTCTTCCACGCCCTGTACACTAGGCTGTCGGAGAGCAAGACCATCCAGACCATCACCCCTTCCGAATACCTGAAGAAGTTCTCCGACCAGCGCCAGATCGAAGACCTCTGGCCGGGGGCCTGGTTCAGTTCCGACTACGGCACCTGGATCGGCGAACCGGAGGAGACCACGGCCTGGAATTACCTGGGCAAGGCACGCCACGACCTGGCTCAGTACGATTTCTACAAGAAGAAGCAGACCACGCCGGAGAAGCTGGCCAAAGCGCTGGACTTCATCTATCTGGCCGAGGGCTCCGACTGGTTCTGGTGGTACGGGGCCGATCAGGACTCGGGGGTGGACGAGTACTTTGACACCGCCTATCGGGCCCTGCTGGCTGAGGTCTACAAGGCGTTGGATGAGCCCGTGCCCGACTTACTCCAGGTGCCCATCATCCCCAGACGGCCAGTGCCGCCCACCAGGGGGGTCGCAGGTCCTTTCACCCCCACCATTAACGGCGTGGCCGAGGCCGAGGAATGGGTGATGGCCGGATATCACGAGGTGCGGGGTGGGGCGCAGGCCAGGGCTGAGGACGTGATCGCCGCCTTCTACTACGGCTTCGACGCCAAGAACCTCTACTTCCGCCTGGATGCCCGCCAAGATTGGGCGGTCCTGGGCGACGGGGCGATGGCCAGCGTCTACCTGTCGCTGCCCCACCAACCGAACGCCAACGCTCTTACCCGCCTGCGCGCTGAGCAGGAGCAGAAAACGCTGCTCGGCTTCCGAGCTGGCTACTTGGTGGAAACGACGCTAACGGGTGACGTGCCCACGGCCCAGTTCTGGCAGGTCGGCAGGTATGGCGCGTGGGAACCTGTCCAACCGCTGGAGATGGTGGCAGCAGAGGGTAACGTCATCGAGCTGGCGCTGCCGATGGAGCTGCTGGGCGAGGCGGAGCCGGGTGACATCATGAAGATGCTGGCGGTGGCCAGCGAGCCGGCCCGTGACCTGGCGACCGTGCCCAGCGCCGGCCCGGCCGAGGTGGTCATCCCCGACCTGGGGCTGGCGGAGGTGATCCTGGAAGTCGTTGACCCTGCGGGCGACGACCACGGCCCCGGCTCCTACACCTATCCCACCGACAAGGTGTTCGAGCCTGGCGTCTTCGACATTGACACCTTCACCGTCGCTCACGACGAGAAGAACCTGATCTTCAAGTTCAAGCTCCACGGCCCCATCAACAATGTCTGGGGGTCGGGCATCAATCTCTCGGTGCAGACATTCGACATCTATATCGACACCGATCCCGGTGCGGGCACTGGTGCCCGGCTGCTGCTGGAAGGGCGCAACGCGGCGCTGGAGCAAGGGGACGGCTGGGAGTACGCCATCTGGGTCGAAGGGTGGCACCAGAAGGTGCTGACCCCGGATGAGAAAGGGAAACCAGTGGAGATGTCGGGCACGCCGGTCAAGGTGATCGTGGACGCGCCGAACCGACAGGCAACCATCCGCCTACCCAAGAGCATCTTCGGTGAGGGGATGGACCCCACCACCTGGGCCTACGTCGGCCTGCTGCTGAGTCAGGATGGGTTCCCTTCCACCGGCGTCCGTCGAGTGCGGGACGTGAAGCCGCAGGCGGAGCAGTGGCGCATCGGTGGCGGGCTGGGTGATACCAATCATACCCGGATCATCGACCTAGCCTGGCCCATCGACGCCAGCCCTACCCAGGAGGGGCTACTGAGTGACTATCCGCCCTCCCAGGAACCCAACATGGACATCTTAAGTCCCGACGACTTCTGCCAACTCTCCATGCTTAGAGTGAAGTGAAGTTGCGCCCTCACCTCTGCCATTTGGGCAAACCACGTTAGGCTGCTGCGGAGCGTACCCAAGCACCACTTTATACCACCAATAAGGCTGGTTTATAGTGAGCCAGGTGTTATTTCATTATCTTGAAGCAAGCCACTTCCCTGGCTAAGGGGAGGCGAGGTTTGTCAGCCACACTCTACATCGATGATCAGGTCGCTGATAGTGAGCAAATAGTCTACCTCGCTCGGAAGGGCCCGTTCTTACTGAGATGTCCTCATGGCGGCCAAGTGATCAGTTATGGGGCGGTCACACCCAACATTCCTTCTCCCACTCTGCCACCAGATGGATAGCCCTGCGGAAGAGTGATGTCGCATAGCGCTTTGTATATTTGCGAAGTCGCCGAAGGCAATTTGGGCGAACGAGGTGAGCCGCATTAGCCTCTAAGATTATGTGAAGATGGTTCCACTTATGTCAGCATAGTACGACACAAGATGGGAGGCGACGACATCCAAGTGGCTCTATCACGTATGGTTGGGACTTGACCTTTCGGAGAAGCAATATATAATTTAATTACATCTAACTTAATTGCTATCATCTGATTTGGAGGTCTCCGTGGGTGGAATGATGGTTCTAGGAAAGCGTATTAGGACTACCCGTGAGGTTAGGGGGTTGTCTCGTGAAGAATTGGCCCGTCGAGTGGGTTTGACACTTGGTCAAGTGGGAAATATAGAAAAGGGGAAAAGCGCCCTGCCCCGGATGCCAACTCTCAAGAGGATCCTCGAGGAACTCGATCTCCATGGATACGTGATGATAGACGTGGCTGGTTATGAGAGCGATAAGCCCGCCAAGGCCGTCTATTTCGTGCCTGCCACTACTCCTCTACAAACCTTACTCACGGAAGCGCCTCTGCGCAAACAGGGGGATTAGGAAACAAGATGACGAAGAGCGCCTGTAACGCGGTAGTTTCTCCTCCCTGGCTGGACAAGTTCAGAACTGCAATCGAGAGGTATTACCAGAACCGGCCTGAAGACCGCTTCCGCAGAGATGGCTTTTCCTGGATAACCACCCAGGTAGATGAGCCTATGTGGCGGATGGCGCGGTCTGGCCGTCAAGGCGGCTATTGCTATCCCCCTAACCCCCAATGCGTGGGTTGGTCTTTGAGGCTTTCTGCCCCAAGTTATGTCGTGATCGCGACTCCTCAACCATAGGGTCGCCACAGGCCGAGGCCTCCTCATCCCGGCTCTCGCTGCCCCTCATGGCTAGCCACTCTCCTCGCTCTGCATCCTGGGCGGCCAGGGTGTACTGTCTCTTTCCCCATCTAAGGCCACCATCCTTGCCTTTCCCATGGGATCCTGTAAGGAGTGCTGAGGCGCTTCTTTTCGCTTCCTCACTCTCTCCTACCCGCTGTAAGACCCGCCAAGAGGTCAGGGGGGATATGCTAGGTTGGATGCGCCGGGGAGCAGATGAATGGAGCCATAATGAGTCGCTGAGCAATGCAGAGGTGAGCCCGCCGATACCGTGCATCCGAGACATACCAGGTGCAGGAACCAACCGGTGAATACAATTTCTCGATTACTCGTGCTTGACAAAAAATCACTACTATGCTAAGATGACGTCATCTCTTATCTAGAGGGGTGGAGGGACCGGCCCACTGAAGCCCCGGCAACCTTCTGTGGGGGAGCCGGCAGTCGCCCATCCCGACTGAGGCTCAAGCCACAACCCGCAGTTTCGGTGCTAATTCCGACAGGTCTCATGCTCAGGGAAACAAATAGCGATGGTGGTTTCCCAGATGTAGGGTTGGGATCTGGAAGATGAGAGAGTCATGTTGCTTTCTCTCCCTGGGCGGGAGAGTTCCTTTTTGAAGCGTTTGGGCCGGAGCAAGACCGGCCCTAATTTTTTGAGTGGAGGTGGAGCCCTGAGGAGCATCGAGTGGAAAGATGGCCGGGTACGGATGATCGACCAGCGGAGGCTCCCCGATGAGTACCTGATCGTAGAGTTCGACGATTATAGAAGTGTAGCCCAGGCTATCCGAGAGATGTATATCCGCGGGGCTCCGGCGATAGGTGCAGCCGCGGCCTATGGCTTGGCTCTCGCTGCTGCCAGAAGCAGGGCGAAAACTCGGGAGGCTTTACTCTCTGACCTGGAGGAGGCCTCCGAGACGCTGCGCCGGACCCGGCCCACAGCCTCGAACCTCTTTTGGGCCTTGGAGAGGATGTTGAGAGGGGCCAGAGATGAGAGGTTGGAAGATGTGGGCCAGATTCAGGAGGCTTTGGTTGCCGAGGCGGAGGCTATGGCCTTTGAGGATGTGGAGATCAACAAACGGATGGGAGAGCACGGGGCGGAGTTGATCTCCGATGGGGATAACATCCTAACCCACTGTAACGCCGGGGCCCTGGCCACCGTGGATTACGGCACCGCTCTAGCGCCTATAAGGATGGCTCACGCTCAGGGAAAGCGGATTCACGTCTACGTGGATGAGACCCGTCCTCGTCTTCAAGGGGCCAGGCTCACGGCCTGGGAACTGATGCGTGAGGGGATCCCTCTGACCCTAATCGCCGACAACGCGGCGGGGTATTTCATCCAGACGGGCAAGGTGGATATCATCCTCGTGGGAGCCGATCGGGTGGCCGCCAGCGGAGACGTGGCCAACAAGATCGGCACTTATAAATTAGCCGTGATAGCCAAGGAGAACGGCGTCCCCTTCTACGCCGTAGTCCCCACTCCGACCATCGACCTCTCGCTTCCCTCCGGGGCTCAGATCCCCATCGAGGAGAGGGATGCCAGCGAGGTAACCCATATTCGGGGACAGAGGATCGCCCCCCAGGGGGTACCGGTGGCCAACCCGGCTTTCGATATCACTCCTCATCGTTACCTCACGGGCATCATCACCGAACACGGAGTGATACGCCCGCCCTTTGAAGAGGGGTTGCGAAAGGCGGTACAGGCTTCCCGGATAATAGGAGGAGCATCTTGAGCATCTTGGTAGTCGGCTCCGTGGCCTTGGATTCGATCCAGACCCCCTTTGGTCGGGTGAAGGAGGCTTTGGGTGGCACGGCCACCTATTTCTCTATCGCGGCCAGCCTTTATGCTCCGGTGAACCTGGTGGCCGTGGTGGGCACCGATTTTCCCCAGGAGCATATCGACTTCCTCGAAGAGAGGGGAGTGGACCTGAAAGGGTTACAGGTGGCGAGGGGGAAGACCTTCCGTTGGTCGGCGCGGTACGACTACGATCTGGGTGCCGCGGAGACCCTAGATACGCAATTGAACGTCTTCGCCTCCTTCCATCCCCGGTTGCCGGAGGAGTATAGGGCCTCCAAGTACGTCTTTCTGGCCAATATCGACCCTCATCTTCAGCTGGAGGTCTTGGAGCAGGTGAGGGCCCCCCGGCTCGTGGTTCTCGATACCATGAACTACTGGATCAACTATAAGAAGGGAGCCCTCGCCGAGGCTATGGCGGCTGTGGACATCGTGATGATCAACGAAGATGAAGCCCGGCAGTACGCTAACACCTTTAGCCTCGTCCGGGCCACTCGGAAGATCTTGAGCCTGGGGCCTCGGGTGGTGGTGGTCAAGAAGGGGGAGTACGGGGCGGCTATGTTCTGTGCCAATGAAGACCCTCGCGACGCTTTTTTCTTCGTCCCCGCCTATCCCTTGGAGAAGATAAGCGACCCCACAGGAGCGGGGGATAGTTTCGCTGGCGGCTTCATCGGCCACCTAGCCCGGCAGGGCGATTGCTCGGATGGATGCATCAAGCAGGCTATCGTCCATGGTAGCGTCGTGGCCTCCTTTGCGGTGGAAGAGTTCAGCATAGATCGCTTGCGCCGCCTGACTTGGGAGGAGATCGAGGGCCGGTATCAAGAGTTTAAGCATTTTACCCATTTCGAACCTTTGGAGGCCTGATCTGGTGAGTGTAGAGGTGAGGGAACTCCAAGACAAAAGGGATATCTATACCTTCTTGGCTCAGGACCGGCACTATGCGGCATACGCCATCGGCGACTTGGAACCTGGCCTCTTCGAGTTATGCACCTGGCACGTCTCCGTGCAAGATGGCCGAAAGACGGCTTTAACCCTTCGGTTCAGAGGGCTCAGGCCGCACGCCCTCTTCGCTATGGGCTCCAGCGAGGGTCTCGTCCCTCTCCTTGGAGAGGGGACGCTGCCGGAACGGGCCTACCTCACCGGTCGACCGGCGTACCTTTCCCTCTTTCAAGAAGCCTTCTCCTTAGGACCGCTAGGGGATATGCTGCGCATGGTCTTAGAGCCAGGAGATTTCCGTCCCCACGATGGGCGGGTGATCAGGTTATCACCACGACATCTGCCCTCCTTGCAGCGGCTATATAGAGGGGAGGGGGTCTTCGCTTCCTATCAGTTAGATTCGGGGATTTACTACGGCGTAGAGGTGGGAGGTGAACTGGTCTCCGTAGCCGGCACCCATCTCGTCTCTCCCACCTACCGGATAGCGGCGATGGGGAATATCTTCACCCATCCTAACCACCGAGGCCAAGGGTACGCTACCGCTTGCACTAGCGCTGTGGCTGAGGAACTGTTGAGCCGTTCTCTGGAGATCGTCCTCAACGTGGCTCAAAGCAACGAAGTAGCCCTCAGGCTTTACAAGAGGCTTGGTTTCAGGGAATATTGTCCTTTCATCGAGGCCTTGGGGGTGCGTAGAAAGGGCTCTTCAGGGTGGTCTAAGAAGCGATCAAAGGTTTGATCAAGTCATGCGGTTGGGGGATCTGATTTCCGCCCAGGAGACAACAGGGAGTAGCCTGATCGTCCAAGAGAAAGGCAACTACCTCTTCGCTTTGGAACGAGATGCTCGCGGGGCCTCAACGGTATATTGCTACGGGCTTGGTGGCCATAAAAGGGAGGGGGAGATCTGGATTGAGTGTGCTGAGCGTGAAGCCCAGGAGGAGCTAGAAAACCACATCGAACTTCTCTCCAGCAAAGCCACCTACTATATGAATCGCCACGGCGAACTAGAAGAGATCGGGGTGGATGAGGAAGTGATCCCTCTTCTTCTCTTCGAGATGCCGTTTCCTGCTGAGGCCTCTTGGAATCCACGAAACGAAGAGTGGATCTACTATATAGTGGCCTACCGAGCCAGGCTTTGCCAAGTCCCTACTCCCCTTGATATCGAGGGGTTGAAATCCCTCTCCGAGGCCCAGATCAGACAGACGGCTGAAGGGGAGGCGACGCTGGGGCGCCTCCTCGATGACGGGGCTAGGCTGTGGGAGAGGGAACCCATCCCCCGCGAGGCGAAACTGATACCGGTGGGGACGGCATGGGCACTATCTAGGCTGTTGGCTCTAGACATCACCTTAGAAGGAACGCGCAAAGGTTGACTCATCACCACTACAAGGAGAGGTTAGAAATGACTAAATACGACATCAAGGATCCCTCTTTGGCATCAGAGGGGAGGCAACGGATTCAGTGGGCGGCTCAGGAGATGCCGGTCTTGCGGCTCATCAGGGAGCGGTTCGAGAAGGAGAAGCCCCTTAAGGGAGCGAAAATCTCCGGTTGTCTGCACATCACTACCGAGACGGCGAATCTGGCCCGTACCTTGGTGGTGGGAGGGGCAGATCTCACCCTCTGTGCCTCCAACCCCCTCTCCACCCAGGACGATGTAGCCGCTGCCTTGGCAGAGGATGGTATATCGGTCTTTGCCATCCGGGGGGAGGATGAAGAGACCTACTATCAACACATCCGCGGCGCTCTGGAGCATCGGCCCCAGGTGACCATGGATGATGGCGCAGATTTGGTCTCTACCCTTCACAAGGAGGGCCAGGGGTTGATCGAGAATGTCCTGGGGGGTACTGAAGAGACCACTACCGGTGTGATCCGCTTACGGGCTATGGCCAAGGAGGGGGTTCTACGCTACCCTATTTTGGCGGTCAACGATGCCCTGACCAAATACCTTTTCGACAACCGATACGGCACGGGGCAGAGCACCGTGGATGGCATCATGCGGGCCACCAACATCCTCTTGGCGGGCAAGAAGTTCGTGGTAGCCGGGTACGGCTGGTGCGGCCGAGGCATAGCCATGCGAGCGCGAGGCCTGGGGGCCCAGGTGATCGTCACCGAGGTGGACGCCCTTAGGGCCCTGGAGGCGGTGATGGATGGCTTCCAGGTGATGTCTCTTTTGGAGGCGGCTAAGATAGGGGATGTCTTCGTCACCGCCACGGGCGACAAGAACGTCATAGATAGAGACCACTTTGAGGTGATGAAAGACGGGACCATCCTGGCCAACTCCGGTCACTTCAATGTGGAGATAAACATCCCCACTCTGCGGGGGATCTCGGTGGAGGTGCGCTCTCCGCGAGAGCATGTGAGTCAATACTTTTTGCCCGATGGCCGTTGCCTGGCACTCTTGGCCGAAGGGCGGCTAGTGAACCTAGCGGCCGCGGAAGGCCACCCCGCCTCGGTGATGGATATGTCCTTCGCCAATCAGGCCCTGGGGGTAGAGTATCTCCTCAAGAATGCGGGCATCCTGGAGGATAGAGTCTATCCTATACCCAGGGAGATAGATAAGGAGATCGCTAGGCTGAAGTTAGCCAGCATGGGGGTAGAGATCGATACCCTCACCCCGGAGCAGGAGAGGTATCTCAACTCTTGGGAGGAGGGAACTTAACTGATAGCTCAAAACAAGCAAAGGGGTTAAAGATGCGAAACATTTTACTTGAGAGCCTGGACAGAGTCCCTGTAGAGGAGCAGCAGGTGGAGTTAGTGGAGCGCAAAGGCTTGGGACATCCCGATTCCATCTGCGACGCCATCATGGAGGCGATCTCCGTAGCCCTCTCCCGGGAGTATATGAGGACCTTCGGTCGCATCCTCCACCACAACATAGATAAAAGCCTGCTGGTGGCTGGTCGCACATCTCCTCGCATCGGCGGCGGTACAATGGAGGAGCCTATGCGCCTGGTGTTCGGCGACCGGGCGGTCTACGAGTGGGAGGGGAAGAAGATCCCCGTGGGGGAGATCGCCACAGAGACAGCCAAGAAGTGGCTGCGAGAGAATTTACGCTTTGTGGATCCAGAGGAGCATATCATCTTCCAAAACGAGATCAAGCCTGGATCTCCTGAGCTGACCGACATCTTCGAGCGGAAGACCATCGGCGCCAACGATACCTCGGCAGCGGTGGGCTATGCTCCCATGACCGAGATGGAAAAGATCGTCCTGGCCACGGAAAAGCGGCTCAACTCCCCAGAATTCAAAAAGGAGTTCCCCGTCGCTGGGGAGGATATCAAGGTGATGGGTTACCGCTTCGACCGCCGGCTGGTCCTCACCGTAGCCCTGGCCTTCGTAGACCGCTTCGTAGAGAGCGAAAAGAGGTATTTTGCCCAAAAGAGAGAGATAGAAGCCGCGGTCCGCGACTTCGTCAAGGGCATGGATCTCCGCTTTAAAGATGTGCGGGTGGACGTAAACACCTTGGATCAACCTGGTCGAGGCGAGGCGGGGATGTATCTTACCGTGTTGGGGACCTCCGCCGAGGGTGCCGATGGGGGCCAGGTGGGGCGGGGGAACAAGGTGAACGGGGTGATCGCCCTCAACCGCCCCATGAGCACAGAGGCGGCAGCGGGGAAGAACCCCATAAGCCATGTGGGGAAGATCTACAACCTCTTGACTCACTGCATCGCCGATGAGGTCTATAAGGAGGTGCCTGGGATTCGTGAGGTGTATATCTGGCTCTGCAGCCAGATCGGCCAGCCCATCGACCAACCCCTCATCGCCTCCGCACAGTTGGTCTTGAGGCCTAACCTCCTCCTATCTTCCGTATCCGATGAGGTCAAGGCGGTGATAGAGCGAGAGTTGGCCAACATCTACGACTTCACCCAGCGCCTGGCACAAGGGGAGTTTCCCGTCTGGTAGCCTAGTCTCGCTCTCCTCTGGGCGGGGGCACTGTAGGTAGTTAGGTGCCTCCGCTTTCCCATTTTCTGGCTTTACTTTGTTAAGAAGGTGGGTTATAATCGCCTACACATCGATTTGGACTGCCAGGAGGGGATTTGAGAGCACTGGTCACCGGCATCACCGGTTTCGCCGGTAGCCATTTGGCGGATTATCTTTTGGCTCACACGGAACTGGAGGTCTTTGGGATAGATCTGAGGGGGTTCCCCGCATCTGCTCCTCGCTCTGATAGACTCCGTCTTTGCCAGGGAGATCTCTGCGATCTCGACTTTGTGCTTTCGAGCCTCGAGGAGGCTAATCCCCGATATCTCTTTCACCTAGCGGCCCAGGCTTTCGTTCCCCAATCCTGGGAGGATCCCTGGGGCACCTTAGCCAATAATATACGGGGACAACTGAATCTATTTCAGGGGGTCCTCCGTCTGGGGTTACAACCCCGCATCTTGGTGGTGGGCTCTGCGGATGAGTACGGCATGGTACATCCTGGGGAGTTGCCTATCGGTGAGGACACCCCGTTACGCCCTTATAACCCCTACGCCGTCAGCAAGGTCGTCCAGGATATGCTAGGCTATCAATATTTTGCCAGCCACAGCCTTCATGTAGTCCGCGTCCGTCCCTTCAACCACATAGGGCCTCGTCAGTCGGCGGATTTCGTGACTGCCGCCTTCGCCAAACAGATCGCTGAGGCGGAGGCAGGAAGACCCCCCTCCGTAATCAAGGTGGGAAATCTGGAAGCCAAGCGGGACTTCACCGATGTGAGGGATATGGTGGCCGCCTACTATCTAGCCCTCTCCAAGGGGGAACCGGGAGAGGTCTACAATATCGGTTCCGGCATCGCTCGGTCTATAGGGGAGATCTTGGATATCCTCTTGGGGGAGAGTAAGATCGAGTTGATTGTCCAGGAGGACCCGACCCGTCTTCGGCGCTCTGAGGTGCCTGTCGTAGCCTGCGACTCTCGGAAGTTCAGGGGGCGTACGGGTTGGGAAGCACGCATCTCTTTAGAGGAGAGCCTACGCGACATACTCGACTACTGGCGAGGGAAGGTTAAAAAGGAGGAGAAGTGGTGAAGAGGGCTTTGATCACCGGGATTACAGGTCAGGATGGCTCATACTTGGCGGAGTTCTTGCTGGGGAAGGGTTATGAGGTGATAGGGATGGTGCGGCGCACCAGCACCGTGAACTTCGACCGCATCAAGCATATCCAGGAGAAGGTTACCATCGTGCCCGGGGACTTATTGGACCAGGTATCTTTGATCGAACTCTTGCGGGAGTATCGACCCCAGGAGGTGTACAACTTAGCCGCTCAATCGTTCGTTCCTACCTCTTGGAATCAACCGGTTTTCACCGGCGAGGTGACCGCTTTAGGGGTAACCCGGATACTGGATGCTATCCGGCTGGTGGATCCGACGATCCGGTTCTATCAGGCTTCCTCTAGCGAATGCTTCGGGAAGGTGAGGGAATCGCCACAGAATGAGAAGACCCCTTTCTACCCCCGAAGCCCCTACGGGGTGGCCAAGGTTTATGGCCACTGGATCACGGTCAACTACCGGGAGAGCTACGGGCTGCACGCCACCTCGGGCATTCTCTTCAACCACACCAGCCCGCGCCAGGGGCTGGAGTTCGTCTTGCGCAAAATCACCCACGGTGTGGCCCTTATCAAACTGGGATTGGCCGACGAACTGCGCCTGGGCAACCTCGACGCCTGCCGTGACTTGGGCTTTGCTGGCGATTACGTGAAGGCGATGTGGATGATGTTGCAGCAAAAGGAGCCCGACAACTACGTGATTGCCACTGGGGAAACCCATTCGGTGCAAGAGATGTGCGAGGCGGCCTTCGGCTACGCCGGTCTCGATTGGCAGAAGTATGTGATGCAAGATGAGCGTTTTATGCGTCCCGCGGAGGTGGACTACTTGGTGGGCGACGCCACCAAGGCTCAGGAGGTTTTAGGTTGGGAGTCTACGGTCTCCTTTCCCGAACTGGTGCGGATGATGGTGGATGCCGATTTAGCCCTGCTCTCAGAAGAGGGGGGAGAGGATTAGGGTGGCAGCGGAGATCAAATTCGGCACCGATGGCTGGCGAGGGGTCATCGCCGAGGATTTCACCTTCCAGAACGTGCGTCGTTGTGCCCAAGGGGTGGCCCGGTACCTTATAGATTCGGGGCAGGCCGGCAAGGGCATGGTAGTGGGCTACGACACCCGCTTCGCTTCAGAGCATTTCGCGGCTGCTGTGGCGGAAGTCTTGGCCGGAAACGGGATAAAGGCTTATCTCTGCGACAAGGCTGCGCCCACCCCAGTGGTAACCTATGCTATCTTGGAGAAAAGAACGGCGGGGAACATCATCATCACCGCCAGCCACAACCCGCCTTGGGATAACGGGCTCAAGGTGCGGTCCCAATATGGGGGGGCGGCGGGGCCGGAGACCTTGGCCGAGATCGAGAGGAGGGTCGCCAAACTCAAAGGGGTGGAGCGGATCCCCTTGGATGAGGGGAGGAGGCAGGGCCTCATCGAAGAGTTTGACCCCGCTCTAGCCTACCTAGCCCATCTGGGAGATCTCATAGATATAGAACCCCTCAAGGAGGCGGGGCTTAGGGTGGTTGTGGACTCCATGTGGGGAGCGGGAGCCGGTTGGCTGAACGGTATCTTGGAAGGGGGTAAGACCAAGGTTACGGAGATACACAACAAACGCCACCCTCTCTTTCCGGGCATGCTTCGTCCGGAGCCCATCCCGCCCAACATAGGTTTCCTCCAAGAGAGGGTTGAGGCTTCAGGGGCAGATGTAGGGTTGGCCACCGATGGTGATGCCGATCGTTTGGGCTTGGTGGATGAGAGGGGGCGTTTCATCAACCAGTTGCAGGTGTACGCCCTTTTAGCCCTTTACCTTCTTGAGCTTCGTGGCTGGCGAGGTCCCATCGTCAAAACCCTCTCCACTACCTCCATGCTCTATAGATTGGGAGAACTCTATGGTGTTCCCGTCTATGAGACCGGGGTAGGCTTCAAGTATGTAGCCCCTAAGATGGTGGAGACTCAAGCGATGATAGGAGGGGAGGAGAGTGGTGGGTTCGCCTTTAGGGGCCATATCCCGGAACGGGATGGGATATTGGCCTGTCTCTTTATCCTCGACTTTCTGGTCCAAAAGGGTATGCGCCCCTCGGAACTGGTCGATTATCTCTATGCCAGAGTGGGTCCCCATTACTATGACCGGAGCGATAGCCTCATCCTTCCAGAAGAGCGGGAAGCGATGGAACGACGGTTGGAGGCCGCCCAACCCCAGGAGATCGGGGGTCTAAAGGTTACTGGCATCAACACTATGGATGGCTTCAAATTCGAACTGGAGGGGGGGTCTTGGCTCCTGGTCCGCTTCTCGGGCACGGAACCCAAGATCAGGATTTATGGGGAGGCGACCAACGAGGAGCGGTTAAAGGAGATACTGGAGGAGGGGATGCGGCTGGCAGGGCTTGAGAGGTCGAAGGTTGTTGACTGACACCCACTGCCATCTTCATCTTCGCCAGTTCGACCCTGACCGGGAAGAGGTGATGGCTAGGGCCGAAGCGAGTGGGGTGACGAAGATCATTGAGGTAGGGATCGATCTGGAATCGAATAAGGAGGCCATAGCCCTGGCTACTAGATACCCGCAGGTCTATGCGGCTGTAGGGGTACATCCTCATGAGGCGGGGAAGGTGACCCAGGAGAGCTGGGCGGAGTTACGGAGTTTGGCGTCCCAGCCTGGTGTGGTAGCCATAGGAGAGACGGGCTTGGATTACTACCGTCGCCGTTCGCCTCGTGAAAAGCAGAAGAAGGCTCTGAAAAAGCAGTTAGCCTTGGCTAGGGAGTTAAGGAAGCCCGTGATTCTCCACGACCGAGAGGCCCACGACGACCTACTGGCCATGGTAGAGGAGCATGGAGAGGGGCTCGTGGGGGTCTTCCATTGCTTCTCTGGTGACCTAGCGATGGCGGAAGAGTGCTTAGAGATAGGGTTTTACATCTCCATCGCTGGCCCTGTGACATACAGAGGGGCATATCGGTTGCGGGAGTTGGCTCGCACTCTGCCCCTGGAGAGGTTGCTTCTGGAGACCGATTCCCCCTTCCTTTCCCCCTATGGGGGGAGGAACGAGCCGGCCAATGTGAGGGCCGTGGCCCAAAGGATCGCCGAGGTGAGAGAGGTCTCTTGGGAAGAGGTAGCCCGAACGACGACGGAAAACGCAGCGTTCTTATTCGGCTTGTAGAAAGGCCAACATGAGGGAAAAGACCATCTCTTCTAAGCCTTTTTCTTCCATTCTCAGCCCTATTCGGGAGGAGTTGCGCCAGGTGGAGGCGAGGATGGGGGAAGCGCTCATCACCGACGAAGAGCCGTTGACCGTCATATTGAGAGGCCTCTTCATTAGCGGAGGAAAGCGGTTGCGGCCGGCTCTGACGATTCTAGCCTCCAAGTTTCGGCAGTCAAGGGCGAATAAGGTAGTGGCCCTGGCCGCGGCGGTGGAGATGCTCCATACCGCTACGCTGGTCCACGATGATATGATCGACAACTCGCTCATGCGGCGGGGCAATCCCACTCTGAATGCGGCTTGGGATGACGGGGTTGTTGTCTTGGTGGGGGATTACCTCTTTGCTCGCTCGGCGGCGCTAGCTGCGGAGACGGTGAACCCGCGCATCATCTCCCTTTTCGCTAAGACCCTCATGCTCATCTGTTCCAGCGAACTGAGGGAAGCGTTGAGTATAGCGAAACCCAACCGGGAGGATTACTACTGGCGCATCTCCAAGAAGACGGCCTCCCTTTTCGCTGCTGCTACAGAGGGTGGTGCTCTCTTGAGCGAGGCGGTGGAGGAAGAAGTTCAAGCCCTGAGAAGTTATGGCTATAACTTAGGGATGGCTTTCCAGATCATGGACGATGTCTTGGATTTCACCGGCGACGAGGAGGAACTGGGCAAGCCCATCGGCAGCGATCTTCGTCAAGGGGTCATCACCTTGCCGGTCTTATACTTCTTGGAAGAGAACCCTGATTGGGGGAGCGTGGAGAGGATCTTGAGAGGTGGAGAGGAGAGAGAGGAGCATATCCACTCTCTGGTGAGCAGAATAAAGGGTTCGGGGGCCATTCGATCCTCCCAGGCTGAGGCCCAGGGTTTCACGGAAAAAGCCAAGGAGGCGCTGTCGGTCCTACCAGCCAACGAGTACCGGCAGGTGATGCTGGAGTTGGCTGACTACCTCATGATTCGCCGATCCTGACCCCTCGCCCGGTTCTCCTCAGAAGCCCTCCTTCATATTTTTCCCTGAAGGCCTTTGGAGACGGAAGGTATGAGCCGCTGCGATCTCTCGATAGTGATCATCAGTTGGAATGTGAGAGAACTTCTGCGATGTTGCTTGGATTCCATCCAGGAGAGCCTAAAAGGGGAGAAGGGGAAAGGCTTCTTGGTTGAGACCATCGTCTTCGATAACGGTTCCGCCGATGGCAGTGCCGATATGGTGCGGGAGGATTTTGCCTGGGTGCATTTGATGGAGAGTGAAGTTAATTTTGGCTTCACTAAGGGGAACAATCTAGCCATCAGCCAGAGCGAGGGGCGTTATATCTTGCTCCTCAACCCCGACACCGAGGTAGTGGGTGATGCCTTAGGGACCATGGTGGCCTACATGGAGGCCCATCCTCGGGCAGGGGCTCTGGGCCCTCAACTTTTGAACCCTGATGGAACCACCCAATCTTCCCGGCGACGCTTCCCTACTATGGCTACCGCCTTCCTGGAGAGCACAGTGCTACAACCCTGGTTTCAGGGAAGCAGGATCCTAGAGAGATATTACCTTCTAGATAGGCCCGACGATGAGATCCAACCTGTTGACTGGGTAGTGGGGGCTGCTCTCCTCATTCGTCGGGAGGCCCTCCATCAGGTGGGGCCCCTGGATGAGGAGTTCTTTATGTATTCGGAAGAACTAGACTGGTGCTATAGGCTCAAGGCCCAAGGATGGGAGGTGATATATCTCCCCACCGCCCAGGTGGTACACCAGGAGGGGAGAAGCAGCGAGCAGGTGCTCTCTGCCCGCCATATCCATTTCCAGCGAAGCAAAGTTCTTTTCTTCAAGAGGTATTATGGGTGGCGAGGGGAGGTTTTGCGCTGGTTCATCCTTTCCACCTACTTGTACCTTTTCCTTTTGGAGGGGCTCAAGTGGCTGGTGGGGCATAAGAGGCCCCTCCGGAGAGAGCGGGTGGCTGCCTACTGGCAGCTCCTCCGTTCAGGCTTAAAGTAGGCCATGAAAGTCTGCTTGATCTCAGGGGAGTTCCCCCCCATGGTGGGAGGGATGGGGGGTTATGCAAGCGAGTTGGCCAAAGCCCTGGCCAAGTTTGGCAACCGAGTGAGCGTCTTGACCTCGGTTCTGGGCCAGGAGGAAGGTGAGAGTTTTGCCTTGTATCCCCGGGTCTCCAAGTGGGACTTCTCCTCTTGGAAGGATATCCTCAGTCTCTTAAAAGAGATAGAGCCCCAGATCCTCCATCTTCAATATCAGGCCGCGGCTTACGGGATGCACCCAGCGATGAACCTCCTCCCTTGGCGTCTCCGTGTAGTTCGCCATCGCCCTCTTCTCTTGGTCACCTTTCACGATCTCCGGGTGCCCTATCTTTTCCCCAAAGCAGGGCCGGTTCGCCGTGGGGCGATAGCCGCCTTGGCTAGAGGGTGTGATGGAGTCATAGTCACCAATGTAGGAGATGAGGCGGGGGCCAGAGGTTATGGCCTGAAACCTTATCTTATCCCCATCGGAAGCAATATCAGCCCTCGCCTTCCCCCGGGATACGATCGTGAGGAGTGGCGGGCCCGATGGGGCGTTAAAGAGGAGACCCTCCTCTCGTACTTCGGTCTTCTCCATGAGAGCAAGGGGATAGAAACCCTCTTTCGAGCCTTGGCGCGACTTTTAGAAGGGGGGGAGAGGGTCAAACTTCTCATGGTGGGGGGTAAAATAGGGGCTAGCGACCCCACGACCACCGATTACGCCCACCGGATGGAGGCGCTGTGGCGAGAGTTGGGGCTCGCCGACCAACTCCTTTGGACAGGGTATGTGGACGACGAGGAGGTCTCGGCCAACCTTTTGGCCTCCGATATATGTGTGCTCCCCTATAAGGACGGGGCCTCCTTACGGCGGGGGAGCCTCATGGCCGCTCTGGCTCATGGCCTGCCCATCATAAGCACACGGCCCAGTATCCAGGTGAAAGAACTGATAGAGAGAGAGAACATCGTCCTGGTGCCGCCCGACGATGTGGAGGCACTGGCGGCCAAGATCCAGGAGTTAACCGCCTCAGAGGGGCTCCGCCGCCGTCTAGGATGCGGGGCGGCCGCTCTGGCCCAGGATTTCTCCTGGGAGAAGATCGCCAAAAGAACCCTAGAGGTATATAGAGAGGTGTCGGCTGGTGGTCGGTTGTCAGGCTAGGGGAGATATGATAGTATATTTGAGTCGCCGGAAGTTTTGCTTTCGCTGAGCGAAGATGTTTGGCTCCATTCCGGCGCTATCTATCAGGGGGAGAGAAGAGGATGCCGGCTAAGAGCGTCTTGGTCACGGGGGGAGCGGGGTTCATAGGCTCCCACTTGGTGGATGCCCTTCTAGAGCGGGGGCATCGGGTTCGGGTCTTCGATAATCTGGAGCCCCAGGTTCACGCTGAAGGGAGGGTGCCCGATTACTTCAACCGAGAGGCAGAGTTCATAAGGGGCGATGTCCGGGATAGGGAGGCGTTGACCAGGGCTATAAAGGGGGTGGAGGTTGCCTTTCATCACGCGGCTGCCGTGGGTGTGGGGCAGTCTATGTACGAGATCCGGCGATATGTAGAGACCAACACTTTGGGGAGTGCCAACCTCCTGGATATCTTAGCCAACGAGAAGCATAAGGTGGAAAGACTGGTGGTGGCCTCCTCCATGTCTATTTATGGGGAGGGTAAATACCTTTGTCCTAATTGCGGGATCATCTACCCTAAACTGCGCTCCGATGAACAGCTTAAGGAGCGGCGATGGGAGATGAGATGCCCCCATTGTGGAGGGGAAGCGAAACCGGAGGCCACCGATGAAGATAAGCCTCTTTACTCTTCTTCTATCTACGCTATCACCAAGCGGAGCCAAGAGGAGTCGTTTCTCTGTTTTGGTCGGGCTTACGGGATACCCACCGTAGCCCTCCGGTACTTCAACGTCTATGGGCCCCGGCAAGCCCTTTCCAACCCCTATACCGGCGTGGCGGCCATCTTCTCGGCGCGAATCCTAAACGGTCGTCCCCCGGTTATCTATGAGGATGGGCTCCAGAGTCGAGATTTCGTCCATGTACAAGACGTCGTAGAGGCTACCCTTTTGGCCATGGAAAAGGCTGATGGCGAGGTTTTCAATGTGGGAACGGGGAGGCCTTTAACCGTCCTGGAGATGGCGCGCATCCTCATCGAGAAACTGGGGGGAGAGGGCTTAAAGCCTCAAGTAGTGGGACGATATCGGCGAGGCGATATTCGTCATTGCTATGCCGACATCACCAAGATCCAAAAGAGGTTGGGCTTTCAGCCCCAGGTGAAGTTCGAGGAGGGGATCTCGGACCTTATCGCTTGGGTGAGTCAGGAGGAGGCGATCGATAGGTTCCAGGAGGTGGAGGAGGAGTTAGCCTCCAAATCCCTAGTCGTGTAGGTGAAGATGTACAAGATCTTTTTGCTCTCACCTTGCGATATCTTCCCCCCCGTTCACGGCTCAAGCACAGCCATCTATTATACCATCAAGCACCTGGCCCAGGGCCACCGCATCGAAGCCCTCCTCTGTCGGCTCTATTCGCAGCGAGGGCCGATAGATCTCACCCCTCCCCACCTCTCGATCCACTACGCAAGGGAGAGCCTCCTCGATCGGCTGGGCTATAAGGGGCTCCTTATTAACCCCTTCTACCTCAAGGCGGCGAGGCAGATCGCGGCTTCTTTCCGGCCAGATATCATCCAGGCCGAACTCCTCTGGACAGCACCTACCGCTTACTATTTGAAGAGATCGTTAGGCAAGCCCGTGATCCTGGTTCAAGAAAATGTAGAATATCTCAAGTTCAAAAGGATGGGGCTCGGAGAGCCTTTCCTCTCGCTTATTAGACATTTGGAAAGGTGGGGCTGTCGTGGAGCCGATAAGATCGTGGCCCTCTCAAAGGTTGATAAGGGGTTTATGGCTGAATTATACGATATCTCGCCAGAGAAGGTCACCGTTATCCCCCACTGCATAGATCTTGAGACCTTCGCTTATCGACAGGAGGGGGCAGCCCTGGTGCGAGAACAGTTAAACCTGGGACAGGCCTTCATTCTCACCTTCGTGGGCAAGTTGGATTATATCCCCAACGAACGAGCGGTGCGGTACATCGCCGAGGAGGTCCGTCCTGCGGTGTTGTCCCGCCATCCAGAGGCGGTCTTCCTGATCATCGGGCAGAGTTATGAAGATCTTACCCCCTATGCTGATGAGCATCTTCTTTTTACCGGTTTTGTCGATGGCCGGAAGGAGTTCGCCCCCAACCTAGCCGATTATCTCTCCGCCTCGGATCTGGTCCTTGTGCCTCTCGATTCGGGCTCTGGCACCCGAGTGAAGATCTTGGAGGCGGCGGCTTGTGGGAGGGCCATCGTTTCCACACGGCTGGGGGCTGAAGGGCAAGATTTCGTATCTGGGGAGGAGATCTTCCTAACCGACGAGTTAGGAGAAGAGTTCGTGAGAGGGGTTTTGAGGTTGATGGAGGATGAATCGTTGAGGGGGAGGTTGGGGGAAGGGGCCTTGCGCCGGGTACGAACCTCATACGACTGGGGCAGGGTAATGACTAGGTTCGAAGAGATCTATGCCCAACTGAGGAAGAAATAGAAGTGGGAGGCTCTCTTTGCGAGTCCTAGTCACCATCTTCGAGAAATTGGTGCCTATCAGTGGGGGAGGAACTCCCCGCACATCGAACGTGATAAAGGCTTTCGTGGCCAGAGGGCACGAGGTATATGTGGCTTCCTCCATCGCCGTCTCCAGAGAGGAGGCGATCGACCGATACGGGTGTGCCCATTGGTTGCCCATCCAGGGGGTGAACCGTTTGGGCCGGTGGAAGATGCCCAAATATATGGTCGCTTTCCCCCTCAATATCTTGTGGGTGACCAACTACGCTCGACGGTTGAAACCCGATCTCATCGTTTCCCACAATTCCATCGCCGGTTACAGCGCCCTTCTGGCTAAGAGGTTCCACCCCCAAACTTTGGCCCTCTTAGACCTCACCGATCTCCTCTTCGAGTATCTAGAGGATTACCGCTCCAGATGGTTGCGGGCCATAGTGGGCCTGGGCCGGCAAATGGAGAGAACGACCATCAGGGATTCAGACAGAATCGTCACCATCAGCCAGGCTATGACGGGTATCGCCTGCCGGTTTGGGGGCCGTCCCCAGGATATCGATGTAGTGCCCGATGGTGTGGATACTAATATCTTCAGGACGGTCAACGGTGATGATCTGCGAAAGAAGTACGCCCCGGGCGCGGATCACGTTCTCATCTTCCACGGTGTGATCGACCCCCAGGATCACCCAGAACTTCTAGTGGAGGCGGCCCGCTTGGTGGTAGAGAGGTGCCCTATGACAGCCTTCTGGATGGTGGGGGGTGGGGCTGCCGTTCCCTCTCTCAAGGAGAGGGTGGCTAGGTACGGTTTGAACGATCACTTTCATTTCTCAGGTTGGGTGCCTCAAGAGGAGGTACCTCGCTATATCTCGGCCAGCGACCTAGGGCTGGTGATACTCCCTGATGTGCTATCGGCGCGAGGCCGCGTTACCCTCAAGGAGTTCGAGTACTGGGCCTGTGGGGTCCCTTCTATCCTTCCCCGTCTTCCAGCGCTGGAAGAGGTGATGGAAGAGGGGGGAGAGGGACTATTTTACATCCCCGGAGACCATCGAGATCTGGCCGACAAGGTCTGCTCTCTTCTGACTAACGACGTTTGGCGTAAGGAGTTAGGTGCTCGAGGGTTGCAGAAGGTGAGAGAGAAGTTCGAGTGGCGAAGTCTAGCTGAGAAGTTCGTGCAATTATGTGAAGGTTATCTAGAGGAGGATAGAGCGGCATGAGGGTTCTGGTTACCAACCCCCCCTGGCCTGGCCCGGGGTATGGAGCCCGTTCCGATGTGCGCTGGCCCCATAAGCGGAGCGATAAATACCTGGAGTACCCCATCTATCTGGCCTATACGGTGGCGGTGTTGGAAGAGGCGGGCTTTGAAGTGGGGTTCCTGGACGGGGTGATGGAGGAGATGTCCATCACCGAGTTCGCCGAGGCGGTGGTCAAGGAGGCGCCGGATCTGGTGGTTATGGAGTGTTCCACCCCCTCCATCGAGTACGACCTCCAGGCCGCCAAGGCGCTCAAGGAGAAGGATAGGGATACCTTCGTGGCTCTAGTTGGCTCTCACGCCACCTTCTTCCACCGAGAGATCCTAGAGGCGAACCCAGAAGTGGACGCCATCTGTCGTGGGGAGTTTGAGTTGACGGCCAGGGATCTGGCCAGGGTGCTGGCCGATGGTGGTGACCTCTCTCAAGTATTAGGCCTGTCGTACCGAAGCGATGGACAGGTCCAGGTGAACGGAGAGCGTCTCCTCCTTGAGGATCTGGACAGACTCCCCTTCCCGGCTTGGCATATAGTGAGATGCGAGGGGTACCACTCTGCCGTCTACTCGGGCCACAGGACCATGACCATGGTCAGTTCGCGAGGGTGCCCGGCTCATTGTACCTATTGCCTCTGGCCGGAGACTCTCTACGGGCATAAGTTCCGGGCTCGAAGCGCGGCCAATGTGGTGGAGGAGATGGAACGGTTGATACGGGATTACGGTGTGGACGAGATATATTTCGATGACGACTGCCTCACTTTGGATAAAGAGCGGATGCTGGAGATATGTCGCCTCATCCAAGAGAGGGGGATCCAGGTAGGTTGGATCTGCCAGAGCCGGGTGGATACCGTGGACGAAGAGATGTTGACGGCCATGAAAAAGGCGGGGTGCCACTATATCTATTTTGGTGTGGAGTCGGGCTCGCCCAAGATGCTCAAACTGATGCGGAAAGGGATTTCGCTTTCGCGGACCAAGGAGACCTTCGCCATCTGCCGGAGGTTGGGGATAAGGGCCCAGGCCTTCTTCCTCTTCGGTATCCCGGGGGAGGACCAAGAGACGATCAGCCAAACCATTGAGTTCGCCAAAGAATTGGACCCCGATAGCGTTCAGTTCGCGGTGGCTATTCCCCATCCGGGGACCCAACTCTACGCCCAATGTGAGAGAAATGGCTGGTTGGTTTACGATTCCTGGGCGGACTTCGCCTCCAAGAACTCCCTCATCGAGACGGAGGAGTTGTCTCGGGAAGAGGTGGAGCGCGCGCGGGTGCGAGCCTATCGAGAGTTCTACTTCCGTCCCAGTTTCATCCTCAAGACTGCGGCCAAGATACGCAGCCTGAAGGATGTGAAGCGGGTTCTGAAGAGCGCCAAATCGATCGTGGACCGGATATTCTTCTTTGGTGCTTCAAGTGGATGAGGCTATTGAACCGTTCGGGTTATTGGAGGTAAAGGCTATGGTAGGCAGCGATTTACGGAAAGCATTTCATCAAAAGGATATTGAGCGCGATTACGCTCTAATCGATGAGCTCTCCCGCTTTAAGCGTAGGCTTGGCCTCCTAGCGCTCAAACGTGGGGGTCTACTTTTGGGCCTGAGACACCTCCTGCAGGGGATAAATTTCTATCGCTGTTGGGAGTTCCCGCTGATATTATCTTACTTTCATCTAGATCACACAGTTCGCCTCCTGGATGTGGGTGCATGTAGGTCGGTTTTCCCTTGGGTTTTGGCTTCCCGAGGCTGTGAGGTGCATGTGGTAGATATAGACCCCCAGGTATCCATTCAGAAGAGGTATGAAAGATATCTGAGGAAAGATGGTGACCTGGAGGGCCAGGTGCATGTAGCCGTCCAGGATGCCACAGTCACCTCCTTCTGGGACGAGTTCTTCGACCTGATCCTCAATATCTCAGCGGTGGAACACTTCCCCGGTGATGGGGATATCGAATTCGTTAGGGAGGCAAACCGTATCCTCAGGCCAGGGGGCAGGCTCTTTTTGTCCTTCGGCATCGGTGAGGAGTATCGGGAGTGGCGATGGGAGTGGCTCTTCTGTCGAACTTATGATGAGGAAGCACTGGAGAAGCGTATAATAAAACCCTCCGGTTTGGAGGTGGAGGCTGAGTTCTATTTCGAGGATAAAAAAACCCGCCGTTTCACCAACTGGTGGTTTCGTCTGCCTTTGGTGATCAGGAATGGCTTTCTGGGCTGGATGCAGAAGCCCCTATATAAGAGGCTTTATCTGGGGGATAGGGCCAGGGAAGGGGATGGTTACTATTTGGGGTTGGTGCTGCGCAAGGATTGAGAGGGACTCATTAATTAGGAGATGCCCGGCAAGGTAACCGCGATACGAATTCTAACGGATGTAAGGCGGGTTCTGAAGAGCGCCAAATCGATCCTGGATCGGATATTATTCTTCCAGGGAGCTTGAGAAGTGATAGGTGAGGAGGTCGTTTCCAGGGATAAGGAGCGGCTAGCCCGTGGGACCATCTACCTTTTGCTGGCCCAGGCTTTCTTTGTGCTCTCTATTTATCTTTTGCATGCCACCCTGGCTCGGGCCTTCACACCGGCGGAATACGGCCTCTTCAGCGTGGTGATGACCATCCTCACTTGGGTGGAGATCACCGTCAATACTGGCATCCCTTCCGCGATTCAGAAGTTCCTGGCTGAGGATACGAGGATGGCCTCGGCTATCGAAGGCTCGGCTCTGAAATTGCAGGGGGTCAACGCTGGTGTTACCTTCCTCCTCTTTCTAACTCTAGCTCCCTTGCTCGCTGCTCTCCTTCAGGATAAAAGGCTGGACTTCTACCTTCGACTGGCGGCCCTAGACATCCCGATCTTGGCTTTCTACGCTCTCTTTCGCGGTATGTTGAACGGTTTTCAGGCCTTTGGGCAACAGGCTATCACCGTAGTCGCTTATTCTCTGGCCCGGGTGGGGGGTATCATTCTTTTGGTGCATTTGGGCTTTGCCCTTGCCGGAGCCTTTGTAGGGAACGCCTTGGCCTCCTTGGTGGCCTTGGTGTTGGCTTTTTTTCTTTCACACCGCCTGACGGATAGGAGAGATAGGGTCATGAACCTGGAAAGAGGTTTTGGTCTATCGGCGGTGGGGGGAGGGGTATCGGGGGGTTATCTCTTCAGGTTCGCTCTTCCGGTGATCCTTTTCACTTTGAGTAGT
The DNA here is from genome assembly GCA_964383935.1 of uncultured Anaerolineales bacterium. Lineage (GTDB taxonomy): Bacteria > Chloroflexota > Anaerolineae > UBA7937 > UBA7937 > UBA7937. The sequence goes on along the minus strand of CAYLIE010000005.1, from coordinate 49,109 downwards.
AACCTCTTAATCAATATCGATCTCTATAGCGTGAAAGCCCTCATCGCGGACGAGACCATCGTGGGGTTCTATGCTGCGGCGGTGAACTTGGCAAGCGCGCCTCGCTTCGTCCTCTTGGCCTTTTCCTTCGTCCTGCTCCCCTCCCTCTCCGAATCTATCGCCATCCGAGACTATGAGGGGGTGAGAAGGAGGCTGGGCCAGGTGGGGCGGTTCCTGATTCTGATCCTCCTTCCGGCCGCCCTGATCGTGGCTGCCACCTCGGAGGAATTAGTCACCCTTATCTATTCTGCCTCCTACTTGCGGGCGGCGTCGACTCTGAATATCTTGATCTTCAGCGCCGCCTTTTACAGTATCTACATGGTGTTAGTGACCGTTATGTTGGCCGAGAATAGGCCCCTTTTGGCTTTCGGGGTAGGTATCTTCCTGCTTCCCCTAGCCCTTATAGCCAACTGGAGGTTGATACCCCTCCTGGGGGTCATCGGTGCGGCCTTAGCCTCCGCCCTGACCACCTTCTTGGGCCTCTCTTTAGCGGCTATCTACGCCATTCGGAGGTTTGGGATACCGCTCCCGGCAAAATCGCTCCTCAAGATCGTCCTCGCCTCCGTGGCGGTCTATCTTCTGGCCGGTCGATATTCGGTTTCCGGAGTTCTAGTTCTTCTAAATTACGCGTTCCTCTTCTCGATGTACATCTTGCTTCTCTATCTTCTAAGGGAGATAAGTCTGGAGGATTGGCAAACGATTAGGAGCCTAATCCCCCTTCCACGGATGAGCTTTGGAGGTAGAGGATAAGGGTGGGTAAGAGAGGGCAGAGAGTCGTTGTTTTGGGGTTAGACGGAGCCACCTTCGAGGTTCTGCTCCCCATGATGGAGCGAGGGGAGCTACCGAACCTATCGAGGGTGATGCGTGAGGGTGTCTGGGGGAGACTAGAATCTACCATCCCTCCCTTCAGTGTCCAGGCCTGGGTGTCGATGGCCACGGGTAAGAACCCAGCGAAGCACGGAGTGACAGACTTTTGGGATCCGTCTGCGGACAAGTCGCAGCGAGAGTTCGCCAGTTCCAATTCTGTTCAAGGGGAAACACTCTGGGAGATCCTTAGTAGGCATGGAAAAATGGTGGGGGTAATCAACGTTCCGGTAACCTATCCCCCTCTAAAGGTCAACGGCTACATGATCTCAGGCCTTCTGACGCCCAGAAACAAGGTCGATTACACTTACCCAGCGGAACTACGCGATGAGATCCTTGATGCGGTGGGAGATTATGCGGCCGACCCCTACGACCCGTTATCCCCTAACAAAAGACTCCTGAGGGAGTTTCTCTACTGGATGCGGAAGAGGGAAGAGGCCAATAGATACTTGCTTCAAAAGTACCCTTGGGATTTCTTTATCAACGTCATACAGGCGCTAGACCATCTACAACACCTGTTTTGGCACCACTTGGACCTCCGCCACCCCTATCATAACCCCAGGGAAGTGAAGAGATATGCGCCTCTTATCACGGAATGCTATCATCTGGCGGACGTCATCGTGGGTGAGCGTCTGAAGATGTTGGATGGGAGGACTACCCTTTTCGTCATTTCCGATCATGGGTTTGGTCCAGCCCACAAGTGGTTCCACGTCAACCGCTTTCTGGCCCATCTAGGCTTGTTGGTCTTCCAAGAGCGAGGTGGCAGCCTCTTTAGTGCCCTCCTACGGAGGAGCGGGCTTACCTCCCAAAAAGTGAAGGAGATAGTGCGCCGAGGCGATGTTTTCGGCTTCCGTCGCCGGGTGATGGGAAGGGGGGCTCGAATAGGCTTCTCAAAGAGGGTAGGGGGCCTGCTCACCTGGCCTATAGATTGGAGTAGGACCAAAGCCTATTCGGGAAGCCCTGCTACCCAGGGCATCTACATAAACTTGCAGGGTCGAGAACCGGGTGGTATCGTTGAGCCGGGCCGAGAGTATGAGGAGGTAAGAGACTTTATTATTAGCGAACTATCTAGACTCAGGGATCCAGATACCGGAATACCGGTGATCGAGAGAGCCTATCGTAAGGAGGAGATATATAGCGGCTCCTTCCTTTCCCAGTTGCCCGATGTGGTTTTCTCCTTAGATGGTCAGCCCTTCCTGGCTAGTGACGATGCTTCAGCCGGGCCGGTCTTAGAGAGGATACCACCGAAGCATCTGGGGGGGAGACATAAACCAGATGGGGTCTTCTTGGCCCTGGGGGCTACTATCCGAGAGGGAGGCACCATCGAAAGGGCAAGGATCATCGATGTGGCCCCCACCATCCTTTACGCTATGGGTTTGCCTATCCCCAAGGATATGGACGGCAAGGTGCTGTTAGAGACGTTCGCTCCCCAGTATAGAGAGGCCCAGTCCATAAGATACGAAGATGTGAAGGTCACTGAACGAGAGGGAGAAAGCGAAGCGACATATTCGGAGGAAGAGGTAGCCGAGATCGAAGAGAGGCTGAAGGGTCTAGGCTACTTGTGAACCGTTCGGGAACGGGCCATTAGACCGCGGAATCGTGAACACTTATTAGAATGGTAGGCATTCATCGTTTGCTGCGTTTTATCTCTATAGGGCTTATCTCCTTCCTACTATTGGCGCCAGCGGTTGAAGGAAGCCTGTTCCTTCCCCTGAGACCCGTAAGGCTCTCAGCAGAAGGCCAGGAGATCAGAAGAGGAGCCATAGTCTCTATGTCGGTGGCCCTTGATGGTGAAGGAAAACCTTGGGCGGTATGGGAGGAGTGGGGCCCAGACGAGGTGGATAGCGAGATCCACTTCGCTTTCTGGGATGGCCGAGGTTGGAGTGTGCCCCAATTGGTGACTTCCGCCTCGGGAGGCCATGCCCCGGCCATCGCCTTCGATGGTTTGGGGGGAGGCTGGCTGGTATGGAACGAGGATGGGGGCCTCTTCTACAGTCGTCAAGGTGGCGATGCTTGGAGCCCTAAGAGGGAGATAGATACTAGCCTCTCGACCAGGGACCGTTCTCCCTCCTTGGCTGTTGACCCCCAGGGGGTCCTTTGGCTGGCTTGGAGCGGCTTCGATGGAACCGATGAGGAGATATTCTTCAGCCGGTGGGGGGAGGGTGATTGGGAGAAGGCTCAACGAGTGAATAGAGATGACGCTTCCCCCGATCTTTATGATGGAAGCCCCTATTTGGCGATCGGGGGAGATGGCCAGCCTTGGCTGCTTTGGGTGGGAGATGGGGAAGGTCTAGACGATGAGATCTTCTACGCTCGCTGGGAGGGTGAGGGTTGGAGCGAGGAAGGGTTAGTGAGCGCCGATGATTCCTCTTCTGATCTGATGCCCACCCTAGCCATCGATGGGAGGGGGCGACCCTGGGCCGCTTGGAGTGGAGAGTACGATGGGAAGAGCGGGGTTCTATACTCTCGTTGGGAGGGGGACGGTTGGAGCTCAGAGAGTTTGGTAGGCATACCCTCCTCTCTTCTCGGAGGCGGCGAGCCAGCCTTGGCTATAGGGCCCAGGGGGGAACCCCGGCTGGCTTGGACCGCCTATGATAGGCAGGGCTCATATATAGCCTATAGCCAATGGGAAGGTAGTGGCTGGGGTAGACCATGGGAGATAACGAGGGAGGGGCTCCCTATCTCACCAGCCCTGATGGTGGATGGGGAAGAAACGCCTTATATCCTCTGGGTAAGGAGCGCCCCTGGTGAGGAAGCCCTTTTAGGGCAACGGGTGGAGGCCCCTCTTAGACTCTTAGAGGGGGCGCTCCCCGAAGGTGCGCTGGGGATCGCGACCCTCGTCTCAGATCGGTATGTGGCCTTCGGAGATAGTATCACCTGGGGAGGCTATGCTCTAACCCCCTATCCCGTTTACGAGGAAGGGTTCTTGGATGCTAATATCGCTCCCTCAGAGGTGATCAACTCCGGATGGCCGGGGGAGCGGACCACAGCTGGTAAGGTTCGGATCATAGAGGTGATGAACACCTATAGTCCGGAGTTCGTGCTAGTTATGGAGGGGACCAACGATCTATCTAGCAATAGACCCCGTAATGAGATCATCGGCCACCTGGGCAATATCATAGATCGGGTCAAGGAAAGAGGAGGGAAGCCGGTCATAGCCACCATCCCGCCCCGCTTGGATGACCCCGATAAGGAGTACGAGACGGAGAAGGTCAACCAAAGGATAGAGAATTATCTGGCCCCCATGAAGGGGATACCGGTGGCCGATGTCTGGCCGGCTATCGAGGGTTATCCGAATTGGGAGGACTATTATCTCCCTGATGGGATACACCCCACCGGCCCCTTGATGGAGGTGATAGCCCAGGCTTTCTATGACGCTATGGTAGATTGGCCCTACGTCTATGAAGACGACGCCCCCCCCTCCTCACAAGTGAATGATCTTTCGACCTGCCAGACAAATGTTAATTTCCCTGTTTCCTGGTGGGGTGAGGATGGTGACGGGACGGGAATTGTGAGTTATGATATCCAGTATAAGGATGGGGAGGGAGGATGGACAGGGTGGCTCACGGACACTGCGAGCACCCTGGCGACCTTCACCGGGGGCCAACGGGGTCACACCTACTATTTCCGCTCTCGAGCCGAAGATATAGCGGGCAATGAGGAGAGTTGGCCCGTCTCTCCAGATGGCGACACCTATACCTTGATCGCTTACACATTCTCCGGCCAGGTGCGGGGGAACCGGGAGTTGCCGGTGGTTGTAGCCAAGGTGAGCGGTTCCCCCTATGGTTGCTTTGATGTCTATACCACCCACCTGGGAAAGTACACTTTGCCTTTGACGGGTACTGTGACCGTGATGGTGAGCCAAAGCAATTTCGGTGCTCTGCCCCCCATGTATGGAGTAGAGGCGGTCGAGGATGAAACCACAGGGGTCGATTTTTGGCTCCCGCCTCCCGATGACGTGATGAGAAATGGACAATTTGAGAGTGGAGATCTCCCTGGAGAATGGGCACCAGTTGGAATGACAATTGCAGTGACTGACACGGTACATACCGGGATTTACGCGGTGAAACTGGGTAGTTCGGAGGGTAATTCCTCTATCTCGCAAACGGTGACCCTCACTCCTACCACCATATATTCCCCCACCCTCTCCTTTATGTACATCTATAGTTCCACGAACTCTAGCGATTACTTTGATGTTCGGGTGAACGGCAGTTCGGTTTGGAGCGCGACGCCTATTGCAGATTGGGCTCATACCTACCTAGATCTGAGCGCTTACCTGGGGCAGACGGTCGATCTCTCTTTCGTCCTTCATCAAGAGGGAGCCACCCCTGCTTACGCTTATCTAGATGAGATAAGCCTGGGCAGCGCGGGTCAGGCCCCAGAGGTGGTCTTCCTGTCCTTGATCATGAAGGAGTATTGATTGTATCTATCCGGGGGGTCGAAATGGTTAAACAAGGTTGTTCTCTTGAGATCTCTGTAGTGGTGCCCCTCTTTAATGAGGAGGAGAACATCGAGCCTCTCTACCAGGCTCTCCGGGAGACTCTGGAAGGTCTGGATAAGGGGTACGAGATCGTATTCATTGACGATGGAAGTACCGACAACTCCTATGAGATTCTAGAGCGGTTGCATGCCGAGGGCCAAGAACATGTGCGGGTTATCCAATTCCGGCGTAATTTCGGAAAGACGGCGGCTCTAGCCTCCGGCTTCAACCAGGCGAGGGGTGAGGTAATCGTTACCCTAGACGCCGATCTTCAGGACGACCCTGGCGAGATCCCCAAACTTCTAGGACCTTTAGAAGAGGGTTATGACCTGGTCTCTGCCTGGCGGCGATATCGCAAGGACCCTCTCTCTAAGACCCTGCCCTCCCGTATCTTCAACGGAGTGGTCTGCACCCTCACTGGGGTGAAGTTGCATGACCTGAACAGCGGCTTCAAGGCCTATCGACGGGAGGTGGCCCAAGGGGTCAAGATATACGGAGAGCTCCACCGTTTCATCCCCGTCCTCGCCCATTGGCGGGGCTATCGAGTGGCGGAGGTGGAGGTAGTTCACCATCCCCGAAGGTATGGCCAGTCCAAATATGGCCTCAGCCGCTTGGGCCGAGGCTTCGTGGACTTTCTGGTGGTCCTTTTCCTGACCTACTATCTTAGGAGGCCATTACAACTTTTCGGGACCATCGGTGCTCTTCTCTTTACCGCAGGGTTTGCCATCGGTCTCTACTTAACGGTGCTTTGGTTCGCTGGTCAGGGGATCGGTTGGCGGCCCTTGCTCTTCCTGGGGATCCTCTTTATGATCGTGGGTGTGCAACTGATCTCCATCGGGCTCTTGGGCGAGATGATCAGAAATTTCGCCTATCAACCGGAGGAAGAGTATTCCGTCCGCCGCATCTTGGAGTAGGTATCCTTATTCAAAAGGTTAGTCAGGCCTTGTAGGGAGATGACCAGAAAGGAAAGGGGTATAAGGAGGAAGTCGCCCAAAGGGATCTCCTACGAAGGGTTGGGAGGGAATTTCAGGCGTTACGTCCAAAGGGTTACGGGTCAGCCTTCCCTTTTGCCTTTCCTCTGGCAAGGTTTTGTCCTCTCTCTCTTAGGCCCTTTGCCCACCATCGGGGCTACGTACCTGCGGGGTTTGGTTTATAGGCCCGTCTTAGGGAGCGTGGGGAAGACCTGCCTCATAGAGCAAAATGTCCGCTTTCTAGTCCCTCGAAGGGTTTTCCTGGGGGATCGCGTCTTCATCGGGGAGAATAGCCTTCTGGACGCTTCCTCGTTGGAAGGTCGGATAGAGTTGGGGGACGAGGCTTGGGCCTCGCGCGATTGTATCATCGTGGCCGGAGAGGGGCATGAGGTAGTGGTGGGCGAACACACCTATCTGGGGCCTAGGGCCCTTCTCTATGGCCACGCTGGTATCACCATCGGCAAGGATGCTCTCATCGCCAACGATGTCCAACTGATCTGTGGAAGCCATGTCTTCACCGACCCCCATGTCCCCATCCGCCTCCAGGGAGCGATAGAAGAGAGGATCGAGATCGGGGAGGATGTGTGGCTGGGGGCCTCGACCATCGTTTTAGGAGGGGTCACGATAGGGAAGGGCGCGGTGGTGGCGGCCGGTGCGGTGGTGACCAAAGATATACCCGGTTACGGCATAGCCCGTGGAGTGCCGGCCACCATCGTGGGCCAGCGGGGTTAGAGAGATCAGTTTACACTGGGCTCTTGTTTTGACATCCTCTTTTCTCGATGGTACAATGGCCGTCACTGGTTGCAGATCCACAGTTTATACCCCAGAGGGAGAATTAGCCTAGATAGAGGAGAGGAGGTTCGGGTGGGGAAATGGGTACTAGGCAGAGGGATGCCAGGAGTAGCAGTGGCTCTGGGAAGTATGGCTATAATCGTCTTGTTTCTTTGGGGAGGAGGCGGCAGTAGCTTAGCACAGGAGACCACCGAGGTTTTCTTGCCTCTGGTGATGAAGGAGTATTCGACCCCTAGCCCGGCCTCACTGGAAGATCATTTCGATACCGACGCTGATAATTGGACGCCTTTCCTGAACTATTGGCGGCTGAAATCTGAGCAATGGTTCTGGGAGGCGGGGACGGGCTATGTCGGTGGTGGCTATCGACATAACAAGAATCTGGGAGGCGCCGAAGCTCACGATGCCTTAAGCATGTACATCCAAGAGGGCAGTCAGGAGTGGACCGACTACAGTTTCGAAGCCAAGGTGATCATCAGGAGTGGGTCGAAGGCTGGCCTCTGGTTCAGGGGGACCTATTCTGAAGATGACGCCGCTGCCGGGAATGTAGGGGGCTACTATTTCATAATGAGCGGCAGCGAGGCCTCCCTCTTGCAGATGCAGACCGAGGATGACTGCGTGGGGGCGGCTTGTGTCAATACCTGGAACCTTTGGGATTTCAACAACCCCCGGTCGTTGGCTTCCGCATCCATGACCATCGACAAAAGCCAGTGGCATACGCTTAAAGTGGAGGTACAGGGGGCTAGGATTAAATGCTATCTCGATGGTCAATTGCTCATAGACTACGATGATAGCCCCATCCCGGATGACGGGCTCAAGAACGACACCGTTTTCCTAGAAGGGACGGTGGGCTTTAAGACCTATAAATGCGCCAATGTGGTCTTTGACGATGTGCTGGTAACGCCCTTACCATGAAGTCCCCAGGGCATACCGCCCCTCTTTTGAGGAGATCCACCCTCGGCTTGATAAGCCGAGGGTGTTTTTATGGCTTGTCAGGAGGCGGGGGTAGGGGTATAATGGGTATCAGGCTTCTGCTTTAGGGAGGATGCCATCTCCATGAAGGACGTTGCCCTATCTATAGTCATCCCCATCTACAACGAAGAAGGGAACATCGAGCCCCTCTATCGGGAGATAAGAGAGGCTCTGCAGGGCTTGGAGGTGGAATATGAGATCCTGGCCGTTGACGACGGCAGTACCGATGATAGCTTCACCGTTCTCAAGAGAGTTCACGAGGAGGAGCCCCGGGTGAGGGTGATCCGGTTTAGGCGCAACTTCGGCCAGACGGCAGCCTTCGCCGCGGGGTTCGATGTGGCCCGGGGAGAGATGATCGTCACTTTAGATGCCGACCTACAAAACGATCCAGCGGATATACCACGGCTCCTGGCAAAACTTGAGGAGGGGTACGATGTGGTAAGCGGCTGGCGGGTAGATCGTCACGACCCCTTCTTGACGCGCCGCTTCCCCTCCATGCTCGCCAATTGGCTCATCTCCGAGATCACCGGCGTCCGGCTCCATGACTATGGCTGTTCTCTAAAGGCTTATCGCCGCGAGGTGGTGAAGAACATCAGGCTTTATGGCGAACTCCACCGTTTCATCCCCGCTCTGGCTTCCTGGATGGGGGTACGGGTGACGGAGGTACCGGTGAACCATCGCCCTCGGGGCTCCGGGCGGACCAAATATGGCCTCTCCCGCACCATCAGAGTGCTTCTAGACCTTCTGACCGTGAGGTTTCTCCTGAGTTACTCTACCCGACCGGTGCAGATCTTTGGGCTTCTGGGTTTCCTCTCTTTCTTAATCGGGGGGGTGCTTCTGGCCTATCTGGGCTTTGTAAGGGTTGTATTGCAACAGCCCATCGCCGATAGGCCCCTGGTGCTTTTAGCCATCCTTTTGACTATGGTGGGGGTGCAACTGGTGACCATGGGGCTCTTGGGGGAGTTGGTAGTACGTACCTATCACGAATCTCAAGGGAAGCCGATCTACGCCGTGCGCGAGATATTGGATGGGGAGTGATGTACCGGATCCTGATGATTGCCCCCACGCCTTTCTTCGCCGACCGTGGCGCTCATGTGCGCATCTTTGAGGAGACGAGGGCTCTCCAAGAACTGGGAAACAGGGTGGCTATTTGCACCTATCATCTGGGTCGCGATCTCCCTGGCCTGGAGATCCATCGCACCATAAATGTACCCTGGTATGGAAAATTAGAAGCGGGTCCCTCCCTTCATAAACTTTACCTCGACCTTCTCCTCCTTTTCAAATCCCTATCCGTAGCCCGGCGGTTCAAGCCCCACCTGATCCATGCCCATCTCCACGAAGGGGTGGTTATCGGCTATGTCCTAGGCTGGCTCCTGGGCCTCCCCTTGCTGGGCGATTTCCAGGGGAGCCTCACGGGTGAACTGCGGGCTCATGGGTTTTTGAGGGGGAACCGCTATCTGTATTCTTTTCTGCACCGAGCAGAAGGGACCATAGACAGCCTGGCTGATGTAGCGGTGGCTTCCTCCAGTCGGGTGGCGGACGAGTTGCGCGAGAGGTTCGGGGTCAAAGAGGCGGTGGTGGCCTTGGACGGAGTAGACACCGAGGAGTTCCGGCCTGGTCTATCATACGATGATCTACCCCTCAGAATACCGAAAGGGAGAAGGGTGGTGGTATACCTAGGACTCTTGACCAGGTATCAAGGGCTCGATTGTCTTTTGGAGACCATCCCTTTGGTGCTGGAGGGGTTTCAGAAGGCTCATTTTTTGATCATGGGTTATCCCAACGTGGAATGGTATAAGAGGAGGGCTGAGGATCTGGGGATCGCTGAGAGCGTGACCTTCACGGGAAGGATCGACTATCGCTTGGCCCCCCGCTATCTAGCCCTAGGGGATGTGGCTGTCTCTCCCAAATTGGCCGAGACGGAGTCGAACGGCAAACTTTGCAACTACATGGCCAGCGGTTTGGCCACGGTAGCCTTTGACACCCCGGTTAACCGAGAGATTTTGGGCCAGTGGGGGGTGTACGCCAGGCTGGGCGATCCAGCCTCTTTGGCGAAAGCATTGCTGAAGGCCCTGAACGACGAGGCTTGGGCTAAGGAGTTAGGTGCACGTTTGAGAGAAAGGGCTGTGGAGCGGTTATCCTGGGACAATACGGCGCGCGAGTTGATGGAATGCTATAGAGCCTTGGTTGCCTGATGGAGTGGGCGAAGTGTGACCTCTGCGGGCTGGACAATGTGGAGTCTCTCCTAAGCGGCAAGGACCGGTTATTGGGTGGAGAGGAGGAGTTCGGGGTCGTTCGCTGTCGAAATTGCGGGCTGATCTATACTAACCCTCGTCCCACCCCAGAGGGGGTCTCCCGCTATTACCCTTCCCAATACTCAGCCTTTGCCTTTATCCAAGGAGGGCTGACGGGCCTTCTGCGGCGAACCTTGCTGGAAAGGGAAGTAAGGAGGATGAGGGGTTTGATAGGCGAGGTGGGACGGGTATTGGAGGTAGGGTGTGGGACAGGGGAGTATCTGGCTGCCTTGCAACAGGTGAGGGGATGGTCGGTCATGGGGTTGGAGCCGAGCCCTTACGCGGCCCAGGTAGCAAAAGAGCGGGGTTTGGAGGTAGTCACCGGAACCTTGGAGGAGGCAGGGTTGGCCGACGAGGCTTTCGACTTAATCATCCTACGACATGTTTTGGAGCATCTACCCAGCCCCTCTCACACTCTAGGGGAGGTTCGTCGTCTCCTAGCGGATGGTGGGCTCTGCTTTTTGACCCTCCCAGACATAGGTTCCTGGGAGGCCAAACTCATGGGCCGGTTCTGGTACGATCTCGACCTGCCGCGCCATCTTTATCACTTCACAAAAAAGACCCTCTTCAACTTGCTAGCCAAGCACCGCTTTCGGGTTCGTCGCATCGGTCATAGTTATACCCCCAATATCTGGATTGGGAGTCTACGTTATGTCCTCCAAGAGAAGGGGACGCCTGGATTTCTGACTGAGCGGTTGAGAATAGAGAACCCTTTCTGCCTCTTCCTCTTCGCGCCCTTAACCCTTTTCTTGGGGGCTTTGGGCCAGGGCAGCCGCATCACGGTGGTGGCGGAAAAGGTAGCGCCTTCAGGAGGCTCGGTACTCTCCATAGCATCGTTCGATGGCGACCGGGTAAGATGATCAGGAGGTTCCTTAGTTCCTTAGCCACTTCAAGACTCATCCCTCTTCTCGTTCTTCTGTTGGGTTCCTATTTTCGCTTCTCCTATCTACTACGGTCGGGCCCCTTTGTGGATGAGTTCGCCACCTTACTTGCTGCTCAGGGGATATGGAGGTGGGGAATCCCTATCCTGCCCTCGGGAAACTTTTATGGCCCCGGACTTCTCTTCTCCTACTTAGATCTCCCCTTTATATATCTCTTCGGTCTCGACCCCTTAATGGCTAGGATCCCCAGCCTAGTAGCGGGCTTGCTCATCATTCCCCTAGCCTATCTTGTGGGAAAGCGGATCTTTGCGCCTCGGGCTGGCTTGATGGCGGCTCTCCTTCTTGCTTTGGACGGGGAGGCCATCCTCTGGGCCGCCCGGGCTAGGCCCTACGCCTGGGAGCAGTTTCTAGCCCTCCTGGCGGTCTTCCTTTTTTATGAGGCGGGCTTAAAAGAGGATGGTTCTCGCCACCTCTGGGCAGGGGGCACCGTCTTTTTGGCCGCGCTTTTCTCCCACGCCGAGGTGGCTCTCCTTCTCCCCGCCATGCTCTTGGGTCTCTTCCTTCTTTTGTATCGTCGCGGAGCGTGGCGATTAGAGGTGGCTCTGGTTGTTCTCCTCTGTGGCCTGGGGGTGCTAATCCGTTTTCTTTTGCAGGAGTATAGCGCTTCCGGCATGGGAGGGCAGTTCGAGACCATCTACCGTTCCCGTCCCCCCTTAGGGCCTTCCATGGACTTGGTGGCGGGGCTGAGGCCTTTGGCACCTTTCTTCCTCACGCCGGCCCGCCTTCTTCCCACCCTCCTCGCCCTGGGGGGGCTATTCTTCTTAGTTGTCGAGGGGAGAGGGGGAGGGGAGGTCAAGCCTTCTTTGTACCTATACCTCATCCTGGCCGTTGCCCTCTTAGAGGTGGCTACCCTCATAGGTAGGTCTTGGCAACATCCGCGGTATATCTTTATGCTCTTGCCTTTCTTGTTTCTGGTATCGGCCTGGGCTCTGGACAGGCTTCTCTTGGTGGGGAGGTCCACTTGGGCTAGAAGGGGCATAAACTCTTCCAGGGTAGGCCAGGGTTGGTTGACCCTCATAGCGTTGGTGTCTCTCTCCCTCTTCTCTGTGCCAGGCGCCCTAGAAGCGAGCTCTGAACAAGAGTTGGGCTATGAGCAGGCTTTTAGGTATGTGAGGGAGAGGTGGCGGGAGGAGGATATGGTGATGACGGTCGCTCCCGCCGCGTGTGGGGTCTATCTTCCCCGTTGCGATTTCTTCGCCATCCAGAAAGGGTATGAACCCTACGTCATGAGGGAGAGGGGAGGTGAGTGGATCGATCGTTGGGTAGGCAGTCGGCTGCTCGATTCCAGGGAAGGGTTAGAGGTGCTCCTCTCGGAGGGGTCACGGGTCTGGTTTGTGGTTGATGAGGGGAGGTTCCAGACCCGTTATGATGAAGATTTTGAGGCTTTGGTGGAGGAGGAGATGATGATAGTTTTTCAGGATGAGGGGGTCTTCGTTTTCCAAACCAAAGGGTGATCGGCACAGGGAAGAAAAAGTGAAAGGGCATATCTATCTCGGCGATGAGAGGAAAGTTGGGGGAGAGAAGGTTATCTCCACCTTGCTCTTCTTGACTGCCCTTCTGCCTCGGATTTGGCGGTTAGGGGCCTTCGCCAGCGGCGATGAGATGCGTTGGCTGGAGCGCTCCAGCCGCTTCATCTACGGGCTGGCCCATGGCGATTTGGCGGCCACCTATCAGATCAACCATCCCGGGGTCTCCCCCATGTGGGGGTACGGGCTCTCTCTCTGGCTTCGCTACTTTCTGGCCGGCGACCTGGACCATTTCTATCGAATGGTGGAGACAGGGCAGTACGAGGTACTCTCCATGATCCCCGCAGCCGCCACCTTTACCGTCCTGGTCACCACCTTTACAGTGGTAGTTGCTTACCTGCTCCTGAGGCGCACCTTCTCCTCCTCGGCGGCTCTTCTGGGGGGTCTGCTTTTGGCCTTGGACCCTGTTTACCTGGCCCACTCCAGGGTGGTGCACGTGGACGCTCACCAGGCCAGTTGGATGATCTTATCCTTACTCTTCCTTATAGCCTATATGCAAGATGTTAAGGGGCGGAAGCCTTATCTCGTAGGCTCAGCCATTTGTGGAGGCTTAGCGGTGTTGGCCAAACTGCCTGCTCTCTCCCTTCTGCTTTTGGTGGCTTTTGCCCTGGGAAGCCACTTTTGGCTCCTGGGGAAGAAGAGAGAGGTTAAGAGATGGGCCGGAGCTTTCCTCTTCTGGTGTGGGGTGGCGCTTTTCACCTTCATCCTCCTCTTTCCCGCTTTGTGGGTAGAGCCCCTCTTTGTGATCTGGAAGTTGTTTCGGGTGGCTCGCTGGGGCGTCCTAGAACCCCATGAGATAGGGAACTTCTTCCTGGGCCAGCCCGTGGATGACCCTGGCTGGCTCTACTACCCCCTCTTCACCGCCTTCAAGTTGACCCCCTTGAGCCTCCCTTTCTTCCTGGGGTCTTTGGCTATCTTGGGCCTCCTAGCCTTCAAGGCTTCTCAGGGCCAACGAGCGCAGGATCGCTTGGGGGTGGCGATAATGGGGCGAGGAAGACTAATGCCAGGAGGGGGAGAATCTTCTTCCCTTCAAGAGGGTTGCTCCTCTCTGCTTGAGCCTTTCTCTCTCCTTTGGGGGTATATAATCATTTATGGGGTGATGTTGTCCCTGAGCAGCAAGAAACTGATCCGCTATTTCCTTCCTGCTTTTCCAGTGATGGATATCTTGGCGGCCCTCACCTTGGTGGCTTTCCTTGCCTGGTTGCGGGCTCGGCTAGCCAAGAGGTTCCGTTGGCCCTTTGGAGCCTACGTAGCCTTGGCTGGGGTGGCGGCCTTCCTCTTAGCCCTCTCCTGGTTGCGTTTGGCCCCCTACTATACGGCCTTCTTTAACCCCTTGGTGGGGGGGGCGGAGTTAGCACCTCGCCTCTTTGCCTTTGGGGGAGGGGAGGGGTTGGATGTGGCGGGTCGCTACTTGGACGGGAAGGAGGAGGCCCCCAATCTGGTGGTTGCCACTTGGGGGCCCAGCAGCGTGGCTTTATATTTTCGGGGTGAGACCATGCCCCTCCAATGGAGGGGTTGGACGGGGGTATGGACGCTGGCCGATTACGTGATCTTCTACATTAGTCAAGTGCAGAGGGGGTGGCCGGACCCTCTGGTGGTCGAATTCTTCCGCTCCCTAGAGCCGGAGTATGTAGCCCGAATCAACGGCATCGCATACGCCTGGGTCTATAAGACCCCTCTCCTTCTAGGGGGAGAGCCCCCCGCTATCAGTCGGACCCTGGAGGCCGACTTGGGCGGGGTGGTGACCCTTTTGAGCTACGACCTAGGGGCTTCCTCTCTCTTCCCAGGAAGCGACCTCCAACTCACTTTACATTGGCGGGTTGAGAGGCCTTTGGACAGGAAGTATGATGTCCTTGTCCGTCTGAGGGATGAGGGGGGAAAGGTATGGGTGGAGGAGAGTGCTCAACCTTTCGATGGCTTCTATCCCACCACCCTTTGGACGGCAGGTGAGGTGATGGCGGATCGCCACAGGGTTTCCCTTCCCCCCGATCTGCCTCCTGGCGAGTATCGGTTGATGGTGGGGATGTTGGACCCGGAGAGCGGCCAGCCCATACCCTCTCTGGGAGAAGATGGTATCTTCATCGGCCCTCTGCAAGTCACGGCTAGGGAGGAGTGAACTGAACGCCTCGAGCGGCAAAGTAAGAAGATGGTTGCGGAGCGTGGGGGTCTATTGGGGAGCCCTCCTACTCCTCTTGGCCTTCCAAGTGGTGAACAACTGGCTTTGGGTCTCTACCAGCGTCACTATCTTGGGCTGGGACAGGCCTTCCCACCTGCTGAAGATGCGGATCTACTACGATCTTCTTGAACGGATCGATGCTCGAACTATCTTCACCGCCATGACCTGGCAACAGAACAGGCCCCTCCTGCCCTTCCTTACCGGGGCGCTTTTCTATAGGCTGTTTGGAGTATCCACCGATGTGGCGTTGATGAGCAACGCCGTCTTTGTAATCATCTTGACTCTCGCCATCTACGGTCTGGGTCATCGAATCTACAATGAGGGGGTGGGCCTTCTTGCGACCTTCTTCGTTTCTCTCTTTCCCATCCTCTTCAACCTCTCTCGCACCTCCTATCCGGACTACGCTCTGACAGCCATGGTGGCCCTGAGCATCTATCTCTTGGTATGCAGCGATGGCTTCCGTAATCGCAAATTCTCTTTGCTCTTCGGTTTGAGTGTAGGCTTAGGGATGCTCACCAAATGGCCTTTCATTGCCTTCGCGGGAGGCCCGATAGCCTTCGTGATCTTCAGTTCGGGCGCCATTCGTGATCTTGGGCGGGGGTTACTAAGAGCGAAGGTCTCCTCAGCCGTTGATCGTTGGTTGGCCTCTCCCTTAATTCACCTCATGGTGGCCTTCCTTCTGACGCTCGCTTGGTACTTGCCGAATCGGGATCAGGTGTCACAATTACTGGTCGGGCAGTGGCTTTTCGTTTTATCCTTGTTTCTCCTGACTAGCACCTTTTTTGTGCTCACCCGACGGCCTGGTCAGGGGGTGAACCTCTTGAGCGCCCTAGCCTTGGGGGTAACCGTCGCTTCCATTTGGTCCCTACCCAATATCGGATTCCTCCGCCGCTTTCTCTTTACCGCCTATAGCGGGGTCAATTTAAAAGGGGAGCGTTTGGACTTTCTGGATGTTTCTACTTATACTCGCTACCTAGAGGCTATGATCAGGGAGCAACTTTCGCCCCTTTTCTTCGCTGCCTTCCTGATCGCTCTTCTCATCCTGGCCTTTTCCCGCGCAAGGAACTTTTCGCTGCAGGGGAGGAAGGGAGAAGCGTGGGTTCTTCTCCTTTGGTTGGTTGTTCCTTATCTGATATTTACCTTCTCCCGCACTATGAACTCCCGCTTCGATGTGGCACTTCTACCACCCGTGGCTATCATTACCGCCCATGGCCTTCTACGGTTGAGGGGTCTTGGTCTTAGGGTGGCGCTTATCTCCTTTTTTGCCCTGGCCGGCCTGGCTCAATACTTTGTCCTCTCCTACGATGCCCTGGCCTGGGTGGACGAAAAGGTGATGCTACAGGTGCCGGGGGTGGGGCGATTAAACCTCTTGGCGCAAGGGGTGCACATTCAACGCCCCAGTTCAGGGGTGAGGGATCCAGGCTACTGGATAGCCCCACAGATCTTGGATTTCGTAGACCAAGATCGGGAGGGGAAGCCAGTTATCTTGGGGCTATTGGCCAGAGAGATCCAACTGAATGAGAGCACCCTCCACTATCTTATGTACGGAGGATACCAGGGGATGGAACTATGGGAGATCAATCAGGCCAAAGACGACCTCCCGGTCTACCCTCGCCTTTTCGCCTGTGACTATCTGGTGATGAAAGATGGCTCCAACCCTCGAGTCAGCGCCGAAACCCAAAGGGTTATTCAGAAGGTGCTCCATGACCAGGGGGACTATTTCCACCAGGTCTTCCGAGTGGCCCAGTGGTATGAACTCCCCAGCAAAGAGATCGTTTACCTCTATCGGAAGGTGGGGCGGTTGGCTCTGGGGTACGATCCAGAGGCCTATCAGGCCCTGATGCGGGAGTTAGGAAGCGAAGAGAGGGAAGGTGATGCTATCGTTTTGGACAGCCCGAGTCAGATAGAGATCTTCGGTCGTTACTATGAGGGGGGAGCCACCTTTTACCCGTTGCCCAGTAGTCAGCCCTTTGATGAGGAAGAGGTGGCGGAGAACTTAGAGGAGATAGTGGCCCGGCACCATAGAATCTACGTTATCTTTTGGGGCGAGGAGGGTTCTAGCCACTATGTGGAGGAGTGGCTGAAGAAGAACGCTTACCCTGCTCTAGAGGCCTGGTATGGAGATGTGCGTCTACTGCTCTATGGAGCCTCTACGGAGGTCGGTCAAGAGACGCTCAGCGCCAAATTCGGGGAAGAGATACTCCTTACCGGGTACCACCTGGCAAGGGAGGAGGTGGAGGGAGGGGACATCCTACTTTTGACCCTATTTTGGGAAGTGGAAAGTGGGGTGTCAACTGACTACAAGGTCTTCGTTCACCTCTGGGATGAGGATGGTTCTATTCTGGCCCAGCATGATGGCCAGCCGATGGGGGGAGTGCGGCCCACAAGCGGTTGGCGGATTGGTGAGAGGGTAGAGGATCATCACGGTGTTCTTTTGCCAGAGATCCCACCAGGGGAGTATAGTCTAGTAGTGGGGGTCTATGATCCAGAGAGCGGAGAACGTCTTTCCATATCGGATGGTGGAGAGCGAGCAGTGGGCGATAGTCTGTTATTAGGGAGGGTTCGGGTTGTCAGCCAGTGAGGGGATAGAGATGTCAGGCGAAGGGAAGAAGCAGATCATCCTCGTTTGCCTTCTTTTGGGCCTAGTGATTTTGGGTCTCTATTTACGCCTCCTCTATGTGGGCAAGGTGAGCCTCTACTTCGACGAGTTCATGACCATCTGGGCGGCTAAGAACGTTCTCCAGCGAGGGCTTCCCCTCCTTCCCACCGGGGACCTCTATAGTCATGGCCTCCTCTCCACTTACCTGGAGGCTCTTTTCCTTCGTCTCTTTGGTTTCCAGGAGGGCCTGCTTCGGCTCCCTAATGTGGCCCTTGGTCTGGTGGCTATACTTCTTCTCTACCGGATGGGTGGTGGTTTCTACTCCCCCATAGTGGGGCTTCTAGCGGCCGCCTGGTTGGCCACCGATCCCGAGGCTGTAATCTGGAGCGGCCGGGCTCGGATGTACGCTCTTTTGCAACTTTTGGCCTTGGCGGCTATATATCTTTTCTACCAAGGTGGCGTGGCCCAGGACAAGGTCCGTTACCGATATCTGGGCCTAGCCCTTTTCGTAGGCGCTCTCCTCGCTCACGCTGAGGCGGCGCTGTTGTGGCCCGCTCTAGCACTGGCCTTGGGCCTGGAGCGGGGCCTCCGTTGGCTGGTCAGAAGGGAGAACCTATCGCTTTTCCTCTTGGGAGGGGTAGCCATAGGGGCTATCTTTCTCCTGAACCTGGTGGGTCAGCCGGGCCATCTGGAAACCATCCAAGAAGAGCGTCCCCTCCTTCTCCTGCCTCAGAAGTGGTGGGGAGGGTTGCGCGCCTTCGCCCCCTTTTTCCTAGAGCCCTGGCGGCTTCCGGCGACTATCCTCTTGATCTTGGGTCTCCCTTTCCTCCTGCGACGGCATGGAGTGGCTACCCGCTATCTTCTCGCCATCTTCGGTTCCATCATGGTGGTGCTCATCTTTTTGACCGGGGCCACGTGGCGGGATCCCCGTTACGCTTTTATGGTGTTGCCCCTCTTCTTTCTTCTGGCTGGGGCGGGATTGAACGAGTTGATGGTTCGATTGCTCTCTGGATTCCCAACTGGGTTGCCACCTCGGCCATCCTTGTGGGTTATGCCTCTGCTCGTGGTTCTGGTCGTTCTCTTCACCGCCCTAGTGGGCTGGGATGAGGCCTACCGACAGGAATGGGGCTACGACCTGGCCTTTCGCTATGTACAGGAACGTAGGAAAGCAGATGACTTGGCTTTGACCATCATCCCGCCGGCCAGCCGGCTCTACCTGGGTCGGGCGGACTACTACACCATCCAGAGGGGTTACGAGTTCTATGTTATGGAGGAGGAAGGGCGTCTGGTTGACCGCTGGACGGGAGCTGAGCTCCTCAATACCACAACTCAGTTAGAGAGGCTCCTCAAGGAGGGGAAGCGGCTTTGGTTGGTAGTCGATGGCTGGCGGTTCCAATCTCGGTATGATGTGGAGTTCGTGGAGTTGGTTTTGGATCAGATGGATCTGGTCTGCGAGGAACGGGGCACCATGGTCTTCTTTTCCGAGGGGTATCGACGGCGGCCCGCTCCAGCGGTGCGTCAGCCTTTGGCGGTTGATTTCGAGGGGCGGATGGTGCTTCGAGGGTATGAGCTACTTGCCGACGAGATCGACCCCGGTGACGAGTTGGAGGCGACCCTCTTCTGGCAGGCGCTGGACCCCCAAAAGGAGTACGTGGTCTTCTTGCATCTGGTAGGCGAGGACGGGGAGCGGGTAGCCCAGGATGACAAGGAGCCCTTGCAGGCCCTCTACCCACCGGCTTTCTGGCCACCGGAGGAGGTGGTGCGGGATAGACATCGGCTCTCCTTGCCCGAGAGCGCTCAGCCGGGTCTATACCGGCTGGATCTAGGCCTCTATGAGGCCGATACCCAGGATCGCCTCTCCATCCTTGGCTCAAAAGGGGATGTGGTGGGGGACAAGATGACCCTCGATTTCATCCACCTCTCTGGGGGTGTGGTGGCTGAGCCCAGTCATCGGCTGGAGGCCAACCTGGGGGGGGTAATTACCCTTCTAGGATATGACTTGCCTCAGTCGAACGTACGACCAGGCGAGGCTTTCCCCTTAACTTTATACTGGCGAGCCGAGGGGGTCATCGATGAGGATTATACCGTCTTCGTTCACCTGGCGGGGGATGATGATCTGATTTGGGGTCAAGAGGATAGCCAGCCCCGGCATGGCTTCTATCCTACCTCTTACTGGGACCTGGGAGATATGGTGGTCGATGAGCATTCCGTTTCAGTAAAGCCCGATGCGCCGTGGGGAGAGTACCGGTTGCTGGCAGGTATGTACCTCCTTTCCACGATGGAACGGTTGCCCCTCTTGGACGAAACCGGAGAAGTGATCAGCGATTTCATCTCTCTAGGAGAGATACCGGTGGGTGGGGAGTAGGGAGATGAACGCTTCACGGCGCATCTTGGGAAGAGGTTGGTCGGATGTTATGGGGCGCGCCGGGGGCTTGATCGCCCAGGGTTTCGGCGTATTTTGGCTGGCGATCTACAATGAGGCCTTTCCGATGCTCAGGAGTTGCCAGAGGTGTTTTACGATTACCCTTTCTTCTATGATGAAGAGGGGCATCGAAGAACTACCTTTAGGCTGATGATTAAGGCTCTCTGGTATCCTGCTAGCAGATGGAAAGTGGGCGAGATAGTGAGGATGGAGCCCCCCCCTTGGGATGTGGGAGACGATTTTCGTATGGGGCTGGGGGTGATGGTATCGAAACCTTAGAGATCGTAGGTGGGGAGTAGGTCTTATGAAGCGGGATAGGCCATTTATCGAGCCTCGATGGCTCTACCCCCTGATTGTGGGGTCCTTGGTGGTCTTCCACTGGGTCAACAACTGGTTCTATTTCCGGGCTAACGTGACCCTTCTCGGTTGGGATCCCATCTCCCACCTGGGCAAGACCATCGTCTACAATAATATATTGAAGGAGATAGATATACGGAGTCTCTTTCAGGCCTTCACTTGGTCTTGGAACCGCCCCCCCTTGCCCTGGCTTCCTGCCGTGCTCTTGTACCGTCTCTTTGGCGTCTCCACCGATGTGGCCCTGATGAGCAACTCTTTCTACATCGCCATTCTCCTTTTCTCAGTCTATGGGATAGGGAAGAGGCTCTATGGCTCTGGAGTGGGGCTGCTGTCTGCCTTCTTGGTTTCCACCTACCCTTTTCTCTTCCACCTCTCCCGCACCCTCTACCCTGACTTTCCCCTTACGGCCATGGTGGCCCTAAACATCTACTTCCTACTCAAGGCAGATCGCTTTCGGGACCGGCTGCATTCCCTGCTTTTCGGGCTCACCTTTGGGTTGGGGCTTTTGATCAAGTGGCAGTTTCTGGCCTTCGTAGCCGGACCAGTGGTGTATGTGATCGTCAGATCAGGAGCCATACGGGACCTGAGATCTTTCAGGCAGAGGAGGAAAGAATCCTCTCTCCTGATCTGCCTTTTGAGTTCCCCTGGGGTGCATATGGTGGTCGGCTTCATCCTGGTTACCGTTTGGTATCTGCCCAATTGGGATCAGGTGCTTCGCTTCCTTTTGGGTCCCTGGCTCCTTCCCATCTCCTGGGCGCTGGTGGCCTCCACCTTCTATCTCCTCTCTCGGAAAGCAAGCCAGGGGACGAACCTCTTGAGTGCCCTCTTTTTAGGGATGGTGGTGGGCTCGATCTGGTCGTTGCCCAATATCGACTACCTCCGTCGGTTTTTTGTCGTGGCCTATGGGGGGGTGAATATAGAGGGGCGGGAGTTCACCTTTCTGGAGTCCCACGCCTATACCCGCTATCTCCATTATCTGGTTTTTGAGCAGATGTCACCCCTCTACTTCTTTGCCCTCCTGGTGGCCCTCCTTATATCCCTTTATTATTGGAAGGGAGGCTCTTTTAGGGAGGGGCTGCAGAGGATCAGCGACAGCAGTTGGATCCTCGTTCTCTGGTTTGTGGTTCCTTTCCTCATCTTCACCTTCTCTCTGACCAAGAACCCCCGCTTCGATGTGGCTCTTCTCCCCTCGGCAGCCATCGTCGCCGCCCAGGGCTTTTTCAAAGTGAGAAAAACGATGCTGAAAGGGTTGCTAATTGTGGCTTTAATCTCGGTGGGGATGGTTGAATTCTTTGCTCTCTCCTACGACGGCTTCGAAGGGCTGCGCGAGGGGGCGATCTTAAATCTGCCGCTCTTTGGGCGTCTGAACCTCTTTGTCGAAGGGGTCCTTCCCGCCTCTGGACCCACCGATAAGGCCTACTGGATCGCCCCCCGCATCTTAGACTTGATAAAGGAGGAGATGGGTACAGAGGGAAGGGAGAGGGTAGAATTGGGGGTGCTTATAAGCCGCCGCTATCTGAACCCTATCCTTCTCGGGTACCTGATCATGAGCGAGGAGCAATATGCGGGGATAGAACTTCGCAATTTGGCTCGAGGACAGGAGGAACCGCCCATATATCCCAAGCTTTTCGAGTGTGACTACGTGGTGTTCAAAGGCGGTTCATACGTTGGGCTAAACGAAGATGCAAGAGAGGCCATGGAACGGTTGCGGGAGAGTCCAGCCTTCTTCCAAGAGATCTTCCAGTTGGCGGAGGAGTATCCATTACCGAATGGGGAGACGGTATATCTCTATCGGAAGAGGTATCACCTGGCTGGGGGATATAACCCTGACGATTATAGAGGCATAGGGGAGGGGGTCGATAGCCTAGCCAGGGAAGGAGATGGTATGATCATCGTTCCTCCCGAGCAGGTGGAGGTATTGGCTCGATATTGGAGGGGAGATGTAGGGATCTATCCCCTTCCTAGGGAGGGAGCATCAGCTGAGGAGATGGAGGGGGAGTTAGAAGAGATCGTCTCTCGGCATGGTCGTATTTTTGGCGTGTTTTGGGATGAGGGAGAGATAGAGGAGATGCATTCTGTGGAGGGGTGGTTGAATCGGCATGGGTATCGGGCTTGGGAGAGGTGGTATGGAGGGGTGCGATTAGTGCTCTATGGCACATCTTTCGGGCGAGAAGGGGTGGCCACAGAGCAACCCCTGCGGTTGAACTTGGGGGAAGAGGTCACGCTTCTGGGTTATAGGCTGTGGGATGAGGAGGTGAAGGTCGGAGAGGTAATGAGGTTGACGCTATATTGGGAGGCTAGCGGAGAGGTAAGCAAGGACTATAAGGTATTTGTGCATCTGATGGATGGGGCAGGGAGGTTGGTGGCTCAGAGGGATAGCGAGCCAGTGGGGGGTTCTAAGCCGACGACGGGATGGGAGATAGGCGAGGAGATAGTGGACAGGTATGGGATATTGGTGAGTGAAGGTACGCTTTCTGGGAGCTATGAGTTAGTGGTGGGGATGTATGATCCCGTAAGCGGGGAGCGGCTGCCTATTGTAGGCCAGGGCGGCTGGGTGATAGGTGATAGGGTTTCATTGGGGACAGTAGAGGTGGTGGATGGATAGGGTGTCATCGGTGCTGGGTCACAGACGGCTGGTGAGGGGTCTCTTTTGGGGGATGGTGCTCCTCTATATAGCCCTTTTCAGCACCCTTGCCATTCTCAAACACGAGGCTTTTCAGACCACCGCCTTCGACCTGGGCAATATGGATCAGGCGGTCTGGAACAGCCTGCGAGGCCGCTTCTTGCCCTTCACCAACTGGGGGGAGGAGGGGACTCGTCTGGCCTACCATGTGGACCCCATCTTAATTCTCATCTCCCCTCTCTATCTCCTCTATAGCGACCCCAAGACGCTTCTCGTATTCCAGACGCTGGTCGTAGCCTTAGGGGCCTTGCCTCTTTTTTGGCTAGCCAAGGAGATGTTCGGGGAGAGTCTGGTTACCCTGGTCTTCCCCCTAGTTTACCTCCTCTTCCCGGCCCTAGAGGCGGCCAACATGTTCGACTTTCACCCTACCACTATAGCGGCCCCTCTTCTCCTTTACGCTTTCTACTATCTATGGAAGAGGAAGTACCCGTGGTTCTTCCTCTTCTCCTTCTTGGTTATGGCTTGTAAGGAGGAGATGCCACTTCTGGTGATAATGATGGGGCTATATGCCCTCGTTGTGCAGCACGACTGGCGAGTAGGGCTGACCGCTATCTCCCTGGGGGTGACTTGGTTTATCGTAGCGGTCTATATCATGATCCCTCATTATAACCCTGAGGGGGAGTCGCCCTACCTTGCGGCCTATGGCTACTTAGGAGGAGGCCCCTTTGGGATATTGAAGGGCCTTCTGACTAGGCCGGATCTGGTCATCTCCAATCTCTTTATCAAGGATAAGGCTCTCTACCTGTGGGGCCTTTTGGCCCCCGTGGCCTTCTTTTCCCTCCTGGCCCCCCAGGTTCTCCTCCTCTTTGCCCCCACCTTGGCCATCAACCTTTTGAGCACCAAGTCCGAATTCTACACCTTGGAGAAGTTCCATTACGCGGCGCCTCTAGTCCCTTTTGTCGTCCTCTCCGCTATCCTGGGGATTGACTATTTGGTGGTGCACCTATCCCCCCGTCTGGGGGTGAAGCGGCAAACCCTTCTATACCTAGCATCGGCCTTGGTACTCATCTCCACCCTCCTTTACCACCGGGGCCATGGTTTCACTCCCCTGGCCGCGGGTTTCCAGATCCCAAGGGTCACCTCCCATCATCGCTTGGCCAAGGAGCTTATGGCCTTGATACCAGAGGGAGCTATCGTCTCCGCCCAGTCCAGGTTGAACCCCCATCTGAGCCGGAGGCCGAAGATCTATATGTTCCCCAAGGTGGAGGACGCCGAGTACGTCTTCTTCGATGTGAGCGCCGATTCTTGGCCCATCCATCCCAACGATCAAAAGAGGCTCTTTGATACCCTTCTCGGCGAGGAAGGGTTCGGCATCTTGGCCGCCAAGGAGGGGTATATCCTCCTACAACGAGGCCTTTCCCATGCTCAGGAGTTGCCAGAAGGGTTTTACGACTTCGGCAGGGTGAAAGAGCCCCAGATCGAATACCCTATGGTGATAGATTTTGGAGATAGTTTGCGGCTTTTGGGGTTTAACCTCCTCCAGAAAGAGGGTATGAGCAGCCTTACTCTCTACTGGCGGGCTCTGATGCCTCTCCAGTGGGATTATCGCATCTACCCTTTCTTCTATGATGAGGAGGGACGGATCATCGAAGATACTACCCTTAGGCCCATGACTACGGCCCTCTGGTATCCTACTAGCAGGTGGAAAGTGGGCGAGATAGTGAAGACAGAGACCCTCCCTTGGGATGTGGGAGACGATTTTAATGTGGGGCTAGGGGTGATGGGGGGAGACGATTGGAGGATCGTCGAAGACAGATTGCCTCTGGAGGTGGTGACCTCTGCCCTGGTGGTCTCCTCCTTCGACGAAGACACGGCCCTCAAATTGTTGGAGGTCCGAGACGGCCAACCAGTTACCCCCAGAAGGTCGTTCGAGCTCCCTTCTATCCCCCACCCTCTTCAGACCGACCTGGCTCATAAGGTCAGGCTCTTAGGGTACGGCCTTAGCCCTGACTCTCTTTATTCGGGTGAAACCCTACATCTGACCCTCTATTGGCAGGCCCTAGCCAAGATAGAGAAGGATTACACGGTCTTTACTCATCTTATGGATAAAGAGGGGCGGATCTGGGGGCAGAAGGATAACTTCCCCGTCAGGGGCACTCGACCCACCTCGGGCTGGTTGATAGGGGAGATCGTGGTGGACGAGTACGATATACCGGGGCGGGGGGATGCTCCCTCTGGGGTGTACACCATCGAGATCGGCATGTATGATCTGATTTCGGGGGAGAGGCTAACTGCCTTCGATGCAGAGGGAGAACGGCTGCCCGATGATCGGGTCGTCCTGACCAAAGTAGAGGTGGAGAGGTAATGCGTCATCGACTCTTTAACCTCCTAAGGATCGTGATCAGTTTAGGGCTCTTGGCCTTCCTCTTGACTAAGGTGGGAGTGCGAGAGACCTGGGAGAGCCTTCGGGGAGCCAACATTGGCTATCTCTTGGCCGTTTTCCTCCTCTATCTGCTTAGCATAGTGCTCCGTTCCTACCGCTGGCGAATATTCCTGAACACCCAAGGGGTGCAGGCTTCGTTGCCTAAACTAGCCTCTCTTTACCTTATAGGGGTCTTCTTCAACCTGGTGCTCCCCTCGGGCTTCGGCGGCGATGTGGTGAGGGTCTACGAGCTCTCCCAATATAGCAGCCGCACCGCCAGTTCTATAACCACCGTCTTCATGGATCGGTTGAGTGGCTTCCTTGCCCTCTTTGCCATGGCTGCATCTGCTTTAGCCTTCAGTTACCGGTTAGTGCCTCCCGAGGTGGGGGTGACTATTATCGCCATCTTCCTGGTCAGCCTAGTGGGCACCGGAGCCCTATTCAGCCGTCCCCTCTGGCGGAGGCTGAAAGGGTTGCCTCTTCTCTCCTCCCTGGCTCAGAAGGAGAGGGTGAAGGAACTATACCTTTCGGCTCAGATCTATAATTTGGTCCCCCTTGTGCAAGCCATCTCCCTCTCCTTGGCCTTCAATATCCTCTTGATGATTATGAACTACCTCGCGGCTCTATCCTTCGGGGTCGAGATATCCTTCTGGTATTTCTTGCTCTTTATACCTATCATCTCCTTCCTCCTCGTCCTACCCATCTCCTTGAGCGGGCTGGGGGTGCGAGAGGGGGCCTACATCTACCTCTTCAGCCGCGTCGGTGTCCCTTCCTCTTCGGCCCTGGCCATCTCCCTTTCCATTTATGCGGTGACCGTGGCCACCGGCCTGATCGGCGCCCTCATCTACGCCGTGGAGGGGTATAGGGGAATGAGGGGTGAAAAGGGGAGCAAGTATGAGTAGAGAGACTGGTAGGCTTGAAGTTAGGGGAGAGCGCCTTTTACCCTTGCTGGTTCTGGCCGCCCTCATCCTCTTCCATATCCTCAACAACTGGATCTGGCTCTCCACCAATGTGGTGATCTTGGGTTGGGATCGCCCCAGACATCTGATAGAAAGCCTGCGCTACAACGACATCCTTCGTACTTTGAACCTCGATTCCCTCTTCCAGGCCTTCACCCTGAGCGGCTACTATCCTCCCTTGTTCCACCTCCTTATTGTGGCCTTCTACAAGTTATTCGGGCTCTCCGCGGATGTAGCGGCTATGGTGAACTCCCTCTACCTGGCCATCCTTCTGCCCTCCACCTACCTGATCGGCCGAAAGATCTGGGGGTGGAAAGAGGGGCTGCTGTCTGCCTTCTTGGTATCCACCTTCCCCATGATCTACGCCATGTCCCGCTACACCTATATAGAGTTCACCCTCACCTCTATGGTAACCTTGAGCATCTGGTTACTGCTTATGAGCGAGGGGTTTACCCATAGAGGCTATTCCCTCCTTTTCGGCTTGAGTCTTGGTCTGGGGATGTTAACCAAGTGGACCTATCTGCTCTTCGTCCCTCCGCTCCTCTTTTTTCTCATCCTCCAGCGAGGCCTTATCCCTAAATGGCGCAGAGACCTGCGGCTCTCTTGGGAAAAGAGGTGGTTGGGACTCTCGGCGGTTCTGGGCTTGGGCTTGAGCCTCCTCTGGTATCTACCCGATCGTCAGCGGGTAGCGGAACTCCCCTTAAGCCACTGGCTTTTCTTCATCTCTTGGTTCCTCTTGGCGGGCCTCGTCTATCTTCTCAGCCGGCAAGCGGGTCCCAGGGCCAACTTCGCTTCCGCTCTTTGGTTGGGTTTCACAGTAGCCGCCACTTGGTACCTCTCTCGGATCGAGTTCATCCAGCACACTTTCCTCATCGCCTGGGGGAGGCCTCAGAGGAGGGAGTGGGGTTTCTTCTACTACCTCGATCACCTGGTGAATGAACAACTCTCTGCCTTCTATGCTGGGCTCTTCGTACTAGTTATCTTGGGCTTCCTCGCAGCTTGGTTAAGGCGACGGGCTTTGCTCCAGGGGTTACGACAGGGGGTGAGAAGTGAGGGGGTGTTGCTCCTCCTCTGGCTGCTCTTGCCTTATCTCATCTTCTCCTTTCGCGCTAGTTCCATACATTCTCGTTTCATCATGCCCATCTTGCCTGCCCTTGCGCTCTTGATAGCCCGGGGGCTGGCCATGATCCCTTACCGAAACCTACAGAGGGTGGTTACCCTCTTGGTGGCTCTGGTGGCCCTGGGCCAGTTCTTCGCTCTCTCTTATGACGGTTTGGGTTGGTTGCGCAACGCCGCCGTTATCGAGGTGTCAGGATACGGCTCTGTTAACCTTTTCGCTCATGGTTTTCAAAACCAACCTCCCAACTCGGGACAGACAGACGCCGGCTACTGGATCGTGCCTGACGTTCTGGAATATGTAAGAAGGGATAGCGGTGGGGAGGGGGGTGAGCTCTTGGAATTGGGGCTTTTGGTCAACTGTCGCCAGATCCATGAGGAGCATTTCCTCTATTTGATATATACAGACTATCCGGAGATAAGATTGCGCGAACTGGCCCGCAACTGGACGGGGCTACCTGTCTACCCTCAACTCTTCGAACTGGATTATTTCGCCCTCTCTACCTATTATCCCGCACATCGGTTTATTGAGGAGTCGCAGGAAGTGATAGAGATGATCCTGGAGAGTCCTCCCCCCCTCTTTCAAGAGGCCCTTCAGCTGGCCCAAGAGTACTCCTTGCCTGACGGGAACGTGGTATACCTATACAAACGGCAGTATCCGAGGAGCCAGGATTATCCTACCGGTGATTACCCAGCCTTAGGGGAGGCCCTCCTTGAGAGGGCTCGTGCCGGTGACGGCCTCATCCTCGGCTCATCTGAGGAAGTCAATTTCCTGGGCCCCTACTATCGAGGGGGGGCGACGGTCTACCTCCTTTCTGAGAAGTGGTCATCTGGTGAGATAAAAGCGACATTAGAAAGGGTGATGATCGATCATGGGCGGATTTTCGCCGTCTTCGGAGAGGAGAGCATCGGTTTTACAGAAGGGTGGCTCAACGAGCAGGGGTATCGGGCTGGGGAGGGATGGTATGGGGGAACACGGCTGGTGGTTTACGGGAGCTCCTTAGGGATAGAGGAGACGGCACTTGAACCCCTTAGGGCGAAGTTTGGGGAAGGCCTATATCTATTAGGTTATCGTCTCTATGACCCCGAGGTTGAGCCTGGAGGCATGATACGTCTCACTTTGCGATGGCAAGCCAAGGAGAGGATAGGGCAAGATTACAAAGTATTCGTACATCTGTTAGATAGGGGAGGCAGGATAGTTGCTCAGAGGGATAGTGAGCCCGTTGGTGGGTCGAGGCTGACCAGTGGCTGGGGGATAGGGGAGGAGATATTGGACAATTATGGGATAATGTTGCCTAAAGAGTTGCTATCTGGAGAGTATCAATTGGTGGTGGGG
Source organism: uncultured Anaerolineales bacterium (assembly GCA_964383935.1). GTDB lineage: Bacteria > Chloroflexota > Anaerolineae > UBA7937 > UBA7937 > UBA7937. Next base: position 20,223 of record CAYLIE010000005.1, on the reverse strand, counting down.
ATGTATGATTCCACCAGCGGGGAGCGGTTGCCGATTTACGGGAGGGATGGAGGGAGGCTTCCAGGCGATCGGGTGCTCTTGGGGGCGGCTGAGGTTGCTCGATAGGTCGCATCCACGCTTCGTGCCGGTCCTGCCAAACAGGAGATACCATTTTCTCTCTGGGGAGTGGCGTTGATGGATAAGAGGGGGTTGGGAGTTCTTCTCATCCTGGGGATGCTCATTCTCTTAGCCTTTGGCTTGCACCTCTATCGGCTGGAGGCCAAAAGCCTATGGCAAGATGAGGGGCTCAGCGCCTACCGAGCCAGCCAAAGCCTCCCTTTCATCCTCTCTGATACTATCTTCATCCAAGGTTATCCCACACATGACACCCAGCCATCCCTATATTTTATCCTTCTACATTTAGTTTTCCGGCTCGCTGGCCCAAGCGAGTTCAGCGGTCGCTTTCTTTCTCTTCTCTTCAGCGTTCTCCTGGTGCCCTTGATCTACTTGGCGGGGAGAAGGCTCTTCGACCAGGCCGCAGGGATCTGGGCCTCCTCCTTGGCCGCTCTTTCACCGCTCTACCTCTGGTATGCCCAAGAACTCCGCATGTATAGTTTATTGGTATTCTTAGGGCTCCTCTCTCTTTATGCCCTGTTGCGGGCTCTTGGGGTGGGCGAAGGTAGTCCAGAGATCAACCGACGCTGGTTGGGTTTTTATATCCTAGTCGCGGGGGCTATGGTATACACCCATTACACCGGGTTTTTCCTCCTGCTCTTCGAGGTTCTGATTCTCTTAGCCGTCGGCCTGTTGCGCCGCCAGTGGATGCTCTTTTTCTTGGTCGCCCTGGTTCTGCTGGTGGCTCTCCCCTTGGTTCCCTTCGCTATGCGCCGGTTACTTACGGCCAGCGTGGAAAGAGGTTATAGGTTTGTTCCCCTTTTCGTCATCTTGCGGGACCTTTGGAACTCTTTCAGCCTGGGCATATCCGTAGATATGAAAGAAGTTTTGTGGCTGGATCTGTTCTTTTTGCCCCTTTTCCTTTTAGGCTGTTCCATGCTCGACCATGGAGATTCCCGAGCCAGGCTGGGAAGATCCCTTTTCCTCTTAGGCTATCTTTTTGTCCCCATCTTGACTCTCTACTCCCTTTCCCATATTAAACCCATGTATCAGGGGGTGCGCCATCTCATCATCGTCTCGCCGGCTTACTACCTGGGCTTGGGAGTAGGCTTGGATTCTCTTAGGAGGAGAGCCTTGCCGCTTTTGCCCCCAGTGGCTATCCTTCTTCTGGGAGGTCTATTCTATTCTACCTATAACTATTATTTCGATGAGAGGTATATCAAGGACGATTTTCGCTCTATGGTGCGATATATAGAGAACTATTCCTGGCCTGGGGATCTGGTGGTTTTCAATGACGCGGTCATCTCTCATATATGGGAGTATTACGCTCGGGGCGATCTCGACTGGACCGCTCTACCCCGATATCCTGAAGGAGCAGGCCCTTCCACGGTGAAAGAGATAGAGCGCTTAGTCGAAGCGTATGAGGGGATATGGTTGGTCTACGGCCCTGGGGAGCCTCTGCGGGATCGCGCTGGTTTGGTGAAGAAGTGGTTTGATGAACATCTCTTCAAAGCGGATGATAGACTCTTTCCCGCCACCACTACCCTAGTAGCGGTGGCCTACTATCTCCCTCACTCCCCTATCCTGGAGGCCCCGCCTCTCATGGATGAGGAGGTAGGGGCCAACCTGGGCGACAGGTTGCTCTTCCTCGGCTATGAGAGGGGGTGGCCAGAGGTTGGTGACAGGGTATATCTGACCCTTTTTTGGAGGGTTAAAGAGGCGCTAACAGAAGAATATTCCTTCTCCTTCAGGCTGATGGACGAGGAGGGACAACTATGGGGCCAGAAAGATATCATCCCCTTTAATGACCTCTATCCTACGTCCCATTGGGCACCCCATAAAGTGATAGCCCAGCCCATCGTTATCCCCCTCTCTCCTGGTACACCGCCTGGGCTTTACCAACTATTCCTGAGTGTATATTCACGCCGAGATGGGCGGGAGTTGGAGGTGTTAGATGAGAGAGGGGTTCCTGCAGGAACCGGTGTAACTCTAGGGGAGTTCGAACTCTTCCCATCACAATTTCCCAGTTCCCAAGCGCCTTATCTCCAACATCCCTGCCGGGAGGAGTTCGCCGACCAGCTGAGACTTCTTGGGTATGAGTTGCCTTCCAAAGAGTGGCGGAGCGGAGAGAGCCTTCACCTGGAACTCTATTGGCAGGCTATGGCCATCCTGACCAAGGATTACGAAGTGGTGTTGCAAATGGTGGATAGGAGGGGAGAAGTGCTTCGAGAAAGAGCCTACCCTCCATCTAAGGCTGATTACCCCACTAGTCGGTGGGCGGTGGGCTCTCTGGTACGGGGTCAGTACGATCTCCTAATCCCCCCGACCGCGGAGGGCGAGAAAGCCCGCCTGGTTCTGAAAGTGCGAGAGGAGAGAAAAGAGAAGTTTCTCCCCCTAGGTCCCACCTGGTGGCCCATCAAAGGGTATGGCCTGGCTTTAACCACGTTGACCGTGGCTGAGCAAGAGCGCACCTTCCAACTGCCCTCTATTCAGTATCCCATGCGAGTCGATTTGGGGGGTAAGGTCGAGTTTCTTGGCTATGACCTAGATAAGAGCCGGGTTGAGCAGGGTGAGAGCATTACTCTTATCCTCTACTGGCGCGTCTTAACCGAGATGGGGGTCAACTACCACGTCTTCGTCCATCTCTTGAGTGAGGAGGGGGAGATCTGGGCTCAAAGGGATGGCTTCCCAGTAGAGGGCTCTCGCCCTACCGCCGGCTGGGTGAAGGGGGAGGTCATCCGAGACGAGTATCAGATAGCCTTAGAGGGGGAGATCCCTGTCGGCGAGTATCTGTTGACGGTGGGCATGTACAACCCGGTAGGTGGAGAAAGGTTGCCGGTTCTTATAGAGGGGGAACGGGTTCAGGGAGATCGGATAACCTTAGCCGGATTGCGAGTGGAGTAGGGGTTCTAAGTGGCTAGAAAGGTTAGAGCGCTTTGGCGAGCAGATTGGGCTATAGGGCTCATCCTGATTGCCTTTATCGGGTTAGGAGTCACTTATAGCCTAGTTACCCCCGTCTTCGAGGCACCGGATGAAGGAGACCATTATCGCTATATCAAGTATCTGGCCGAAAAAGCCAGCCTGCCGGTAGTTGAGGGATCGGAAAACCCAGTTGGCCATGAGGTATGGCAGCCCCCACTCTATTATGCCCTCGGTGCCCTAGTCACTTTCAAGATCGATACCAGCGATATGGGGGAGTTGGAATGGCGCAACCTCCATTGGGGCCTCTTTGGAAGCAAGAATGTGGTTTTTCATACAAGTAATGAGTCGTTCCCTTACAGAGGCACGGCTTTGGCCGTGCATGTGGTCCGTCTGCTTTCCATCTTGATGGGCGGGGTTACGGTGGCCATCACTTATTTGCTGGCTCTCGAGCTTTTCCCCGACCAGAGATGGATGGCTGTGGGTGCGGCCGCTGTCAATGCCTTTAACCCCCAATTCGTCTTCATCGGCGGTGCAATCAACAACGACAACCTGGTTACGCCCCTTTGTTCTATTATCCTGCTAATGCTTGTTCGTCTCGCAAAGAATGGCCTACGAGCCAGGGGTCTGGTAAGCTTGGGAATATTGCTAGGCTTTGCTGCGCTCACAAAGGTTAGTGCCCTGGCTCTTATACCTTTAGTAGCGGCGATCCTGGGCGTCTATTCCCTGAGGAGGCGCTCCTTCACGCTCTTCATCGCCAGGAGCGTAGTGGTTTTGGGGTTATGTGCTTTGATCTCCGGCTGGTGGTTTCTACGGAACTGGTCTCTTTATGGGGATCCTCTTGCCTGGTGGGCCATGCTATCCTCCAGTACTCCCCTACTCCGGATGGAGCCACTTTCCGGCTTAGAATTGTTCCGTTACGCCAGTTGGTTGCGAAGATCTTTTTGGGCGGTTTTCGGTTACGGTATCTTGGTTCACCCACTTATATATCGCTGCCTAGATATTGTAGTTCTATTGAGCTTTTTGGGTCTAGCCATTTTTGTGGCTCGGCGATGGCACAGAAGAGGGCTAGATTGGAAAGTCCTGAGGGGGCTGGCTATTTTGCTTCTCTGGTTAGCGGTTGTCCTGTTCTCTCTATTGAGGTGGATGCAGATCCTGGAGGCTACAAATCAAGGCCGCCTTCTCTTTCCCGCCATTTCGGCTATTTCAGTGTTGCTATGTGTAGGCCTCTCTCAACTCGCCCCTCGCCCCTGCGCCTGGATTCCGAGCAGCATCTTTGTTGGTGGCCTATTCATCCTAGCGGCTGTTAGCCCTTTTCTCTATATTGTGCCTACTTATGCTCACCCGCGCGCGTTGCGGGTATCAGATGTGCAAGCGATCCAGCACCCTACCCATCTCCGTTTAGGCGATGGGGTGGAGTTAGTAGGCTATGAGATAGATAGGGCTGTGGTCAAGCCTGGGGGAAAAGTTCGCGTTGCCTTCTACTGGCACGCTGTGGGGAAGATGGACCAAAGTTACGTCGTCTTCGTCCATTTGCTAGGACGTGATGGGAAGATGGTCGGACAGGAGGATAGCATACCGTATGGCGGGAGGTATTCTACTTTACTATGGCAGGAAGGGGAGGTGTTTCGCGATGAGTACGAGATCACCATCTCCCGGGCTGCGGACCCTAGTCTAGGGATAATTGAGGTGGGAATGTACCCCTGGTGGGACCCCTGGGACCGCCTTCCTATATTTGATGCGGAGAGCAATTTACTGGGTGATAGTTTCAGACTCCTTCCCCTTAAGATCGCTCCCCTAGCCAGAGAGTCCTATGAAATTGAAAACCCTCGTCAGGTTAACCTTGGGGACAAAGTCACTTTTCTGGGATATGAGTTGGATGAGAGTATCATCAATCCAGGGGAGAGGATCCATCTCGTTCTTTATTGGCAGGCTCAGGCGGAGATGAACCGGGACTATACGGTTTTCACCCATCTCTTAGACGCGAAAAGCCATACCCGGGCTCAAGAAGACAGCCAGCCGCAGAGAGGCAATTACCCCACCTCGATTTGGGATGAAGGGGAGATGGTAAGAGATGAGTACGAGCTGGAAGTGGGCCCAGGGACCCCCTCGGGCGACTATATGATCGAAGTGGGCATGTATCTGCTCGAAGCCGGAGAGCGGTTGCCGGTTCTGGAGGAAGGGAGGGTGGTAAGCGATAGGATCTTGCTAGAGGATAGGGTGGTGATTCTCCCATGAGCGAGGGGACGAGAATAAGAAGGTGGGCTAGAGGCTTCCTGAAGGAGCATGGTGGGATCGCATTTATCGTAATGGCTTTCATAAGCGTGGGGACTATATACAGTGTCGTTACCCCCGTCTTCGAGGCACCGGATGAGATCCAGCACTATTTCTATGCCAAGTATTTGGCCGATGAACGGGCTCTTCCCGTTCTGACCATACCGGAAGAGGAGATGTTTCAGCAAGAGGGGAGTCAACCGCCTCTCTATTATCTCTTGGGCGCTCTTGCCACCTTCTGGATCGATACCGATGATGCCCTATCCCTTTTGAGTCCTAACCCTTACGCTAATCTGGGTATCCCCCTGGCGCTGGGGAACAAGAACGTTATCATCCATACCGATCAGGAGGCGTTCCCCTTTCGTGGCGCTATTCTAGCCATCCGTCTGGTCCGATTCTTATCGGTCTTGCTAGGAGCCGTCACCGTGCTCTCCACCTATCTCCTAGCCAGGGAGATATTCTCCCAAGATAAAACCTTGGCCCTGGGCGCCGCTTCCATCAACGCCTTCATCCCTCAATTTCTCTTCATCAGCGGAGCGGTGAATAACGATGGCGCAGTGACGGCGGCCTCGTCAATAGTTTTGCTCTTGGTCGTCCGTCTCATGAGGGCGGAACCCAACTGGAAGGGGTATCTGAGGTTAGGGTTGGTCTTGGGTTTGGCTGCTCTAACCAAGTTAAGTGGCCTGGGTTTGGTAGCGGTAGCCTTGGTTGGGCTTTTGATGGTGGCTGTGAAATACCGTTCGCCCAGAGTCTTGATAGAGGGCGGGGCCATTATTCTTCTTTCGGTGTTGCTCATCGCCGGTTGGTGGTACCTGCGAAACTGGAGCCTTTACGGGGACCCGACAGCCCTCAACATGCATCTAGCCATCATGGGTACTCGGGAGAGGACTCTTACCCTATCTCGCTTCCTTTACGAGATGAGGGGTTTCAAAACCTCCTTTTGGGCCCTCTTCGGTTGGTTCAACGTTCTGGCCGGCTCGGCTATCTATCGTTTCTTCGATTTTCTCACCTTGGTGGCCCTTTTGGGACTCATTTGGGTCATGATCAAGGGTTTGCGAGGCGAACATTACCCCTCTTTCCAATACCTGACGCCCTTGCTTTTGTGGCTCCCTATCCTCGTTGTCAGTTTCTACAGTTGGACGGCGAAGATCCCCGCTGCTCAGGGGCGGTTAGCCTTTCCGGCCATCTCGGTGATCTCCCTCTTTCTCTTCTGGGGTCTGAGCCAGTTTGTGCCACGGCGCCATACTAAGTTCTTGCCCCTCATTCTGGGAGGTGCCCTTCTGGCCATGGCGGTTATCTCCCCCTTCTGTTACATTGCTCCCGCCTATGCCAGGCCCTCTTTGCTTTCCAGGGAGGAGCTGGGTTCCATATCTCACCACGTGGATGTCAACTATGAAGGAGAGATCAGGCTTTTAGGTTACGATATTGAGGGGAGGGTGATTAGGCCCGGCGAATTCTTGCCCATCACCTTGTATTGGCAATCCCTAAAGGTCATGGAGCGGGATTACACCGTATACTTGAAACTCTTTGGACCCCACAACGAGGTGATAGGCCAGACCGATACCTATCCTGGCCTCGGCTCCTATCCGACCACATTTTGGCAAGGGGGGGATATAATAAAAGACACCTATGCTCTGGGTATTGAGAGGCCGGTAGAACCTCCCTTGGCGGCCTTCATAGGGGTGGGTATCTATGAGAGAGGGGCCATGAGAGATTTGGTCGCCTATGATGGAGAGGGGCAAGCCGTTGGCCGCGTGATCATCGGGCGGGTGAGGGTCGTCCCTCGCAAGGTTCAAGAGTACGTGATTTCACACCCTTTAGAGGTGAATTTAGGAAACCAAGTAGAACTCATAGGGTGTGATATAGAGGAGGGAGAGGTAGGGGTGGGGGGGAGGGTACAATTGACCCTCTATTGGCGGGCCCTATCCCAGATGGAGCGAGATTACACAGTATTTACTCATCTGACAGACGAAGAGGGGAGGGTTTGGGGTCAAGAGGATAATGAGCCTCGACGGGGTAGTTATCCTACATCCTTTTGGGATGTAGGGGAGGTAGTAAAAGATGAGTATGAGTTGGTGGTGAAGGGGGGAACCCCTCCTGACGAATACCTCTTGGAAGTGGGTATGTACCTTCTCTCTACGGGGGAAAGGCTTCCTGTCTTAGAAGGGGGGAAGGTGGTGGGGGACAGGATCCTACTGGGTGAAGTGACGGTTCGAGGAAAGGAATGAGGGGAGTGATAAGGCGGCTTCTAAAGAACGAACTCTTTTGGCTGGTCCTTATCGTATTAGTAGCGGCTTTCCTCAGACTCTACGGACTCCATGAGGTGCCCTCTGGATTATACGGCGATGAGGCGTTCAAAGGGATCGAGGCTCAGCGCCTATTGAGAGGGGGTTATCTTCCCATCTTCTTCGAAGGGAACTACGGCGAAGAGCCCCTCTATACCTATCTGGTGGCCCTTTCCTTTCTTCTCTTTGGAGCCAGTGGCTGGGCCATTCGCCTCGTCGCTGCCACAACAGGGTTGGCCACCATACCCCTTCTATACCTTCTGACCAGGGAGTTATTCCCTCCAGAGGAAGGCCAGCCATCGTTGGTTGGGCTATTGGCCGCCTTTTGGCTGGCCACATCTTATTGGCACATCATCTATAGCCGCTTTGGGATAGAGCCAGTACTCCTGCCCCTCCTCATCACCCTCGCATCCTACTTTCTATGGCGAGGGCTGAGGTCGGAGCGGAGATGGCCTTTTATCTGCTCCGGCCTCTTTTTGGGCGCAAGCCTTTATACCTATCAAGCGGCGAGGTTTTGGCCTTTTGTTCTCCTTCTATTTCTGGGCTATTTTCTCTGGAGAGACAGCCAGTTTAGGCGAGTTCACCTGACGAATGTGCTGTTTCTCTTCACTGTGGCCTCTATGGTTTTTCTCCCCCTGGGAATCTACGCCCTCGCACACCCCCACATCTATCTGGCTCGAGCAGCGGCGGTTTCCCTCCTCAATCCAAGACAGGGTGGCGGATCAACCCTGCTGGCCTTCTTGACTTCTCTGACTAGGACGGTGGCTATGTTCGCCTTTGGAGGAGATTCCTCCTTGTTTCGCAACCCGGCTGGCCGTGCCCTGGTCGATCCCCTCACCCTACTCTGTTCGCTTTTGGGTCTTGGGGTTAGCCTGTCCAAGCATAGGAAACCTCGCCATCTCTTTCTCCTTATGTGGTTTGCGGTTATGCTCTTGCCAGCTGCCCTCACCGGCGAGGACGTGCCTCACTTCTCCCGTGCTATCGGTGTTTTGCCTGTGGTCTGCATTTTCCCGGCTCTCGGTGTAGAGAGGGCATGGCGGCTAAAGGCTAGGGAGATGAGACCGGGTTTTCGCCGCCTTTTCTGGTCGGGAGTGCTTTGCCTTCTCACCCTGGTTGCCCTTTTGAATTCCCGTGATTACTTCACTCCCTGGCAGGAGAGACCAGAACTACAGAGGGGACTCGATGGCGTCTTCGTCGATACCGCCGAATTGATGAATGCGAGAACCGTCCTTGAAGCGGTTTGGGTATTACCTGTTACCCCCGTTGCTGAGGCTGACTACCGGCAAGATACGATTGACTTTCTATACCAGGACCCTACCCCGTATCATTTCTTGCTCCTTGATGAGGCAACCGCTCCCTCTGAGTTAACCCGAATTTGTGAGGGGAAGAGGAAAGCCCTCCTCATCGATTGGCAGGGTTACATATTGGAGGAGGCCTATCTTGCCGCCTTTGGAGACCCGAAAGGACTCCTCTCCTTTCTTCTCCATAAATACGGCCGCGAATTGGAGAGGGAGGCTCTCGAGGGGTTCGATCTTGTCACCTATGAGTTGCCTCCTTCACCTGATTTCGCCATCGTCCGCTCCTTCGAGCCCCTCTTCGTAAACTATGGAGACGAGATAGTGCTGGTAGGTGTGGCCTATGGAGGCTCTTCCCTGGAGGTGACGAGCAGCCCAGAGGAGGTGGAGGAGAGGGTGCTCCCCTCTGGCAAGAGCGCTTGGGTGACCTTGCGGTGGCAGGCCTTGCGGCAGGTCTCCAAGGATTACAGGGTAGGGGTGTATCTTGTCGATGAGGAGAGCCATTTGGTGGGTCAGATGGACAAGTTGCTCTTGAGCAACTACCTGCGACCCACCTCCCACTGGCAGCCAGGCCAGGTAGAGATCGATTATTATGCTTTGCCTTCCCTGCCTGCCACGCCGCCGGGAGAGTACCACATCGAGGTGGCGGCATATGATCCCCAGAGCCTAGAGAGGCTCCCCATTTTAGGAGAAACGGCAGGGCATCAGGCCTTTACCATCGGCACGCTCCAGATAGTGGAGCCCCTTGTTCCATCAGAGGTGGAGCCCCAGGTATGGCTGGGGGAGGAGATCGCACCGGGGGTCAGGCTCTTGGGGTATGATCTCCCTTTGGAGAGGGTGGGGGCTGGAGGGGAGATAGCGCTCACCCTATATTGGGAAGCCTTGGAGGATGTGGCCAGCGATTACCTGCTCTCCTTGCAACTGCGGGATGGGGAGGGGCAGGTGTGGGGAGAGGAGGTGGGGAGGCCGGTGGATGGGAGGTACCCCACCCTGGAATGGGAGAGAGGGGAAGTGATCCGAGATTGGCACAAGATACGGCTGGAGGCCGGAGCATCTGAAGGGGGCTATACGCTCTCCCTGAAGGTAATGGAGAGGGGGAGAGTTGTGTGGGAGGCGGCTCTGACCACCATCATGGTGGAGGGGAGGACCCACCAATTCGCGATTCCCCCTATCCAATACCCCCTCCAGGTGAGACTGGGGGAGGGTATCAGGTTCTCGGGTTACGATCTCGGTGCCAAAGAGGTGAAGGCGGGTGAACTCTTAGAATTGACCCTCTATTGGCAAGCGTTGGGCGAGATGGAGAGGTCGTACACTGTATTTGTGCACCTCCTCGATGAGAGAAACCAGATTTGGGGGCAGAAGGATACCATCCCCGGAGGTGGCTCTATGCCCACTACGGGTTGGGTCGAGGGGGAGGTCATCACCGATCGATATGAGGTTATGGTTATGCCCGAGGCACCGGCGGGGCGCTATCTCCTGGAATGCGGCGTCTACTTGGCCGAGACCGGGGAGCGGCTCCCGGTTTTCGATATGGCGGGAGAGTCGTTGGGTGACAGGCTCCTTCTGCGCATCGAGATAGAGGTTACCCCTTAGCCTTGCTAGAGGAAGGAGGTTGTGTTAATATCTGACCGAACTATTTTTGGAGGAGCCATGTCGGAGGAGTCGCCCAGGACCAAGCCAGGGATCTCCGTTTTCTTCCCCGCCTATAACGATGGAGGGACCATAGCCAGCATGGTGCTCTCGGCTATCCTCGTCTTGGAGTCTCTCACTTCCGACTATGAGGTGATCGTGATTAACGATGGGAGCACCGACTATACCAAGGAGATTCTGGACGAGTTGGAACGGAATTATGAGCAAGTGCAGGTCATCCACCACGATGGAAACAAGGGGTATGGTGGGGCTCTCAGGACAGGGTTCACCAGTGCCACCAAAGAGTTGATATTCTATACCGATGGCGACGCCCAATACGATGTGCGGGACTTCAAAAGTTTATGGGAGGCGATGAGAGAGGGGGTCGATGTGGTGAACGGCTACAAGGTGAGCCGCTCCGATCCCATCTACCGTACTATTATCGGCCGCATGTACCATTGGTTGGCCAGACTGGCCTTCGGCTTGCGTCTTCGGGACGTGGATTGTGATTTTCGCTTAATGCGAAGTTCAGTCTTCGATGAAGTCCACCTAGAGTCCGATAGTGGGGTGATCTGTGTGGAGATGATGAAGAAGATCCAGGATGCGGGGTTTAAGATCGTCGAGGTGCCCGTTCGTCATTACCCTCGAGCCTATGGGGGGTCGCAATTCTTTAACCCCCGTCGTATCATCCGGGCCCTCTCCGATCTTTTCAAACTCTGGTGGCGGCTGCGTTGGCCCCAACTCGTAGGTCGGGAGTAGACGGTGAACTTAGAAGAGAGTTTCGTCGGCAGGAAGGTGATGATCACTGGCGGGGTGGGTTTCATAGGGAGCAACCTGGCTCATCAACTTCTCTCCCTAGGCGCCGATATAATGATAGTCGATTCCCTCATCCCCGACTACGGAGGCAACCTATTCAACGTGGAGGAGATTAGAGATCGGGTACGGATCAACATCGCCGATGTGCGCGATAGGAACAGCATGGACTACTTGGTGAGGGGACAGGACTATATCTTTAATCTGGCAGGCCAGGTGAGCCATATCGATAGTATGAAGGATCCGTACACCGATCTGGAGATAAACTGTCGCAGCCAACTATCTCTCCTTGAGGCCTGTCGCCACCATAACCCTGGGGTGAAGATAGTTTTCGCTGGCACCCGCCAGGTCTACGGGGTCCCAGATTATCTCCCCGTGGATGAACAACACCTCCTACACCCCACCGATGTGAACGGCATCAATAAGATGGCCGGGGAGTGGTACCACATCCTCTACAACAATGTCTATGGCGTCCGGGCTACCTCCTTGAGGCTCACCAATACCTATGGGCCTCGCCAACTGGTGAAGCATAACCGCCAAGGGTTCATCGGTTGGTTTATCCGTCTAGCCGTCGCTGGAGGGGAGATCTCTATCTATGGAGATGGCACTCAAAAGCGCGATCTCAATTACGTGGATGATGTGGTTCACGCTTTCCTTTTGGCTGCGGCCAGCGAGGAGGCCAACGGTCAGGTATTCAACCTGGGCGGAGAGCCGGTTAGCCTCTTGGAGGTAGCCAAACTTCTGGTTGAACTCTCTCCCCAAGCCTCCTCTAGACTCGTGCCCTTCCCCCCAGAGAAGAAAAGGATCGATATCGGCGACTACTACGGCGACTACAGCAAGATAAAGGCAGTCTTGGGTTGGGAACCCAAGGTTCCCCTGCGAGAGGGTCTAGAGAGGACGATAGAGTTCTATCGCCGGTACAAGGAGTACTATTGGGAATAAGCATCCCCTTCTGCGATCTGAGAAGGCAGTATCTCTCCATTAAGGAGGAGATCGACCAGGCCGTGGCTCAGGTCTTGAACCGGGGCTGGTTTATATTGGGGGGGGAGGTTTTGGCCTTCGAGGAGGAGTTCGCCGCCTACTGCGGGGCCGCCTACGGGGTAGGGGTCGGCTCGGGGACGGAGGCACTCCATCTGGCGCTCCTAGCCTGTGGGGTGGAGCCTGGCGATGAGGTGATCACTGTGCCCAACACGGCGGTGGCCACCGTGGCGGCCATTGAGTTGGCGGACGCTACCCCTGTCTTTGTAGATATCGACCCCATGACTTACAATATGGATATCTCCCAGGTAGAAGAGAAGATCACCCCTCGTACCAAGGTTCTCTTGCCTGTCCATCTCTACGGCCAAGCGGCGGATCTCAGCCCCCTTCTCTCCTTAGCGGAGGGGCAAGGCTTGATGGTGATAGAGGATGCGGCCCAGGCCCATGGCACGAGATACAAAGGGCAACCGTTGCCCCAAGGGGATGTGGGCTGCTTCAGTTTCTACCCCACCAAGAACTTAGGAGCCTATGGGGATGGAGGGATGGTTGTCACCGGTGAGGCCAGGATAGCCGAGAGGGTGAGGCTCCTGAGACAATACGGGTGGGAGAAGAGATACATCAGTTCTATCAGGGGTCTCAACTCCCGGCTGGACGAACTCCAGGCGGCCATCTTGAGGGTGAAACTGAAACATCTGGACGAGTGGAACGAGGCCCGAAGGGGGTGGGCCGGTCTCTACGATGAACTCCTGACCAGTTCGGAGGTGGTCAGGCCCCAGGAATCTTCCTACGGTGAGCATATCTACCATCTTTATGTGGTTAGAAGCCAGCACCGGGATGAACTGCAGCGATTCCTCGATCAGAGAGGGATAAGCACCCTGATACATTATCCAGTTCCCATACATCTCATGGAGGCTTATGGCGGTTTAGGTTATGGGCCTGGGAGTTTCCCCCAGGCGGAGGAGCATTGTCGTCAAGTCCTCTCTTTGCCCTTATATCCCGAGATCACCGAGCAGGAGGTGGAGATGGTAGCAGAGTCTATCAAGGAGTTTGTGCATGAGTGAAGGTCCGTGGAAAGCATTTCTCCTCCTCCTTTTCGCTATCTCCCTTTCTGTCACCGGGGAGTTTCTTCTCAAAGCGGGGATGAATCAGGTGGGGTTGCTCTCTTTAACCCCCAAGGGTTTCATATCTGGCCTCCTGCGAGCCTTCTCTAACCCCAGAATTCTGGCCGGGTTCGCCTTCATCTTCTCCGGATCCCTCATCTGGTTGGCGGTGCTCTCCCGGGTGGATCTGAGTTGGGCCTATCCTATGCTCAGTCTAGGGTACCTCTTTGTGGTCCTCACCTCTTGGTTCTTTCTGGGAGAGACCTTCTCCCTCCTTAGGGTGATGGGAACGCTTTTCGTTTGTTTGGGGGTTTACCTCATATTCCGCAGTTAAGATGAGTGCAGCGGTTGATTTTTTGCGCCAAAGGATAAGGGACGGCGGATGGCCTTATTGGTTGGGTCTCGTAGTCGTTTCTCTTCTTTTAGGCACCCTGGGTGGCCTTGCCCTAGTATTTCTTCACCCCTTTATGACCGTAGCCTTGGTAGTGGGCCTCGTGGGGGGGCTTTTAGTACTGAGAAGCGTGCAAATAGGGCTCCTCTTCCTCGTCGGGGTGGTTACCCTGCTCCCCTTCGGAGCCATCCCCATCAGTCTGGGCTTCTACCCTACCTTTCTCGATGTGGCCCTCCTGGCACTGTTCGGCGTCTGGCTGGCTAGGGTTCTCACTCGCACTCAGGAAGAGTTTCTGAGTTCCCCCCTCGATGGGCCGATCCTCATCTTTATCATCTTGGCCTTCTTTTCCTTCGTGGCGGGGACGGCTCATGCCGGTATAACTAAAGATATCCTCCGTCACTTCGCAGAGGTGATTTTGGCTATCGCTCTCTACTTCGTGGTGGTGAACAGTGTCACCGAAAAGCGTAGATTGAAGTGGATGGTATCGGCTCTCATGCTGGCTGGTTTCGCCTCCGCTTCTCTTGGTGTCGTTTTATACTTCCTCCCTCGGGAGTTGACCGTGCGGCTTCTTTCCGCCTTTAGGATCTTCCATTACCCCTCGGGCTGGGGGGTGCTCCGTTTCATCGAGGACAACCCTCTCCTCCCCATGCGGGCCATCTCCACCTCCATCGACCCCAATGTGCTGGGAGGTCTCCTCATCTTGGTCGCCTCTCTCACCACCCCTCAACTATTCACAGAGCGGCCTATCTTGAAAAAGGTATGGGTGGCTCCTGTGTTGGCGGTGATGCTCTCTTGTCTGCTCCTCACCTTCTCCCGGGGCGCCTTTGCAGGGTTGGCTGCGGCTTCGCTCTTCTTGGGCGCTCTCCGTTATCGCCGTTTACTTATGGTCATGGTGCTTGTGGGTCTTCTCATCCTCATCCTGCCTCAAACCCGGTTCTACGTCCAGCGTTTCACCGCCGGGGCTAGGGGACAAGATCTGGCTACCCAGATGCGCTTCGGCGAATATAAGGACGCCTTTAAACTCATCTCCCGTTACCCCTGGTTCGGGGTGGGCTTCAGTGGTGCCCCCTCCATCGACCTCTATATAGGGGTCTCCAGCGTCTACCTCCTCATGGCCGAAAACATGGGCTTGGTGGGGCTGGGGGCTTTCCTCCTCATAATGGCCCTCTACTTTGTCCATGGTTGGCGGGCCCGAAGAGCCCTCGTCGGCGACCCCGAAGGGGAAGCCATCCTCCTGGGACTTCTGGGGGCCATAGTAGGGGCCATGGTGGGAGGGATCGTCGACCACTACTTCTTCAACCTCGATTTCCCCCATTCGGTTTCCCTCTTCTGGCTCTATGTGGGCTTAACCATAGCGACAACTAAGGTTTACCTTCCGTCCCAAGAGCCAGCGACTGACCCTTTATCCCCTGCGCAACTTCACTAGCCAACCATTGCCCTTGAAACTTACACTGTGGAGCCCTCTCTGGTATAATGATGAGAGAAACAGGTGGCCACTCTAGTGCCAAGGCAATGGGCATTGTTGGTTTTCGGTATCGAAGAGGAGCCTGGATCTTCTGCGGCAGGGTGGGAGGGGAGAGATTATCGGCCTAAAAGGTTGGGCAAGCGCCTGGCAGAACAACTAGGTCTTGAAATTATCCCCACGCATGAGTACAAGGGTCGTTTTGAGAGGAAGAAGGGCTATCTCCATAGTCTGTCACGCCAAAGAACTGCAACGAGACCGAGCTAGAAGGGGAAGAAGAGTCGGAGCTCATGGTGCACTTGCGAAACGGAAAACAGCCTGGTTGGCCGATGAGGGTCGTACTTGGAGCTCGCGACTCTTCCCAGTGTAAGTATACCAGATTTGGACTAGCTAAATGGTTAGAATTCGGCAAGAGTTTGAGAATATATGAAATCGTGAGCCTCCCCCGCATCATCTGGGCAAACTCTTCTGCGGCAGGATGAGAGGAATGTGAGAGTGTGGCCCCACCATGACCGCTGACTTGGCCACTACGCCACCATCCCAGTAAGAACAGTCCCTTCTGTGTGGATTAAGGAAGCTTTTTCCGTGAACGATAGACCCTTTCTCAGGGAAGGGTTATTGCAAGAGAGGTTGAACGAGCGCACGAGATGTCTCGTCTGCGAGCGGAGATGCGCCCTCCGCGACGGCCAGTTGGGCTGGTGTAAGACGAGGCGAAGTAAGGGAGGCACCATCTATACCTTGATCTACGGCGACGTCTCCTCTCTATCATCTAACCCCATCGAGAAGAAGCCCCTCTTTCACTTTTACCCCGGCAGTGTGGCCTTAACCTGTGGTAGTTGGAGTTGTAACTTCGCCTGCCCCTGGTGCCAAAATTGGGATATAAGCAAGGCCGAACCCAAGGGCTTGAGATACATGTCGCCGCTGGAGTTCGTGGAGCAGGCCATAAGTCGAGGTTGCCAGGCGACTTCCGTCAGTTTCAACGAGCCTACCCTCTCTTTCGAGTGGTCGCTCGACCTCTTTCGGCTGGCAAAGGAGAGAGGTCTCTACAACACCTATGTCACCAACGGCTATATGACCCACGAGGCCCTTGACCTCTTGATAGAGGCGGGCCTCGATGCCATGAACGTGGACCTCAAAGGCTCAAAAGAGGTAGTGAGGAGGTACTGCAAAGCCGATGTGGAGGTGGTTTGGAGGAACTGTCGCCTAGCCAAGGAGAAGGGGGTACATCTGGAGGTCACCACCCTGGTGATACCGAGGGTGAACGATGACGAGGAAGGGTTGCGAGCCATCGCGGCCCGCATTCGTGACCAGTTGGGGGAAGAGACCCCCTGGCATCTGAGCGGCTATTTCCCCGCTTACAGGTTCCACCAAGCCCCTACCCCCCTGGCCACCCTGGAGAGGGGCTGGGAGATAGGCAGGGAAGAGGGGCTCAGGTTCGTCTATCTAGGGAATGTGCCGGGCCATCGGTACGAGAATACCTATTGTCCCCACTGTGGAGAACTCCTCATTCAGCGCTACGGTCTACGGGTGACCGCCCACCGAATCCGAAAAGGGAGATGTCCTGAATGTGGGAGGGCGATACCGACAGTGGGAGGTTTCACCACTAAGAGGGCCACTCTCTCCTGACCCTGCTCCACCAGGAGGCAACCCTTCGCCTCAGACGCCGTAAGAGAGATCTAAGCCTAGCCCACCGGTAGCGCAACAAACGCCAGAAACGTCCTCTGCGAGGGGGTGGGGGTGCGGGTAGGGGAACCTGCCACTTTACCACCGCTGCGGCCCAGGTTAGTCCGGCGCCAAAGCCTACCAGAACCAGATGATCCCCAGGCTTCAAGCGTTCCTGTTCGATCGCCTCGCAGAAGGCGATGGGGATCGAAGCCGCAGAGGTATTACCGTATTTCTCCACGTTAACGAAGACCCGTTCCATGGGAAGACCCAGTTCCTTGGCTGCGGAGAGGATGATCCGTAGATTTGCTTGGTGGGGAACGAAGAGGTCGATATCATCGGTGGTCAGTTTGGCGGCGCGGACCGCTTCCCGGGCCGCTTTGCTCATGATACGGGAGGCGAAGCGAAAGACCTCTGGTCCCCTCATCTGCACGAAGTGGAGCCTACGGGTTACCGTATCCAGACTGGCCGGCTGACGACTCCCTCCGGCGGGGACCATAAGGAGTTGACCTCCGGATCCATCGGCTCCTAAGACGAAGGAGAGCACCCCTCCCGGGGCATCACTGGCCTGGAGGAGTAAGGCCCCTGCTCCGTCTCCAAAGAGCACACAGGTGCTGCGGTCTGTCCAATCTAGGACCCGTGAGAGAGTTTCAGCGCCGATGACCAGGACGTGTTCATATGCTCCGGTGGCGATCATCTGGCTGGCTATACTCAGGGCGTAGACGAAGCCAGAACAGCCTGCCTCTAGGTCAAAGGCCCCGGCACGCGTAGCCCCCAGGGCGTCTTGCACCAGGCAGGCTGTGGCGGGGAAGGGGTAGTCGGGGGTGGCGGTACAGACGATGATGAGATCTAGTGCTCGGGGGTCTATGTTAGCCACCTCGAGGGCTTCCTGTGCAGCCCTCAAAGCCATGGTGAAGGTCGATTCTTTGGGCCCGGCGATCCGTCGCTCCGATATCCCCGTGCGGGCCAGTATCCACTCATTGGAGGTATCCACTAACTCCGCCAGATCGTTATTGGTGAGGATTCTGTCTGGGACGTACTTTCCCCAGCCCACGATGTGCGCATATCTAGGCAAATCTCTCTCCCCTCTTGCGGGTCAGAGAAGCGCTGTAATCTTGAAATTTTGATATGGTAACCTTGGAAAACCTTTTTTCAGTATAACACAGAAGGTGTAAGATGGGTACGAAGAGAGGGTATAAAGGGCAACGTCGCAATGTGGTAGGTGTTTTAAGGGCTAAAAGGGGGGGGTGTCAGGGGAAGGATTATTAGGGGGGCCGTGATGGAGCAGAGACACGGGAGAGATACCACTATTCGAGGATCGGAGGCATGCCCCTTTTAAGGGTGAATGGGGTGGTGGTGATCGGCCATGGCCGTTCCCGCCGGTTGTGGTCAGCGCCAGGGGGCAGGCCAGGAGGGCTGTAGAGAGCAGGCTGGTGGAGGCCATCCGAGAGGGCTGGAGGGAGTTGACCGCCAAAGCGAATTAGCCCCCAAGCGTTTATGCTCAAAAGCCCGCTCTACGTAGAGCAGGCTTTTGTATTTAGGCGTAGCGTCACCCTAGGGACCCTATCATCTAGATACGCTGACCAGAACCCGCTTCACCGTGCCATCGGCATTAAAGAAGAACTTATTGGCCCAGAGCGATACATAAACCAGGCTTATCAACACCGGCACCTCGATGAGGGGGCCCACGACAGTTGCTAGGGCTTGCCCTGAATTGATGCCGTAGACGCCCACAGCAACGGCGATGGCCAACTCGAAATTGTTGCTGGCCGCGGTGAAGGAGAGGGTGACCGTCTGCGGATAAACGAACTTGAGCGCCCAAGAGATGAGGTAAGAAACCACGAACATCAGCAGGAAGTAGGCCACCAGGGGGATGGCGATGCGCAACACATCCCCGGGCAGGGTCAAGATATATTCCCCCTTCATGGAGAACATAACGATGATGGTGAAGAGTAAGCCCACGATAGCGGTAGGGCCGAGATTAGGCACGAACTTGGTCTCGTACCATTCTTTGCCTTTATGCCCCATCAGGGTGAAACGGGTGATGATCCCCGCGATCAAGGGGATGCCCAGGAAGATGAAGACGCTGCGGGCGATATCCATCATGGAGATACGGACCACGCTGGCCGCCTCAGGGCCGGCGACCCAGGAAGAGGCTACGGTGATGTAAAAGTAGGCCAGCACCGAATAGAAGAGGACCTGAAAGACTGAGTTCAGAGCCACCAAGATGGCGCAGTATTCGTTATCGCCGCCGGCCAGCATGTTCCAGATGAGAACCATGGCGATGCAGCGGGCCAACCCCACGATGATTAGCCCCTCCCGATATTCGGGCAGGTCGGCCAAGAATAACCAGGCCAGGGCGAACATGATCGCCGGGCCGATGACCCAGTTCTGAATCACCGATACCCCGAACATCTTCCAAGCGGTGGCCACCTTAGAGAGTTCCTCGTATTTCACCTTGGCCAAGACGGGATACATCATCCACAAAAGCCCTATGGCGATGGGCAAAGAGACGGTATCGATGCGCAAGGCATCGAAGACCTCGGCGATGCCTGGAAAGATATATCCCGCCACCACTCCCACGGCCATAGCCAGAAAAATCCAAAGGGGGAGAAAACGATCCAGGAGAGAGAGGCTGGCAACGACGTCTGGTCTCGCTTCCGCTACTATGGTTTCTGTCATCTATTCTCCTCCGAGACAGTTTTCTGGCCCGAAAAGGCCGAGGGCGCTATGACCCACTCCAGTTTCACCTTGGCACGCAGATCGTCCAGTACTTGCCTCAGTAGAAACTCGAGTCTCAAACACCTAGCACACTCCGAGCCCAGAACTCTGATCTCCATCCCTATTGCTCCCATTTAGTCCTAAACAGCGGGTTCAAGGGCAGCCAAGGCTTGCCTCGCCTGCTCCAGCCGGTCATGAGTGATGGAGGAGAGGAGGTCTAAAGCCTTAAAGACCCTCGGATCGGTAACTCGGTAGAGGATCCTCAAGCCGTCTCGCCTACTTGTGACCAGGTTCGCGCGACGTAAGACGGCTAGATGTTGCGAGATATTCGCTTGGCGGAGATCAAGAGCTGGCTCCAGGTCGCAGACACAAACCTCTCCCTCCCCAAGTAAGGAAAGTATGGCGAGGCGGGTAGGGTGGGCCAGGGATTTTATGGTTCTGGCTAACAAGCGGTAGGCGTCCTTCTTCATTTGGCCTCCTGTTGAGATTAGTATATTAGAATAATCGCATAACTATTATAACTCTGTTTCCTCCTCTTGTCAATCGCCGGCATTGACTCGTCTAAAATCTTACTTTGCAGATAATCGTTAACTCATCGAGA